>JAGVXI010000016.1 GCA_018303855.1 Candidatus Pacearchaeota archaeon
ATTCTTGATGAAACAAGCACAAATCTTGAGTGCTTCAAGATTCTTTTATAGAATCTTGATAGTCGTCAAAAACAATGTTTTTGAGATGCTCAAGAACCAGATACACCATACAATTTATTATATGGTTCTTGACATTACTTAAAACATACTTGGCAGTTTTTTGGAATATTTTTATCATGCTCTTTGTGAAAATTGCACATTACCTTTGACTTCATAAAAAATGCAGAAAGGTTGTATAATGTTTTCATAACACTCTGTTTTTTATTTATTATTTTTTTTGCGGCTTCTTTAATTTTTTTTCTTTCTTTTAAAGAAAAAATTAATTCACTCGCTCTTTTTGAGCTTAAATATTGCGAAACAGCTGATTCTGTTATTCCAAGCATCTTTGATATTCTCCTTTGGTTTATAGCATAATCTTTTAAAAAAATATTTGCTAGTTCTCTTCTCAAAGCAGGTAGTAAATACCAAACTTCTACTTCTTGTGGCATAATCATGGTTTTTTTCATCATAATACTTGCTTAAAAAGGTATATAAGTTTTTTCCTGACGTTTTTAAAATGGTCAAATCAAAAGTTTTATATACTTTATTAGAAAAAATTAACTATAGTTAATGTTATTAACCATTAAATCTCACTTTAAAAATGGAAACAATTCAAATTAAAGAAACCAAAAAACAACCTATTAAACCTACCGAGTTTAGCATTAATAGAGATAACTATGATCATTATAATCAAGAGAATCTTAAATTTAAATCAGAGAAAGGCGTGAATGAAGAAGTAATTAAAAAAATATCCTCATCAAAGAATGAGCCAGAATGGATGCTTGAAAAAAGACTTGAAGCTCTAAAAATATTTAACAATTTGCAACTTCCAAACTGGGGTCCTAGCTTAAAGAAGCTTAATCTAAATGAAATACATTATTTTATTCAACCAGAAGCAAATAAAAATTCAAAGAGTTGGGATGAAGTTCCGGAGGATATTAGGAAAACCTATGAAAAACTTGGAATTCCTGAAGCTGAAAAAAATTCTCTTGGAGGCGTTGGAGCACAGTATGAAAGCGAAGTTGTTTATCATAAACTAAAAAAAGAATTAGAAGAGCAAGGAGTGGTATTCCTTGATTGTGATGAAGGATTAAAGAAATATCCAGGGTTGTTTAAAAAATATTTTATGACTTCTTGTATTCCTGTTGATTTGCATAAATTTATAGCTTTGCATGCAGCAGTTTGGAGTGGAGGGACATTTATTTACATTCCAAAAGGTGTTAAAGTGAAAATACCTTTGCAAGCTTATTTCAGGATGAATGCAAAAAAAGGAGGACAGTTTGAACACACCTTGATTATCGCTGATGAAGATTCAGAAGTTCATTATATTGAGGGATGTTCTGCTCCAAAATATGATGAAAGTTCTTTACATGCTGGTTGTGTTGAAATTCATGTTTTAAAAGGAGCAAAAGTTAGGTATTCAAGTATTGAAAACTGGAGTAAAAACACTTATAATCTAAATACAAAAAGGGCAATTGTTCATGAAAATTCTCTAATGGAATGGATTAATGGGAATTTAGGGAGTAAGATTACAATGCTTTATCCATGTTCAATTTTATTAGGAGAAAATGCAAAAACAGATTATATAGGAGTTGCTTATGCTGGAGAAGGGCAGTATCAAGATACAGGATGTAAAGTTATTCACTTAGCTCCAAATACGCGCTCAACAATTATAAGTAAAGGAATTAGTATGAATGGGGGAGTAAGTTCTTATAGGGGGTTGGTTAGTATAAAAAAAGGATGCATAAACTCAAAAACAAATGTAAGATGTGATGGTTTGATGTTAGATAATAAAAGTAAGGCTTTAACCTGCCCTAGTATGGATGTTTCAGAGAATGATGTGGAAGTTGCTCATGAAGCGACTATTGGGAAAATTGGGGAGGATAAGCTATTTTACTTAATGTCAAGAGGTTTAACTGAAGACGATTCAATCAAGATGATTGTTGCAGGTTTTATTGAGCCAGTTATTAAACAACTTCCATTAGAGTATGCGGCTGAGTTAAATAAGTTAATTGAACTTGAAATTGACAATTCTGTTTGTTAAAATGAAAGATGAATTTGTTGATGTAGTAAACGAAAAAGATAAAATTATTGGAAAAGAGTTAAGAAATATCTGCCACGAAAAAGGATTGTTTCATAGAACTGTAGCAATTCTTCTCTTTAATAATAAAGAAGAAATTTGGCTACAAAAAAGAGCAAAGAATATTACTCTTGGAGGATTGCTTGATTTTTCTGTAGCAGGGCATGTACCTACAGGAAAAAGTTATAAAGAAGGGGCATATAAAGAGATGGAAGAGGAGATTGGGATAAAAACCTCTCTAGGATTGATTTCTCCAATTTTTTTTGAAGTGGTTAATCATAAAAATTTAAGATTAAGGCATCTTTTTAAAGTATATTCTGGAAAAAATGATGGGCCATTTAATCTAGAAAAAAGAGAAGTAAAATATATGAAAGCCTACTCTGTTGACGAAATCCAAAAAATTATAAATGAAAAACCTGAGAAAATGACTCCGGCTTTAAGAATTGGGTTGAATTTTTACTTAAAAAATAAAAATGCAAATTAATGATAAAATCGTTAAAAAAATAAAAAAAGATTTCCCAATATTTGAAAATAATCCTGGTTTAATCTATTTGGATAATGCTGCAACTTCCCAAAAACCATTACAAGTAATTGATTCTATTACTTCTTTTTATAAAAAAGAAAATGCAAACATTCATCGCGGATTTTATAAACTAAGCGAAAACGCGACAAAAAGATACGAAGATTCAAGATTAATTATTGAAAAATTTATTAACGCTGAGCATGGAGAAGTGATATTTACAAAGAATACTACAGAATCTATTAATCTTTTATCTTATTGCATTACTCCCTTAATAAAAGAGGGAAGAAATGAAATATTACTGACAGAAATGGAACATCATTCAAATCTTGTTCCATGGCAGGAGTTTGCTAAAAGACATAATTTTAAGATAAAATTCATAAAGATTAAGGAAGATTTTAATTTAGATTATGATGACGCGAATAAAGAAATAGGTGAGAAGACGGCATTAATTTCAATGGTTCATGTATCTAACTCTTTAGGAATTGTAAATGATGTAAAAAAGCTTGTTGAAATTGGAAAAAGAAGTGGAGCTATAACTATTGTAGATGCAGCACAAAGTGTTTCTCATATGAAAATAGATGTTAAAGAAATCGGGTGTGATTTTTTAGCATTTTCCGGACATAAAATGCTTGCTCCTTTTGGTATTGGAGTTTTATATGGAAAAAAAGAGCTTTTAGAAAAAATGATTCCCTTTAATTTTGGGGGGGATATGATAAAATCTGTAAGTTATGAAAATGCAACTTATAACGATTTACCTATGAAATTTGAAGCAGGAACACAAAATATCGCAGGAGTAATAGGACTTGCAGAAGCTATAAAGTATCTTGAATATATTGGGATGGAAAACATAAAAAGATGGGAAAAAGAACTTTTAGTTTATTCAGTAAATAAAATAAGAAATATAAAGGGGATTAAACTATATCTTTCAAATGTCGATTTAAATTCTAGTATCTTTTCTTTTAATCTCAATAATGCGCATCCCCATGATGTCGTAACTTTATTGGATGAAGATGGGATAGCAATAAGAGGAGGGCATCATTGTTGTATGCCATTAATGAATAAGTTAGGTATTTCCGGAACATGCAGAATTAGTTTTTCCTTTTATAATAACTTTGAAGATATTGATAAACTTATTAATTCTTTAAATAAAATAAACCAAATTTTTAATAGATAAAATAGTAAAAATGGAAGAAAAAGTAGATTTTAATCTAAATGAAACAGCTAAGGATATGTACAAGGAATATATCTTGGAATTGTACAGAAATCCAAATAACTTTGGAAAGCTTAAGAAACCTACGTTTGAGCATAAAGAGTATAATCCTTTATGTGGTGATGAAATAGAAATCAGTATCTTAATTGAAAATGAATGTGTTAAAGATATAAATTTTAGAGGGAAAGGGTGTGTATTAAGTATAGCTGCTGCTTCATTAATAACTGATAAAATAAAGGGTATGAACATAAAAGATGTTTTAATTTTAAATAAAGATGATTTGTTAAATATTCTGCAAATTCCAATAACTATTACAAGACTAAAGTGTATTCTCCTTCCTTTGGAAGCAATTAAAATTTGTCTAAGAAAAAATGGAAAAAGCTCTTCTTGAAATCGAAAATCTTCATGTAAAGCTTAAAGAAAGTGGAGAAGAAATAATTAAAGGTTTAAATTTAAAAGTTGAAAAAGGGGAAGTTCATGCTTTAATGGGTCCAAATGGTTCTGGAAAATCCACTTTGGCAAATGTTATTATGGGTCATCCAGGATATAAAATTTCAAGTGGAAAAATATTTTATAATGGAGAAGACATAACAGAATTAAAATCAAATGAACGTGCAAAAAAAGGACTTTTTCTGTCATTTCAATACCCGCAGGAAATATCAGGGGTTAGCATATTTAATTTTCTTAGGACTGCTTTTAACACCTTAAGAGATGAAAAAGATAAAAAACTTTCAATATTGGAATTCCAAAAGCTTTTGAAGGAAAAGGCGAAATTACTTGATATAGAAGAAAAATTTTTATCACGTTATTTAAATGAAGGTTTTTCTGGGGGCGAAAAGAAAAAATCAGAAATATTACAAATGGCTGTTTTAAATCCTAAGTTTGCTATACTGGACGAAACAGATTCTGGATTAGATATAGATGCATTAAAAATTGTTGCGAATGGAATTAATAATTTTAAGAGCAAAGAAAAATCAATTTTAATAATTACGCACTACAAAAGAATTCTTGAGTTTATTAAGCCGGATAAAGTTTCTATAATGGTTAATGGAAAAGTAGTCTTAGAAGGTGACGGCGGCATAATAGATAATTTAGAAGAAAGAGGATATAAGTTTATAGAAAATAATAAAATAAAAAATAAGAATAAGAAAAAACAGATTAAAAATAAAAATGTCATTAATTCAACGATTTGAGGCTGAAATTCTTGATATAAAAGATTTAACCCCAACTGTAAAATACTTTAAATTGTCTGTCCCAAAAACTTTTACATTTAAATCTGGGCAGTTTGTTGGTGTCTATTTTTTATTGGGCAATGAGAAAAAGATAAATCGTCCTTATTCAATTGCGTCCCAGCCAAATAAAAAAGGCTTTATTGAATTATGTATCAAAAGAGTTAATTCGGGGGTGGGTTCCAATATCCTTCACAGCCTTAAGAATAGGGATAAACTAAGCATTCAAGGGCCTTTAGGAGGTTTTACAATAAGAGAAAGTTCTTTTAAAAAAGATATCATCTTCATTGCCTCTGGAACAGGGATTAGCACTTTTAAAAGCATGATTCCAGACATTTTAGAAAGTGGATTTAAAAATAAAATTCTTCTTTTAAAAGGTTTTAGAGATGAAAATGAAATACTCTATGAGAAAGAATTTACAATATTAAAAAAGAAGTATAAAAACTTAAAATTTTACAATATTTTAAGCCAGCCTATAAGAGGTATTCCTGCTTATAATATAGGTTATGTGCAGGATTTTTTGGATAAGTATATTCCCAATGATTTTAATGGAGATTTTTATCTATGTGGGTTGAGTGGAATGATTAATAATGTTAAAGATTCTTTATTAAAAAAAGGTTTTAATGAAAACCAGATATTTTTTGAGAGGTATGATTAAAATTATTTAATTAAGAGTAATGGATAAATCAAACAGCATAATCAGGATATCAAGAATTAAAAACTTCCTCATCTATTAATCTGCTGAAATCCTTTTTTCTAACTAACACTTTTACTTAAAATATGAACTCTTAAAAATTAAAAAATAAATTAAGGTTTATATCTGGTATTCTGCTGCTTTTTCCGGGCATATGACTTCTTCATTGTTTTCGCCAGTAAAATACACAAATACATCGACTTTTGTTGGTACACTTACGAAATTTGTTCCAGCAGGTCCTGCAGGATTCACATTGCCTGTTGCTTTAGTCGCCAAAACAGCTAAATCTCCTAAGCTATCAATTGCATTCCCTGTGTATGCATTATTACTAAACACTAGCTTTACACCGCCAATAGCATCATTATAGGTTCCAGATTTTCGCTGAATAGTTACAGAGCACACAAGATTTGATGCACAACCTGTTGGTTGTACTACTCGAACATCAGCTCCAAGACACTTTGAACGAATATCAATTTGAGTTGCACCGCTTTCAATAACTCCTCTGATTACTATCCAAATTATCGCAATTGCAACTAATACCAGCAAAATTACAATCAGTGTTGTCACAACAGTTGACAATCCTTTCTTGTTCATCACTTTAACCTCCTTTCATTTAATCAACTTTAACTGAATATAACAAGAAACACGGGTATAAAAAGGTTTTTGTGATGGGATATTAGGGTTTTATATACTGGCAGGGTTATTAGTTAGAAACATGCGGTTATTTATTTGATTGTACTATAAATAAAAATTAGCTTAAAAATTATTAATGTTCAAACGATTTTATGCTATTAAGTCTGCACATTAAACTTTTTTATTAGTTCTTTTACAAAACTATTTCTTCACCCTCTTAATTAAATAAACTTCGTCGTTTTTTCTTACTAGTGAGGTTATTCTAACACCAATCTCGTTTCCTTGTTTTGCTGTTTTAACAGGTTTTTTATGCATTTCAATTCTGTTGATGTTGGCGTAAACTATTCCGGTTGTTTTGCCGATTATTACTATTTTATCGCCGAGTTTTATGGAATTGTCAATAATTTTTAATGTGGCAACTTTAATTTTTGGATAATAATGAAGTATTTTTCCGACAAATGCTTTTTTCTCTGTTGCTGACGAGTGCTCAATTTTTGAAAAGTCGTCATTAGTTGGAGGACGCAGATAAAATCCAGATGAGAAACCTTTATTGTAAATTTTTGACAGTTGTTTTAAACTTTTGGCAAGCTCTTTTTGAGTTAGTTTTTTATCTAAGGCTTGACGATAAACTCTAACAACTACATCCACATATCTTGCATCCCGATTTCTTCCTTCTATTTTAAAAGCTGTTATGCCTGAACCTTTTAATTTATCAAGGAATGGAAGCGTGCATAAATCTTTGGCAGAAAAAATCTTATTATTTTGCACCCTCAATTCTCTGCCATTTTCATCTTTAACAAAATAACTTCTTCTGCATGGTTGCAAGCATCTACCGCGGTTTGCAGATTTATTAAATAAAAATTGGGATGTAAAACATCTGCCTGAAATTGAAACGCACATTGCGCCATGGCAAAAACATTCTATTGGCAGAATTTTTGATATTTCTTTTATTTGCTTTAAGTTAACTTCACGGGCAAGAACAATTCTCTCTGCTCCAAGTCGCTTATAAAATTTAGCTGCTTCAAGATTTGAAACACTTGCTTGGGTTGAAATATGAAAAGGAATTTTGTATTTTTTGCAAAGCTGAACAATTGCTAAATCCCAGCATATAATAGCATCTACTTTGTTTTTTACCTGCCTTATTATCTGCTCAATCTTAGCTAACTCATTACTATAAATGATAGTGTTTAATGTTAAATAACGTTTTACCTTCTTTGATTTGCATAGTTGTTCAATTTTTTTTAAATCAGAAATCTTGAAATTCTTGGCAGTATCACGCATGTTAAAATCTTGCAGCCCAAAATAAACGGCATCTGCTCCTGCATTCACAGCTGAAACTAGCATTGGAAAATCTCCTGCAGGTGCTAATAGTTCAAATTTCTTCTTATGTCCTTTCGCCATTTGATTAATTTCTTAATAGTGTAGATGAGGATAAAAATACTTAAATACTTTTTATTCTTTGCTATAACCTGTGGTATGTCCAAAAATATTCTCTGATGAGGGTAAACTGGAAGAAAGTGTAAAAGAGCAAATTTTGGATGGCAGATTTAATTTTGAAGATAATCTGTATATACTTGATAAAGAAGAAGCTGTTAAGTCTATGGTTGATTTGCCAAACAGATTAGTGTATGAAATAGTTATTATGCGTTATATTCCACAGCTAAATAATTATCTAACAATTGCTTCATTTATTCGTCATCTTGGTACTAAAAAGATTGTCCCAATTTATAATACCTTAGAGGCTTTGGAGATTATCCCGAGGGATATTTTGGTGGCAGTTAATGTTGCTTTAAAAGAAAGTGTTAAAAAAGGTCCAAAAATTCAGGAACTTATAAATGCTCAATATACTCCAGAACCGCTTAATTAAAACAAATTTATGTTTATAAGATGAAACAACAGAATAGGCTTGTAAATTGCGTTGTGGGAATGATTGCAAGTGCTGTAATTGGCATGTATGGAATTCCACATATAGCTGGAGTTGTTGCCAAAAATTATAATGAGAATATTGTGCAAAAAGCTTACAATAGGCATCTTGAGGATTCATCAAATTTTCCTGTGCGTTTTGATTATTATGATGTCAAAGAGATAGGAGAGAAGCTGGATAATCTGGCCAAAAAATCTAATGCATTTGGGGCATTTGCCGGATTAGCAGGGGCAATTGGATTTTATGCTAATTATAAAATAAGAGAACGAAGGGCAAGGAAAAAAGCAAGATAAAAAAGAAATTCCGGGGTTATAACATTCTTGATGAATAAGTGTTAATTCTGATTTATATGCCTTGATTAAACTAATTACTTAATAAGAGTTAAGTTTAAAAACCAGTAGTTTCTTGTATGAACATGACAGCTAAAATGATACCTGCAAAATTGCAGGATTGTCTTCATTGTTGGAAATAAGAAAGATTTTTTTAGCTGTTGCTTTGGTTCTTTTGTATTTAATTTAGGAGAGATTTTTAATGTTGGTGCGGTAGTTAATTTGAGTAATAGCATTTTTTATTTTAATAGTTTACCATTAATAAACTCAGTTGAGCAAGATAACTACTTTGATAAACAACTAATTTTTATATCATTAGCAACTTCCTCTTTTAATCAATTATTAAAAGATCAGCCAAATAACAATATTTTTATATTAGATTTAATTAAAGTAAATAATGGTGGATGTAGTACATTGGTAGTACGCGCGACTGTGGCTCGTGAGAAGAGAGTTCGATTCTCTCCTTCCACCCTTTTTGAGAAGGAGAAAATAACATGGTAGCTATACCAAGCTGTGATTATATTCATTGTGCCAAAGAACGAAGGTCTAAAATATTGTAAAAACCTAGTTGAAACTCTTCCAAAAGCACCCATTCAATATATGTGGGGCGAAGATATTCCTTTTTTTGTTGAGATATTAATTAAAAAAGATAAAAATGCAATAGGTATTACTGGTGAAGATTTTCTTAAAGAATATTTGTTAAATGTAAGAGATTCTAATCTAACTATCTTGCAAAGAATTCCTTGGCAAGAAAAGAGTGCTTTGTTTGGAAAGCCTGTTTTATGCTTGCTTGGGCCAAAAGGCAAAACACTAGAAAAATTTCCAAAAAACTTGAGAGTAGCCATGAATAAAAAATATGCAATGATATCCAAGAAATTTTTATCTCAGTTGCAGTATAGATATGGCATCACTTTTGAAAAAATGTATTTTAGTGGCAGCACAGAAGAAGTTTTTGTTAATGGTTTAGCTGATTTAGTTATTGATATTGTGTTTAGTGGAAAGTCAGCGATAGAAGCTGGTTTAGAGGTTTATGATAAAATCTTTGAAAGTGATATTGTTGTGATAGGAAAGAAAGAAACTTTATTAAATCCAAATAAATTAAATAATGCATTAGAAAAGAGGTAGAAATAGTAAAATGGAAACAGTAAAGGGCTTTAAAGATTTCACTGGCGAAGAAGCTGAAAAACGCCAGGCAATAAGGAAATTGCTAGTTGAAACTTTTGAAAAATATGGTTTTGAACCAGCTGAAACCCCTATAATTGAGCAAGAAGAATTTGTTAAAGGAGAAAATCAGAGTGATGAAGCTGTTTCAGATATTTTTAAATTACAAGACAAAGGAAAAAGAAAACTTGCTTTGCGCTATGAACTGACATTTCCATTAAAGAGAATTGCTAAAGGGAAAAAACTTCCTTACAAAAGATACCAGATTGGAGAAGTTTTTAGAGATGAGCCTGTGCAAGGGAATAGATTAAGGCAATTCACTTCAGCTGATGCAGATATAATTGGTTTATCAAATATATCGGCGCGAGAACAGGCAGAAGTACTAGCAACAGCAAAAGAAATTTTAGACAAGTTAATAATAAAAAATTATAAAATTTACATTAATAATAGAAAGCTAATTAATGAGATTCTAAATGAAATTAAAGTTAAGAGCAAAAAAGAGGTAATTAAGGAGCTCGATAAATTAGATAAGTTAAGTGAAGACGAAGTTAGAAAAAATTTGAAAAAGTATAATGCTGAAAAAGTTTTGTCAATAATACAAAATAAGCAAAAATGCAAAAAATATAAAACATATAAAGAAATTGAAGAATTGAAGAAATATTGCAATTATTATGGTGTAAAAGTTGAATTTCTGCCTACATTAGCTCGCGGATTAAGTTATTATGATGGAACTATCTTTGAGATAAAATCAGATATTAAAGAAACTATTATTGGGGGTGGAGCTTATACTTTTAATAATATTCCTTCTTTTGGCTATGGAACAAGTATTGAAAGGCTTTCTATTGTTTCAAAGATTAAAAGTGATAACCAAAAAATTTTAGTTATTTCAATTAATCAAGATAAAGAAGCAATTAAATTAGCCCAGAAATTAAGAAGCAAAGGAAAAAGCGTTTTAATTATGTATGGCAAACCTTCTAAAGCTTTGGATTATGCTAACAGCGTCGGAATTGCCAAAGTTATTTTTATCGGCAAGGAAGAAGTGAAAAAGAAAAAGTTTAAGGTTAAAGATATGAAAACCGGGAAAGAGAAGTTTGTTAACGAGAAAGAATTATAAACTTGTGGATGTTTTCTTAATTATGGCAATTAAAAAAGAATATGCTGGGGCGGCATTTACAGGGTTTATAGTAGCAAGTCTTTTTTTTTGTGGATGTAAAAATTCATTAGAGGAAAAGGTTAAAAAAGAAATGATAGAAGATAAAATTGATTATAAAACTCTTTTTGAACCGTTATACCAAAAACCAATTAAGCCAGGGATTAAGATAGAGTATTATATCCAAATGGAATACAAACCTTTTATTGCTAAAAATATAGCTTGATTTAATAGATTAATAAGGAAGTTTTATAAACCTCTTTTTTTGTTTTCAATTATGGCAATTAATAGAAAACTTATTTATTCTGCATTAGGGATTATAACTCTGGCTATGCTTTTTTCCGAATGTGATAACAAATCGTATAAAAAATCTATGGAGGATAGATTAGGTAATGGTGTAGAGAAAGAAGAACACTCTATCCCGCAGTATATACATGAAGGGGTTGATGCTTATATCCCTATGCCAAACAGTTATTATGAAAAGTGATTTGATTTTTTATTGTCAAGTTAGTGCGTAGGATGTTAATTAACTTATAACCCTAATCTCTAAATTATTAATCGTTCTAAATATATTCTATACAACAAAAACAATTATAAATGCTAAAATCCTAGATTAATTGTATGGAAAAGAGGAAAGAAAAAAGATTAGAGAATATTCTGATTGGTGTTTTGGTTTTAGCTATTGTTGTTATCTCTGCTGTTTTGATTTTTGATATAACAAACACAATAACAGGGAAAGCAGGAGGAGAAATAACTGCAGAATATGTTAATATTGGAGGTGGAAGTGTTAGTGGATATTGCAAGGAAGGATGTTTTTTAATGGATCCAATACCTGTTAATCAGGGAGTTGTTGGAAATTTAATTCCAATAAATGCGCCGCTTCTTGAAGTCGTGCCATTGCCAGCAGGCAAATACCAAATTGAATTTTATGGGGGGGAAGTTGGT
>JAGVXI010000002.1 GCA_018303855.1 Candidatus Pacearchaeota archaeon
CTTGCACTGCTTCTGCTGGGGTTGGAGGAGCAGTAGGAAAATGGGAGCAGCAGTATTGTGTTGAAGCTGATTTAATTGCAGGGCAGCAAGTTAAAATAAAATTCCAGGGATTTGATAAAACTCATTTTTTTGGGTGGGATGAGGTGAGTTTGGAATATAAGGGATTACCTCCAAATGGAAAGCTTAGTGTTTTTGTATCAGAAGAAAATGAAGTAACAGGGCAGACTACACCAATAAATGAAATAGTTTTTGTTCAGGGAACAAAATGGGATGGCACTTATTTTGAAAATAAAGCACAAGTAGATTCAAATACAGGAGAAGCATCTTTTATTCTTCCAAAAGGAAAAAGTGGCTATAGTATTTCTGTAGGAGAAGAAGGAAGCGGATTTTGTGATACTTACTTTTGCCATGAAATTGAAGAAGTTGTAATTGAGGGAAATGATAATTATTTTAGAGATTTGATTTTTGCAAGGCGTCCTTCTTCAACTTCAATTCCACAACTTTCTCCTTTACCTGGAGAAACTTCAGCTGTGTTTCCAAATTCGATTGGATTTATTCCAAAAAACAGCAAATTTGCTTTTAGATTATATGGGACAAATTTTGATGTAAATACTAATGTTTATCTCGATGGGAAGTTGGTTACTAATGATGATGCTAAAATTAATGTTTTAAATTCAAAGATTATGGAAGTTAGTTTTACTGCAAATGATTCCCTTTGTGATTTGATTCCAGAAGCTTGTTATATCCCATTGCAAGACGGGTATTATTATTTAAGCGATGAAAATGAACTGATTTTCGCCAAAGAATTCGATGGTGAATCTTCTGGGTATTTATTCTCAGTTGCAAAAGAAGGCGGAAGCGTCACTGGAAAAAGCATTTCTGGCATTACTGGGGGGTCTATTTGGGATTTAGGCGGTGGACTTAAGCCAGGAGCTGTTTTAACTTTAGAGGAATGTATAAAACTTAAAGAAAAAAATACAAAATTTGAAACTGCTTCATTTGATTGTGGCAATGAAAAACCGCATAAATATGTGAAGTACTCTAAAACTATAAAATATGAATCCCCTGAATCTGACTTGTTTGAGGGTCCTTGTGTGTACCTCGGTTATGAAGAAATAACACGCACAGATGTTTGTGTTGTAGACAAAGTTCACACCGAAAAATTAATAACCGAAAGAGAGGAGATAACTGTTAGTCCTGCTGGAGCTTTGCTTAACCTGGTTGTATCTGGCGTAGGGGTTTTGACGGGTGGGCCTGGTTTTATTATCAACTGGTTAATGAATATTAGACTTGAAGAAGCTTATGGGGTTACAGGAAGTTTGTATACCTTAGTTTTTGGTGATAGTCAATATACTCAGACTATTATTGATAAAAGGAGCGAGTGCGGGAAAAATGTTTTAGGTTATGGGCAAGGCACTGGAGATGTTATAAGAAAATTTTACTCTGATGTTACAGATGATGAAAGTTTAGTTGCACAGTTCAACAAAAAACCAGAATGCGATGATATAGAAGATATAACCTGCTGGAATCAAAATCAACAAAGAAATGATTTACATATAAATAAAGAGCAAACAAGCGGATATTATAAAGTTCCAGCAAAGGTTATAGTTGGTGGAACTATAGCTTTAGATAAACCCTCTTGCACTGAAAGTTCGCGGGATTATTTTTGGGGTGAAGATTCAAATGCATGGAATAACTGGCCAGAAGGATTTTTTAGAAAATATGATATCAAGAGAAAGGGCAGTGTTAATATTGATTTTTCTTTGTGTAAGGACACAACTCCTGAAGGAGCAACTAATACTTATTTGATACACCCAATAATTAGTTTGTTATACAGCATCAATGGGCAAAAGCTTTCAGAAGGACAGAAGCCTTATGAATGTAGCCTTTCTCTTAGCACTTCCTTTGATAAAGATTGTAATGTTGAAGATTATGATTCTTCAAGTTCAGAACCATGTGATGTGCCGAAGTTTTTTTAATTGATGAGATAATTATCTAAAATTTAGCAAGAAATATGCTTGCTTTGGTTTATGGATGACTTGCAGTAGTTATTTAATGTTATTGATAGCATGGTTAAATATCATTGGTGTTATAATTATTTACCTTGGTTGTTAATCTATATTAAAAATCAATAAAGGAACCAGAAATTTTAGATTATAGAGAAACCTAGACTGTCACAAATTAATAAACTTCCCAAGGATAAATTGGGACATCTGTAAGGAAATTTCCGATTTTTGAACCTTGGATTGAGTGTTTCATATTTCCTAAAAAAGTGCCTTTTTGCAGTGTTGAAGTTGTCAATCTTCCTTCTGCCCTTAATTTTAATATTTCTTTGCTGAAATAAGCTCCACCAGGCATTTCAATATCTTCTGGTTGGTTTTGATAATTAGCCATAAAATCCTGGTTTTGTGCAAGATATGCATCTGCAAGCTGAATTGTTTTTTCACAATCACTTACTGATTCTTTATTAATTCTTGGTGTAAATGACGCACAGCTTGCTAAAAGTGTGAAAACTAATGGAAGTGTAACTTTTTTTGTTAAGCCCTTATTTTCCATACCACTCTTTAGTGACACCTATTTATAAATGTTGTGGTTTTCAAGTTTGTGCTATAATAAGCTGGTAATAATACTAACTTATTAACTTAGTACTAGACACTTAATTATAATAGCCTGCCTGTAGTTAAATTAAACTGCTTTAGTAAGGTATCAGCTTATATAACTGTCTAAAACAGCCAATTTTATTAACTGCCTTCACAACTAATTACTAAAATGCCATATCAATTTACAAATCTATGCTCCTTGCATAATGCCCGACAATCGGAGTTTCTTTCTCCTGCCCGCTTAGTGAATTAATCAATGCTATTACCCAAATAATAAAATACATCACCCATAAAACCGGAACAGCTAAAATTCCGATAATTGTTAGGACTAACAGCACAGTTAGGACTTTTACAACTATTCCTGTTACAAACAAGATAAGACTTTGCTTTGCATAAAATATAACATATTTGTTATCTTTTTTCGCTATTAATGCAATAATAAAACCAACTACGCTTAGCAATACAGCTAAAAATGCGAATAGCTTTGAATCTCTTTGTTCGGATTTTTTATATTTCATATTTATGCTACCTACCTTTTTTTATGTGTCATTAATAAGTGGTTTTCCTTTTTAAAATTTTTCAAATTCAAATTACACCAAACTAAAAAATGAGCCTGCTCGGATTTGAACCGAGGACCCCTGCCTCTCTCAGACTAATCCAAGAGAAAGTAACTCTTGTGAATTACGCTCATATAAGAGCAGTGCTCTAACCAGGCTGAGCTACAGGCTCATAAATACTCCAGCCTTATTCCATATTTAAAGTTTTTTAATTGTTTTGATTGATATGGTAAAACATCCCTTCAAGGTAATTAATAAATAAATAAATAAATAAATAAAGATACTAACTTATCAGTTAGGGCCAATAATTATATAACGACTCTATATGTAATCTTAGTTATAACCTTTATATACTAATTTACTAATATTATTTAACATTTAAAAACTCAAAAATTCTCTAATTGTTATGACAAACATTTTATATTCTATTCTAATAAGCAGTATCATTGTAAGCTTGATTTCTTTAATTGGATTATTTTTCTTGTCTGTTAAAATAAAAAAGCATAGCAGTTTTCTTTTTATTCTGATTGCATTTGCAGCAGGCGCAATGCTTGGAAATGCGTTTTTCCATATTATGCCAGAAGCCCTGGAAAAAATGCCGGCTTTAACATTCTCATTAATTTTTCTCTCTGGGTTTATTGCTTTTTTTATTATAGAAAAAATAACTCACTGGAGGCATTGTCATGATGGAAAGTGTGATGAACATAGTGTAAAACCTTTTGGTTACCTTAATATTATAGGAGATGGAGTCCATAATTTTATTGATGGGATTTTAATTGCAATTTCTTATTTAGCAAGTTTTCCAATTGGATTTGCAACAACAATTGCTGTAATTAGCCATGAAATACCCCAAGAAATAGGAGATTTTTCTGTTTTGGTTTATAGTGGTTTTACAAAGAAAAAAGCTTTAGCATTTAATTTTTTTTCTGCTTTACTTGCGATTATTGGGGCTTTGTTAGGCTTTTTTTTATTAAAAAACATGAATCTGATCTATTATGTTCTTCCTTTAGTTGCAGGAAGCTTGGTCTATATTGCAACAACAGATTTAATTCCTGAACTGCATAAAGAATTAAAGATTTCTAAGTCAATAATTTTAACAGTTTCTTTCTTGCTTGGTTTGGCTGTTTTGTATTTGCTGAGGGTTTTGATTTAAGGGTTGGTTGTTGTGCTAGTGTATATCATTAACTAAAATCGTTTAATATTGTCTGTTTCACCTTTTAGTTAGCTATGATCAATCTTTTTCTAATGCCTAAAATTATCTTAAAATTAGGTCTTAACTGTTAGATCAGATTGGTATCTAGTTATTAAAACTCTTACAATTACCTTTTTATACTTCCATGTTTCTGTTAAATTATGTTAATTGGACTTGTAGGGAAGCCTTCTTGTGGAAAAAGCACGTTTTTCAAAGCAGCAACTTTAGCAGAGGTTGAAATAGCTTCTTATCCTTTTACAACTATTAAGCCAAACCATGGGGTGGGTTATGTCAAAGTTGAATGCATTGATAAAGAATTTAAAGTTCAGTGCCAACCAAGCCATGGTTTTTGTATTAATCATTTTAGGTTTGTGCCTGTTGATTTGATGGATGTTGCTGGCTTGGTGCCTGGAGCAAGCGAGGGGAAGGGTTTAGGCAATCAGTTTTTAGATGATTTAAGAAATGCAGATGCTTTTATCCATATTGTTGACAGCTCTGGGCTGACAGATGAAAATGGCAAACCAACTGAAAATTATGATCCTTGCAAAGATATTGAATTTTTAGAAGATGAATTAAATAAGTGGTATGCTAATATTTTAAAGAAAGTATGGAAAACGTTTGCAAGACAAACTGAAATAGAAGATAAGGATTTCGCAAAAGCTGTTGCAAAGCAATTCAGTGGATTAAAAGTTGATGAATATCATGTTAAAGATGTTTTAAAGCAAGGAAACTTTAGCAACAAACCAGCAAGTTGGAATGATGAAGAGGTTAAAATATTTGCCTCTATGTTAAGAAAAAAATCAAAACCAATGATTATTGCTGCGAATAAAGTTGATATGCCCCAAGGAAGAGAAAATTATTCAAAGCTTAGGGCAGAGTTTCCTAATTTGGTTATTATACCTTGCAGTGCAGATTCTGAATTAGCTTTAAGAGAAGCCGCAAAAGCAGGTTTAATTAGGTATATTCCAGGGGAAAAAGAATTTAAGATTGTGGGTGAATTAACAGATAAACAAAAATCTGCTTTGGCAGTTATAAAAAAAAATGTTCTTGATATTTTTTCAGAAGGAACAGGAGTGCAATCTGTGTTAAATTCTGCTGTTTTTTCCTTGCTTAAGTATCTTGCAATTTTCCCTGCAGGAGCTCACAAACTTGCGGACAGCAAAGGACGAATACTGCCAGATTGCTTTTTAATGCCAGAAGGAAGTACTGCTTTAGACTTTGCATATTATCTTCATACAGACTTTGGAAAGAATTTTATCAAGGCAATTGATGCGCGAAGCAAGAAAGCTTTAGGCAAAGATTATAAATTAAAGCATAGAGATGGAATTGAAATTGTGACGAAGTAAAAGGTTTTGGTACAGCAGTAAGTTTATAAATTAAAACACATTGATATAAAGTATGAAACTAACAGTATCGCAATATGTTGTTTTTTTAGCAAAACCTATTTTATTAGCGATGATCTCTGGATTAATTTTTACATTCTTGATAAACCCCGCAAATGCAGTATTTCAGGTATCAGAAGTAGCCATAAGCATATACATACAAGTTATGTTTTTGGGGTTTATATTTTTCTCTGCATTTTTACTAGTGCGCGTAGATGAAGAATGGAAGAAAACGCATGAAGCAATTCTTAAAAAAGATTTTAATTTGTTTAAACTTGAATCACCAAAGAGGATACCTGCCAGTGCGACAATAACTTATGCACTTGTAACAATTTTTGCAGCCACATCTTTTTATTTTTTTCACTATGAATCAGAATTATTAGGATTAGTTATAACTACTGGAACTTCTTTTATATCTTTGTTAATAGCATTAGTTGTATTTGATTTGGATGACCCTATTAACGGGTTTATAGTGGTTGAAAACGTTCCAAAGGCTTGGTTGGAAAAATTAGTAGAAAAATAATAATGCTTGAGACTGACCTCTGCATCACTTGACTCTTTACCTGTTCCACTTTATAAAACTTAACACGAATTAATTCTAATTGTCCATTTAAGAGTTAACTATATAAATTTCCCCGGATTTTATATATCATGAAAAGAAGATCTCATGTTCCTTCACTTGCAAAAAGAATTCTAACTCTTTTTTACCCTTCTTAGCATCTTGTCCCTTTCTTTTGCCTGCTCTTCAAACCTTTCAGCTTCTGCAAGCCAATATTCTTTAGTTGTGTCTTTACTTCCTTTTCCTGTTTCTGCTTTTACTCTGTGCTTTTTTGCCTGTTCTAGCAAACTTCCTATCTGCTTTTTTAGTCTTTTTTCTCTTTTAACCATTTTTCAACATCTTTTATTTTCTTGTTGATATAATTCATAAGCTTTTCTGCTTCTTCTCTTTTTAACCCATAACCCAAGGTGTTTCTGCTTTTAACATTTAGGTATATCTCATAAGCATTTAAACTTCCAGAAATTTTCTTTATTAACATTAAAAATTCTCTTTTGCTCCATTGCTCTTTTTTTCTTATGCAGTCAATAATATACAGAGTTCTTAATCTTAATATTAAGGAATAAGTAGCTGCATCACTTACATTTTCTCCTGCCTCTTTTGCTAATTTAATATACCTATTTACAACATTCATGGCAGATTTGGTTGTTTCCACATGGTATTTTAAGTTTTTTTTGGTTAAAGGATGGTTTTTGTATTCTTTAATTAAATCTTCATTGGTAATTATTTTTGCCTCTTTAATCATCGCTAATACTGGCAGGGCATTTTCATTTAACTGCCTTTGTACCTCTTCTTTTGATATAAATATTATCTCATATTTACCTCTTACGATTTTTTTATTTACCCCTGATGTCACAACTAAGATATCAACATCACTGTCTATGTTTTGCTCATTTCTTGCATAACTTCCGACTATATATGCTCCAAAAGTTTTTTTCAGCAAACCCTCATTTGCTATAATCTCTAAGACATCTTTTTCTATATTTAATGGCTCTAACACTACTTTTACTGTAGCATTTAACCATTTTTTAGGCAAAAGCACGCCAGCAGAGTTTCCTACTCTAACAGCCTTTCTTATTATTTCCATATTGTTATAACAAGTTATAACTTTATAAATCTTTGTTTTTTTGTTGTTTATTAGAGCAATACATGCAGACAGAATAAATTATTTAAATCTCCGAGAATTCATAGAATCATGAAAAGAAGCTCTCATGTTCTTGCACTTGCAAAAAGAATTGTTAAACAACTTAAGCCTTTTTGCAGAAGAATTGAAATTGCTGGAAGCATTAGGAGAAAAAATCCAAATCCAGGAGATATTGATATTGTTTTGATTCCAAAAAGCAGGGGAGAGTTAGAAGAATTTATGTCTAAAAAAGCTAAATTCCTGCAAGGTGGAGAGCATGAATCTACATGGCGTGTTGAAAGAATTAAAGTTGAGTTGTATTATACAAAGAGCGAAGAATGGGGTGCAACTCTCTTGGCATATTCTTCAAAAAAAGGTGTGGGTATAGGTTTAAGGATTATTGCTAGATTAAAAGGTTTTAAATTAAGTTCTCACGGTTTGTTTAACAGGAAAACAGGTAAGAGAATTGCAGGAAAAACAGAGAGGGAGATTTATAGGGCTTTGGGGAGAAAGTGGAAGCCGGCTGAAAAGAGGTAGAAACGTTTATTTATTAGTTAAAAAGAAAACTCCAATTAAACCAAGAATAAACAAAACAGCCCCAATAATATTAAAAGTTGTTTGTGCTAAATTTCCAATGGCATTGCCAGTTATATTAGATGAAAAAAAGAATAGAGAAACAATAAATGATAAAACAACAGCTGCTATTCTTGTTTCTTTTGGGATAGAATAGAAAAATCTTGTTACTGAACCAACTTTTTTGCTTAATACCTTTTCTAATAATTGAACTCTCTTTTCAAGAGTTTTTCTATTTCGAGCATTAAATTTTTCAAGATTATCAGCCCTGTCGTCGTGAGACAATGCACTTCTATAATCCCTTAAGGCTGGTAAATAATCACCAGTTTGCTTTCTTAAATTTCCCGCCTGTATCATTAAATCTCTTTTCCTGGATTCTGGAGTGTGCTCCTTTTCCCAATGAGTTTTATGGGGGTCACTATCATCGTCCCAACGAAGATCAGGAACATTTCTTTCGTAGTCTTTTGCTATTTTTCTTTTTTCATCATCACTTAATTCTGCATATTCATTTGTTGATTGAAGACCAATATCCTGTAATGGGATTCCACCACCAAGATATTCAAGAGATACATCTTCTTTACTTCTACCTTTCTTTCCCATTAATTCCTTTAGGCAAACTACCTTTTTAATCTTTTCTCCAAAGAACCTTTGGAGAGATAGAGATTGGGTTATTGATTTTAAAAATCAATTCCTAAAATTTTCTTTATAAATAAATCGATTTCTTTAATTCTCCCTTTGTTAAGAGAAACCTGTAATCCATATGGCGTTGATTTTGTTATTAAGAACTCTTTTTTAATAAGCTCTTTTGCGATTTTGTTGATGTCTTTTCCCAAATGTCCTGGAAAACCTCTTCTTAATATATCAAAGTGTGTGTGAACGCCCCCAATTACTTTTTTTCTTCTTAAGTGATATAGCATGGTGGCTTTTATCTTATCTTCATTATCAAATTCCATAAAAAGCATGAAACTCTGTTAATATTTAAATGTTTCTAACTTTGAAATATAAAAACATAAAGAGAAACATTTATAAACATAATACCAATATTAATAATAATGAAAAACGAAACATTATTTATTGAGATTTTTGGGGGCAATCCAGTTATAAAAGTTATAGATTTTCTTATAACTTATCAGGCATTTGATTATCCATTAACAGAAATAGCTAAAAATTCAGGTGTTAGTTATTCAACACTTCAAACATTCTGGAAAAATCTTGAAAGAAACAAAATAGTTATTAAAACAAGGAGAGTTGGCAAATCAGATTTATACAAATTAAATACTAGTAATTTGGCTGTTAAACAATTAATAAATCTTGATTGGAACCTTATACGTGGAGCAGAGCAAGAAGTTTATGCTTGATTCTTCAAAAAGAGCCTTGGGAGAGGTAATTAAGGATAAGTTATTAGTTCAGAAATTTGCCAATATCTTTTTGATTCTGGTTTAATTTTTTTTGGTTTTGGAAAATATTGCGTTAACATTTTCATCATTTTTTCGAAATCTTTTAATACTTGTCCAGCTGGTCTTTGTTCTTTATAATAATCAATTTTGTTGTTAATTGTTTTCATGCTAGCATCATTAAGTTTATATATAAAAACTTTGTGGTAATCTTGAACAGGTGAAAATTTAATTTTCTAAAAACCAATTTCACCTATTGCTCTTAATACTGCTTTAATTTCATTAATGGTTTTTTGTTGCTCTTTTTTATTTGACATTCTTACAAATTTTATTAATAAATTACTTAATTCTTCTTTTCCCAGCATCTTTATCTTAAAACCATCTGTAACAAAATAAAATCTAAAAGCATTGTATTTTAATTCTTTAATAATTATCCCCCCAACATTTCCAACAAGCTTGCCTTTATGGGGATTTTCTTCAAGACTTTCTATTAAATCTATAATTTTATGGGCTTCACCTTTAAACTTTTTTTCTATTTCTTTAAGCAGAGAGAAGACTATCTCAACCTTGGCCATTTTTTATTAAGTTCTTTTCTTGCTTCTTCTATAGAAATAGTCCCTTCTTCATTCATTAACAAATCATGGAGTTGCCTTTTTATTGCACTATCTAAAAGCTTGGATATTATGTCTGAGTAAGTTTCCCCCTTATTTCCAAATTCTTTGATTTTATTCTTCAATTCATTTGGCAAAGAAATTGTTGTATTTTCCATTTTTATAATAGTTATATTTATTATAATTATTATAAGCATTATAATTTATAAACCTTTCTATCTTGTATGTGTAACAAATAAAATTATAAAAAAAGGCAAGAAAAAGAAACATTAATAAAATCCTTTTTATATTATCCTTTTATGAATGTATTATTAATTGGATGCGGAAGAACTGGTAGAGCAATCGCCGAAAATCTAATTGATTTAAAGTTTGTCAAAACTCTCTTTCTTTACAGTAGAACCCCAAAAAGTTCAAAGGCATTAGCTTATGATTTAGATAATAAAAAAGTTATAGTTGTAGATGAGATAAAAAATTTGAAAGACATTGATTACATAATTATTGCACTATCTGGTATGAGTGACAGCGCAAGAGAAGAAAGCTTTTATCAAAGAAAAACAACTTATGAAGTCAGACAAGATGAATTAAAGCTTAGCAAGAAATCTGTCTGCTTTAGCTGACAGATGAATTGCGTTACTTATTTATTTCTAATTTAGTTTGATTATGAATGGGCTGGTTTCTA
>JAGVXI010000015.1 GCA_018303855.1 Candidatus Pacearchaeota archaeon
CAGACTTTGAAAGAGCTTTGTCGTATGTACAGAATCAAGAGTTGCATCATTCAATTCACTAGGACGCTGTCGCCTTTAGGCGAACAGAGGATGTCACATTGTTTTGCTGGTTAAATAACTATTTGCCTTAATATCCTAAACTGCCAAAATCTTTTTAAGTGCTGAGCTTTTTAGTTAAAAAGTCAAAGCCTCCTTAGCTCAGTCGGTAAGAGCGTTACCTTGGTAAGGTAAAGGTCCTGAGTTCAATCCTCAGAGGAGGCTTTTGTTTTTAGTTTGTTAAAATATGCCTCTTAGTAACATTTAAATTATATAACTGCTTTAATGTTCTGTAAACAACTTAGGGGTAATAATATTCTAATTAAGCACCCCAAATAACAGCACAAAAAATGGCAGGGATATATGGCGAGAGCAATATAGCATTTATCAAATCTTTTGCAGGAATAATTGGTTTGTTAATTCTTATTGCATGCACATTTGGGCTTTGGTTCGGTGTACTTTTCTTCCCAGATATAAACATTCAGTTTGATATTGGGTATCTTTTTGATTATTTTGTTTTTCTTTTTATTAGCATATTTTTAATCTGGTATGGGTTTTGGAGATAATTTTGGTGATTATTGTTAGGTAAGCTAAACTTAATTTGTTTGATGCATAATCGAGTTAAATGGTAATTAGCTTATTATAGATAATTCTGTTAATCGTAACACTTTATTTTCAGAATTATCTATCTGGAAAATTCCAAAAACAAGTGCCCTAATTAAGGGAATTATCCATAATTATAAATATCCTTTGTAATTTAAACTGATTTTTTAAGTTAACTTATGTCATATCAATACTTTTATAAACTAATTTCTTTAGGATAATTAATGGGTAAAGAAAAAACTCGCGAGTTGGACAAATTAAAAAAAGAATATGAAAAATTAAGGAAAAAACATAATTTGCCAAGTTTTAATGAGTTGAATAAGGACTTTTCTATAGAAAGAGTATGCGAAATAGAGACAGACTTTTTGCTTAAAGAGGTTAGAAAATCCATGGCTGATAAAATATTTGATTATTTAAGGTTTGTAGAAACTTTGCTTCATCCAATAAATGCGCCTATGTTTTACTTTTCCATTTTAAAAACCCTGAATAATGAGGATAAAAAAATTTTAGGAGAGACTTATAAAGAGTTAGTTGAATCTGAAATTGATTTTGTTGAAGTAGATTTGGAATATTCTGAAGAGCAGGAGGCAAAGGCAATTAAAAAATCGTATGAGAAATGGCAAAATGTCAAGAAAAATCTCCTTAGGATAATTAATACAGTTAAAAAAAATTGGGGCAGTAAATTTGAGCCTAGCTCAAATAACAAGGGCTATTTTGGGTGATTCCAAAGATTTATAAATGAGGATTCTAAGCTAATGTTATAAATAATGATTCTAAGCTAATGTTATAAATAATGATTCTAAGCTAATGTTATAAAATGGAAAAGTTACATGACTACCCGGTTTTGATAGATCCTTTTTTGGATCTTGAAGCTACAAAGCAACATTTTGGAACAGGTAGTTGTTGTGATAGCATAGGAGAAAAAAGACTTGCTTCAGGAGATATAGTTGTCTACCTTAATCGGCAAAGAGAAGGAAAAAAAGTAGTAGTTACCACTACTGGTTTTGGCAGGGTTTACGAGCAAGGAATAGTAGTATGCGGGTATAAAACAAAACCAAAAGGGATTTTTAGTTTTTTAAGAGGTTCAAAAATCAGGCTTGTTCCAAAGGAGGAATCAAGAAAAGTAGAATCAGAATTAGTCGATACATTGAATGTGCAAGGCAGTAGTAAAATAGTTTTTGTTGATTTTTGGACAGAACATAGGGGTTAATTTTAGTCAGATATTTTTTGGTAGTGATTAAGTGGTAAATGCAAAGGAATATTAATAGTTGGTTAGGTTGACTGAATAGATAACAGCGCTATGGTTGATTATTCTATAATTAAAATTATCCTTAAAAAATCTAAACTAAAACCAATCTTTTCCTAAAACTTCATCCAACCTAATTTCTAAAAGAACAACAGGTAGTTTAAGCTTCCAATTTTTCATAATTTTAGGGTGAATTTCTCCTAGAAATCCTGCTGGTTTGTTATTAATAAAAACCTCAGCTACTCTTCCTTCAATGAAATGGCTTGGGTATTCTTGCTCTGGCTCACCGAGCTTTATTTCAGTTTCAAGCATTTTCCCAAGATACTCTAAGATTTGCTTCAATTCTGTAAAATTTCCTGGGGCAAGGGTTATACAAAGGTTTTCTTGCTCTGTTATTTTTTCATTTTTATCTTCAAAAATCTTGCCAATCTCAAATATTCTTTGCGGGTATTCTACATCAATATTTTCAGACAGGATTTTGAGTCCATAATGGGTCAGGTTTTGCCTTAAAATGTTATAATTTGTTTTTGACTCTTCAACTTCAATTATACCCCCCTGTTTTTCATTTAAACCCATTTTTGTAAACTGGTCTTGTTTGGTTGTAAGGTGATAATTTGAAATCTCAATAAGATTTAAACCTGTTAATATACCTGCTACTTTATTTTTCATTGATTCTCTTTGGTTTTGCTGTCCGATTGCTGATATGTTTGGAACTTCTGGTATCAATTTGTCATAACCATATGCAATTGCTATATCTTCTATCAAATCAACTTCGTGAAGAATGTCTGTTCTCCATGCAGGAATAATTGCTGTAGATTTAGTATAATTGTAACCCATTTTTTCCAAGAATATTCTAACTTGCTGCTCTTTTAACTTTAAACCGAGTAGTTTGTTTGCATTATTAATGTTAAGCTTCATTTTTTCTGGTTTTAAGTCAGGAGTTATTTCTTTGTACTTGTACCTTAATTCCATTTGGTAAATCTGCCCTCCCATATCTGCCAGGTTTGTTGCAATGATATTCAAACATTTTTTCAGAATTTCAAAATCAAATCCAGAGCATTCAATGAAGACATCTTTTGTTTGTTCTGTTATTTTTCCTGTTAATTGCGAGTTTATTATTGGTGGCATGCTTAAAATGTTGCTGTTGGCGTCGATAAAAATCGGGAATTTTTCTTTTCCTGCAAGCAAGTCCGCGTAATTTCTTCCTGCCGGGTGTTTTTGGAGAATTTCCAATCCAGACATTTCTTTTTCTGATTCCAATGGTATAAACTTAATTTTATCAGGTTCTAAAGCCTTGTAGGTTATTGGAAGCTTTATTTTTTCTAAAGGATACACACCTATTGCAGCTTTTTTTCTTTTTCTGCCAACAGTTGCATGAAGTTTTTCTTGCATGTCAATTATTTCTTTTATCTTTTCATTGTTGAATGTCAATCCTTTTATAATCGCACATGCTGTATACGGCCTTATTCTTTCAACACTTTTATCAATTATAACCAGATAATCTTTTTCTGGCTTGTGGATTTTGCAGATTTTCAACCCTGTTTTTTTACCAAGAAAAGCCAAAAATCCGCGCTTAAATCCTTGATAGGATAATAAATCTGGACGATTTGGGAAAATTTCTATCTGCACCTCTTTGTCTGTAACAGATTCTAGCGGAGTTCCGAACATTGCAATTTTGTGCTGCATTTCTTCATTAAGCCTGCCAATTTCTTTTTCAAATGTTTTTTTGTTAAATGAAACTACTGCCATTTTTTGTTTTTAGGTTATTTTAAGCAAGGTTTAAATAAATTTTAGCATATTCAGCATATAATGTCTTAAGTATTAGCTTATCAACTTTGTCGAACCTGCTTTTATTTTTTTTGTTATTTATTGTCATTTTATATAAATAAATTTAAATAATTTAGATTAATCTTCTTCTTGTTGTGGGCGAGTAGTTTAATGGAAAAACAACTGTCTATCACACAGAGATTCCGAGTTCGATTCTCGGCTCGTCCACAGCATTTTTTAAACAAAAGATTTATAAATAAGAGCCCATTATTAATATTACTGTGTGATAGCAGGTCATTAAACTGACTCGGAATTTTTTCTTTATTATTTAGTGCTTTTTTTGTTATGTTTAATAAAGCCATTTTATTGAGCTATAGATACAATTTTAAATTTGATAATTTTGTCTAAGTCTTTTGTATTTATTTCTAAGCCATGAAGATGATCTCCAGAGCCAAAATTTATCTTCTCTGTTTCAAAAATCTTTTTATCCACAAATAAGGGTATATCCTTTAAAAGTAGTGGGCATATTGCTCCAGGCTCTGTTTTGGTGGTTTTTATTAAATCATCATAACCAACAATGCTTATCTTTTTTCCAATAATGCTTTTTGCCTTTGAAAAATCTATTTTTTCATCTCCTTTTAGGAAAAAGGCATACTTGTTTCCATTTTTATCTCTTACAATAATAGTTTTGCATATCTCTTTGGGGGTTATTTTCTTTTTTGAATACTTAACAACATCTTCAAAGGATATTCCTCTTTCAGATAATTCTATTAATCTGTACTGAACATTTTTTTTATCTAATATTTTTATTGATTCTATTTTCTCCATTTTTTATGTTTTCCCCCAAAACTTCATGTTTCTTAGTTTTGCAATGTTATTAGAATAAAATTCCCTTAAATCCCTGATTTTGTAGTAGTCCATAAGAATTCTGTCAAATCCCGGACCCCATGCTAAAACAGGGGTGTTAATCCCAAGTAATGGAATTGTAACTTCTGGACGGAAAATTCCTGCTCCTCCAAGTTCTAGCCAAATTTTCTTTTCAGGATGCCACGCATTTATCTCTACACTTGGCTCTGTATATGGAAAATAAGCAGGAGAAAATCTTACTTTTTCAAACCCCATTTTTTTGTAAAATTCCTGCAAATAACCCAAAAGGTGTCTGAAATTAACTTTTTCATCTATAACAATACCTTCTGTCTGGTTAAACTCAAATCCATGACTCCAGTCAAGTGTTTCATTTCTAAAATTTTTTCCTATTGCAAAGAATTTCCCGCGCCTTTGTTCTTTAGGAAGCTTGTTTAAAGTATAAAGAGTCTGTGCTGATAAGCAGGTTGTGTGAGTTCTTAAAACAAGTTTTTTTGCTTCTTCTTCATTCCAGGAATATTGCCAGCCTTTGCTTCCATTAACTCCTTTTTCATGAGCCTCTTTAACGGCATTCACAAGTTTTTTTTCTGGCAATTCAAGTTTTCTTTTAATGTAAAAAGTGTCCTGCATTTCCCTTACTGGGTGGTCTTGTGCTGTGAATAAAGCATCAAAATTCCAGAAGCTGCTCATAAGCAGTGTTCCTGTCATTTCTTTAAATCCCATTTCTGTCCAAATTTTTTTTGCATAATCTACTGCCTGGTTGACAAAATGGCGCTTTCCACCATAGATTTCTGGAACTCCTGACAAAACATCATATCTTCTGAATTTTTTTCCTTTCCATGCACTAATCTTTATTATTTCAGGAGTTAATTGTTCGATAAGTTTTTCTTCTTTTATATCCAAAGCTGTTATTTTTTTGCCAAAATCTGTTATCTCAAATATTATTATTTTTTCTTCTTTAAGCTGAATGATATCTCTCCTATTTTTTAAAGATTGGAATGCATAAATTTGTTCTGGCTGCAGTTTTTCAAACTCAAGAGGCAGGGCTTCAATAAAATTTTCTTCAAGCATTTTTTTAGTAATTTCCGGAGTATTTGCTTTTAAAATTATTTTTTCATTTTTTATTTCAATCATTGCTTTTTTCTTTAATGCTCCAATTGCTGCTTTAAATTCATCATCAGAAAGCTGGGAAAGTTTTTGTGCCTCTTTAAGAACTAAAATTCTTTTTTCGCTCAGCAAATGAACAAGGTTTCTTTCCGGCAAGCCATTTTTTTTATACCTTGCTCCATTAACCCCGATTTCAACAATCTGCTTTTTTTCAGACAAAAGTTTAACAATATCTTTGTTTTGAAGATATCCTAATGCCCGCATCACAGAGACAGCATTTAATTGCGACTTTTTGCTGATTTCCGAAATGTTTTTTTCTTTAAGATAAGGGAGAATTTTTCTTTCATTTTGGCTGAGAGAGTCTATAATTTTTTGTATGTCTTCATTATTATCCATATATTATGTTTAAGAAACAATACATTAAAAAAACTTTGCTTTGACAAAGTTTTTAAACATAAACTGTTATTGCTGTTAAAATGATGTTTCAAAAAGTTCCTAAAGATTTTAAGCCTAAGAAAGAATCAGCTGGCTGTTTTGTTGAACATGACGGAAATATTCTATTATTGTATCGGGCGAAACATAAATTTGAAGGTAATAAGTGGGGGCTGCCATCTGGTAAAATGGATGCTGGTGAAAGTCCAATAGAGACAGTTTTAAGGGAGACATATGAGGAAACTGGAATAATATTAAGTCCTGAAAATTTGAGTTATATGGGAAAATGGTACGTAAGGTATCCAGAACATGATTTTATTTACCATATATTCCATACAAAACTAGCAGAGAAATTGCCAGTTAAATGTAATTTTGAAGAGCATACCAATAGTGATTGGGTTTCACCGCGTTTGGCTTTGGAATTACCGTTAGTTAGGGATTTAGATGAATGTATTAGAATTGTTTATCACACTGCTTAAAGTTTTTTTGTCATCCAGGTTGGCATGCCAAGAATCAAGCCAAGGGATTTTAAGTCATAAATGTCCCGCTGATTTTGTTTTTTTAAAGCAATGAATTTCATTTTAAGCTTTTGTTTGTTGCATAACTTAATATTCTGCCTAATTCTTGAAAGGATCTGGGCTTTTTGCATGCTCTGTGATTCTATAACTTCATCAAGGTTTATGCCGATTATTACATTATTTTCTTTTGCAAGCTTGGCTAAAACCTGGTTTAATCCGGAATTTCTTTGCTTTTGTTTGTCTTTTTTTTGTGATTGGTTTAAAAGCAAAGTAGTAATCTTTTCTTTTTCAAGAATTTTCCTGTTTAATTCATCATTGCTGCTGGAAAAAATAATTTTCTTGCCTTTATTCTTTTTTATTTCTTTTCGTGCAGTTTCAAATGTGTTTTCTTGAATCAGGATGTATTTTTCCATTTAAGTTTGACTATTAATTATCGTTCCCCTAAATTTTTTTCCTTGCAACATATTTTCAAGTTGTTTTAAATCTTTACCAATTATATATGTTTTTATTTTGTGCTTTAAAATTATTCTTGCTGCTGTTTGGTCTAAAACAAAGTGTTGGCCTGGTTGAAATTTGGTTTTATTAGCCATTTTATAAAATTTCTGCCAAGAAATTTTTGGGATTAATTTAGCATTTTTGTATTTTTGCGGATTTTTATTGTATAAACCATAAACATTTGTTAAATTGACAAAATTTGTTTTGAGGTAATGTGCAAGTTGTGCAGAAGTTGAGTCAGATGTTTGGTTTTGTGCATATCTTAATGCACCACAAAAAACAACCTCGTTTTTTGTTAATAATGATCTTACGTGTTTCATGTCATGTGGGATGCCTTCATTTGCATCTTTATTAAATAAATAAGTTAAAAAACGTGCATTTATTCTTGTAACAGCAATCCCTGAAAAACTTTGGAATTTCTCTTTAATCCCAGCCTGTTTTAATGCTGCGATATACTTTCTTGCTATACTTCCTCCACCGCAAACAACAACAAATTTATACTCTTTTTGATGTTTCTTTAAAATCTCCCTAAATTTTCTAAGAAAAGTTATGTCAATATCTTCTGGTACAATTAAGCTACCGCCTAAACTAATAACCACCACTTTTTTGTTCATGGATTGGATATGTTACTCATATTTTTAATTGTTGCTGTTGGCTGGTTATTTAGCTGTAAATGTTTTTTCTGTGCCCAATTTTTAAGATTAATATTATTAGTTCATTGCGCCTTATCTGATAAATTGCACGATATTTTCCAATTCTCAAACTCCATAACCCTGCTAATTTTCCTATCAATGGTTTGCCTAATTGCGGATTATCTGATAAATTAACAATTTTTTTAGAGATTATTTCCTGTTCTTTTTTATCTAATCTTCTAAAAAATAGTTCAGCTGGCTTTTGAAAAATTATCCTATACATTCAATTTGAGTTCTTTTTTTAATTGGTTAAACTCAATCCCTCCAACTTTTTCATAATCTTCTAATGCTTCGGCTATTTCTCTCATAGTTTCTGGTTCAGAGATAATTTCTATGGTGTCTATCAATGATTCTTGGCTTATTTTTTCAGAAGTGGCAAATTTACTAATAAGCCTTGAGATTAGTTCATTATAAGTTTCTCTATGATGTTCCTTTAATTTATCTAACTTTTCTTTTATTTTCTCATCAATTTGAATTGTCGTAACCATATTTATCTATAGTGAGCTATAGTATATAAACTTTTTTATTTTTTATTTTATTGTAAACAGCGCGTTGTCTTTTACATTAAAAATTCCCAACCTTGCTCCAGAATCTAGCCATCCATGTGCATAATTTATGGCTGCGAAAGAATCCACTATTTTATTTTTGGTATTGAAAAATCTTGCATCACTTAGATAATTATCCACCATATCTAAAATTTCTTTTGCTTCTTGTTCTTTGCCAATAATTATAGCTTTTTTTGCTTTTTCCAGTGCTTTTTCAGTTAATTCAAAGTACTTGGAAAGTTTTTGCTTTGATATTATGTGATTGTCCATACTATTTCTTTGGGAAAGATATTTATATTCTTTTTGCCTTGTGCTTTAATGAAAAGGGAGATTAATGATAAAACTATCTTGGATACTTTTATAATTGATTTTGCAAGTATTTTGGAAAAGCATTGCAAGTACATTGTTGTTTCTGGCTTTGTTGCTATTGCCCATGGAAGAAGCAGAGGCACAGAGGACATAGACATTATAATTGAAAAAATCAGCAAAAAAAAGTTTATTAATTTATTCTATGAGCTTTTTGATAAAGGGTTTGAGTGCATGCAATCCCAAAATCCAGAAGTGATTTATGACAGGTATCTTAAGCAAAAAGATAGCATTAGATTTGTAAGAAAAAATGAGTTTTTACCAGAAGCTGAGTTAAAGTTTGCTAAAGACGAGCTTGATGAAATTCAACTTAAATCAAGAAAAAAATTTCCTTTTACAGGGTTGGATATATGGTTCTCAAACATTGAAATAAATATTGCATTTAAAGAAGAGCTTTTAAAATCTAAAAAAGATTTTGAGGACTCAAGACATTTGAGAATAATTTATAAAGATGAAATATCTGAAGAGTATATCAATGAAATTAAAAAGAAAATTAGGAAATTTAGATTAAAAAGATGAAAAGTAAAAATAACAACTATTTGCGTGAAAGAAATCATGAAAGAAAAAGCCATGATGAGCAAATAGTTAGGTGGGCAAATTTTGTGAAGAATAATAAGAATTGGAAATTAAAAATGAAGCCTTTTATTGATGCCCAGATAATTATTGCAAATAGATTCTATAAAAATCTTGAAAAGATGCCAGGCGGAAAAGATAGGATTAAACTTCTTAAAAGAATTAGTGCGTGATTATGCTTTTTTTAAGGTACATGCACGTAGTGTAAAACCTTTCTTATCGTAAGTAAAAAATAAGAAAAAGATTTACTTTCAGCAAAACAGGGTAATCTTTAAATACTTGTTTTTGCTTATTTTTTTGTTATAAAAAGGTGAAATGGGCTTTAAATTAGAGCTGATTATTATATTTGTATTTATATTATTAATGGCAATTCCTATTGTGCTGGCTGTTAATGATATAATTGCTTTGCAGGGAAATGTAAAGCAAAGCGGGGTTGATATCTCTGCCGGCGATATTCAAGTGGTGATATGGGATGCGCAGTCAGGAGGAAATCTTCTTTATAACTCTACAACTGATTTTTTACGTTCAATAAGCTCTGGCAAATATGACATTATGCTTGGAAATGCCAGCAATAATTTAACATTAGAATATGGGAAAAATTATTTCTTGGAGTTGTATGTTAATGGAAGCAATAACTTTGAAAAATTTACTTTTGATGATGGCTCAACAAGGCAGATTTTTCAATCTTCTGTTGGACAGATAAATGTTTCTGAGGTTAACAAGACAGCTGGAACAAACTGGGTTGGTCAAACTCTCGACACAATAATTGATACAACTTATTCCTGGATTGCAGGAGTTAATACAACTGCAAATATTCAAGGATTGTTAAATGGAACAGGAATTTATAATTTCAACTACAACCAAACAGATATTAATCGTACTTGGGCATATAATCAATCTCTATCACCAACAATAACCCAGTGGTTGTATAACCAGTCTCTTTCGCCAACAATTACTCAATGGCTGTATAATCAATCAGATGGTTCTTTCAATACAACTTACGCGACTTATTCTTATAACCAGAGTTTAAGTCCTACAATCACACAA
>JAGVXI010000004.1 GCA_018303855.1 Candidatus Pacearchaeota archaeon
ACAGACTTTGAAAGAGCTTTGTCGTATGTACAGAATCAAGAGTTGCATCATTCAATTCACTAGGACGCTGTCGCCTTTAGGCGAACAGAGGATGTCACAGAATTAAGAAGGGGATTTGGTAGTGGTTATGCGGAAGAATCAAGTCGGTTATTAGAAGAAGACGATTAACTATGATTATTAAATCTCAAAAATAACTTCTTTTCTTGCAACATTTATCACTCTTGTTTTTCCTATTTTTTCTTCCAATCCGGCAGTTTCATGTATGTGTCCATGCAGTAAAATGTCTGGTCTGAATTTTTTGATAGCTTTTAAGATAGCTCCGCTTCCTTCAAATCCAATTGCTTCTGTTTTGCTTTTTTTAGGATGCATATGCGTAACCATTATTTTCTTACTTAAATCTTTTATATTTTCATGGGCTTTATTAAGCAACCTATGCATTTCTTTTTCACTTGTACTAAACGGCCCAATATTTGCTCCTCCTGCTCCAAAAATCCCTACATCTCCAACCCTTATAGAATAACCATGGATATTTTTTGTATAAGGAGCGTAAAGTTCTGCTAAAAAATCAGCGGTTGCAACTGTTTCATGATTTCCAGGGATTAATAAAACCTGCTTTTTCATTCTTGTGAAAGGTCCTATGATGTTCTTTGTAGATAATTCTGCAAGAGTTAAATCGCCGGCTAGTATTACAATGTCTACATTTTCTTTTGCTGCTTTTTCCGCAAGTCTTTTTGCAAACCTCACATCTCCATGTAAATCACCTACTGCCAATATCTTAGTTTTTTTACGCTCTGCCATTAAAAAAAATGGTTATTTTTGTTAATAAAGTTTTCCAATACCGAAAATAGAAGCAATCACTTTATTTACGTTTTCTGTCTAACAAACTCTTAATAACAAGGAGTTTGCAATAGGTATAATACGAAAGATTTAAAAGGACAATATAGTCTGAATATATACATTGGAGTTTGCATATCAAATTCAAATAAAATGAAAGACAATTTTGACGTCTTTTTTAGGAGAAAGCCTGCTTTGATGCTGGTTTCTTTGAAAAAGAATACAAGAATGAGATACGGGAGTATTTTGGCTAAAGAAGTTGATTGTACATATAGCCATGCAGTGAAAATTTTACAGACTTTGGAGAAGCTTGGGTTAGTTTCATTTGAAAAAAAGGGGCGGATAAAACTGATTAAACTAACCAAGAAAGGTGTTGATGTTGCAGATGCAATTGAGAACATACAAAAATTAGTTAGATAGTTCTAAAAACTTTTTGCGCCCCGTGGAATTTGGAAAGGAGAATTGAATTAAATAGAAGTAGGTGGGATGCTTTGTTTGTTATATTATTGTTAAGGCATTTAAATGAAGGTTTAATCATGGTTAATGTAAAATATTAGCAGTACTATGCTTTAGGTTGATAATTAACTGAGGATGCTTGTACAATTGTTAATTAAGAATAACAGCTATTGCAACCTTATTTGTTATTTTACCTTTAATTATCCCTAACAATTTACTATTTATACTGCCTAATTTTTTAATTATTGTTCTTAATATCAAATATATTTAAAAATTGACTTTTTATACTATTCTTATGATAAATGAAGATAGTTATAAAAAAGGAGACATTGTACGTTATCATTACTTTGGGGAAATTGATAGGGTTTTGGTGGTTGATAATCTCTCTAATAAAACACACATGGCTTACATATTAAAAGTTCTTGAAGTTGTTCAAGAAAGTAGAATTGTTAATCCTTCTAAAATCGGGGATGAATTTGAATGCTCTAAAGCACGAAATAACAATGGTTTTTTTGGCTTGTGGAATCTTCTTGATGATTCTAATGAAGAAAATTTTGAGGAGATGACTACATGATTTTTAAGGATGGCCCCGAAGGGATTTGAACCCTCGACACCTGGATTTCTCTTTACATCTTTTTTTAAGGGAGATGTCATAAGAAGAACCATAGGTTCTTTTTATTTTAAGAGTCCAGTGCTCTACCAAGCTGAGCTACGGAGCCTTGATTCTGTAAATGATATTGCGTTTAAAAATATGTTGATGCTCGATGTTTAATTTATCTTTTTTTCTGTAACTCTTCAGTATAATCTTTTAATATTTTTTCCAAGCCAATATTTTTAGGAGCAGTCAGAGCTTTTCTTACACATAATATATTAATTTTTGTTTTATGTGAAACAGATGCACTTTTTTCCCAGATTCCATATGACATTTGGTAGTAATATGTTTTGTTATTGCCTATAAACTGGGGGGTTGAACTGCTGATTTCTGCATCTTTAAAATGTTGTTTAAGAAAACCCATAAAATCCTCTAATAGTTTTTCTGGAGGAACTTTCTCATGAGTTATGCTTAAAACTCCATATTCATAGATTGCTTTATATTCCATACTATTGCTTTTAATTTCACCTGTATTCTCTACTCAAGCATAGATAGCTTATTAATATAAAATTTTTTTTAGTTACTGCTATCTATACTCTCGTCTTGTATGCCCGCATTTTGTGCATTTAAAAAATTTTGTTTCAGCTTCGTCTGCTGCTCGGGTTTGGACTGTCCAGAAATATGCTTCTTCATGCTTGCATTCAGGGCATTTTGCCTGAACAACTGGAAGAACATCTGTTCTCTTTTTTATAACAGCTATTTCTGGTTTTTTTTCAAGATTTATCTTTTCGCTTATCCTAATTTTCCCGCTGCTTTTTGAAGCATAACTGCATCTTGGACACCCAAGATTCTTCTTTTTTTGAATTAAGAGCGCACCGCATTTTGGGCAGAATTCCATCATAACTTTTATTAACTCTCTTTTAAAAATGTTTGGTTTTAGGAGTATGGATTAATTATACAATCGCTGGTACTTAAGAAAATTTTTAATTATACCAAAGGACATTAATAATTTACCAGTTATGCCTTTGGTATCAAGGAAAAGTTATAATCTCTTGATAGATTATTTATAACTTTTATTATAGATTGGCGTATTATAAGTTATAAATTTTTTGCCAGTTGGTTGATTAACAATTAACTGCTTGTACCACCATTACTAATTTTGATGGCAGAATCCCCTCTCACTTTTTGGTTTTCTCCAGTCATAGAACACAAGTTTGCCCCAGCCAGCATAAGGAGCCAGCCTAAGCACAGCTTTCCCGATAATCTGCTCTTCTTTTATGTCTTTTTCAACTTCTAACTGCCCATTATTATTATCCCCTAAGGTTGAATATACTGCTCCTTCTTTTGTCTCTTTTATTTTGATTACTCTGTGTATTAAAGGATTTTTCTGGCCACCATTGAATATTATAACATCTCCTATTCTTACCTCGCCAGGCTTTGCGCCAATGACAAATAATATATCACCTTTTGTAAAGCCCCTTTTAAATGAAAATGTTTCAAACTGCTCTTTTTGTATATTATAATAGTCATATTTGGAGGTTTCACTTTCCCACCAATTGTCAAAGTTTGAAAGTAAATTATCTTGGTGATGCATAGAGCATGATTCTACTATTGCTAAAGGTAGTGATGTTCCTGTAATCAGATTTAATGTCGGGAAGAATATAAATTTGATAAAAATGAAGATAAACAGCAGTGAGAAAATCCAGCCCTTTAAACTATCGTCTTTCCAAAGCAAAAACCAAAACTTTTTTAAGATGATTTTTAATTTCTCATATGGTTTTTGTCTCATTTCTACAAAAGGCAAAACAGGTTTTTAAAGTGTTTGAATTTTTTGTTTGTCAGATGAGAACATAAGAATATATATACTGGAACTTTGTTGAAATAACAAATATTTAGGTTTAACAAAAAGTTAAAATGCAAGACAAGTTCTTAAAATATACCTTAATCTCTATGTTTTTATTTTTGTCAAGTTCATGTGCTGTTTTTAAAAAAAGTGAGCTTGAAAAAAAAGTAAGCGATAGAATTGCCCAAATAAAAGACGTGAGTATAATCAAAGAAGAGAACTATACTCTTCCAATAAGGCAGGGGGCAGAAGAATTCCCTATTGATAAAAACAAAAAAGTGCTTGTTTATTATCCACTTAATGAAAATCCAAAGAGTATAGCATCTTCTTTGGAACTTATGTTAGCAGATGCTGCAAAAGTTTATGTTAATGACAATACCGGGCAGGTATTTATTGTTGCAGATGAAGATTATGCAACTACAAAAGTTTTGCCTTTGCTTAGAAAAATTGACGTGGATTTGCCCCAAATTGAAATTGAGGGGAAACTTGTTAAATTATTTGCAGATAAAACAATGGATTATGAAATGTCTCTTAAAGTCTCAGATATACTTGGGGTTGATTGGGATATGTTTATGCCAGGTGCATCTCTTAGGGAATTAACCAGGAAAACTTTTGGTTCTAAATTTAGCATCATAGAGGAAAATGACAGGCACAGAATTAATGCCTTGTTTAATTATTTAGAAAGTGTAGGATATGCAGAAACAATTGTTTCTCCTGTTTTAGTTACTTATAATAATCAGAAAGCTTATATTGAGTCAACTGAAAAACAAGGCGTGCTTGTTGAAAGAGTAGTTGGCAATATTGTTACTAAATTGACTGAATATGAGCCAGTTATTACAAAAATGGAAATAACCCCAGTATTAACAGGGAATAATGACATCCATTTAAACGTTGCTCTGCAGTTTGGAAGATTCCAGCCGAGTGGTTCTACTCAGGTTCCTAATATTAAAACAGAAAATGTTGGTTCAAGTGTTAGGCTTCGCCCAGGGCAAACTTTAACAATTGGAGGCATGATTTTAGAAGAAGAATTGGAAATTGAAAGAAGAGCAGTTCCTTTTGTCGGCGCGTATTTCCCATTTAATTTTTTTAAATCTCTTGACAGAGAACACTCTACTAATGAGCTTGTTGTGATGATTACTCCGCATATTTTATACAATCCGCCAAAGCCAGATAAAATCGCAACATTTAAATAGTGTATATTTCTTGTGTATACGTGAATGTGTATACTGAATATTTTATATTTATGCTATACGCAATTTCACCTCCTTTCCACCGTGTCGCAAAGACACGGTCATGGTAAACAAAATCAACAAAAATAAGAATTAAAACAATGAAAATTAGAGAGCTAAAATAATCATGATAGACATGTTTGACAACACAATTTTGTGCAGTAAATGCAACACAAAAATGGAAAAAGCAAATATAGAAAAAAATGGATTTTTGCTAAGAGCTGTTTTCTGTGAAAAATGCCATAGCAGACAGATTCATCCTGTTGATGAGGAAAGATACAACAAATTTATAAATCTTAAAAATAAAGAATTTAGAGTTAAAATGAGGCTTGTTGGAAATAGTTATGCTGTTTCAATACCAAAAGAGATTGTTTCATTCATTAAAGTTCATGAGAGAATAATGAATGATATGGTTAGGCTTTGTTTTGACCAGGCAGATAAGTTATCGTTAAATTTTAATAATGTACTTGAAGGAGAAAAAGAATAATAAAATGAGATTCGTGCTTGAGTTAACAAAAAATGAAGCAAATGCTATCAAAAGGGCAAATAAAAAAGTTAAAAAAGTCTTTAGCCGAATTAAAGATAGCTTTAAGGTGAAAATTGTTAATGATAAAGAAAAATTAAACACAAAAAAAGCAAAAAAGTAAAATGGAAACAACAGCAAAAAAATCAATTCAGTTAAAGGTTGTTGAAGCATTGCAGGATGATGCTTACAAAGGTATAGCGAGAATAGATGCAGAAGCTATGAGGGAGTTAGGTGTAAGAAGGGGGGATGTTATTTTAATTAAAGGCAATCGCGAAACAATTGCCATTGTTGATAGAACCTATCCTGCAGATGTAGGGGAGGGAATTATAAGGATAGATGGAATTTTAAGGAGAAACGCAAAAACAGGAATTGGCGACATGGTTTCAATTTCTAAAGCAGAAATTAAAGAAGCTAAAAAAATAATTATTGCGCCTGCACAAAAAGGCGTGATGATTCAGGTTCAGGGAGACCCTGATTCATTAAAAAGAGGGTTGCTCGGGAGAACACTTGTTAAAGGAGATCTCGTTGTTCTTGGAGGAGTTCAAAGAAGAAGAGACTTGCTTTCAGAAGAATTTGGGGATATAAATGAAATGCTCGGAAGCATGTTTGAAGGAATGGGATTCGGACAGCTTGGTGGTGGTGTTAGCCAGATTAAGTTTTTAGTTGTGTCAACAAATCCAAATTGTCCATGTGTTGTTACTGAAAATACCCAGGTTGTTTTAAATCCAAAAGCAGTTGAATTAATTGACGAAAAAATTCCAGAAATAACCTATGAAGATATAGGTGGGTTAGAAGAAGAAATTAAAAAAATTCGTGAAATGGTTGAAATTCCGTTGAAGCATCCAGAAATTTTTGAAAAGCTTGGGATAGAACCCCCAAAAGGAGTTCTGTTGCATGGCCCGCCAGGAACAGGAAAAACCCTGCTTGCCAAAGCTGTAGCTAATGAATCCGATGCTAATTTTATTTTATTAAATGGGCCAGAAATCATGTCAAAGTTTTACGGAGAAAGCGAGAAAAAAATCAGGGATATTTTTGAAGAAGCTGAAAAGACAGCTCCAGCGATTATTTTTATTGATGAGTTAGATGCTATTGCTTCTAAGAGGGAAGAGTCTGTTGGAGAAGTTGAAAGAAGAGTTGTATCCCAAATACTTACAATGATGGATGGTTTAAAAGGAAGAGGTAAAGTTATTGTTATTGGCGCAACAAATAGAGTAAATGCAATTGATTCTGCTTTAAGAAGGCCGGGAAGATTTGACAGGGAGATTGAAATCAATGTTCCTGACAAAAAAGGCAGGCTTCAAATCTTGAAAATTCATGCAAGAAGCATGCCTTTATCTAAAAAAGTTAATTTGGATGAACTTGCAAACATAACTCATGGTTTTGTTGGAGCAGATTTAGAAGCCCTAACAAAAGAAGCTGCTATGGGGGTGTTAAGAAAATTTCTGCCAAAAATTAAGCTTGATGCAGAGGAACAAATTCCCCAGGAAATTCTTGAAAAATTAATTATAGACCAAGATGATTTTACAGATGCATTAAAAATTGTGCGCCCTTCTGCAATGAGAGAGGTGTTAGTTGAAACTCCAAATATTTCTTGGGATGATGTTGGGGGCTTAGATAAGATAAAACAAGAGCTTAGAGAAGCTGTTGAATGGCCTTTAAAATATCCTGAGGGTTTTAAGAGGCTTGGAATAAAACCAGCCAGAGGTATTTTGCTTTATGGCCCGCCCGGAACAGGAAAAACTCTGCTTGCTAAAGCAGTTGCAAAAGGCTCAGAAGCTAATTTTATTCAGGTTAAAGGACCTTCATTACTAAGCATGTGGGTTGGTAAAAGTGAGGAAGGCATGAGAAAAGTTTTTGAAAGGGCTAGGCAGGTTGCTCCGTGCATTATATTCTTTGATGAAATTGATGCACTTGCTGGAAAGCGTGGGATAGAAACTGGGACAAAGGTTACTGAAAGAGTTTTAAATCAAATGCTTGCTGAAATGGATGGTTTAGAAGATTTAACTGATGTGCTTGTTATTGCAGCTACTAACCGCCCAGATATGTTAGACCCTGCTTTATTAAGGCCAGGAAGATTTGATAAAATTTTACTGGTTAATGCTCCCGAAGAGCAAGGAAGATTGCAGGTATTGAAGATACATACTAAGAATATGCCTCTTGCAAAAGATGTTAGCTTAGAAGGTTTAGCAAAAATAACTCAAGGGTATACAGGAGCTGATATGGAAGCAACTGTAAGAGAAGCAGCACTTCTTGCTTTAAGAGAAGATATGGATGCAAAACAAGTGAAGAAGAAACATTTTGAAGAAGCTTTGAAAAAAGTCAGGCCAAGTATTAGCAAGGGTACAATTGAGGTATACCAAAAAATAGAGGATAATTATTTGAAGTCTGTTAAATCAGCAACTCCTACAGCCGGTGGTTATTTGGGTTGATTTTTGATTGGTGTTCTGTAAAGTTAAAAGGTAATGCTTTTTTGAGACTCAATCAACTTAGATATTAATCTTTTATAAATTTAATTTTTAGGCTAATAACTATCTTAGAAATTGCAATTTTTTATATTACTATTATCAATTATCATCCGTATAATTAACGTCTTGATTGAATAAATTTATAAATAGTTTATTTCTGTTGTGAGGTATGGAGAAAAAAACAATTTTACTTGCAGATGATAACAATTCTGCTATAGAATATTTTCAATCAAGAATTCAGCCTGAGTTTGTTGGATATGCTTTTGAATTTTGCGAAGATGGTTTAGCTCTTCAAAGTAGATTGAAAGAAAATGTTGATGGAATTGCTTTAGTTGTTACAGACAATAAAATGCCTGGAATAAACGGAATAGAGATAATATCAAAATATTCAAGACAAAAGAAATTTAAAAATACTCCCTTTATTCTTTATACTATAGATGATGACGATTTTTTGCCTGATACTGCTAAGAAGTACGGGGCATATGCGTGCGTTTTCAAAGCAGATTCTGAAAAATTAATATTAACAATGAGAGAGGCATTGAACGGAAAAGAAAACATTTGATAAAATATATAATACTAATATTTATTAATAAGATAAGTGTTTCTATTATATTTATTGATACTTATTAATACTCGTTAATATCCTCCAACCCCTTTATTTAAAACATTTATACTACCATAGATAATATCAAAGCTAAATTTATTATTTACCATACCCTCATTTAATTAACAATAGCTTTTTTGAATTATCCTGTCGTTACAATAACTTCCTTTTCATCTATTAAAATAGTGTGTTCTGCTTGGCTAACTGGTTTGTGGGAGTATTCAACAAGCTGTGCAAATTCATGGATAATTCCCTGCTGTTGCAATTGTTTTAAAGAAAGCAATGATGCTGGACCAAATTTTTTAATAATCCAGCGGGAACAGAAAGGCAGGGTTTGATATTCTTCTTTTATATATTCTAAAATTTTTCTTGCTGTCGGCAAACGAGTGTTTTTTTCTTGCTCTAATTTATAAATTCCAGAATATTTTCCATCATAAACTTTGCCAGAGCCAGTTGTGGCAAATGGTTCTATTGCATAAAGTCCTTGATTTAAACTTAAATTCCTGTTGTCATCAATATTTGGTATAGTAGTGCCTGAATGCAATTCATATTGCTCAATACTATGTCCTGAAAGGTTTATTATAGGAGAAAATCCATTGTTCTCTATTGTTTTAGATATCTCAATGCCTATCTGGCTTGTAGTTGTTTTACTTTTATTTAACCTGACTTTTCCTAAAGCATTTTTTAAAGCAGATTCTGCTGCCTGAATTAGCTTTTTATTTTCTTCATTGTTTTCTAAATCAAAAGAAAGTGCAGTATCTGCAATATATCCATCAATATGAACACCAAAATCAACTTTTAACAAGCCATGTGCTAAAGTTTTGTCGTCGTAGCTTGGTGTATAATGGGCTGCAATATCATTAATGCTAAGATTTACAGGAAAAGCTGGTTTGCCTCCTAGTTCTATAATCTTTGATTCAATTTTTTCAGCAAGTTCAAGTAAAAGTATGTCTTTTTTTACTATTGATTTAACATATTCACGAATTTGTGATGCTATTTCCCCTGCTTTCAATATTTTTTGTTTTTCTTCTTGTTTCATGTTTTTGATAAAAATAATTTAGTTTAAATAGGTAATGGAAAAAAATTTGGTTTTTTATTATTTTTTTGATTTAGTAATTTATTTAATAATCCCTTTCAAATGTGGCATTTCTTTTTCAATAAAATCTATTATTTCCCTCTTGAATTTTGTGTTCAGAGAAATTCCTATAAACTTAGGTTTGTTATGTACAATTAACCAGCCTTGTTTAGAAAGCTCTTTAATTATTTTTTTTAAATTTTGAAATCTCTTAAAATGCTCTATTCTATCATACTTCTCACCCCAATTTCCTTTACTTCTTGCTAAAATTGACATTAGTTGAGCTTTCTCTAAATCTGAGGGCATATAAATAAATATCTTTAATATTTTTAAATGTTGCTATTTTTGACAGTTTATCTTACTCAATGGAAAGATTTAAATATAGACTATAGCCTATAGACTAGATACTGACTGGGCAAATATTAAATACCGATTATATAAAATAATAAAATGAAAGTTAAAGAAAATAAAAGTTTTTTCCTTATGCAGTTTGGAGATACACCTCAGTTAAGAGTTCTTGATTTTTTAATAGGGTTTCACTTCTTTGATTATCCTATGACTGAGATAGCAAGAGAAAGCAATGTAAGTTATAACTCTCTTAAAGTTTTTTTTCCATATTTTATTCAATCTGAAATTGTTTGCAAGACTAGAAAGATAGGAAAGTCTGATTATTTCAAACTCAATTTAGACAATCAATTTGTCAGAAATTTGATTAAGCTTGATTGGAGTTTAACTAAAAGAAATCTTCTTCCAGAAATAAAGGAAGAGATTGGCGCATAATTTACAAGAAGCATTATCAATAGTTTCTAGCAATTGGAAAGGTTTAGAACTTAAGACAAGATTAAAGTAAAGTTTTTATAGTAAATTATTTCTTAAAATATGTCCTAACTAACTTACACATCTCTCTTTTTAAGTCTTCTCTCTTTCGGTATAAAATTCCCTATTTTATTCTCAGATGCTTTTCCACTTCCAAGAAAATCCTTTTTGTGTTTTATTATAACAAAGCCTTTTAAATTAGTTTTAATAAGTATCTCACTTCCAGACATCCAGTCATTAACTTGTCTATCATCTAATTCAAAAATGTTCTTCTTAATTTGGTTTTGGAGTAATTGCGTGGCTTCTATGCTAAGCCTGATATCTCCTGTTCTTTCATCTATTTTTGCAAAGTAAAATCCTGTTTTTTCTATGTTTGTAATTTCAATAAGTTTTTCAAGTTCTTTTTCGCTTAAACTTCCTGAAAAAAGATACAGCTTTTCTTTTCCAAACATTAAAAGTATTCCTTGAAGTTGTTCAACGCCGAACTGTTCATTAAGTTTTCCAATTATATTGTTCTTTTCTTGTTGGTTCAGAATTTTTATTTGATGCATAAATTAATTACAAGAATTGATTTTATAAAACATTTGTTTGGATTAATTAAACCCCAAATTCCCTAATAACCTTTTCTGGAACAATTATCTCTGCTCTCCTTAATTTTCCTGAGTAATGATACCCGCCAATATCAAATCTGTATAAATTGCCTTTGTTCCTTATATAACATGTTGCAAGAAAAGGATTGTTTGGCAGTGTTGTTATTTTTGCTTTTTTTACCCCAATGATGATCTCTATTTCATCTTTTCTTTGCTTTAACATTTCTGCATCAAATTTGCTCATGCAAACTTTTTTGGCATGATCTTTTCTAAACATAGTATGTGAATGGTATTCCCCAATTTTTTCTTTAATTAATTCAGCTTCTTCTCTTGTTGCCGCTAATTTATTAATAAAATAAACCCCATCTGGTTTTCTATCAACTAATTGAGATGGAAGAATTGATTCTATAAACCATTCAAGGGTTTTAGGGTTTCTTCTACCAAATAAACTTCCCTGGCATTCTACCCTTAAAGTTTCATATGCAGATTTTATTAGCCCTTCAAAAGGAGTTGTTTGAAAATATATCTTGGCTCTTTTCATTTATTAAATTTTGACTTTATTGTTTTTAAATATTTATATGCTGCTAATGCCTCTTTAATTTTGCAATAAAAAAACCTTCTGTTTGGGTTTTATGAGGGTAGATTCTGCAGGTTTTTTCAACTTCTTTTTTATATGTTTTATCTTGCCATAAGGTTATACCCATATCATGTCTTATTGGCAAGTTAATTTTTTCTACTTTAATATTTGAAAAATTTTTAAGAACAAAATCAATAACTTCTTCGTTTTCTTCTGGTGCATGGGTGCAAGTAGAGTAAACAAGTTCACCATTTGGTTTTAGTATGCTGATAGCAGAGGCTATTAGAGCTTTTTGAAGTCTTGAGAGATTAAAAACTGTTTTTATGTTCCACATTAAACTTGTTTTTGGGGCAGAGCAAATTGTGCCTTCTCCTGAGCATGGAGCATCTATAAGAATTTTATCAAAGCGAAAATTTGTTTTTTCAAGTCTTTTGCATAATGCAATTCCATCATGCTTTGTTATTATTGTGTTTGAAACCCCGCATCTTTCTAAGTTTGCAGAAAGTATTTTTAATCTTCCGAGTTTTGCATCATTTGCAATAATTAATCCTTTATTTTGCATTTTTGCTCCTAATTGTGTTGTTTTGCTTCCAGGAGAAGCACATAAATCAAGAACAATTTCGTTAGGTTTTGGAGATAAAATTATAGGGGGCAACATTGATGCTATGTCTTGAACATAATAGTAACCAAGAAGATGCTCTAAGCTGTTTCCAAGTTCTCCTGGTGAGAGATTATTTAATTTGTTATTATTATCGTTATTTTGATTGTTAACTATAAATCCGTTGATTTTATTATTATTAATTGTTAACACTTCATTTAATCTATTATCTAATTTTGTTGTACTATCAATTTCATCTTTAAAATGGTTTGTTTTATTATTAACCAATTCATTATTTTCATCAGCTTTTTTACCTTCTATAATCATAATCTCTAGAAAATCTTTGAATGGTTGTTTTATTATCCATCCCTTATCTTCAAGCCTGGTCTTTAGTTCTTTTGGAGAAATTTTTAATGTGTTGCATCTTATTGATTTTAGTGGCTGTTGGTTTAATGAACCTAGATAATTATCAAAATCTTTGCCAAGCAAAGATTTCATTCTTTCAATGAAAAGGGGTTTTAAGGGGAAGGGTTTTTTTTGTGGCATTTCTTTTTAATGTGCAGGAGTTTTATAAATTGTTTTATTTTTTAGGGATTTGATATAAAGAAGAAAATTTACCGAGTTGGTTATATTAAACTTAAAGTTATTAATATTTTGGAGTTATAATCTTCTAGGTTAACTATCCCCTACTCTTTTGTTGGTTGTTCGCTCGGTTCACTTAATTCCGACATCGGGATTGCCACCCTCACGCCAAATACATCTGACTCTTGTTTTGGGTTTTTCCCATCCCTGTAACCGAAATTTTCAACAACATCATAGTCTTTTGGAATTTGTGCTGACTCATATGTTTCAAGTTTTCCGCCAAGAGTTGTCAATATTTTTTTAACAAACCTAAATCCCCTTCCTCTTCCCATGCCATGTGCTTCTCTCATTTTTACACCTTCTGTTTCATTTTCAAGTATTAATTCTAATGAACTCCTAAGACTTTCATCTTGTGTTATTCTTATTCCCTGGTTTATATTAGAGCCTTCTGGGGCATAGGTCATACAATTTCCTAAAAGAGTTCCCATCATTGCGCACATTACTCCTCTGTTAGCATAAACTTGTATAGGATTATGGTATTCTAATTTGTCATATTTAAAGATTAATCCTATTTTGTGCTCTTTTATATAATCATCATAAAGTAATGCATGTTCCCTTATCATCTGCTCTAGATTTATTTGTTCTGCGTTTTTTTGAAGCGCTTCTTTGGAACTGCCTTCCAAAGATAACAGGTCTGATAAGTCCATTAATTGTGTAGCACCTCGTTGGATTTTTCCTATTACCATTGTTTTTGTATGTTCATCAATATTCTTTTTACTTAGAAGGTTAGCAAATCCAATTACTATCTGTACAGGTGCTCTGAATTCATGCACAACCATGTCCAATATTTCTTCCCTTTCTTCAACTTTTCTGTCTCTTTCCTCTATTACTCTGTCTATATCTGCTTTTAATTCAGGGTAAAAAGCAAGGACAGCTGCGTATTTATCTGTTAATTTTTCATATGATTCCATCTTAATTATCTGAACAGGATTAGTTTTATTGTGAATTTTGAACAACTTTTAAACCTTTCGGTTGAGAATTTTACATATGAATATATTTTTATGTGTCTAATGGAAATTATTGTGGTTTGGATGATTTATTGGTGTGGTTTTGATTATTTATTGGGAGAGTGGCGATATTTATTCAAAACTCCCCGAGTTTTTTTTGCTTGCTTCCTTGAATAAGATCATTAACATTAACATTAAAAACCTGAAAAATGTTTTCAACCGCAGGCAAAATTTGGTTCCCTAAGTAATACTTTATATTGTACTCTCCCTTTTCATTAGGAAGCTTAACTTTGTCTCTTACAAGTTTTTTCTTTTCTCTTGTTTCTGCTATAAAATATTCGATTAATGCCCCCTCATCAATAGGAATCTTCTGTTTCTGCATTTTTTGCGCAGCAATAACATGCGGCGATATAGCTTTATATTCATTCAGAGGTTTTTTTAGCTGTGTTCTGATAAGGATTTCTTCTATCTCGATTTTTCTGTCTTTTAGCTTTTTTACAATTTCTTTAACATATTTAACTGCTCTTATATTATCTCCGTCTTCAAGTATTAATCTTAAAACTTTATTCTGCGTTTTTCTTGCCAAATTACACCAGTCTCTTCTTACTGTTTCAAACCCCCGAATTTTTAATTTGCCTTTTTCATCAACCAGAGCGTATTTTTTCTTTGCTCCGAATTCTCCTGTTCTTTTTGTCACCCAAATTCCTCTTTTATAAAACTCTTCTAATTCCAGTTCCATAATTCCCGGCAGTTCTTTATTAAGCTTTTCTAAAAGCTCAAGTGTTTGCTTTTTTGTTTTTTTATTTAAAAGAAAAGCTATGCTGTCTGTATCGCTGTATATTGTCCTAAATCCTTCACTATCAATTTTTTTTATAACTTCTTTGATAAAATTCCTGCTTATTGCTGTTGTTGCTGCAGATGCTTCAGGGCAGTAATACCTAGCTCCAAAAAATCCTTGGTATCCATAAGAAGCATTTGCTAAAAGTTTAAATGCATTGCTTCTTGCTCTTTTTACTGCGTCATCTCCTTTTTTTAACTCTTGCTTGAATTTTTTTCTTAAACTTATTATCTCCTTTAACATTTCTGGAAAAAATCCAGGTTCTTTTTCAAAATAAGCTTTTTTGCCTTTTGCAATTTCAACTTCTAAAACATTCTTCGCTTTTGGCTTTTTTTCAAGCAGAGTTGATTTTGATAAATTAAATGTGGCTATAATGCTTGGCCAATAACTTGTAAAATCAAAAAGGGCGAGGTTTTCATATAATCCGGGAATTGGCTGAAAAACAAAAGCGCCTTCATATTTTTCCCTTAATCTTCTTTTGCTTATTTCTTCATGTGTTGGCCTTTTTTCTGGTATTTCATTAAACTTCGGTAAATTATGGATAATGTATGATTCAACATTTTTCGACATGCCGTTTCTTGAAACTTCAAATAAAGGCTCTTGCATCACTCTTGAAAACGCAATAAAATCTGGCCAGAATTTTAAAAAAAGATTATATGTAAGCATAGAATCTTGCAGGTTATATTCAAAATAATCTTTCCAATCCTGGTTAGTAAGTTTTGATATTGATTTAAAGACAAAATCTTTTTTTCTTTCCCCCAAAAATTCAAAAGCGATATCATTTAGAGATAAAGTTTCAGACTGCATATACTGTGAATAAGCTGTTTGAACAAACCTTAATAAGTCTACATGAACAACCCCTGAAATTTTTCCAGTTAGTATGTTGCCTTTGTGAAATATTGGCTGGCTTCCATCTAACCCTAAAGCTAATTTTATCTTATGCTTTTCTGCACGAGCTTTTAAGTAAGGCAAATCAAAACCATCGCTGAAATATCCTGTAAGAAAATCAGGTGACTCTTTTTTTACATACTCTGTAAATTTTTCTATGAGTTCTGCTTCGTCTTCTACATATTCCACGAAATTTTGTTCTGAAGTCTTTTCTGATTTTTTCCATGTTATCACTTTTTTTAAATTATTACTGACAAGCGAAATCATTAATATTTGCCCTTTGCCTAATTGAAATTCATCTGTTTCAATATCATACGCAAGTATTTTTGGATTAATTATTGGTTCGGGCTCGGTTTTTTTTGCGGTTTTTAACTTGATGCAAAAATCAACATCTAATGCAGAATCAATTCCGCCAAATTCATATGAGTTGTTGAGCATCTCTCCCTCAATTTCATACCAAGTTAAGGGCAGGATATTCCTTTCTATTATGTAATGAGTAATAAAACCCAAATCATAACCCCTTCTTTTTTCGATTTCCGGCATATCAAGTTTATCAGCTATATCATGCAAATCTTTATAGTTTGTTGCAAATATCTTTAAGGCTTTTACTGGCTTTCCAAGGAAGTTTTTATCATGCAACTCAACTTTTTCAACCTTGGTTTGCCTTCCTTTTACATCTAATTTTATGCTACTTATTTTATTAATCAAGCTTTTTATCTCCCCCTCTTCTAAATTCTCTTTTAAAATCGCCCAAAAAAATATATTGCAGAAATCTATAACACATATTCTTTTGCCAGAACTATCTCTGCCTATTATTTTGGCATAATTTCTCCCTTGCCAGTCAAAATAATCATAGTCTATTGGAATAAAGGTTGTTTTCATGATGAAAAAAGGAGGTTTGATTATTTAAAGTTAGTTATAATATGATTTGGAATATAGGGCCTTAGGTAATTAAATTATACTTTAAAGGTTATCTACACCTATTAACTTAATCTTTTGTTTAGTTTTATTATTTATCATGCATCTTACATCCTTAAAAAAGTTTAAAAACAGGATTTTTATGTAAGTGGTATGAACAGCAACAGGTTGTATACGCAGGCAAAGTTTGAGAAGGATAAAACATTAGTAGATTATATTGAGAGGTATGGCATAAACTTGGAAAATTCAGATATGCATTTAGATGAAAAGCATGATGATATTTGGGTAAAAATACTTGAGCATAAATCATTAAGGGTTGGTTCAGATGAATGTGGGCATCCATTTGAATATGCTGAAAGATGCAAACCATCAAGATTAACTGCTGCAATAAGGCGGCAATATTATCTTGCAACTATACACCTTAAAGAAGTTGAAGAAGGTTTAAGAAAAGTTATTGCTGATGTTAAGCCAAAAAGTTTAACTCAAGTAGTTGTTAAACAGCAAGAATTAGAATTAGGGCCTTTTATGTCTGGCAAAGGAGCAGGGCATTATGAATTTGAGCTAAGTTCAAAAAAACGCAAAATAAAAAGGGGCGCAAGATTTGTCGATAAAAGCATAGATGAAGTATTTTAGATAATTTTTTATATTTGGGATTCCTTTATTTTTCATATAAAATGGGCTTAAATATACGTGAAATAATTCCTCGTAAAGAAATTGAAATTAGCGGTTTAAAGGGCAAGATATTATGTGTTGACGCGTTCAATACTCTTTACCAGTTTCTTTCTTCTATTAGACAGCCAGATGGGACTCCTTTAATGGATAATAAAAAAAGAATTACTTCTCATTTAAGCGGATTATTTTACAGAAATATAAGCTTGCTGTTAGATGGAATAAAATTAGTTTATGTTTTTGACGGCAAGCCTCCTGAATTAAAAATAAAAACGCATAAAAAAAGGATGGATGGAAGAGACATTGCAAAAGAGAGGTATGAACAGGCAAAACAAAAAGAAGATTTTGATGCTATGAAAAGATATTCTAGCCAGTTAGTCAGGCTGGATGATGAGATGATTGAAGAAAGCAAGGCTTTGCTTGGCGCAATGGGCATCTGTGTTGTGCAGGCTCCAAGTGAAGGTGAAGCAGAAGCATCTTATCTAGTTAGGATAAAAAAGCAAACCTACGCTGTTGCAAGCCAGGATTATGACTCTTTACTTTTTGGTGCTCCACGTTTAATTCAAAATTTGACATTATCAAGAAAGAGAAAAACTTTTTCTGGTTGGGCAGAAGTAAAACCCGAGTTAATTGAGCTTGAAAGTGTGTTAAATAATCTTGGTATTAATATTAACCAGCTTATTTGCCTTGGAATAATGGTTGGAACAGATTATAATCCAAAAGGAATTCCAAGAATTGGGCAAAAAAAAGCTCTGCAAATTGTTAAACAGCATAAACAGCCTGTTTTAATTTTTAAAAGCGTGGAAAATTTGATTAAGGCTTTGCCAGAAGAAGAGAGGTTTGATTGGAAAGAGGTATTTGAATTATTCAAAAAACCGAAAGTTGTTGATGCTGAGCTTAAGTTTGGCAAGATTGATGATAATAAAATAAAGGAAATTCTCGTCGGCGAGCATGATTTTTCAGAGCAAAGGGTTAGCAAACAGCTTGATAGGCTTACAGAAGCCCATGAAAAATTAAAGCAGAAGGGTTTGGGGGATTGGGTTTGAGATTTGTGAAGATGCATAAAAAAGAAAACCAAGTTAATCTAAATACAAATTTTAATATATGTAAGCAATAAAATTTAAATTAAGTGGGGTTGTGTTAATAAGCTTTAATCATGTTATTGCTAAAACTTAATCTTAATTATACCAGGGTTAAACAATTTGTTTCCCACGTTCTTTATCACGCAAATGAACATTATTTTTTCTTGCTAATTTTACTATTGATTTCATAGCTTGAATGTATTTATTGTATTTATGTTCTGCGTATTTTCCTATTGCTCCATCTTTTTTTGCATGTATTAGTGTATTTAATTTTCTTGCATAATCATCATATTTATCTTGTAGTTCTTCTTGTGTTCTTTGTCTTTCTCTCGCTTTTTTCTGCTCTTGAACTCGTTGTTCTACCTGTTGTTTTTGTTCTTCTTTAACTTGCTTAGCTGCTTTTTCCTTCATGCTCTCTAAAAGCGCTTTTTCTAATTTTTCCTTTTCTTCCTTCATTTCCTGCTCTTCATGGACTTTTCTTTCTCTTTTTTCCCTTTGTTGCCTTTCCTCTCTCTGCTGTCTTTGTTCTCGTTCTATTCTCTCTCTTTCCTCTTTTTTTCTTTGTTCTTCTTCCTGTTTTTCCTGCACCTCTTTTTGAATTTGTCTTTGTTCCCGCTCTTGCTTTGAGCGTTGTATCCTTCTGTATCTTTCCATAACTTCTTGTCTTGAAAAACTTCTTGGTTGTATTATTGTTCTTGTTACTGGGCTTGGTTTATTATACCTAATTCCTAAATCATGATATGGCATTTCTTTTATTTTCTTTTTTCTTCTGAGCAATAAACCCCAGAAAATAAAGATTACTCCAAGTGTAAAAGCTAATCCCTTGTTATAAGCAAAAAAACCAAGTAAAAATAATATACCTCCTATTAAAAATAAAATGTTTGCAAATCCTATAAAAAACCCAAGCATTATTAACAACACAACCCATAAAAAAGGAGAATAAAGGAAGTCATAATCTAATCCAATGTTATAAAATAAATCTGTGAAGTCAAATCCAATATAGTTTGCATAATACATTAAACCAAAAGAAAATGCAAATGCCATGACTCCTGCAAGTGCATTGTGGTGTCCAAAAACTTTTCTTAAAAGAAAATAAATAATTGCAAACGAAATAATAAATATAGATCCAAGAATTATTGTGTCTGGTCCAATAGTGTACCATAAATCAGTTAGTGAAAAGCTGTTATAATAGCCAGTGTTAAAATTGGTAAAATCCGACAAGCTGAATTGTGCATTAACCAAATTAGATAAAATTACCATTAAGAACAATGTTGCCAAAATCCTCTTTTTCATATTTTATTAAAGAAAATGTTTTTTATAAATCTTGTTTTATCAGGTTAATTTATCAATTCAAAATAGAAAGTTGGTTAATAAAAAGAGAGTATGTTAAGAAACTTAATATTATCTCTCTTGGTTTTGAGTTATCAGTTATTTCCGATGTCTAAATAATTTAGTTGTTACCTTTCCCATGGGTATCTTGGCTTTGCTTTGTTTTTTACCCCAAAAATAATTCCTGAAATAATCACCATAATTGTTCCAATTACTGCTAATAGTCCGGTTTCATATACCCAGCCAAAAACCGAGATGAGTATGAAAAACACGCCAATTGAAAACAATGTTTTTTCTGCCCCCCATTTAAATGATGCAAATGCAGCAAATCCAATAAATGCAAGGAGTATTAACGGGGCAAATTCGTCTACGGCAAATTCAATGTCATAAAAAAATACTCCAACATCAAATCCTCTTAAATGTAAGCCGTAGGTGATTAATAATGAAACCGAAAATGCAACAATTCCTGCAATTACCGCATTTCCTTTAAAAAACTTAATTAGCGAGAAATAAATAAACCCAAATGAAATAAAGAATATGCAAGTTAAAAATACTGTTGAAGGCTCTAATGCATCTAAAAGAGTTCCCAATGAAAAACCCCCATACCCATAACTATAATAGCGAGGATAAGCACTGACAAAGTTAATTGCAAACAATGCAGTGATAAAACTCAGCAGCCAATTCCTCTTTTGCATAATTAAATTAAGCAGGTAGTTTTTATAAATGTTATTGAGGAGAACATTGGGATTAGTTAACTTAGATATGGGGTTTAAATAACTAAATTTTAATGATAAATAGGGGGTGTAATAAGCATATGTTAAATAGTTTAATTAATAGTGTTTTAATATTAATTATCTTTTTTTAATATCTCAATTTAAACAATAAACCAAAAAATCATAAAGTTTAATTACTTTATTTTGGTTGTTAATTTATGGCTGAAAAAATTAGATCATATGACTTTTTTGGGAATATTGCTGTTGTAAGGTTTCCAAATAATTTTAGTGCTAAAGAAAAAAAGAAATTTTCTGTAAAATTAATGAAAGAGCAAAAGTCAGTTCAAACAGTGCTTGAGAAAGTTGGGAAGATTAAAGGAAGATTAAGAAAGATAAAAACAAAGTATGTTTCTGGCGAAAGAACAAAAGAGGTGCTGTATAAAGAAAATAACTGCGTTTTCAGGTTTAATATTGATTCAACTTATTTTTCTCCGAGATTGAGCAATGAGAGAAAGGAAATTGCGGGCAAGATTAAACAAGGTGAAAATGTTTTGGTTATGTTTGCAGGTGTTGCTCCTTTTTCAATTGTTATTGCTAAAAATTCCCGTGCTATCAAGGTGGTTAGTGTTGAAATTAATCGTGAAGCAAGCAAATATGCTAAATTAAATGTTGAGCTGAACAAACTAAAAAATAAGGTTGAAGTTATTCAGGGAGATGTGAAAAAAGTTGCAGTGAAATTGGCTAAAAAAGAGAAATTTGATGTTATTGTTATGCCCCGTCCGCAGCTTAAAGAGAGCTTTTTGAAGGAAGCTTTTAAGTTATGCAAGCGTGGAACAAAAATCTATTATTATGATTTTGGTAAAGAAGATGAGATTAGTTTAATTGTTGAGAAGATAAAGTCTGAAGCTGACAAATACAAGTCACGGATTAAAATTTTAAAGGTGAAAAAAGCAGGTGAAATTGCGCCTTATAAATACAGGTTTAGGGTCGATTTTAAGGTGATTTAGTAAGGTTTATAAATTCGTATTATTCTTATTTTTTATGGTAGCTTTGAACAAGAGTATAACTTTGTTTCATGGAACTTCAAAGGAAAATCTTGAAAAAGCTTTAGTAAATGGAATTTTACCTTGGAATGAAGTTGGGCAACATAATTGGGATACAGAGCAGGATTTGTTTGGGTTTTATACGCCTATACCTGGGAATGTTTATATTGCTAAATTTGATAGGGCCAAGGATTATGCTCTTTATTTAAAAGAAAATGGGAAAACAAAACAACCAGTTGTTATAGAAGTTTTAGTGGATAAATCTAATTTAGTTAGTGATGAAGATGCTAAAGAAGATAATTGGCAAGATAGTTTAAAGGTTAATGGGACTTGCGCTCATGTTGGTTTTATTCCAGCATCAAAGATTATGGCAGTTTATAATTGTGCTTAAATCTTTTTGTTAGGTATCAATCCTCAAATTTTCTTCCTAATCTTTACCGCAGTTGGAGCCTCGCCGCCATGCCATGTAAAGCGAGGGCGGACTCGCATTGGATAAATTCTCTCAGAATTATCATCAAGAAGAATTGCGCTTCCTTTTAAATCCGGCAGTTCGTCTATATACTTCTTTATGCTTGCTAAAAGATATGACTGCATTATATAATTCAACGACTCAACATCTGGCTGGCTTGTAACTCTGTGGGCAATAACAATGTCTGATTGAGTCATCACATCCCTGTTAATCATACCTGGTTGCTGTGTTGCTAATACAAGAGAAATTCCTGGCTGTCTCCCCTCTCTTAAAAGCTGAACCAAAGCATCTGTTGCAATTGTTTTGTTATTTAAGGGAAGAAATTCATGAGCTTCATCAATAAATATCCATACAAGGGGATCTTCTTTTCTTTTTGTTATCTCCGAGAATTCAAGCCCCTTTGCTACAGCCTCAACCTCTTCCTTTTTTCTTGCAGTCATTCTTTGATTAAAAATTTTTCTTGAAATTAAGCTGATTACTAATGCCCTCACATTAAACGCTCCAACTGCATTGTAAATACTTAGGTCAAGAACTGTTGTTGAACCTGCAGTTACTAAATCTTTTGTTTGTGTCGGGTTGTCATATTTTCCTGCAAAAACACCCCAGGTTTGTGCTGCTTCAAACAAACCTGCTGCTGCATTTCTTATCTCTTGGGTGGTTTCTTTGTCTTGATTTATGCTGGATATGATATCATTAATGTCATATTTTTTTCCTTTTAATTTACTGAGTGTTCTTTCTATAATTACTGCAACAGGTTCAATAATATTTAGCCCAAAAGTTAAAATCCAGTCTTCTGCCTGCATTTCTGTGGTATCTAAAGCAAATTTTTCATCTGCTGGAATTCCTTTTTCAACATACTCATCATAATAGCCAAAAGGAACAAAAATTTTTACTGGAAGATTTTTTGGCTCAAGTTGCCATTCACTTAGCAGGGTTTTGTCTTTTTGGTTCTGATATTTCATTGTCCAGTAAATTCCCATTGTATCAAAGATTAGAGAAGCAATATTCTGGCTGAGCTCTTTTGGTAAATTTGATAGTTCTTCTGCAATTACTCCAAGCGTGTAAGATTTTCCAGAACCCCTCTTTCCAGCTACCAGGACAACATGGCTTCTGGCTATGTCCATGAATATCTTATTGCTTAATGAAGTATACTGCCCCATTTTTACATAGCCTTTGCCAAGAAAAATTAATCCTTTATCTTCCAGAGATTTTTTGTCATGCTCATCCCTTCCTGTTATTATGTCATACGGCATTTTTCTTTTTTTTGGACGTTTTTATTGTTTAATACAAGTATTTTATATTTTTAAATTGTTGGCATGATATATTAATTGGTTGATGTTACATTATAAGTATATCTTTGAATCCACCAAAACGTTTTTAAATAGGTTTTTCATTGGTTTGAAATGGAGCCTGTAGAAGTGAAGAAAATTGAACAAAAAGTTGAAGAAAAAATAGAAGAGGGATTTATAAGCAAGTCAAAAAAAAATCCCTGGATTCTCTCTACATTAATCTTTGCTATTTTAGCATTGGGATTGGTTTTGATGAACCCTAATATCTCTGGGCGAATTACCGGAAATGTTATTTCTGCAAATAATGCTGCACAAAATTTACTGGGTTTTTATTTAAACAATGGTGCAGAAGGGTTGTCAGTTGATAGTGTTGAGACAGAATCTGGTTTATACAAAATTAACTTTCTTTTTCAGGGGCAGGTTGTTCCAATTTATATGACTAGAGATGGTAAGCTTGCAGGCAGTTTAAGCCCGCTTATGTTAAGTACCCAAACAAATACTCAAACAAATACTAATGATAATACAAATGTACAGCAAACTTCACAGGCTATGCCAAAATCTGATAAACCAAAAGTTGAACTTTTTGTGATGAGTTATTGCCCTTATGGCACTCAAGCTGAAAAAGGACTACTTCCAGCTGTGGCATTGTTAGGGGATAAAATAGATTTCAAGTTAAGATTTGTTCACTACACTTTGCACGGTGAAAAAGAAGATATAGAGAATAATAGGCAGTTATGCATTAGAGAAGAACAAGGGCAAGACAAGTTAAATAAATATCTTGTTTGCATACTTGATTCAGATAACCCTAATGCTCCAAAAGATGTTAGTGTTTGCGAAAAAGAAGCAGGAATTGACAGTGCTAAATTGCAGACATGCTTAAAGAATAAAGCAGATAGTTATTTTGCTTCTGATTCTGCTTTAAGTCAGGGTTATGGAGTTCAAGGTAGCCCAACATTGGTTATTAATGGTGTTCAATCTTCTGCAGGAAGAAATCCTGCAAGTTATTTAAATGGCATTTGCGGTGCATTTAATAATGCTCCAAGTGAATGCAGTGAGCAATTATCAATAACAAGCCCTTCAACAGGATTTGGTTACAAGACAGGAACAGATACAGTAGCCCAGTGTTGATAAATTTAGTTAGGGTGGTATGAAAGATTATCAATTGTGAATAATTGCTATTGATCTTTACTAAGCAAGATTTATATTATAGTCAAAGCATTTTATTTTATGGATAAACAGTTTGAACTTTATGACCCGCATCCTGGGTCTAAAGGTGCATTAATGCCTCTTCCAAAAGAAATGCAAGATGTTGCTAAAAGGTTAAATGGAAAGCGTATGACTTTAGAGGAAGCCCTTGCACAACTTGAACCTTTTGCCAAAAAAACTTGTGGAAAAGTAGAAGCAGTCTTTAAATATAGCTTTATTTCTTATATTCAAGGACCGCACCATTATAGGCTATTAAGGTTTAAAGAGTTGGTTAAGTAAAATTCAGAATAAATTATCAAATTTCTATAAACATATTATAATTTAATTAATATCTGTAAGCAGTAGTTGTTTATCGTTTAGTAATTCTTATGTCAAGATGCTAAATAAGCGATGTGTTAACACATTAATCATATTTTTGCTTTTTCCTGCAATCATCTAATTATTCAAATACGCCAATTCTTCTTCATTGAGTTTTAATTGTTTTTGGATTTCTGAATTGGATTTGACAATTTGTTTTATTATAGAAAATTCAGCCATTGCCCGCTTTTCGCCGACATGAACAAGCTTTGAATATTTTTGCGCAATGCTTTTCTTTTTTGCATGCGCCTGGTTGTGCATCCAAATTTTTAAAATCCTCTCTGGCTTTTTATAGCTTGTAAAACCTGTCTTTGCAGATTTTTTGGCTGCTGCAATTCCGTAACTGAGCAGTATGTTTTCATAAACAAGAAATCGCCAGTACTGTTGTTTGTATATTCTGCCTTTAAAAATATCTGCCTTGCTTAAATACTCATATGCTTTAGCAAGCTCTTCTCCTTTATATTCTGCAGGAATATTTTCCTCTATCCACAAAAGGATTTCATCTAAAGAAAGATTTACAGAATCAAATACATTCAATAATTCTGTTGTTGCCTTGTTTTTAAATATTAATCTAAGGGCATTAAAAATATCTATCTCTTTATTTCTTTCATCAAAAAAAGAAGGTTGAACTTCTTTGAAATTGGATATTGTCTGCAAGTCGTTTATTGCTGCCCTCACATCTCCTTTAACTTTTATTGCAATGCTTGTTAAGATGTCATTGCTTATGAAAAGATTTTCTTTTTTTAAAATGCTTATAAGAATTTCTTTTATTGTCCTATAGTCAATTTCTTTAATTTGTATTAACTCGCATTTTTTTCTCAAGTCAGCAAATTTTTTGCCCCATATATTATTTGCTGTTATTATAACTGGATATGTCGTTATACTTATAAGGTATATGAGGGTAGAAATACTTCCCCAGTCTGATACAGAAAGCCCATCTACTTCATCTATTAGGATAATTTTTTTCTTTTTAGTAAGAGATTTTTGCTGAATTGCGGGTTTTAATATGTTCTCTAATTTTTCCTTGTTTCTTAAATCAGAAGCGTTTAATTCAAAAATTTCTGCGTTAGTTTCCAATGCAGCTACATGTGCGAGAGTTGTTTTTCCTGTTCCAGGCGGACCATAAAGAATAACTGCTTTTTTTTCAAGCCCAAAATTTTTTGTAAAAGCTTTTATTTTTTCTACAGCTAACTGCTGTCCTTTTATATCTATGAAACAAATTGGCCTGTGTTTTTCATTCCACGTCATTTTTTCTCTCAGCTCTTTTTTTTGTGTATTCTCTATATGCTGTTTTAAAATATGCATCTACTGCAGGTTTTATATTCTGGATTATACTATCCTGGTTTTCATCTGAAGAATATTTTGTTGTTATTTTTTCTTTTATTATTCGATTTTCTGCAGTTATTCCAATCTTTTCTAAAACCCAGCCTTCAAGTTCAGTATATTCCATTAATGATAATGTTCCTCTGCTCTTTATTTCTTTTTGTTCTCCAAGTAATCCATAAATCGCTTGTTTTATTATAGTCAATTCTTCAGGGGTTAATTCTCTTAACTCTCCTTTTCTTGTTTTTGCTTCTAAATTCATTTTCCTTGTCCTGCAAGCACAAAACTTGCTAAAAGAGACTGCAATTGGATAAATGTGTCTGCTCCTTCTACAATTCTAAACTCAGTTTCTCCTGTCTTTTCAATTAATTTCATTTTTATATCTGGTTCCACCTGCAAGTTCCAAATTTCTTTTTGAATAGCCTTTATAACATCCTGCCCTGCAACGCTTTCTTTTAACATAACATCAAGAAGTTTATTACGAGCCTGCTGAAAATCTCCTGCAAGAGCATAGTCCAAAACAATCTTTATATCTCTTGGCTTTGCACTCGCAATGATTGTTGTTACTAGTTCTGGATTTATTGATGGAGATATGGATGCAGTTGCCTGCACAATATTTATTGCTTTTCTGCAGTCACCTTCACTTGCTTCATAGATTGTTGCGACTCCTTCTGGGTTTATTGTAAGCTTTTCGCTCTCCGCAATAACTTTAAGCCTTTTTTCAATGTCCTTTTTCTCTAAAAGCTTAAATCTGAAAATCGCGCATCTGCTTTGTATAGGGTCAATTATTTTACTCGAATAATTGCATGATAGAATAAAACGGCATGTAGCAGAATAGTTTTCCATTGTTCTTCTTAAAGCCTGTTGGGCTTCTGGTGTAAGAGCATCTGCTTCATCAAGAAATATCACTTTAAATGGGACATTTCCAAGTGCTTTAGTTCTTGCAAAAGTCTTGACTTTTTCCCTAACAACATTAATTCCTCTTTCATCACTTGCGTTTAATTCAAGGTAGTTTTCTGTCCATTTTGTGCCATAAAGCTCTTTCACAATAATTAAAGCCATAGTTGACTTTCCTGTTCCTGCTGGTCCAGCAAAGAGCAAATGAGGTATGTTAAATGAGCCGACTAATGATGAAACTCTCTTAACTATGTCATCTTGCCCAACTAAATCAGAAAAGACTTGTGGCCTGTATTTTTCTGTCCAAATTCCACTTATCATATTAAAATATTCTTTAGACAACTTATAAAGATTGTTATGTCAGAAATACATCATTTCTGAACACATCAAGAATCTTTAAATTCTTGAGTGCCATCAAAATCTTTTGATTTTGAGGTCCTAAAATTACAAACAACTACTACATACAGGAATTTTTTGATGTTTGAGAAATGGTGTTCATTAATTTGTTAGATAACTGGTTAGTTGAATGAAAAATTAGCTGTAATAAGCTACTTTTTAAGCTGTTTTATAGGTTATACTATTTATTAATTTACTTGAAACTGGCTGTTAATAATGACTTACCACTTAATTTTACATTATTAACTATTTTATTGCTTTTGTATAAATTAATATTTGATAAGCTAATTAATAAAAATCCTCTTTTTTTGCGCTTTTATTTCTTAATCCTTCTACGCTGAAAATGATTGCCCGCATCCGCAGGTTTTTTGAGCTTGAGGGTTTTTGAATTTAAATCCGCTGTCATTCATATCAAAAGAGTAATCTAGTTCCATTCCATTCAAATAAAGGTAGCTTTTTTTATCAGTGTAAACTTTAATGCCATGCTGTTCAGAAAGGAGTTTTTTATGTTCAGCATCTGCTTCATCAATCATCTCAATGCCATATTCTAACCCAGAACAACCCCCTGCTTTTACAAAAACTTTTAAAACTTTTCCCCCCAATCCACTTTTTTCTATAATCTGTTTTACAGCTTCTGCTGCAGCTTTAGTTAAAATTATGGCTGGTTTTTCATCCATTTTTAGATTATTTATTACAAAAGATAAAGGTCCTCTCTCTTATAAATGTTAATATGTCAAAAACAATGTTTTTGAGATGCTCAAGAACCAGACACGCCATACAATTTATTGTATGGTTCTTGACATGTTTAAGGAATGAAGCTTATGAGATTTTAATGTATGGAGATAAGCAAGGCATTGTAAATTAAAATTGCTTTTAATCAAATTAATCAACAAAAATAAACTTATTTTACATTTATTGGCTTCTCGTTCTTCTAAGCTTTCTTTTATGCTTTTCTTTTTTTAATCTCTTGCGCTGCCATTTCCAGCGCATCTGCCTTTTCTTTTTCCACCTTCGTGATGAGCGTTTCATAAATAAAATTTAGAGAAGTTAGTTTAAAAGGCTTTTGTTGTGCTGTTTTTTACTCTCTGTTCCTTAATCCATACCCATCATTCATGCCAAGATATCCTCTTACATTTTCTATTAACATGAAAGGGATGCCCCAAGATAATTTTGAAATACTGGAGGCATGTTTAATGTTTCCAGGAACAAAATTCCTCCTTCTTAGAGCATACTTCAACCCATTTTTTAATTCTTCTTCACTATCAGTTTGCACGTTTATGCCGTGCAGATTAATATAACCATCTCCAATGCCACTTACTATGTGAGCTCCAGAAACAGGAACTGCCTGAATTACTATCCCTCTTTTTTTTAGATTTTTTAATCTCTTTATGGTTTCTTTATTTTGTGTAAGTGATGCTTCTGAACTTAAAAAGATTCCATGAATAGAATCACTATATTTTTCAATGGAATATCTGCTTCCAAATAATCCAGAAGGTTTTATGAATACTAAAGAGTTTGAATCTTTTGCCATGCTTATTGCTTCTTTAGTTGTTATCCTTCTTTTTTGGCAGTCAAAATCAAGATAGCTACCTAATATAAATATGTCAGTTCTTTTGTAATTTTCAATTGTTGGCACTAAAGATGACTTTAAAATTCCAAGCGGGCCAAGGCTTTCTCGAATTATTAAAAAATTATCCCCGCGCACTTCAATATTCATCCCTTGGTTTTGTGCTTCATTCAGAACATACCCAAATCTGTCATTAATTCCTGTAGGCGTTTCTTCTGTAGCACTTGTTAATGCAAGCAAGTCAAGTTCTTTTGATTTAGCTGTTTTATAAATCTCATCAGTTATATTCACATCGGGAAACATCTGCCATGCTTTCCAAAATTTTGAAAAACTTACTAAACCATATGCATGTAAATCTGCTTTCATATTTTTTTAAGAAATAATGAGTTTTTAAGAATTATTGCACTCAAAAATAATCTCTGACTCTCACCTTAAATTCAAGCCAGAAAATCCAAAATACAAGTAAAATTGCATCAAGACTTGCAAGAAATGTAGCTCTTAGTTCTTCTGGAATTAATAAAATAGAGTAAAGCCCAAAGGTTTGAATTGAAAAAGGATAAAAAAGCGCCAACTTCCCGAAAAAAATAAAGTCGAGGAGGATATGCAAAAGTGTTGTTGCTGATAATATGTAAAAAACAGCCGGCAAAGTCATGTGCCTTTTTCCTAATCCGTGATTTTTTATTTTTAATCTTGCGATTACAACTCCAGCAATAAATAAAACAAATGGTATTAACAAAATGTGGGAATAAGTTGGGTGGATCTGTTCTAAAGTGAAACCAAAAGGATACAGGATAAAAACTAAAGCATAATCCAAATCAAGTAAAATTCCACCAAGAGCTGCTATCAAAATATAATAACGTGGGAATTTTTTATTGTCTTTAATAAAATATCCTCTAAAAAGTTCTATTAAGATAATTGCTACTAAAATATGTGTAACTGCGTAGGGCATTTTTCCTCTTTTACTTTTGGTGTAATTGTATAAACAAAATCTGATAAGTTTAATAACTTTGCTTAGCGTTAATAAGTTAATTGCCTACGCCACCCATTTTGTATAATTAATGCCTTAAAATCAGCTTATGAAAACTTAACTAAAAATATTAAAATAGGCAGTTTGTTAAATGTTGGTTAATTTTATTTAAAATGAATATTAAAAATATAAAACAACATCATGGGCGGGTAAGGCCATTAATACTTGAAAGGCTTCAAGAATTTTCCGATGTTAAAAGTAAAGGCAACAAAGAGGTTTTTCGTGAGCTATGTTATTGCCTGCTGACAGCAGGAACAAGTGCAGAGCTTGGCATTAAAACAATTGAGCATTTAGGAGATGTTATTTTTTATGGAAGTGAGCAAGAAATTGCCGGCAAACTAAAAGAGTGTTACAGGTTTTATAATATTAGAGCAGGTTATATTTTTTTGGCAAGGCAAAGCTTTAAGTATGTTGATTTAAACGCTGATAATGTGCGTGAACAGCTCGTTAAAAATATTAAAGGTTTGGGCATGAAAGAGGCAAGCCATTTTTTGCGTAATATAGGATTTAAAGAATATGCTATTTTAGACAAGCATGTTGTAAATTGTTTGTTTGAACTTGGTGTAATTTATAGCAATAAACCGCCTAAAAACAAAAATGAATATTTAGAGATTGAAGAAAAAATGAAAAATTTTGCTAATAAAATAAATGTGTATTTTGACGAACTTGATTTAGTGCTATGGAGTTTTAAAACAGGCAAAGTGTTGAAATGAAATATTTAATAAGGATAAAACAGAAAGCGTGCTAATACTAAAACATATGGAGAGTTTAACATTCATTTTGTTAATTATAAATTGCTTTAAGACGATTAACAATTAAAAATTTGTTTACCCAATGTATTTTTAATCCTTCACAAAATTTAAATACTCTTATCATGCACAATTAATTATGGAGCAGGAAAAATTAAAAAAATTGGAAGAGGCACTAATCCAAGTAGGATTAAGAATAGCAAAGAGAGGAGAAGGAGCTTTGTTTGTTATAGGAGAAGTTGATTTTAAACCTTTAGTTAATCAATCTGTGCCTAGGTTCAAAGTGATAAGCAATCCAAAATTGCTAGAGTCTTTGGCATTGATGGATGGAGCAGTTATAATTGATAGGCAAGGTTTTATGAGAGCTTATGGAGTTATGATTAAATCCAAAAAAACCCTTAAGAATTTTGGAACAAGGCATAGTGCCGCATTAAGTGCTGCAAAAGGAGAAAACGTTGTTTTTATTGTTTCTGAAGAAGATAGGAAGATAAGAATTTTAAAGCAAGGCAAGGTGGTTATGCAGATAGATGCCCTGCAAAAGAACATTGAGAAAAATGTTTCAGGGGCTGTTAGAGTATTAGAATCAATTGGTGCAGGAACTATCGGAAGCATTGGCACAAGCGTGCTTGTTCCTACTTTAGGGATTGCTTTTTTTCCAGGAGTAGTTCTTTTTGGTTCTGCTTATTATTTGGCAAAGTTCCTCTCTAAAAAATTTAATCAATAGTAGTAAATACACCTCCGTCGAACACTACACTTTCTTGGCACCTTAAGGGGACGCATTTTTATTTATTGTTTAAGTTGAATTCAGTAGATTAAAGGCTATTTAAAGAGCTCTACAATGGAAAGTAGATATTTAGAGGTAGAATTTATTTATTGTATGCACAAGGAAAATATACTTTTATAAATGTGTTTAGCTTTTTTTGTTAATGGCTTATAGGGTGTTTCGTTCAGACCATTATAACAAAAAACTTGAAAAAATAGATGCTTCAGAACAAGACAGGATTAAAAAATTTGAGCAAATGCTTAAAGAACAGCCATTTTCTGGCAAACCATTAGGATATAAATTCTTTAGAGAAAAGAAATTTAATGGAAAAAGAATGTTGTTTTTAGTATATGAAGAGTATAAATGTATCTTTATTGTTACTATAACTCATAAAAAAGCTCAACAACATGAAATTGATTTAATAAAGGCAAATTTAGATATTTATAAAGAAGAACTTAAAAAATTAATAGGTGAAATTTAAATTTCTCTAATTTTACCTTGGAGTATATCTTTTATACCTTTAGCTATGTCTGAAAGTAATTCCTGATCAACTCTTTGGAATTTTATAAGCTTTTCATACTCTGTTTTTGGTATGGTAATTGTTTCTTTTTCCATAATTATTCATGTTTATCATTGTTTAAATAATTTTCGTTGGTGGTTAAAAAGAACTTTATAAAAGGATGGAGAATTTCTCCTTATTAACCATAAAGGAAGTACAGAATAGGAAGATTTATAAAAGAGATTTTGATGATAAGCAAATGTTAGCTAATAAAATTTTGAAATCAGTTGGTAATGGATTAGTTACAATACTTTTGGCAACTAGTTTAAGTTGTGGTAAAAGTGATTCTCCATCTATTTCGCATCCTATTACTTTAAATGGGAGAATTACTGGTAAACAATCAAGGGTAAAGGTTTCAACAAATGACTTTGGAGTTAATCAGTATAAGGTGTTATATGCTGTAGATATTTATCCCCCATCCAGTTTATTGTGGAACAATGAATTAGACCATAACTATCATTATTATGACTCTCCACATAATAAAATTTTCTTAAATTTAAATGTTGGTTCTGAAATACCTTCATTCTTGGACGAAAATAAGGGAATTGAATTTACTTTAACTAGTGGATTTACAAAAACACGTGAAGATAATGGTAAGCCTCTTTATTCAATTGAATCATATCCAGAAGGCGTTCTTAATAAGGCAACAAAACTAACTCTAACTTACGATTGATCTCCCCGATTTTCCATAAACAATAAACCCCCTTAATTGGGTAAATTGTGATACCCCGTCCTGGGGTCTTTTACCATTTTTTGGGATATGCCCCCGCCGGGATTTGAACCCGGGTCACCACCGTTCTCCATAAACCGACATGTATCGGTTCATGAACAGTTGCATTGTAATGCTGATTTTATTCCTTTCATCAAGGCAAAATCGCTGTTTGAGAGGGTGGCATACTTGGCCTCTATACGACAGGGGCTTATTGTAATTATATTCTTAAAGAGGTTAGGTGAATTGACTTTTAAATGTTTATTGTTCAAAGTTTTATTCCTTCTTCTTTCATTCTATACTCAGCATAAAGGTTGCAATCGTTACATTCAAGTTCATTACAATCCTCACATATGCTGGCCATTCAATCCATGGACTCATGTCTAGTTCTATGTACTAATCTATTGCATCTATTTGAATCACTTGGAAAACCCCTTTCTTGTCTATTTTCATGAAAACACTTTATCCTATAAAAGTGACAGTATCCTTTATCAAAATATTCACAATCTTCTCGCCTAAACTTTATCTTGCTCATTTGTATTATTAAAGCTTGGTTTATTTAAAGGAATCTATCATTTATTATGTCAAGATTGCCAATGCAGGAAACCACAGACTTTAGTCTGTGGAGGAATGCAATCTTGAGCATCCAAAAAACTAACAAACCACGCACTTTAGTGTACTATGGCACAACAATCATTACAAATGAAGATATTTTTATAAATAACTGAAATTACTTATAGATTTAGTTATATTTTGTTTACTTTACTAGAAAAACAGTGTCATTTGGCCTTACTTTATCAGAAACCTTTATACCTATATGGCTGCCTTTTTTGGCTTCTTTGACTTCTTTTCTGTCTATCTGAATACTGCTCACTTTTAATTCAAAGTCAGTTGTATGCCCTTTTATGTGTATTTTATCCCCTACTTTTAAGGTGCCAGAAAGCTTTATAGCAGCAACTTCTACATGACTAAAGTAACTTGACACTTCGCCAATTTCTTTTTCTTCTGCCATAATTTATTAAAACTTGGCTAGTATTTAAATCTTATGAAAACCAAATAATCCCTATTGCCATTAGCAATAAAATCATAATAAAGTGGAGGATAAAGCTTATTGTTGCAAGCACATTTAGTTTAATTGTTGTTAATCCTGCAAGCATAGATATTCCTACTTCATCTGGAAGCGGGGTGGCAATTAAAATGCCGGCAAAAATATACAGACCATAGTGTCGTATTTTTACGCTGATATTTTCATTTGCTATTGCGCGTATTTTTTCAACAATTTTCTCTCTTTTTAGCATTTCAAATTCTTTTGCAAAAGAGAGCTTAATTATATTAAAAATTAGGATATCTGAAAGAAGTGCTCCAACTGCTCCAATTATTGCGGCAAAAAAAAGGTTTTGAGGATTTGAAACAATAAAAAATCCGACTGCAAAAGGAGCAGTAAATCCAAATGTCGATAATACGCCTGCAATAAACACCCCCAAATAGCTAAATTTTCCTAAATTTGACATCCATGGATATGCTGCTAGATTTTTAAATAAATAATAAGCTAAAATAATAACAGCAATTAACAGCGTGAGCTTTGGGTATCTCAATGCAAAAAGTTTTTTGGCTTTTTTCACAGCATGAGGCGCCTTTTTTCTCAAGTGACGGTGTATATGCCTTTTAGGATGTTTTAAGACTTTCATTCTTTCTCTTTTTATATATAAAATAGCCCTGCCAGGATTCGAACCTGGGTCACAAGCTCTCTCCTGAGCTCGTTCGATATTGATAGAGGCATGTCCTCACGAACTCACTCGCCAGAGGCTTGTATACTTGACCGCTATACTACAGGGCTGTCTTCTTATTAATTTTCTAGCCTATTTTAGTTTTTAAAACCTATCTCTTTAATCTGGTTTTTTTAGTTATTTGTCTAAATGTCAAGAACCACGGAATAAATTCCGTGGCGTGTTCGTGGTTCTTGAGCATCTCAAAAACATTGTTTTTGACGACTATCAAGATTCTATAAAAGAATCTTGAAGTGCTCAAGAATTGTTTTTATTCTCTCACCACTAAAATAACGAGTTTGCGTAAATTCAATTTTTACATATAAAAAGTTTATTGTTAATCATACAATCGCTGGTACACATGCTTCAGTGTTCATTAAATTAGACACTCTCACTTATAGAAATGTTTTTATATGTTTTTCTCTTGAATTAATCATGACAATAAGCATGGTTTTGATTATCATTGCAGCACTAATCGCTTTTATTTGGGTGCTTATGGAATTTAGAAGATTAAGACACAAAATATTTGCTGTTTTTCTTATTATGTTAATTATGTTCTTTTATTTTAGTTTTACATATGCACTAAAAGAGAAAGGCCTGGATTTGAAAACGTTGCCAGGAGTAATAGAAGCATCTAAACTTTATTATTCATGGATGGTTTCTCTTTTTCATAATTCAGTTGCAATCACCTCTAATGCAATAAAAATGGATTGGGGTATAACTAATTCAACTGCACGATAAAATGAAAACAGTACTAGCTATATTTATATTTTTTATTTTTGCAGCCCTGCTTATTATCAGCAACAATAATTTAGCAATAAATAACCAAGAAAATATGAGAATTTTCTATGAATTATACGGAAATTGGTTAAATCAAATTTTCTTTAATACTCAAAAAATAACAGGCGAGATTGTAAAATATCCCTGGCTTCCAGAAACATCAGGGTAATATTTAAAAAGCATACTTCATTATATATACTGCATCAACATGGTAAAAAAGAAGGTGAAGAAAATACATGCAGTGAAATCAGCAGTGCGTGTTGGTCAGGTTAGGGCAAGTAAAAATAAAATTAGTCTTGCGCTTAGAAATTTAATTACTTTTGCAATTATTGCTATAATCAGTTATTTTCTCAAAGGATTTACCACAAGCTATCTTTTAAGCAACTTTTTTTATTTATTGTCCATACTTACAACGTTTATTGCTTTAACTTTTTTAATTGTGCTTTTAGTGCTCAGTTTTATTAAGATAATGAGTAGATAATTATTTAATTGCATGACACATTTTAGATAAATTATAATTGTGAATAAAGTCAGGCTAAGTTTGATTACGTATTTTGTTTCTGGGTTATTTTTTTATTGCGGGGGTATTAGTATGTATAGAGTTGCTAATTAACTAAATAAACCTATTAAATACAATTAGATTAAGTTGTTCTGCTAATTAACTAAATAAGTATGTTAATAAAAGAATGTTAAAGCTTAGCAAGAAATCTGTCTGCTTTAGCTGACAGATGAATTGCGTTACTTATTTATTTCTAATTTAGTTTGATTATGAATGGGCTGGTTTCT
>JAGVXI010000007.1 GCA_018303855.1 Candidatus Pacearchaeota archaeon
TACTTTAGTTCGTGAGACTTCAAGATTGTTATTAGGATTGGCAATCTTGACAGCACTCAAGAATCTTCGATTCTTGATGAAACAAGCACAAATCTTGAGCACTTCAAGATTCTTTTATAGAATCTTGATAGTCGTCAAAAACAATGTTTTTGAGATGTTCAAGAACCAGACACGCCATACAATTTATTGTATGATTCTTGACACAAACTTAAAATATTTTAACAAGAAAAAATTGGATTAAAAAATTTATTTCTTTTTTCTAGCCATTAAAACTACTACAGCTATTATTATAATTACTAGCACAGCAATTATCCATACCCATACAGAAATCCCGCCTTTTGCTGGTTCTCCTTCTCCTTCAGGAATTCCTGTTCCGCCACTTACTGTACCCTCGCCTTCTGGAACAGCTACAGAAGTTTGCTTTATTGTAAGGTCTGCTTTATTGTCTGCAATTGAATTAAGCTTTACAGCAACATCATATGTTCCATCAGCATCAACATCTACACTCTTTTCTTCTCCAATTTTCAATCTAATGGTAACTGGTTCTGACTCAACAATTATATCAGCATAATCTACTCCAATTGTTCCAACTTTAATTACATGGAATTCTGCTACTTCTGCTGCAGATGGAGTAAATGAAACCCTGAACCCATCATTTGCTTTTAATGTTTTTGTCTGCCCTGCTTCAAACTGGTTTGAGCTTATAGTATAAACTGTTCCACCTATTGTTGTTGTTCTTCCTGGTGTGCTACTTCCACCGCCTCCACCAGCACCAACAACCCCTTCATTTATTACTTCAACAACATTATATGTTACTATAGAATGTGTTCTGTTATTTCCTGCATGATCTCCTACTGTGCAAACTGTTCCTTTTTCTCCAGTAGTTGTTACATCAACTGCAGTATCAATATTATTATACACTGCACCAGGATTTGCTCCTATTGTAGCGTTTTCTTCTGTCGCAGAACATGAACAACTAAAGCTAGTGCTGTCCTTTTCTACTGAAGTTTCATCTTCATTGTACCATCCTGAACAAGAATATGAAACATTTGGTGCAAGGGTGTCGAGTATAATGTGACGTGCTGTGAGTGCATTACCTGTTAAATTAACTCCGCTAATAGCTGTTATAAGACTTGCATTATATGTATAATGATTGTTTGGCAATCCTGGCCAAGTATAGTTTGACGAAGTGGTTGTTGAATTTCCAAGAATAGTTATATTAGCCCAAACAGGGTTTAGTGTAAAATTCATGAGTCCAAAGGAGATATTAGAAGCTATAATTGAATTAAAAGTTACATTTGCAAATATTGCAGCCCGGCTGTGATTAGAATAATCTGCTGGTACAGTTGATGCCCATGCCAAGCTGTCAAAGTTTGTTACAAAGAAGGATGTGTTTCCGCTATAGTTAGTTGCTGCAGAACCCGTATTCCATGTAGATGAGTTTGAAACTTGTCCTGCACCATGAGTACCTACTATATTAATAGTGTGAAGGCCTTCAGAAACATTCAAGAAAAGAGTGTTAACAACACCCATTGCTGAACAACCGGAAGAATTTACTCCAGCAAATGACTGAACAAGAACTGTTGTTGAACTATTACAAAAAATACCCAAAACTACCCCATCAAGAATTAATGAGAAGTTACCTCCTAAAAGAGTTGTTCCATTATTGACTGTCCAATTCAAAATAACTGATGCGTTTGTATGTGAGTAAAGTGTATTGTTATCAAACAAGACAGAAATATTCATATTCCCCTCTCCTTGTGAGGCACTAACTATTGAAACTAGAAAAATTCCTAAAAGTAAAACCACCAATGCAAAAACAGAAATCATCACCAAATGTTTATTTTCCATATCCCTCTTTCATCATCCCTTTTTAATTGATAGTATAATTAGATTTTTCTTATTTAAAAACCTTTCGTTGAGATGGCAGCCCATAATCTGTAGAGGATATAAAGTTTTATTTTAAAAAAATTATGAAATAATAAAATAATTTCCGTCGTTAAAATTTAATTATATAAAATAGAGAAAACAATTTTATTTGTTTGGATGAGCTTCTATAAAAACCCCTGGCAGTTGTTTCTTTCTGTAAATTTCTAATATAATCAGCAGATATGCAAGTATTAATGGGCCTATTATAAGCCCTAAAACACCGAACATAAACAACCCGCCAATCATTCCAATTAATACTATAGCAGAATGCATCCGCGTTGTCCTTGAAACAATAATTGGTTTTAAAAGATTGTCAATAGTTGAAGCAATTAAGCCGAATATAACTACAATTAAAGCAGCAAAAACATTTCCAGCAACAAGCAGGTACACAAATACAGGAACCCAGACAAAAACAGGGCCAATCATTGGCATAATGCTAGCAAGCATCGCAATTAGTGTAAGAAACATTGCATTTGGAACTTGCGCTATAAAAAACCCAGTACCTGTTAAAATTCCCTGAATCACACCAACAAAAATTTGTCCGTAAATAACAGAGCTTGTAATCATCCTTGACTGTTCAAATAATTTTTTTTCAACTTCTTTTGAAAATGGCATCAAGCTTTGGATATATTTTATAATGCTTTCTTTATCCCTTAATGTAAAGAAAAAAGTAAAGGATACAACCAGAAGTTGCAAAACTAATACTGGGAAATGCAGTATTATTCCTGCAAACAAATCAAAAACATAATTAGTGCTTTTTTCTATAAAAGACTGCAAAACATTTCCAACTTCATTTGAGAATATATCTGAAGCAAATAAAGACGGGAAGAATTTTTTAAGAGGGGTCACAACATCCAACTGCTGCGAAGCTTGAAAAATTTTAAATGACTGCTCTATAACAATAGGAGTAAGAAACCAAACAGGCACAATTATTGCAGCTGCAAAAAGAAGGCAGATTAAAAAAACAGAAAGGTTTTTTGACTTAATCACTTTTTTTATGCTGTTGTGCAATGGAGTAAAAACAAAAGCCAAAATCAATCCGAAAACAATTGAAAGCAGCAATGGTTTTAATAAAAAGAAAGTCAAAACCAGCAAAACAGCAAACACTACCAAAGTTGTTGCTTTCTTAATATATTCATCATCTATTATTGGCATTTTAATCTTTCAGCTTTAATTTTTATTACTTTCTACAGGTAATTTAAATTTATAAAAGTTTGCACAAACTTTTATTGAGGAAAGGTAGATTTAATTAGGTGGTTAATTAAGGTTTTTAGTTAAATTAGCTTGTTTTAAGTAAGTAATAATTGACATTATCCCTTACATATTAAAATAGAAGATATTATTAAAATTATTAAAAGGTAAAAAATATAAACTTTTTTCAAAAAGTTTATAAGGGTTATTAGAGGATATAAATTAGTGATAAAATGAACTTCATAAAAAAAGTGTTTGATAAAAAAATAGACGAAAGTGTGCATAGCCAATTTGTGAGATTTGGAAAAGGCATATATAATAATAGGGCAGTTATAAAACTTCAAAAAGGAAAAGATTCAATTAAATTTAATTCAACATTTGAGTACGCAAATGATTTTGTTGAGCTGATTTTTAATTCAGTTGATAAGGCAAGTGTTTCTGGGATTATTTTAAGTAAGCAGGAAATCAATGGACTTAATGGAAAGAAAAAAGCAGGAGCCTATGAGTATGATATAAATAGGGAGATATCTGCTAATGAAATTAAAGAGCTGTTGAAAAAAGCTTATTATATATTAATAGACATAAAAGCAGAAGGAATTGAGTTTAAATGCAAGAAAAAGCTTCCAAAACCAGGAAAAGGAGGAGAAGGAAAAGTTGATGACAAGTTTTGTGTTTTAAAGGCTGAAGTAAAGCATTTTAGTAAGATAAAAGATGAATTTTTCCCGGATGTTCCTGAAAATACAAAAAAGGCAAGGGCTAGCCATACATTTGAAATAACAGAGATCGTTTTGCCACAAGGTGAGAAAGATTATGAAAAAATCCGAGTATTATCAAAAAGAGCGGGTAAGTTAATAAGACACCTTGAAATAGACGAAACAGAGACAAAAAAAGAAATTGAGTTTGAAGCTTGACATCTCAAAAAGATGGTTGAAAGTGGTTATTTAATCTAATAAATATTGAAAGGCTTTGCGTATAAAATTTATCTTGAACAAAAGCCTTAAAAACCCCATTTTTCTAAGTATTTCATCCAGGGTAAATAAAATGTTATCCGCACTAATAAGAAATGCCAACATTAAGAAGACCGAGAAGGGGAAGTTTGCAATATTGGCCTCGTAAAAGGGCTAAAAAGTTTTTACCTAGAGTAAACTGGGTTGCAATAAAGGCTGATTCTGACAAAAAACTTAAGGGGTTTATATGTTATAAAGCAGGCATGATGTCAGCTATTGTGAAAGATAATACTCCTAATTCTATGACAAAGGGAAAAATTAAGGCTCTTCCTGTTACAATTCTTGTTTGCCCGTCAATGAAAATTTTTTCCACAAGGTTTTACAAGAATAATAAAGTTGTTAAAGAGATTTTAAATGAAAACCTCGATAAAGAATTAAAGAGCAGGCTAAAATTACCAAAGAAAAAGAGTGAAAAACTCGGCGAAATTAAAATTCAGGAGTATGACGATGTTTCTGCTGTGGTTTATTCACAAGTTAAAAAAACCGGCTTAAAAAAAACCCCTGATTTAAGTGAAATTGGACTGCAGGGTAATATTGAAGAAAAACTCTTATGGATTAAGGAAAATATGAATAAGGAAATTTCTATTAACGATATCTTTAATTCTGGAGAAATTGTGGATATAAGAGGGCTTACAAAAGGCAAGGGACTTCAAGGACCCACAAAAAGATTTGGATTAGGCTTAAAACAGCATAAATCAGAAAAAGGAAGGAGACGCCCTGGAAGCTTAGGGCCATGGCATCCTGCTAGAGTCACATTCAGAGCTCCAATAGCAGGACAGCTTGGAATGTTTACAAGAGTAACATACAATAATAAAATAATAAAAATAGGAACGCAAGAAGATAATATGAAAAGCATAATGCATTTTGGCGACATAAAAACTCCGTATGTTATTGTTGCTGGAAGTGTGCAAGGCCCTGCAAAAAGACAATTATTGATTACATCTGCATTAAGACCAACAAAAAAACAAACTAAAAAGCAGTATGAATTAGTGGAGCTGAGATAAAATGACAAATGTAGAAGTCTTAATTAGACAACCAGAAGATTTAATGAGACTATCTGCAGCTGATAATGTATTTATACCTTTAGGAGAGATAAATATAAGCGGAATAGTTATAGAAGCTGATAGAGAAAAAGTAAGATTATTAAGCGAAACTATAGGGTATAGAGGAATAGCAAACATTTTATTATCTTTATCTCATGAACCAAACACACACTTAGTAAACATCAGTTCAGTAGTATATACTCCATTTGATTTAAGATATCATTTACTAAAAATGAGATTGAGGAGATTAAAATGAAAGCAAACATACTAAGCATCGACGGAAAAAAGGTAAAAGAGATAGCTTTGCCTGAATTTTTCAACCAACCAATTAGGGAGGATTTAATTTTTAAAGTTCTTGAAACAAGGAAAACAAAACAGCCTTATGCTCCTTCTCCAGTAGCAGGTAAACAGCATTCTGCAAGTGGAAAATTAAGACATAGGAGACATGTTTGGAGAAGCCAATATGGGAGGGGAATGTCCCGTATTCCAAGAAAAATCATGCTGGAAAGAGGCTCGCAATTTCATTGGATTGGCGCAGAAGTTGCTTCAACTCGCGGCGGAAGAAGAGCTCATCCTCCGAAAATCATTGCAATGATAAACACTAAAATGATAAATAAAAAAGAGGCAAAACTTGCTTTGGTGTCTGCTTTATCTGCAACAGCCAATGAAAAAGAGGTTGAAAAAAAATATAACAGCTTAAAAAACAAAAACATTGAAAATTTGCCGTTAATAGTGGAATCTAAATTAGCAACATTAAAAACTAAAGAGCTTGTGCAGGCATTAAAATTAATTTTAAGAGAAGATTTATTTGAGGTTGCGCAAAAAAAGAAATCCATAAGAACAGGAAGAGGAAAAATGAGAGGAAGAAAGCACAAAAAAACAGCAGGTTTGCTTATTGTTATCGGCAAAAATGAAAAATTAAACAGCAACATTTCAGACATTAAAAAAGCACATAATATCAGCGTCGTGGATTTAGCTGGTGGCGGACAAGGAAGGCTTGTAATTTATACAGAGCAAGCGATTAAGGATTTAGAGGAAAGACTTGAAGGAAAAGAAAAAAATAAAATGCAAAGCAAGGAGAAAAAGGAAAAATGATAGTATTGGATATTGAAACATCTGGATTGGATTCGGGAAGATGCGGGATATGGCAGATTGGAGCAATTGATTTAAGGTCCAAAAGAGAATTTTTGCAAGAAGCAAGAATTGATGGTGAAGATGTTATTGAAGTAGAAGCATTGAAAGTTACAGGTAAAACTGAAAAAGAGTTGAGAGATAGCAAAAAACAATCACAAAAAGAAATGATAATTAATTATTTAGACTGGCTTAATCATGTTAAAGAAAAGATGTTTACTGGACAAAATGTTGGATGGGATATCTCATTTATACAAAATAAATGCATAAGATATATGATAATAGATAGGTTCAGGGAAATTCATTCTCAAAGGTCTATTGATTTACACGCTGTAGTGCAAGAAAGATATTTCCAAATTCATGGGCATTATTTTATTGATGGAAAAGGAAAAAGTAAAATGAATCTTTCACAAGAATTAGAGTTTTGTGGGTTACCAGATGAAAGGATAAATCTTCAAGGTAGCGTGGTTGTAAAAGAAGGTAAACCACATAATGCCTTAGAAGATTGTAGATTAGAAGGCGAAATTTTTTCAAGATTAAAATATGGAAAAAATTTATTTTTAGAATATACTCAATTTAAAATTCCAGAGGTGCTCAAAAAATGAAACCGCTAGTTACAGAAAAAGCAGTTATGCTGATTGAAGCAAAAAATACTTTGGTATTTGAAACTGACATGAAAAAAACAAAAATAGAAATAAAAAAAGAAATCGAGGAGATTTTCAATGTTAAAGTCGAGAAAATAAATACTTTGCTGAGAAAAAACAAAAAATACGCCTATGTTAAATTAAATTCAAAGAATCCTGCAATTGATGTTGCAACTAAGCTTGGAATGATATAAAATGATAAATAAATTTGATTTATACCTAAACTTTGGAAAGCATAAGAAAGGCATAGGTGTTACAAGAGTTATTGGATTTGGAAACAGATTATACTACTCAGAATTTGAGTTACTATCTAAAACTCCTGAAGAAGCAATAGAGAGAATATATCCTGAATTTTCTGTATGTAAAGATATAGATAATGACAATAAAAGGAGATTAGGACAAAATCAGTTTGAAGAGATTAGGATGGGATTAATTAAAAAAATGAGAGGCGGTTTAGGAGTATAAAATGGGAAAAACAATAATCCAGCAAGCGCGGGGGCATGGAAGCAAAACTTACAGAGTTAGACGACAAGCTTACAAATACAAATTAAAATATTCAAATTACATTGGTGAAGCAAAAGTTGCTAAACTATTAAATTCAGGGGGGCATTCTGCTCCATTAGCAAAAATAAATTATGAAAATGGCGCGTTTTTTATTCCAGCTTTTAAGGGAATGATTGAAGGACAAACAATTAAAATAGGAACCAAAGAAATAAAATTTGGAAATATTGTCCAGCTAAAAGATGTACCAGTTAAAACAAAAGTTTATTGCATTGAATCAAAACCAGGGGATGGAGGGATTTTTATTAAAGCGGGAGGCGTTTCTGCAGTAATGAATAGGAAAATTGGAGAAGTCCCTTTTATTTTAATGCCATCTAAAGAGGAAAAAGCATTTAATCCGAATTGCAGGGCAGTAATTGGAGAAATTGCAGGACACGGAAGGCAGGAAAAACCTTTTGTTAAAGCTGGCAGGAAATATCATCTTATGAAAACAAAAAATAAATTATGGCCAAGAACATCTGCAGTCAAAATGAATGCAATAGACCACCCATTTGGTTCTGGCAGAGGGAAAAACCCTAAGAGCAAAGTAGCAAAAAGAAATGCGCCACCAGGACGAAAAGTTGGATTAATTAGGCCAGAAAGAACAGGCAGGAGAAAAAGATAAAATGGGAGAATTAAAAATTACACTTTCAATTTATAAAGGGGAATTTTTTGGATGGGAAAGAGAATATGCAAGAATGATAGGATTTGATATTGAACCAAAAGGCATGCGAATAAAAGTAGAAGGATTTCGTAATCCAGAAGAACTATTAGCTAGAACAGAAGAAGAAGCAGCAGTTGATAGATTATATGATTATGTAGCCAGATTGAGTGAAACAGACCCAACAATGGATATTAAAATTGAAGCAGAAGAAACAACTAAAGAAAGAGATGAAATATTAATCGGAATTGGCAAAAAATTTCACGCAAAAGTAGAAAGTGAAAGAGCCACAAACAAGCATCAGGGAGGTTTAGAAGAAATTTAAAATGAGAATAGCAAGAATTAAAGTTTTTTTAATGAATGGGGAATTTTTTGGATGGCAGAGAATATACCTTGGAAGAGATGAATATTATCTTAGGGAAGGGTTTTTATCAACAACTTTTGAAGAAGCAAAAGAAAGAATAGAAAAATATCAAAATAAGCTTTTAGGAGAAAAAGGAGCACTAGATATTAGGGTTTATTTTGAAAAATCAACTAAAGAAAGAGATGAAGTGATGGAAGAGTTTTGCGATAGCTTAAATAAACAAATTGAGAAAGTATATTAAACCAAAATGGAGATAAAAAGTAAAAAATAAAAATGGAGAAGAAAAAAGATTTTACATACCGAGGAAAAACTATTGAAGAGTTAACCCTCTTAGAAGTCAGGGAATTTGCCCGCTACCTTAATTCAAGAGAAAGGAGAACTGTTTTAAGGCAGTTTCATGATCTTGAAGATTTTATAACAAGAGCAAAGAAAAAAAATGCAAAGAAAAAACCAATAAAAACCCACAAACGTTATTTAGTAATTGTGCCACAGATGATTGGCATGAATATTGGAGTCCATAGTGGAAAGGGCTTCACTTCTGTTCTTATCACAAAAGAAATGTTAGGCCATAGGCTCGGAGAATTTGCGCTTACTAGAGGCAAAGTTACGCATGGAAGTGCTGGTATTGGAGCAACTAAAGGAAGTAAACACAAAGCTAAGAAATAAAATGGGTAAAGAAAAAATAAAAAAACAAGATGAGGAAAAATCAGAAGAGAAAAATACAGCTGACGCTGAATTAAAGGGAAGTTTAAACAAAGAAACAGAAAATACTGGCATAAAAGATGAGTTATTAAAAGATAAAAAATTCGAGCCACAAGTTAGAACTGAAACCAAAATTGGCACACAAAGTGAAACAAAATCAGAAGAAAAAGAAGATGAGAAAAAACAAGAAGATAAGAAAAAAGAAACTCTTCCTGTGGTAAAAAAAACAGAGGCAATTATTCGGTCAAGAAACCTGCCAATATCAACAAAGTACAGCGCAGCAATATGCAAATTCATAAAAGGAAAAACAATAGAAAAAGCAGAAAGAGATTTGGAGCAGGTAATTGTGCAAAAAATTGCAGTACCTATGAAAGGAGAAATTCCGCATAGAAGAACTGCGCAAGTAGGAAATAAGAAGATGGCTGGAAGATTTCCAAAAAATGCGTCACAACATTTTATCAGATTATTGAGAAATTTAGGAGCAAATGCGAATGTTAATGGCTTGGAAAATCCTATAATCAGCGAGGCTGTTGCAAATATTGGAGAGAGGCCATTTGGGAGATTTGGGAGCACAAGAAAAAAAAGAACCCATATTTTTATTAAAGTGAAAGAAAAATTAGAAATTAAAAAGACAGAAAAAAATAAACAGGAGGAAAAGAAATAAAATGGTACCACGATTAGAAAAAATTGATTTAAACAAGAGACAGTTCAAAACAAATGAATGTACTCATCCGGACATTAACGCGCACAGCAGTTATCTTGCCAAAATAAACGGAAGATGGCATGCAGGCAAATTTTCAAGACAGCATTATGGATTAAATTTTGAAGCAGTTTATGATGCTGGTTTTCAATTAGATTATGATGGGTGGGAGGAATTATATAAAATAAACACAAAATAAAATGGAAGAAAGAAAAATTGTTGGCTTTAAGAAAGAAGAATTTGCTGTCAAAGAATACATCAAATATTCTCTTGGAAAAGGAAAAATCAGCAAAGTTAAAATAGAATACACGCCAGTTGGTGAAAAAATTATAGTTACAACCAACAAACCAGGCTTGATAATCGGAAGAAGGGGGGAAAAAATTGCAGACCTCACTAAAGTGTTAAGAAAAAGATTCAAATTAGAAAACCCGCATCTTGAAATTGAAGAAATTAGAAAGCCAGAATTTGATTCTCAGCTGATTGCAGATGAAATTGCTGTTTCGCTTGAAAGATTGGGTCCATTAAAGTTCAAGGTTATTGTTTATAAAGCATTGCAAAAGATAGTAGAAGCTGGCGCACTCGGAGTTGAAATCAAACTTGGAGGAAAATTGCCAAGTTCAAGAGCTAAACAATGGAGATTTGCTCAAGGCTATCTAAAGAAAACCGGCGAGAGTGCCAAGGTAGTTGATAGGGCTAAAGCTGTTGCATTCACAAGGCCAGGGGTTGTTGGGATTAAAGTTTCTATTCTGGCTCCAGATGCATATCTTCATGATAGAATAAATATTAACGAGGAGCTTTTAACAAAATTGAGAGCGAATGCAATAAAAACTGAAGAAGAAAAACCTGAAAAAAAAGCTAGAAAAAAATTACTTAAAAATAAAGAAAGCAAAGAATAAAAATGGGAACATTAAAAGCAAATGATATTAAAGGCATGAGTAAAGAAGAACAAAAAACAAAATTAAAAGAATTGAAAATGGAGTTAATTAAATCAAAGGCTAATGCTACCAAATCAGGCGGCTCTAAGACAAGAGAAATAAAAAGATTAATAGCAAGAATATTAACCTTAAACAAATAATCAACAAAAACAATGGAAATAGATCCAAAAACAGGGTTACCTGTTGAAGCTATTGCATGGGAAGACCTTAGCAAAGAAGGACAAAGAATCCAGATATCTCTTGAAAAAAGACGATATGGAAAAATGACAACAAAGATAAGAGCTTAAAAACAAGCTCGCTTGCGGAGGAACATACAAGGACGACAGCATAGAACTGCAGGGAAACCACAGAAAAAAAGCAAAGGAAATCCTTAAAGAGCTGGGTTTTGATGTGAACGCAATAGAAGAGTAACCTTACAAAGGAAAATAAAATGGAAAAGAAAAAATCAGAAGTAGAAACAATGAAAGAGAAAGGAATAGCTAGTGCTATGGAAAAGAACAGCGAATGCAGAGATAGAGACTGCTTTATTCACGGACATTTAAAAACTCATGGAAGATTTTTTGATGGAACAGTAACAAAAAAATTTCTTAAAAGAGTTGCAATAGAATTTGAAAAAACTGTTTATGTGAGAAAATATGAAAGATATGCCAAAAGCAGAACAAAGATTCATGCTAGACTGCCTAAATGCATAGGAGAACAAATAGAGGTTGGAGATTATGTAAGGGTGCAAGAATGCAGACCTTTAAGCAAGCTAATACACTTCGCAGTTATTGAGAAAATCAATGGGAGAAAACTTAAGGAGGAAGAAAAATGAAAGCAGTAGGAGCAAGAGCAACAGCTGGATTGAATTTAGGAGCCCACTTAGTTGCAGCTGATAATAGCGGAGCAAAAATTGTAAAGCTTACTGGAGTAAAAAAGGGAAAAGGCAAGAAAAAAAGGCAGGGAAAAGCAAAGATTGCAGACTGGGTGAAAGTAAGTGTAAGGAAAGGGATCCCAGACATGAAAGGATTGGTTTTTGATGCTGTAATAATCAGGCAAAGAAAATCCTGGAGACGATTAACTGGAGAAAGAATTGCATTTGAAGATAATGCAGTTGCAATACTCAAAGATGATAAAGGAAATCCAAAAGGAACTCAAATTAAAGGACCAATTGCAAGGGAGGTACTTGAACGATGGCCCCAAGTTGCCAAAATCGCGAGTTCAGTGCATTAACAAAAAATGAAACAAAAATTTAGCAAACATTGGAAAGCAAGTAAACAGCCTAGGAAACAGAGGAAATACAAAGCAAAAGCTCCGCTCCATATCAAAAAAAAGTTCTTGAATGTTCATCTGGCAAAAGAGTTAAGAAAGAGATATGGAAGAAAAAACTTGCTGTTAAGAAAAGGGGATATTATTAAAATTATGCGTGGGGAATTTAAGAAAAAAGAAGGAAAAGTTATCGCAATTAAAACAAAAACAAGCAAAGTGATTATTGAAGGGATAACTGTCAAAAAACAAGAAGGAGCTAAAGTAGAAGTACCAATACAAGCATCAAATTTGCAGGTTATTGAATTAAACTTAGAAGATAAAAAAAGATTGAAAGGATTAAATAGAGAAAAACCAGTGGTTAATAAATCAAAGGAGAAAAACCAAGAGGAAAAGAAGTAAAATGGCTTATTTAAAAAGACAAAAAGTGCCAAAAACCTGGCCTATAACAAGAAAGGGAACAGCTTATGTAGTTAAGCCCAGCTCTAACCTAAAAAATGGAATTCCAATTGTTATTGCTTTGAGAGACATGTTAAATCTTGCGCAGAATAGAAAAGAAGTAAAAAAAGCAATCCTAGAAAAAATAATTTTAATAAACAAAATGTCTGTTAAAAATGATAGAAAAGCAATGGTTTTATTTGATGTTTTGAGTATTGTTCCGTCTAAAAAAGATTATAGGTTAATTATAAATGAAAGAGGAAAATTTAAATTAGAAGAGATAAATGAGGGTGAAGCAGGAAAAAAATTGGCTAAGATAATCAATAAGAAGACATTAAAGGGCAAAAAAGTTCAGCTTAATTTAAGTGATGGAAGAAATATTTTAAGCAAAGAAAAGCACAACATAGGTGATTCGCTTATACTGACTTTCAAGGAGAATAAAATAGAAAAAACCCTGCCATTAAAAGATAATTCAAATGTTTTAATTTTTAGTGGAAAGCATTCTGGAACAAAAGGCAAAATTGTTAAACTGAATAAAGAGAGTAAAACTGCTGAGATTGATACAGGAGAAAAAGGAAAGATTAATGTTCTAATTAAACAGCTGATGGTGATAGAATAAAATGGAAACAGCAAATACAACCGAAAATCCGATGAGAAAAATTAAAATTGAAAAAGTTGTTTTGAGCATAGGGGCGACTGGTGAAAACCTGGAAAAGGGGGTTAAATTGCTTCAGTTTTTAACGGGCAGAAAACCTGCAAGGATGATATCGAGAAAAAGAATTCCTACCTGGGATGTCAGGCCAAAGTTAGTAGTGGGAGCAGTTGTAACAGTCAGGAAAAATTCTGAAGAGATTTTGAAAAAAATGTTAGCAGCAATTGAGAATCAAATAAGAAAAAAGCAGGTTAGCGAGAATAATTTTTCATTTGGATTAAAAGAGTATATTGAAATTCCTGGAGTTGAATACCAAAGGGATATTGGTATTATGGGCTTTGATGTTACGATAGTATTCAAAAGAGCTGGAAGAAGAGTAAAGATTAAAAAGCTTAAAAGAGGAAAAATACCTAAAAAACAAAAAATCTCTAAGCAGGAGATAATTAAATTTATGGAGGATAAATTCAAAACAGAATTTCTCTAACAAAAAAATGACAGCAAGTGATTGGAAAAAAATTTTGAAGCAGCTTAAGAGCAAACCAGCAATTATGCAAAAGTTTTTGAAGCATAATAAACCAAAAGAAAGGAAGTTTGGCATTGCAGCAAGAAAATGCGAAAGATGCGGGAGATTTGGAGCGCATATCAAGTCGTATGGTTTAAACTTGTGCCGGCATTGTTTTCGCGAAATAGCAGAAGAAATCGGTTTTAAAAAATATAATTAAAATGATAAATATTTCAGAAGAACAGCTTGATACTCTAAGGAAGATTTACTTAGATGAAAATGCCGGTTTTAGGTTAAAAGATGGAATAGAAAAAGTAATAGAAAAAAATCCGGAAGTGGTTCCAGCAATTATAGAATTGCTAGTTAAAAGATCAAATTTACCAGAGGAAATAAGAAAATATGAAAGATTGTTAAATGAATACACAGAAAGTGTTGATCAATTAAACCTAAACCCTTTATCAACTCAAAACACTTATAGGGGCATAAATAGAGCCACAAATGCAATTAAAGATTGGGGGAGCGTAAGGAGTAAATAAAATGTCACAAGATATTCTTGCTGATGCATTAAATAAAATAAGAAATGCCAACAGAGCTAGCAGAGAAAAAGTAAAGATAAGCATAATCTCAAACTTGCTTGTAGAAGTATTAAAAATTATGAGACAAAAAGGCATCGTTAAAGGTTACAGAATAGATAGCAAAGAAAAGTTTATAGAAGTTACAATTGGGAAAATGGAGGAGTGCAGGGCGATAAAACCGAGGTATACTGTAAATACAAGCCAAATTGAAAGGTATATCATAAGATATCTCCCAGGAAAGGGTTATGGAACAATTATTTTATCCACAAATAAAGGTTTAAAGACGCATGAGGAAGCTCTAGAGGAAAATATTGGAGGATGCTTAATTGCATATTTTTACTAAAAATGAAGATTAAAATTGAATAAAATGAAAAAAGAAATTTTTAATGAAGTTGAAATCCCGGAAGGCATTGAAGCCAGAGTTGAAGGTAATGCTGTACTGATAAAGGGTCAGCTCGGAGAAATTAAGAGGGAGTTTAACACCACAAATGTAAAAATTGAAATGAAGGAAAATAAAATTATAATTGGATGCAAAAAAGCAACAAAAAAAGAAAAAAAAGTTATAAATACTATTACAGTACATGTAAAAAATATGATAAAAGGTGTCCAAGAAAAATTTGAATACAAACTAAAGGCTGTTTTTTCTCATTTTCCAATTAGCATTGAAGTGAAAGGCAAAGAAGCTCTTGTAAAAAACTTTTTGGGGGAAAAAAAACCCAGAAAAGTAAGTATCATAAAAGGAGTTGAAGTAGATGTTAATGGGCAAGAGATAAATATTAGTTCTATTAATAAAGAACTTGCGGGTCAAACTGCTGCAAATTTTGAAAAAGCTACGAGAATTCCTCTAAGGGACAGAAGGGTTTTTCAAGATGGCATATTCATAACAGAGAAAGCTGGGAGGAAAATATAATGGCGAAGAAAAGATTTTTAAGAAGACTTACAAACAGATACCTAAAGCTTGGGAAAAAAAGAAAGAAGAAACAAAAATGGAGAAAGCCGAAAGGAAGACATAATAAAATGAGAGAAAAAGAAAGAGGATACCCGGCAGTCGTTAGCATTGGCTATAGAAAAAATAGAAATGAAAGAGGATTGATTAAAAACCAAACTCCAGTTGAAATAAAAAACCTATCAGATATTAAAAAAATTGGAAAAAACAAAATTGCAGTTTTAGGAAGAATAGGTAAAAAAAATAGAATAGATATTGCAAAAGCTGCAGAAAAAGAGAAAGTAACATTCGCCAATTTTAACGTAAAGAAATTCTTAAAAAAATTAAAAGAAAAAACAGTAGTAAAGGAAAAACCCAAAAAAGAAGACAAAACTGGAAACAATGAGGCAACAAAATGAAATTAGACAAAAAAAAGCAATTAGCAGCAAGAACTCTTAATGTTGGTAAGAACAGAATAATTTTTGTACAATCAAGATTAGATGAAATCAAAGAAGCAATTACAAAACAAGATATACGTGACTTGCACAAGGGAGGCGCAATTATAGTAAAGAAAGTAAAAGGAAGAAAAAAAGTTGGGCAAAAAAATAAAAACAGAACCCCAGGAAACATCAGAAAAAAAATCAATAAACGAAAACAAGATTATGTTAAAATGACTAGAAAACTTAGAGTTTATATATCTGAACTTAAAAATCAAAAAAGATTAACAGTAGAACAGATAAGAGAAATAAGGAAAAAAATAAGAAACAGGGTTTTTAAAAGCAAAGCCAGCTTGAAGGAGTATATTGGAGGACTAAAGTAAAATGAAAAGAACATTAAAAATCAATAAAATTTTTAAGCTTCCATTTTGCAAGGAAGCGACAGCAAAATGAAAACATTAAAACGCCGAAGACAGGAAAATAAAACAGATTATGCCAAGAGAATTAAATTGCTTAAAGGGGAGTTGCCCAGGATTGTAATTAGAAAAACAAATAAGTATATCAGTATACAGCATGTTACAAGCAAAGAAGCTCAGGATAAAATAGAGGCGGGAATTAATTCAAAGGTTTTACTAAACTATGGATGGCCAAAAGAAGCCAAAGGAAGTTTAAAATCAATTCCTGCTGCATATCTAACAGGATATTTGTTTGGTAAAAAAATATCCCAACAAGGAAAAGAAAAAGATATTATAATAGATTTTGGAATGATTAGAAATTTGCATAAAACAAAGATTTATGCTGCTGTAAAGGGGCTTATTGATGCTGGCGTGCAAATTAAATATAAAAAAGACATTTTTCCCGACGAAAACAGGATTAAAGGGAACCACATGAAAAATAAAATTAATGTGGAATCAATTAAATCTAAGATAACAAAGGAATAAAATTAAAACAACTAATTAAAATGGCAGAAAGTGAAACTGAAAAAAAAGCAAGTGAAGAAAGACTTGACGAAAAAGCAGAAGAAGCCATTGTAAAGATTGAAGAGCGGGAAATAAAAAGAAAATCTTTTGAAGAGAAGAGAAAAGAAGAGTTGAAAACAAAGATTGCTTCATGGGTTCCAAAAACAAAATTAGGCAAAAAAGTTAAGAGCGGGGAAATTAAAGAAATTGATTATATTCTTGACAATAATTTAAAGATACTTGAATCAGAAATTGTTGACTCCTTACTTGAGGTTAAATCTGATCTAATATTAATTGGGCAGTCAAAAGGCAAATTTGGCGGGGGAAAAAGAAGAGCATGGAGGCAAACCCAAAGAAAGACAAAAGAGGGAAATATCCCAACTTTTTCAGCATTAGCTATTGTAGGGGATGAAAATGGGCATGTGGGAGTTGGAACCGGAAAAGCAAAAGAAACTCTTCCTGCAAGAGACAAAGCAATGAGAAAAGCCAAACTTGAAATAATTAAGACAAAAAGAGATTGCGCTAGTTTTTATTGCTCTTGCGGTCAGCCACATAGTCTTCCATTTAAAGTAGAAGGAAAAGCTGGAAGCGCTAGAGTTGTGCTAATTCCTGCGCCCCAGGGAACTGGATTAGTTGTCGGAAGAGAATTAAGAAAAGTCCTGAAACTTGTAGGGATAAAAGATGTTTATAGCAAAACTTTTGGCAAGAAAAGAACTACTTTTAATTTAGTTAAAGCATGCATAGATGCATTAAAAAAAACCAATCGTACTGGAATTAAACACTGGAAAAATGAAAAATGATAGCAATAATAAGGATTAAAGGATTGGTAAAAATAAAAGAACCTTTGCAAAAAACCCTGTATAACTTAAGATTAAGAAGGAAATATGTATGTGTTATAATTAGTGAAACAAAGGAAAATATGGGGATGATAAAAAAAATCAGCAGTTTCGTTGCATTTGGGCAGGTGAATAAGGAAACTCTTGAAAAATTAATTGAAAAGAGAGGCAAACTAATTGATAAAAATAAAAAAATTGATGCTAAGAAAGCTGCTGAAGAGATTATTAAAGGAATAAAATGCGAAAAGGTAAACTTAAAACCATTTTTTAGGCTGCATCCTCCGCGAGGTGGCATTAAATCAAAAGTTGCTTTTCCAAAAGGTGTTCTTGGAAATCATGGTGAAAAAATAAATGATTTGATAATGAGGATGCTGTAAAATGACGCACAAAACCCACAAAAGAAAAAAGGCGTCGAGAATGCAGGGAAGAGGCATGGGAACTCATGGGTCAGGTTCAAGAAAAAACAACAGAAAATCTGGGAATAGAGGAGGAAAAGGAATGGCAGGAACTGGAAAAAGAGCTGACCAGAAAAAAACACTTATAACCAAGCTTTATGGAAATGATTATTTTGGAAAAGAGGGGGTAAAGAGAAAAAAGCCAAAGATAGATGCTATAAACTTAAGGGATATTGAACTGAATCTTGGTAATTATCTGAAAAAAGGCATTGCAAAATCATTAAAAGACGGAATTGAAATTGATTTAAGCAATCATAAAATACTTGGTGATGGAGATTTAAAACAAAAGTTAATTATAAAAGCCAAGGCTGCTTCAAAAGCATCAATAGACAAAGTAACAAAACTTGGTGGAGAAATTATTTTGCCAAAACAAAATAAAAAAGTTAATGATAAAACTACTCAAGAAAGTAATGTTCCAATTAGCAATAAGTCAGAGAAAATCGGGTTAGACCAAAAATTAAAAAGCAAACTTGCCATAAGAAAGCCAAAAGTTAGCAATAAAGAGGCTTAAGATAATAATATGCAAGCTGGTGATAAAGTGAGTTAATATAATTTAGCCTATATGTTAAATAATAAACCTTAAAGCAAGCTAAAAATAATAAAAAATAAAAGATGGATTGGAAAAACATATTTACATTTATTCCAGAAGTTAGAAAATCTGAAGAGAAAAAATTAAGTTTTAACATTAAGCTTAAATGGACTTTAATTGTCCTTATCTCTTTTTTTGTTTTGGCTAATATCCCTCTTTTTGGATTATCAAAAAATGCTCTTGCGAGATTTGAATACTTAGCGATTATACTTGGAACAGAATTTGGCTCTATTATCAGTTTGGGAATTGGGCCTATTGTAATGGCTTCTATTATTTTGCAGTTGCTGGTAGGAGCAAAAATTCTTAATATTGATACAACAACAAGTGAAGGAAGGAGATTTTTTCAGGGGTTGCAAAAACTTCTGGTCATGTTTTTTATAATTTTTGAGGCAACAATTTATGTGGTTATGCAGGGGTTGCAAGCAGATCCTGCTTTGACTTATGGAGTCCAGATATTGATTTTTCAATTAATACTTGGTGGCTTAGCTATCTTTTATATGGATGATTTAATGCAGAAATGGGGATTTGGCAGTGGAGTTAGCATGTTTATCGCAGCAGGAGTTAGCTGGAATTTGATTGCAAGAGCTTTCCAGTTTATTGGAAAAGACCCTGTTACAGGGGGAATAATAATTCAGTATAGTGGCAAGATATTTGTGTTTATACAATCTCTTGTAGGTAAAGATGTTACTGGCGCAACTTCTGCACTTGCTGCAATTTTAGTTACAATTTTAATATTTCTAATGGTTGTTTGGGCACAGTCTTTGAAAGTAGAAATTCCATTATCATTTGGCAGGCTCAGAGGGTATAGCGTCAAATGGCCACTTGTTTTTTTCTATGCAAGTGTTATCCCAGTTATTTTAGTTGCAGCATTAATGGCAAACCTTCAGTTATTTGGGGGGTTAATGGAAAATGCAGCTCAGCCTTGTTTTAATGATAACAGCATTCTTGACAGAAGTCTTGAAACTTGCACAGGTGGAGCAAAAATTTCATCTTTTTTTACATTCTTAGGAAAATTTACTGATGGTATTCCAATTGGGGGGTTTGCGTTTTGGATTGGCTCTACAAACATAGTAGACCTTTTAATCAGGAAATCTTTTTCAATGATATACTTATGGCAAGCTTTAGTTCACACAATATTTTTTGTAATATTTGCGACACTATTTTCTGTATTTTGGGTAAAAACTGCTAATATAGATTCAAAAGCACAGGCAAAAAATATTATGGCTTCTGGACTACAAGTTTCTGGGTTTAGGCAAGATGAAAGAGTTTTAGAGAGCATATTAGATAGATATATTATGCCCTTAACAGTAATGGGCGGTGCAGCTGTAGGACTTCTTGCTTCACTTACAGATTTATTTGGGGCTTTGGTAAGCGGAACAGCAATGCTACTGGTTATTATGATTATGTTCCAATTCTATCAAAACATTGCTAAACAGCACGAAGTCGATATGCACCCTGCAGTAAGAAAGTTTATGGGTGGGGGATAAGTTTGATTTGAAAAAGTTAGCAAATTTTTAATATTTATTCAAAATACCACTAAATAAAATCAGTTAATATATTCTAACTATTAGACGCTAATTATAAGATATACTATCCTAAATATAGGGACATCAAGGTTTAAAACATATAAAAAAGCCCAAACTTTAAAAACTAATTTTTGCTTAGACAATAAGATAAAAAATGGGAATTGTAGGATTAATGGCTGTTTATCCAAAGCTAAGTGTGATTATGCTTTCTTTTTTAGTCACACTTGTAATGACTCTTGTCACAAAAAAGTTTACCAATCAAAACCGAATGAAAGAGCTTAAAGAAATACAAAAAAAGTGCAAAATTGATTTAAAAGACGCTAAAAACGACCCTGAAAAAATCAAAAAGATTAATGTTCAAATGATGGAATGCTCTATGGAATTAATGAAGCATTCATTCAAACCAATGTTTTATACATTTATTCCGTTAATTTTATTTTTTTGGTGGATAAAGGGAGTTTATGTTGAAACAACTTTGGCAAGCACATGGATTTGGTGGTATATTGGCGCAAGCATTGTTTCCAGCATGATACTCAGGAAAGTTTTGAAAGTTGCGTGATGAATTACTCCAGATATAATAGGTTAATAAGCTCAATAATAATTCTTATAGTTGGAAGTTGTTAGTGGTTACAGACTTAAAAGATTAAATGGCGGATAAATTATCTTTAAAGAAACCTTTAAAAGTCCTTTTTCTTTTTGATGAATCATGAACCAAGAAGAGATTATTTATTATTTAAGCATGATAGAACAGCAAGCTCGCCAATTGCAAGAGCAATTGCAATCAATTGAGCAAGGGGTAATTGAATTAGCTTCGCTTAACTTAGGATTAAATGAACTTGAAGGCAAAAAAGACAAAGAGATATTCGCTCCCCTTGGCAGAGGCATATTTGTGAAAGCAAAATTAGTATCTGAAAAGCTAAATGTTGACATTGGTGGGAAAAACTTTGTTGAGAAAAGCATCCCAGATACAAAAAAGCTAATCCAAGAACAAATAAAAAAGCTTGAAGAGATAAAAAAAGAGTTGATGAAAGAGCTCGAAAAGCTTAATAAAGATGCAGAAAAAATTATTGAAGAAGCTAAAAAAGAGGCCGAAAAGAAAAAGAGATGATGATTAATTATGTTTCTCTATTAATTAAGTGATATTTTATCCAACATCAGCTTCCATTTAACATGCATTACTTCTATTGATAATTCCCTTAATTAGGGCACTTGTTTTGGGAATTTCCCAGATAGATAATTCTGAAAAGAAAGTGTTACGATTAACAGAATTATCTATAATTAAATAAAAAGTGCTTACATTAATTATTTAAAGATACCTTCTTTCCATTATAAATATGTTAGAAATGCTGACTAATCCAAAGCAAGGTGTGCAAGGAGCTTGGAAGATGTTTTTTGTGGGGTTAGTTTATGCTTCACTTTCTCTTTTATTAGTGCACTGGCTTTTTTCCAATGACCCAGCATTATCAAAAGCTTCTGGAATGATTGTTGTTGCATTTTGCGTAATGTTTACCCTGCCATTTATGTATTTTTTAATTAAGCAAGAAGAACAGCAAGATGAAGAAATTGAAGGCTTCCTTGGAGTCTGGAAAGCCCACAGCGATGCATTATTCGCATTTATGTGGCTGTTTTTTGGATTTATTATTGCATTTTCATTCTGGTATATACTTCTGCAAAACTCCATGTTATTTAACTTTCAGATTGAAACTTACTGTGTGATTAACAGTCCTCATAATGTAGAAGACTGCGTAGCACAAAATGATTTTTCAAAACCTATAATTTATACAGGAGCTGCAACAAAAGAACTTAGATTCTTATCTATCCTGGAAAATAATGTGTACGTTATGATTTTTACGCTTATTTTTTCATTAATTTTTGGTGCAGGAGCAATATTTGTTTTGGCATGGAATGCTTCTGTGATTAGTGCTGCAATAGGGATTTTTACACAATATCAAATAAAAGAAATCCCTCTGGGAATTTTAAGATATATGATTCACGGATTTCCAGAGATTGCAGCATACTTTATAGCAGCTCTTGCAGGAGGAATTGTAGGCGTAGGAATTATTAGGAATGGAATGATAAGCAAGAAATTCCTGAGGATAATGGAAAATTCTGTTATTTTATTATTTATAGCAATAATTATTCTGGCTTTTGCAGCTTTTATTGAGGTTTATGTTACGCATGCTATATTGAGCTAGAAGTATTGAAAGTGGGAGAGTTTAATGTAAAAAGCTTGTTTTATAACCTGATATAACTACTGCAATTTATCCACAAAATAAAGTGTATTTGGGAGGTTTATTTACATACTACAGAAGATATAAAAAATACAGCCGAAATACTTAAATATCCCCCTTTTTTGATAAATGACATGAAGTTTATTTGCAAAAATTGCAGTTATAGATTTGAAGCTGAGACAGATCAAACATCAAAAGTATGCCCTTATTGCGGGAAAATGATGGTGGAACAAGAGCCAGATGCTGATGACTTGCTAAAAGACATAGATTAATTCTTAAAGAGGAATATATGGAAGAAGAAACAGAAAAAAATTTAGAAGAGGCAAGAGGAGAAAGCTTAATCAAATTTCTCAAACAAAAAAAAGATTTTGCGGTTTATATTGCCTTGGCGTTTATTGTTTGGCTGGGGGTTTATATTAGAACAAGAAACATGACTATAAATTCAAATACAGGGCAGCCTAAATTGTGGGATATCACAACAAATTCGTGGACACTTGGACCTGATTTAGACCCTTTTCTTTTTCTGCGATGGATGGAGTATATTTTAGAACATGGAAAACTTATGGCTGTTGATGTGATGAGATATATTCCTTTGGGGTATGATACTGCTGGTGAAATGAGATTACTCCCTTACATGATGGCGTGGACTCATAAAATACTTGAATTCCTGTCATTAACAGACAGCATAACTTATTCTGCTGTAATTTTCCCTGTGATTATGTTTATTCCCACAACTATTGCTTTTTTTCTTTTTGCGAGAAAAATATTTTATAAAGAAGAAAGGAGCATTCAAAATTTGATTGCATTGCTTGCAACAGCAATTTTTGTTTTAATTCCTTCTTTATTGCCAAGGACAATTGCAGGGATTCCTGAAAAAGAGTCTGTTGCTTTTGGTTTCATGTTTCTTTCTTTTTATTTTTTTATGGAGGCATTTACATCAGAAAAACTAAGAAAAGGATTAATCTTTGGGGTTCTGGCAGGGTTATCAAATGGTTTAATGGCTTTAGTATGGGGCGGAACCTCATTTATTTTTATGGCAATTGGGGCTTCTGTTCTTTTATCCTTTGTTCTTGGAAAAGTAAAAAAAGAAAAATTTTATATCTATTGCTTATGGTTATTTGCTTCTTTCGCCTTAATGATTCCGTTTTCAACAAGGTATATGCCAATCCTTTTGATTAAATCAGTGTTTATTGGTTTTGCAATTGGAGTATTTGCCCTAATTGGACTGAGTTTTTTATTAATGAAGATTAAAAAAGTAAATGAGTTTTCAGAAAAAACAAAAATTCCAAAAGAATTATTTTATGTTGTTGTTTCCTTTATAATTATACTTCTTATAATTTTAATAACCCCTGCATTTGGACCAGATTTTATTTTTGCCCAGATAAATAAAGTAAAAATAAATTTAGTTGAACCATTTAACTCAAGGTTTAGCCTTACTGTCGCAGAAAATAAACAGCCATTTTTCAGCTCTGAATGGAAAGATAATTTTGGACCAATTGTTAAAGGAATTCCATTGTATTTCTGGATGTTTTTTGCCGGTTCTGTTTTTTTATTCAGCAGGTTAGTATCAAACTTAAAAAGAAGCAGAAAGATAATCTTAATATCAGGCTGTACAATATTTTTATTTTCAATTATATTCAGCAGGTATTCTGCAAGCTTTTTTACCGAGCCTGGATTAAATAGAACAATCCAAACATTATACTTTGGGGGGTTTTTATTATTATTAATAGGAATAATTATCTATTCTTATACCATAAGAAAACAAGACAAAGGGCTTTTCTACTTATCTGTCATCCCATTTATGCAAGCATTTTTTGTTTTAATGTTCTTTACTAAAAAAAACCCAATGAACGGAACCAACATAGGAAGTTTGTTTGTCCAATTTGGGGGGTGGATTTTTCTATTTGCAATTATCTTTTATGTTTATTGGAAACAATATAGGGAAGGGGAAATGCTAGAATTAAAAAAAATTAATTTTTCATACATTTTGTACTTTGTTGTGCTAGTCCTTGGAATAATTGGAGCAAGAGGAGCAATAAGATTAATGATGTTCCTTGGAGCAGTTAGTCCTGCTGTAATTGCTTTTTTTGTTATTAAAACCAGCCAGATTTATTTTCAAGAAAAAAAAGAGTTGAGAAAAGTTTTTTTTGGAATTGCAGCAATACTCTTAATTATCATAACAATTCTAATTATCATCGGAAATCCACTTTTATTTTTCAAAGGAATAGGATTTAATGATTGGAATGGGAATTTCCAGCAAGTTAGGTATACTGCTGAATTTTATGTTCCCGGACCATATCAATGGCAATGGCAAAGAGCAATGGAGTGGGTTAGGACAAATACGCCGGAAAATGCAGTATTTGCTCATTGGTGGGATTATGGTTATTGGTTGCAAAGTATTGGAAAAAGAGCTACTGTACTGGATGGAGGAAATTCTATTGTTTATTGGAATCATCTTCTTGGGAGGCATGTTCTTACTGGGAGCGATGAGAGAACTGCCCTTGAATTTCTTTATACGCACAATGCAACACATTTATTAATTGATTCAACTGATATTGGGAAATATACTGCGTTCTCAAGCATTGGAGCAGATGAAAATTATGACAGATTTTCCTGGATTCCTAGTTTTATAATGGATGACAGCAAAACCCAAGAGGCAAAAGATGGGACAACTTACTGGTATGTTGGAGGAGCAACAGGAATTGACGAGGATATAACCTGGAATGACAATGGAAAAGAGATATTTTTACCCGGGAGAGAGGCAGTAATTGTGGCGTTTAGCATAAAAACAAAGAGTTCAGGACAGCAATTCTCACAGCCAACTGCGGTTTTTATTTATGGAGATCAGCAGTATAATATTCCTTTAAGGTACATTTACCTGGATGATACAGGAAAGTTTTCTGATTTTGGTTCTGGATTAGATGCAGGAGTTTTCATCTTTCCAAAGATAAACAGCATACAGGGGCAGCAGGTTAATATGAATTATCTCGGTGCAGCATTGTACCTAAGTAAAAGAACTATCCACTCTCAATTAACAAAACTTTATTTGTTTGATGAAACTTCTCAGTATTTTAAATTAGCACATACTCAAGACAGCATGTTTATTGAAAGTCTCAAAAGTAGTGGGATGAATATTAAGCATTTCGTGGATTACCAAGGATTGCAAGGCCCAATTAAAATCTGGCAAGTTAATTATCCTGCTGATATGGAAAAAAATCCAGCTTTTTTAGAAAAAGATTTTCCAGACATTAGGTTAAAAACCCCTCAACCAGGAGAATATTGAAATGACTGAAGAAAATTTTTCAATGGGAGGGGTTGATATTAGCTTTTCTGCAAAACCTGAACAAGCCTTAGAAAATAAAAAGAGCAGAATATTATCCAGCAAAAAAAGCATAGAAGAAAAAAGATTATGGAGCTTAATCAAATTTCTCAAACAAAAAAAAGATTTTGCGGTTTATGTTGCTCTAGCTCTTATCATCTGGTTTGGGATTTATCTTAGGACACTTAATCTTAAAATAAACCCATTAACAGGAAAACCATTTTTATGGAATTTTGCAACAAATGATTGGGCTATTGGTATGGAGTTTGACCCTTTTCTTTTCCTGCGATGGATGGAGTATATTGTTGCACACGGGAGATTAATGGTTATAGATACAATGCGATATGCACCTTTTGGGTATGATACTTCAAAAGAAACAGCGCTTTTTCCATATATGATGGCATGGACTCATAAAATACTTGAATTCCTATCATTAACAGACAGCATAACTTATTCTGCTGTAATTTTCCCTGTGATTATGTTTATTCCAACAATTCTTATTCTTTTTCTGCTTACAAAAAAAGTATTTTACAAAGAGAGCAAAATTACCCAAAATTTGATTGCACTGCTTGCAACTATATTTTTTGCTCTCTTACCAATTTTATTGTCTAAAACAGGTGCAGGAGTAGCAGATAAAGAAAGTGCTGCTTTGTTATTCATGCTCCTGTCATTTTACTTTTTTTTAGAGGCGTTTAAGTCAGAAAAGTTCAAAAGAGGCTTGATTTTTGGGATTTTAGCAGGTATTTCAACAGGCTTAATGGCACTGCTTTGGGGCGGTGTTGTGTTTGTGTTTATTCCTGTATCATTATCTGTTTTTATCTATTTTCTAATTGGAAAAGTTGAATTAAAAGAGTTTGTCATTTATTTTTCTTGGCTTGCTGTTTCTTTTTTACTCATGTTTAGTTTTTCCAATAGATACTCACTACAGAATATAACTATACCTGGAAGCCCTGAATCAATGCTAATTATTCTTTTTATTCTAGGCACAAGCTTTTTTTTCTTAAAAAACAAGAAAACCGCAAGTATAATTAACAGGGTGAAACTTCCTGCACAATTGACTTCAGTTATAATCTCAGGCATTGTACTGGTTATTTTAGCAGTCGTTATCTTTGGGCTGAATACTATCATCAGCCCAATAAGTTTTTTAAAGAACTTTTTAGCGAATCCTGCTACAACCAGATTTGGGGTAAGTATTTCAGAAAACAGACAACCATATTTTTTAGAAGATTGGGTTGTTTACTTTGGGCCAATTATTGGGGTTCCTTTTTATTTTTACATATTTTTCTTTGGGGTAATCCTTTTATTTTGGAATATGCTTAAACCTCTTAAGAAAATACACAAGATAACTTTAACCTTGAGCTATTTTATTTTTATCTGGGCAGTTATATTCACAAGATATTCTGAAATAGGAGTTTTAAATGGAACGAACGGTGTGAGTTTATTTTTATATGCTTTGGGGCCAATAATTTTCTTTGGGACTATAATTTATACTTATATAAAAATTTATAAAGAAAAAGAATTTTTTGAATTTGAAGGCATAAACTTCTCTTACTTATTTTATATTATTCTGTTTACATTCAGCATATTTGCTGCAAGAAGTGCTATAAGAATATTTTTAGTAGTAGGGGCAATAAGCGTGATTCCTGCTTCTTTTTTCACCATAAAAATATTCCAAAAATACTTTACAGAAAAAGAAGAACTTAACAAATTTTTTATGGGATTGCTAAGTTTAGCCCTTATTATTTCCCTCTTATTTAGTCTTTATTTTATTTACCAAAAGGATAAAAAAGTTATGCTAGAAGAGCTTATTACAACTAAATATGTACAACAATGGCAAAGAGCAATGGAGTGGGTTAGGACAAATACGCCGGAAAATGCAGTATTTGCTGCCTGGTGGGATTATGGTTATTGGCTGCAAACTCGCGGGAGAAGAACTACTATTTTGGATGGTGGAAACTCAATTCCTTATTGGAATCATCTTCTTGGGAAATATGCTCTTACTGGAAACGATGAAAACAAAGCATTAGAATTTCTTTACACGCACAATGCAACGCATTTATTAATAGATTTAACAGATATTAAAAAGTATGCTGCAATTTCAGCAATTGGCTCAAATGAAGATTATGACAGATTTTCCCAGATTACTCGATTTAACTTAGAAAAAGAAAAAATTTCTAATTTTGGCAATCAGACGCTCTTGCTTTATCCTGGAGAATCTCAAACCTATGAGGATATAATATGGAATTTTGATGGGAAAGAGGTTTTGTTTCCAGCATATTTAACTCAGATTAAAGGTTTTGCTTTGATTAAAGAAAAAGAAGGAAAAATTGTAAGAGTAGAAATTGTATTATCTGCACAAAACAAAGACTATGCAATTCCCTTAAGGTATGTTTATATAAGTTCTGAAAATAAACTTATTGATTTAGGTTCTGGATTAGAATCAATGTTTTTTATCTACCCTTCAGTATCACGAGAAGAGGCTATGGTTGATCTTAATATTTTTGGAGCAGCACTTTATATTCCTAAAAAAGCAAGGGAGTCAAATTTAGTACAACTTTATTTACTGGGGGGTGATTCAGAATATTTTAATCTTGAGCATATAGAAAGTGACAACATAATTGCAGCATGGAGGGAAGATGTTGCTAATGATATAGGGGAGTTTATTTTTTATGAAAACGATTTTCACGGCCCAATTAAAATTTGGAGTATTAATTATCCGCAAGATATAAAAACCAATCCAGAGTTTCTAAAAACAGAATTCCCAAGCAGGGGATTAGAATTGGCTAAACTATAATTATCTTATAAAAAATATTAAAATGGAATATTTATTACTTGCATCAATACTCTTAAGCTTTTTGATAACCCTATTTTTTCTTCCTGCCTGGATTAAAAAAGCCATAAAAATCGGGCTTATATGGGAGAATATGAATAAGTATAATCACCCCAAAAATATTGCTGGTTCTGGAGGGCTCATAGTAGTTTTTGGATTTGTTTTAGGGGCTTTATCTTATATTGCAGTTAAAACTTTTATTTTAAGGACAGATATAACAACTGTTGAAATATTTGCATTACTTGTAACAATACTAATGGCAGGACTTGTTGGGCTGATAGATGATTTTCTTGGCTGGAGGCATGGAGGAATGTCTGCAAAGCTGAGAATATTTCTAATTTTCTTTGCTGCAATTCCATTAATGGTTATTAATGCAGGCGAATCTTTGATAAGTTTTCCGTTTATAGGGCAATTTAATCTTGGGTTAATCTACCCCCTGGTTTTTATTCCAATAGGAATAATTGGAGCATCAACAACTTTTAACTTTCTTGCTGGCTATAATGGATTAGAAGCAAGCCAAGGCATTTTAATTTTATCTGCATTGGCAACAGTAACATGGTTTACTAATAACAGATGGTTAAGCTTAATTGCATTCTGCATGGTTGCATCTTTGTTTGCTTTTTATTTGTTTAACAAATATCCTGCGAAAGTTCTTCCAGGGGATATTCTTACCTATTCTGTCGGAGCATTAATTGCAATTATGGCTATTTTAGGCAATATTGAGAGAATTGCAATATTCTTTTTCATCCCATATATATTAGAAACCGGGCTAAAATTACGGGGAAGATTGAAAATACAAAGTTTTGGAAAAGTCAATGCAGACGACAGTTTGGATGTTCCTTTTAAAAAATTTTATGGACTTGAGCATATTGCCATTTATATTCTAAAAAAGATTAAAATAAATGGAAAAGTGTATGAGAAGGACGTTGTATTTTTACTGAATACTTTTCAGGTAGCAATAATTATAGCTGGGTTGATAATTTTTAGGAATTCAATATTTAAAATATAATATAATGCTAAATTAATAATCAAACTTTATATTGATGGCAAAACCTTATTAAACATATTTGCTAAGATTTTAGATTAACAAGCCGGGTTAAAAGTTGTAAATTGCACAGACTAAAATTAAACTAAAGTTTATCCTGCATAAACATTAAGATAAATAAGAACTAAAATGAAAAAATTCCTGTCAAGTGAATTTGGAAAGGGGGCGTTTGTATTGTTTATAACTATAAATATCTTCAATTTTCTCAATTTTATTTTTCATTTTTCTATGGGAAGACTTCTTGGACCAGCAGATTATGGGGTGTTAGTTGTTCTAATGTCAATAGTCTACCTTTTCAGCATACCTACTGAAACAATACAGAACTTAATTTCAAGATACACCTCCAAATTTAATGTGAAAAATGAACACGGGAAAATAAAATTTATGATGAAAAAATCTTTGGGGAAAGTTTTTAAGGTTTCTTTCTGGGTTTTTGTTGTGGCGGTGCTAATTTCATTTCCATTAGCATCATTTTTAAGGATAAATTTTTGGCTTTTATTAATTGTGGACATTTTGATTCTTTATTCATTTGCTGAACCAGTTTTAAGGGGAGTGCTTCAGGGGAGAAAAAGATTCGGAATGCTTGGAATAAGCATGATACTCGAATCAACTTTTAAGCTTTTGTTTTCAATTTCCTTTGTAATATTTGGAATAAATGTTTTTGGGGCAATTTTAGGGGTAGTTTTAGGCGGGGTTGCAAGTTTTGCATTTACCTTATTCTTTAACAGGGACATACTTAAAAACAAAGAAGAAAAAACTTCATTTGATAAAATTCAGCAAACCAGCATTCCCTATATAGTTTCAATGTTTGTGATATTTTTAATTTTGAGCACCGATATAATCTTGGCAAAAAGATTTTTTTCTGCTGAAACAGCAGGAATGTATGCTGTTTTGTCAATCTTAGGAAAGATTATATTCTTTGGGACATTTGCTATAAGTAAAGCAATGTTTCCTTTAACATCTGAAAGACACGATATAAATAAAGATTCCTCTCAATTATTTAAAAAATCATTACTCTTGGTGTTTATCTTGTGCTTAGTTGCTGTTTTTGCCTACTTAATCATTCCTGAACTAATTATATGGATTTTATATGGAAACCAGTATACTTCTGTAGCGAACCTGCTTATTTATTCAGCAATTGCATTTAGCTTTTTGTCTTTAAGCAATGTTATAATCGTTTATGCTCTATCTATAAACAAGATAACAAATTATTTTTATTTGCCTATATTTTTTATAATCCAGATTACACTGCTTTTTATATTTCATAATACTCTTTTTGAGTATATTTTGGCTTTTATGGTTTCAACTATAATAATGTTTATAGGCACGCTATTTTTTCTAAAAAAGTGAAAACCTGACTCAATTAAAATTAAAATGCAAATAGAAAACTTCAAAATTAATATAATTTTAACAGCAGTCGAAAATTTACATTTTCGATGTTTTCAATCAATTAAATCCTTACAAAATACATCCGGCACAAACCGGATTTAATTAAAATGAATAATACGTTGAGCATAATCATTCCTGCATATAACGAAGAAAATAGAATCGGAAAGACATTAGAAGCATATGGTTCTTTTTTTAAACGCATAAAAAAGAGCAAGAAGATTAAAAAGTTTGAAATCCTTGTTGTTTTAAATGCCTGCAAGGATGACACCATTGGAGTTATAAAAAAATTTAAAAAAAAATACAAAGAAATAAGATTTTTAGATTTTGAACAGGGGGGCAAGGGATTTGCAATTATAGAGGGATTTAGACATGCGTCAGCAAGAGGAATTGAATTAATAGGATTTGTTGATGCTGATATGGCTACTTCACCTGAATCTTTTTATGACTTGGTTAAAAAAATAAACGGATATGATGGAATTATTGCAAGCAGATGGAAAAATGAATCTGTTATTAAAACCAAGCAGACATTTTTAAGGATAATAACAAGCAGGGGATTTAACCTTATAGTAAGGATTGTGCTGCATTTGCTATATTCTGACACACAATGCGGGGCTAAATTATTCAAAAAAAAAGCTATAGAAAAAATAATTAATGAAAAAATTATCACAGAATGGGCTTTTGATGTTGACTTATTATACAATCTAAAACAAAATAATTTTAAAATTAAGGAAATTCCGACAGTTTGGGAAGATAAAAGAGGTTCAAAATTAAATTTAATGAAAGTTCCTCTTCAAATGTTCGCTTCTGTGGTAAGATTAAGATTAGTCCATTCTCCATTTAAATTTATAGTTAGACTGTATGATAAATTACCAGAAAGGATGAAAATTAATAATTTATAATGGAAAAAATAAACAGCAAATGCTTAAATTTAGGAAGCGGGGAAGAATTTATTGAAGGATGGGTTAATTTAGACTGCGACAAAACAAGGAAGGCGGATGTTTATTATAATTTAAATAAGTTTCCCTGGCCATTTAAAGATAATGAGTTTGATAAAGTTTTAGCTTCGTATGTATTAGAGTACCTGGATGATGTTTCAAAAGCTATGATGGAAATATATAGGATAACAAAACCGAATGGAGCTATTTTTATAAGCGCCCCGCACATAAGCAGTCCGTTTAAATGGATGGAATTAAGCCATAAACATTGTTTTTCATACCTGACATTTGGAGAATGGCATAATAATAAAGAACTTTATCCTTATTTTGAGCTATTAAAGAAAAAAATAGTTTTTACAAGAATAAATTTCAGTTTTATGAATAAAATAATTAATCCAATAATAAATCTTAACCCAGTTATTTATGAAAGGCTTTTTTCAGGTATTTTACCCAGTGCAGACATCATATATATCTTTAGAGTAAGAAAAGATAAAGAATTTTATGAAAGCAAAATAAAATACATGAAAATAATGGAAAACTCTAAAAAACTTGACAATCTAAAATTTATTATTGAATCTTGACAAATGAAAAATAATTATAAAATAAGCTTCCTTATTCCTGCACACAATGAAGAAAAAATAATTGCAACAACAATCTCACATTTGCTAAAAATCCCTTATGATAATTATGAGGTTATAATAGGATTGGACGGCTGCACAGATAAAACAGAGGAGATAGTTAAAAATTTCTGCAAGAAATCCAGCAAAGTCAGATATTATAAACTTAATTTGCGCCAGGGAAAGCCAGCTGTAATAGACAGCATAATAAAAAAAGCCCTGGGAAAAATTGTTTTCATAAATGATGCTGACTGGACTTATGAAATAAAGGATAATAAAATGTTTGAGAAATTTTTATCTGTTTTTAATGACAAAAAAATTGGAGGCATTGCAGAATCTTTTCCGGCAGAATGGCACAGAGATAGATTAAAAAAAGGGGATATTGGCTATAAAATGGAAGCATACAGCTCTTATTTCTGGCTTAAATATCAAAAAAAAAGATTTACTTATAAAAAAGGCAGAATAAGATATCTAAAAGAGCCTACAATGTTCCTTACAAACATTTTCAGAAAAAAACTTTACAAACCAAACTTCTCACTTGGCGATGATTTTGAAAGAACGCACTATATAATAAAAAATGGATACCAAGTTGTTTTGTTTGACGACCCTAATATGCCCAGAATAAAAACAACTTATTATCAAACAAAACTAAAAGATTCTTTTAATCAAAAGATAAGAACAGCTGTTGCAAGAAAGCAACTAAAAAGCAAAGAAGTTTTTAACATCGGGATAAAAGATTACTATCTTCCTGTAACTTGGTATATCTTTAAAGAAGCGTGGAAAACAAACATAAAAATAGGATTTATAATAAGTTTTTGGGTTGCAATGACTATCACAGCCACCATAATCGCCAAATTTAAAAAAATTGGGACAAAAGAAGGATGGAAAATAAGAATAAAAAGATAACAAAATCTGGAATGATTAAAGTTAAAAAATGTCCGTGCTGTGAAAATAGGAATCTCTCAGTGCTTTATAAAAACATGTGGGATAAGATGCATTTTGTCAACGGCATATTTGATTTATTGGTATGTAATAAATGCAGATTAATTTTCCTTGAGCCAAGATTAAATGAAAAACAGCTTTCCAAATATTATCCTGAAAAAGAGTATTATTCATTTCATAACATTAATCCTCTGGCATTGAAATACCATAAATTGTGTGCATATTACTATTCTAAAAAAAATCCGTTGGTTAGTTTATTACTGACTCCATTTAAACCATTATTTTACACTTATTTCACTGATAATAATCACGAAAAAGCTTTGCTTGAAATTGGATGCGGAGATGGGTTAAAACTTGCAATATATCAGCAATATGGATTAAAAACAGCTGGTTTAGAGCCTTATGGTTCAAAATTAACAGAAAAGGAGAAAGGGCTTGGAATAAAAAGACAATCACTTAAAGAAGCAAGATACAAAGAAAATAGTTTTGATATCATTGTTTTAAAAGAAGTTTTAGAGCATATTCCTAATCAAAAACTTGTGTTGGAAAAATGCAGAAAATGGCTTAAGCCAGAAGGCAAATTAATAATAACCATTCCAAACACAGACGGGTTATGGGTAAAGATGTTTGGAGAAAATTGGTTTGGGTATGATGTTCCGAGGCACTTATATAACTATAATCAAAAAAATATCAGAATTGTGCTGAATAAATATGGTTTAAAAATTAACAAAATAAGAGCCTATGATACGCCTTATATGTTAGATGGCTCTTTCAGTTTTAGAGCAGTTGCTTTAACAAGAAAAAGAGAACACCCAATAATTTTTTCAAATGCTGCAAAAATTTTATTCACTCCAATAAGCCTGCTTGTAAGTTATTTAGGAAAAGGTTCATTGATGGAGATTGAGTGCGGGAAATAAAAATGTATTAAGCATGATATAAGAGTATACACTACATTACGATTAATTTTATATATCTTCCACAAATTGTTTATCTTATGAAAGAGTTACCAAAAATCAGCATTGTTACTTGCACCTATAATGGCGAGAGGGTTATAGGAGAATATTTTAATGGCATCTTTGCCCAAGATTACCCAAAGAATAAAATTGAACTGATTCTTAATGACGGTGGTAGCACTGATAAAACACTTGAGATAATTAAAAAATATCAACAGAAATATCCTAAGATTGTCAAAATTTATCATAACCCAGAACAATATTCTATAGGCAGGGGATTTGGCATGGACATGGCAACAAGAAAGGCAAAAGGAGAGATTATTGTTCAATTAGACCAGGATAATATTCTTGTTCAAAAAGATTGGCTGAAAAATATGATACAAATCTTAATCAAAAACAAGGATATTACAGGGGTTCAGTCCAGGCTTTTTATTCCAGAAAAAGCAAGTTTAACAGACAAATATGTTAACGCTATTGGTATAGAAGACCCTTTTGCAATACCATATTCACTAAATGCACAGATTGCATTAAACCCAAAAAAATTTGATTATAATAAAAATGGCAAATTTTTTATTTACGAGATTAATAAAGAAAAGTTTTATTATGCGGGAGATAATGGTTTTGCTATAAGAAAAAAAGATTTTCTTGAAACAGGCGGTTATACACAGGATATTGATAATTTTTGGCGCATGGCTAATTCAAATAAAAAATATAAAATTGCTGTTCCAAAAGATATAAGATTATACCATAAAACAACAACAGAATTAAAGCACCTGTTAAACAAAAGGATATATTATATCGGGCATTATCTTCTAAAAAATTATGAAAGGCGTGATTTTTACTGGTTTGATTTTAAAAAAAATACGTTTAAGCAAAACCTAAGATTTATCAAATCTGTTTTATTTAACCTGGCTTTTATCCCAGGTTTAATACAGGGGCTTAGTAAAGCTGTTAAAGAAAAAAAATCTTACTGGCTGATTCATTCATTTGTTTTATTTTTAATAACCATTGGGTATATATACGCATTTTTTTATGCAAATATTTTTAAGAAACAAAGAGAAGCGGGTATTTGAAAAAATAAGAAGTTACTGCTCACTAAAACTCGCGATTATTGATATTTTTAATTTGCAGGATGTTTGATTAAAATAGCTAATGGTATAGTTATATAAGGCTCACTCTCAAATATTTTTTGTCATTAACAATTTATTTAATTTTTACATTAACACTTAGCTATCCTTTATCGTCCAAACATCACCAAAAGTAAAAGGGGAAATTTCATCTGTGTCTGGTTCTTGGGGATTGTAAGTTTTGTCCATTGTATGCAGGATAATTGCTTTTTCCCCCCCAAGAACCATATAGCCATGCCAATAACCTGGGGGAATTTTGATTAATATTGGATTTGTTTCTCCTATAACAAATGTTTTAAAATCTGCTTCTCTACTGCCCCCTGCTTTTTCTTTAGCAACAACATATTTTATATTTCCTTTAATGCAAGTTGTATAGTCTGTCTGCTTGCTGTGGCGATGCAAACCTTTGATAACCCCTGGGTATAAAACAGAAACTAGCACTTGCCCAAATTTTCCGTCAAACAATTCATCATCTTGCCTCAAAGTTTCAAATAAATATCCCTGCTCATCTGAAAATAGTTTTAATGGTTTTATTCTAATGTCTGAAAAAGTATTTTTAACTTCTGAAGGCAGATTATTAATAAATGTATTACTATTAGCTGTTGTGCTGTTTATACTCTGTTCTATTTGCGCATATTGTTTAATGACATTATCACCCCCAGTAAATTCTGGCTCTAAAATTCTTGCTTTTGGGTAATGTACAATAAATCTCCCGCCTCTTGCTAAAAAATCTGTTTCTTTTTTCATTATTTCTGCAGCATGATTCCAAGCTGCAAGCAAAGCATAGTCAACATTTTTATCATTGTGAAAATGCTCTGGAGAAACAATAGGGATATGTTTTCCTGGGCTAAGTAATCCTTGCTTGTATGGTGTAGAATCAGAAATATAATCTAAAATTTCTCTTCCTACATTGCAATAATTTTGAATAATTGTTCCTTTTGAAGCAGCTGCATAACCAACAATTTTTTTATCTTGAGATTTAAGATGCAACAACAAATTCTGCAATTCTTTTTTCGATTGAGCAGTATTTTCAGCAAACTGAATATACGGATTAATAGTATCAATGCCTTTTTGTTTTTCTTGCTCTAAAAGCTGCAAAAATCTTTGGGTTTTGGGATAAGTCCCACGTTTGCATGCATAAACTCTCATTGAACCTCCATGAACCCATTGTCTTTCTGCATCAAAAATTTCAAAACCATGCATCCTATAAAGATTTGACAAAGAAGTTAAAGAAAAATACCAGATATGCTCATCATATATTTGGTCATAAGAAGTTTTTTCCAAAATATCAAGAATATAAGGGTCTTCTGTTATAAACACCCCATTATCATCTAACAGAGCATTCAATCCGCGCATTAAATCATGCAAATCAATTATATTTAATGTTACATTTGTTGAAAGAACTACCCTAAACCTGCCTCTTGACAAAACAATACTTTTTGCAAGCTGTTCTGAAAAAAACTGAGTAATTGTCTCTATTCCCTGCTGCTGGGCGATTTCTGCAACATTTTGCGATGGTTCAATTCCCAAAACATTTCTTCTATTTAAAAATGATTTTAGCATAATTCCATCATTGCTACCAATTTCTAAAACCTTTGGATTTCTGTCAAGAAAACGTTGCTCAACTTCGTGTGCGAGATCTGCAAAATGCTCCTGCATTGCCACTGAAGTGGATGAAAAAAAAGCATAGTGGGTCTTGCCTGTTTCATCTGGAACAATATATTTGGCATAAGGGACGATGTTTATAAGTTGAACCATATTACAATTTTCACAAAAACCAACATCCATATTATAAACATATTCAACAAAGCCTGGCTTTTGCAATTCAGAGGGCTTAAGAAAAGCATTTGCAACAGGCATTTTGCCGAATGAAATAAACTTCACCAAATTTTGAGTTTTACACAAAGGGCAATGCTTTTTTTCATCAAAAACAACCATAATTAAAAGTTAAAAACTTTGTTTAAATAGATTATTGTGGTATTTTATTAGTTTAAATCATCTAACTTGATAACTTTTCCAGAAGAAAGATATTTGTTATTAACTTTATATCCCCTATTAGCTAAAATACCTAAAGCCTGCGTGTATAAAACAACATTTTTATGGAATAATACGCTTAAAAATGTTCCCAAACAATCATCAATTATGCCAAATCCTTTTGTAAGGGAATTTGCCACAGGTTTATTTTTGAATAAATCTTCCTTAACATTTTTTCCCTTTTTCCCTAAAGAATCAAAAACATCTAAAATATCTGCAAATCTATATGCTAATAATAAACCAGGATTTTCTGCTCTTTTAATAAGTTGCATATTCTCAAGGTTTAATTTAGTTACACCATTGAACTGGCTATCTAAACTTACCTCAAACCCCCTTGAAAATCCAACATAATCAATACCCCCTATTTCTTCTGGTTTTAAATTTAAATGTCTTGCTAGATTAAATCTTGGAAAACCATCCATATCCAACATGCCTTTAACTAATCCAGGATATTTTTCAGAAGCTTGGTTTAAATACATGCCAGCATGTTGACCTGCTGTAGGAATATCATAAAAATCAACTCCATGCTGGGTAATCCCATCAGTTCTTCTTTGCAGCAAGAATATTTCATCTAAGGAAAGAGGCAATATCTCAGTACTTAGCCCATGAATAGATTCAAAAAGATTTGTTTCATTTTTTTCTAAAGCTAATTTAAACTGTCCTAAAAGATATTTGTATTCTGTTACTCCACAATTAATGAGTAACTTATCTTCTGTATAATGCACATCTAATGCTGTTGGAATCATAGAACTTTTCCATCCTTTATTTTCAACATCCCATTTTGCCTCAGCATAATTTCTTAAAAAATTAGAATGAGTTATTTTGCCACAACTATCAATTGCTGATGCATTAACGGCATTTACTGGGCTGTCAAATGTACAAGCATAAAATTCTTTCCTTGGGAAAGAGTTGTTTTTTTTCATAACATTTGGTTAAGAAGTTCATTCTTAAGGATTGTTATACTAAAACCACATAAATCTTTATTAACTTATTACATTGAAGAATTTCATGAGGCTTTTAGTCACAGGAGCTTTAGGGCATATTGGCTCTAAGCTAATAAGAGAATATGCTAAAAGGCAGGATATAGAGCTAATAAGAATTTTTGACAATATTTCTACGCAAAGATATTGCTCATTGTTTAATTTGCCACAAAAGCGCGGGCTAAGATATGAGTTTATTGAAGCAGGCATAGATGACAAAAAAGCTTTAAAACGGGCTATGCAGAAAATTGATGTGGTTATTCATCTGGCTGCTATAACAGATGCTCCTTCTACTATTGCAACGCCAAAATTAACTCATAAAGTTAATTTCGAAGGAACTAAAAATGTGCTAATGGCTGCAATTGATGCTAATGTTAAAAAATTTCTTTTTCCCTCTACAACAAGTGTTTATGGTGAAGCAGAAGGACTTGTAGATGAGAATTCTCCAGAAAATATGTATAAACCGGCTTCTCCTTATGCTGCTACAAAACTTAAGGCTGAAAAATTTATTTTAAAAACTGCAAAAGCAAAAGGGTTTAATGCAAATGTTCTTAGGATGGGAACTATTTTTGGAACAAGCATTGGCATGAGATTTCATACTGCAATAAATAAATTTTGTTGGTTAGCTGTAATGAACAAGCCATTAACTGTCTGGGATTCTGCATTAAACAGCATGCGTCCTTATTTGGGATTAAATGACTGCATAAGGGCTTTTTATTTCTTGGAAAAGCATGGAAAACCAGGAGAGCTGTATAATGTTGTAACAAGAAATTATTCTATGAAAAATATAATTGAAACAATAAAGCAGTTTGTCCCAAATGTGCAAATTCAAATAACAAAATCTCCATTGCTTAATCAAAAACCATATGAAGTCGGCAATGAGAAGATTAAGAAAATTGGATTTGAATTCAAGGACACTCTTTCTGGCGGAATAAGAGCAACTTTGGTGTTGATGAAAGGAGTGAGAAGATTTTAGTTTTCCTGCATATAACTCTAATTGGAAACAGGCAGAGAAAGTAAGAAATATCTTATATAAATTACTTAATTAATGCAGGCATATATCTATATCAGGGTGCAATAATCCTTAAAAATGGATAGTTATAAAATGAGGTATGTCAGAAGGTAAACAAATATATAAACCAGAAGAAATACGGGCAGAAGGAATAGTAAGAGCAATTACAAACAATAACAAGGATAAAAATTTAATAACTTTAAGACTTGAGGATAGAACCAGACATAAAACTAAACCAGAACAACCAGAAGAAATTGAAGTTGATTTACCTGTAAAAAGAACAGACAATGATTTTGACTTAATTCCTTTACATTTAGCACTTTTAAACCAAAGAATTGAATATCTTAGAACAAAAATGATTCATGACAATGGTGGGAATACAACACATCATTATATAAAAATACATACAGGACCTTTAAGAGGGCAGGAATATAGCAATATAAAGGAAAGGGCGGGAATATAGTAATATAAAATAAAATTCTTTATTATTTAAAACAAATGAGTATGATAAATAGAAGAGCTAACCCATGGATTGGAGTTTATCCATTTGAAGGAAGAGGATTAATAATCAATGATATAAACTTAGGGGTTGAGTTAAACCCGGAAATGGCTGAATATATTGAGAAATTATGGCAGCCAAAAGCTGAAAAAGGATGGAAAAGTTCCTGGATTGCTTTTATAGATAAATTTTACTGTTCTTCTGCTGATAAAGAAGGTTATCTTGATAATAAAAGTGTTGTTGTAATTGCTAGCGCAATACCTTTTTATTATGTTGATGGAATAAATAAAGCAATAGAACAAGGCAAAAATTTTGCGCCAGAGCAAGGTTATGTTAATTGTTTGTCTGTTGGATTTCCAACAGCTACAAAAGATGGAAAAGTTATTTTTCAAAGAAGAGCCCCTGATGTTCATTGCCCAAATATTTTAATCCATGAACCATGCGGTTATATGACTTCTCTTGCTTTTGCATCAAGAGCAGAATGTGATAAGCCAGAACACGCAAATGATCCTAGATTATTTAATCTTGAAACTCAACTTGACTTTAGAAAAAAAGAAATTGCAGATACTTTTGGTTTAGAGGCAGAAGCTGTTATTTATGAACCAGCCCAGGATTGCTTAGCTGCCGGTTGGCTCACAACAGAAATGTATTTTTCAACAACAGGAAAAATAGATGCTTCTGAAAAAGAATTAAAATTACCAGAAAAAGGGGAATTTTTCTTTGTTCCATTTGAATATTTGAAAGATTTGATAAATAATCAAGGAAGGCTCTCTAAAATTAATCCTGAAGGTTATCGTCCTGAAGACCCAAGAGAAATTCCTTTAATTGATGAATCTTTAGTTGGATTAATATGGGGTTATGAAAAACTTACAGGAGAAAAACTTGATATAGAAGAAACAGTTGACAGGCTTGGACATGGCGGTCTTGATATTAGGGTTATGGATACTTCTTTTAGAAAAAGTTATGTTTTTCCAACAAGGTTTTGATAAAAAATGAATTCTCAAGTAAAAGATGTTTGCATTGAAGCTTTAAGAAGAGTTTATAATTTACAGAGAGAATTAATGCAAAAAGAAGTTATTGGAGAAATTATTGCTAAAGGTTCTGGATTAGATAAAGCAATTCGTGGAGATTGGGAATCAGAAGAAGCTGTGATTAACTTTTTAAAAAAACAGAGATTACCTGCTATGATTATTTCTGAAGAACATGGCCAATTTAGTTTATCAAAAAAACCAGCATATCTTGTCGTATTAGATGGAATTGATGGAAGCAGTGGGTTAGCAGCAAATCCTAAAGCAAGATGCGGAACAATTATTAGTGTTGCTGACAATTTAAATCCAAAATATGATGATTTTATTTTTTCAGGAGTTACTGAATTTTCTCAAGAGAGGATAGCATATGTTTCTAAAGGAGATAAGGTTAGGCTAATAGAACAACCAGGAAAATTAGAGAAAACTGCAATTGTTGATAAAATTTTTCCAAAACCTTTGTGTAAAGAAACTAAAATCCATATTGATGATAAACAATTTTATCCCGACTATAAAGAAGGAATTACAATTAGCATGGATAAAATAACTAAATTAATGAGAAATGTTTTTTCTAATAAATTAAATGGCAAGTTTGAATTAAGTGGCATGGCTTCCACTTCATCAATGTTCATTGACCTTGTTCTTGGCAAAGTTGATGCTGTTTGCGGGGTTATTGTAAAAGGTGTTTTTGAGCCTCCTGCAGGATATCTTTTGTCTAAAACCATTGGCGGAGAAGTTTATGGTTTTTCTAATGATAAATGGGAAAAAATTGATAATAAAAAATGGCAAGAATATGGAAAACCAATATCTCCGGTTTTATTTGCAGCATCTCCTGAACTTGCAAATGAGTTGATTAGCATTTTAAAATCATCCTAATTAATATATCCCAAATTCAGAATCTTTATTAATAGGTAGTTTTAAGATATGTTATGGAAAACCTGCAAGAAATAAAAAGCATGCAAGGAAAAAAAGTATTAATAACAGGCGGCTTAGGATTTATAGGAAGCAATTTAGCAAAAAGGCTTGTGGGTGAGGGGGCAGAAGTTACATTATTTGATAAGATTGAAAATGATAGCGATAAGGTTAAAAATATAGCTGATAAATTAAAAATTGTTAAAGGTGATAATTTAGATAAGCAATTAATTGATGATATTATTAAGGAAAAAGATTACATTTTTCATTTTGCGTGGCAGACTGATTTAAAAGAATCTATGATTCATCCTGGCCAGGATATAACCAGGGACATTATCGGCTTAATAATAATGCTTGAATCCTGCAGGAAATATAATAAAAATGTCAAAATAATTTTTGCAAGCAGTGTTACTGTTGCAGGGGAAATTGAAAAAATACCAGCAGGAGAAGATGTAGCTGAAAACCCCTTATCAATTTATGAAGCAAATAAATTAGCTGCTGAAAAATATCTTTATGTTTATTTTAAAAATTATGGACTAAAAACTTGCGTGTTAAGATTGGCTAATGTTTTCGGTGAAGGACAAAGAATTGATAACCCCAATAGGGGGGTTTTAAATTTTATGATAGGCAGGGCTTTGCGTGGAGAACCTTTAACTGTTTATGGTAATGGAGAGTTTATCAGGGATTATACTTATGTTCAAAACTATATTGATGCGTTTATTTTAGCTGCTCTTTCTGATAAAACAGACGGAGAATTTTATGTATTAGGAAGCGGAAAAGGATTAACCATGAATGAAGTGGTTCATAAAATAAAAGAGATTACTAGAGAAATTACTGGAAAAGATGTTCTTATAGAACAAATTCCTTTTCCAGAATCAACCCATAAAATAGATAAAAGAAATTTTATTGCAGATTACAGTAAATTCAAACAGGCAACTGGCTGGCAGCCAAAAATAGATTTTGAGTGGGGGTTAAGGAAAACTATTGAATTCTACTACATAAATTCTTTAAAAACAGCATAAACACACATATTCATGGGTAGTTATAAAAAGGAGTATGAAGAGGTTTTTGAAGGTAAAACCATACTAATTACAGGCGGATTAGGATTTATTGGGAGTAATCTTGCACATAAGTTAGTTGAACTAAATCCAAAAAAGGTTATTATTGCTGATGCACTTGTTAACGGATTAGGCGGAAGCATTGAGAATATAAAAGAGATAAAGGATAAACTAGAAATTTATGCTGGTTTAGAAGGAGACATAAGGAACATACAAAAAATTAAAGAACTTGTTTCTCAAGCAGATTATGTTTTTAATTTAGCTGGTTCAATTAGGCATACAGGGCATAATAGAGAAGACCTTATTTTTGATTCTGAAATAAACTTAATTTGTCAAACATTATTCTTAGAAGCATGCAGGCAATGCATGATTGAAAATCCTAAAAAAAACCTATCAATTATTTATGCAGGAACAAGAGACCAATACGGAAAAGTTAGCTTTATGGATTTGCCATTAAAAGAAGATTTTGTGCCAAAAACATTTACAGATTATCAATCTATTAGCAAGGGAGCGGCAGAAGCTCACCACATAATGCTACACTCCAGTTTAAAAGAACAAGGAATTGATGGCATTAAAATCACTTCTGTAAGAATAACCAATACTTATGGCCCAAGACAATCGCTAGATTGTGGGGGAGCTGTGCCAACTTTTATTAAAAAAATTCTTAGCGGAGGAAAGATAGAACTTTGGGGTGGCGGAGAAGTATTAAGAGACTTTAACCATGTTGATGATGTTGTTGATGCATTGATATTATTAGCAGCATCTGATAAAACAGGAGGGCAGATTTACAATTTGGGATGCTGCATTGGAAAAGAAGGAATGAATACCCCGGTAGGAGGCAATCTCACAACAATCATGAATCTAGCGCATCTTATTAGAGATATTTCTGGCTTGGGTGATGTAACTGCAATTCCTTATCCAAAAGAAAGAGCAAGCATTGAACCAGGACATTGTTGTTCTGATATTTCAAAGATTGCCAGACTTGGATGGATTCCAAAATATAGCTTGAGAAAAGGATTAGAAGAAACAATTAGATTTTATAAAGAAAAAACATTAAATAATAAAGATTATTGATGATAAAAAATGAGTTAGGTTAATACATAAACTATATTGTTAAGATGTCAATGTTGATACTATTATATTAAACCACAACTGTAAATTTAAAGTAAGCTTGAATCATTTATCAACTTACTGATTATTAAAGATTTAATAAAACCAGAAAAAATTTGATGCCACATTAAATATTAACAATAAAATATAAATAAAAAACTAAAAATGATACCAATTGGCAATTTAAGAAGAAAATATCTTGTTCGGAAAAATGAGTTTGACTCAGCTATTTTACGTGTGCTTGATAGTGGGTGGTTTATTCTTGGAAAAGAAGTTGAAGAATTTGAAAAAGAATTCGCAGCATATTGCGGAAAAAATTATGGTATTGGAGTTGGTAGTGGGTTTGATGCTTTGTTGCTTGCATTAAAAGCACTTGAGATTGGAGATGGGGATGAAATAATAACTGTGCCACACACTGCCATACCAACAGTTGCAGCAATTATAGCTAGCGGCGCAATTCCAAAATTTGTAGATGTAGGTGAAGATTGCTTGATGGATGTTAACAAAATTAAAGAAGTTATTACAGAAAAAACAAAAGCGATTATGCCTGTTCATTTATACGGGCAAGCTTGCGACATGGAACAAATATTAGAAATTGCTAACCAACACAACCTTTTTATTATTGAAGATTGCGCACAGGCTCATGGAGCAGAATACAAAGGAAAAAGAGTCCCAATTAGCACTCTTGGATGCTTTAGTTTTTATCCAAGCAAAAACATGGGGGCATTTGGAGACGGAGGCATGATTGTGACAGATAGTGAAGCAATTAGCACCAGGCTAAAAATGCTTAGAAATTACGGGCAAGCAACAAGATATCACGCTAAGATGCAAGGGTATAATACAAGGCTTGATGAATTACATGCAACAATACTTAGAGTTCAATTGAAATATCTTAATGAAGATAATGAGATAAGAAAACAAATTGCATTAAGATATAATTTGCTATTAAAAGAAATAGTGACTATACCAAATGTAAACCAAAACAAAAAACATGTTTATCATCTTTATGTTATAAAAACAGACAAAAGAGACAGATTAAAAGAAAAGCTAAATGAACTTGGAATTGGAACAGAAATTCATTACCCTATCCCATTACATTTGCAAGAAGCTTACAAATATTTAGGATATAAAAATGGGGATTTTGCACAAACAGAAAAAGCAGCAAAAGAGATTCTTTCAATCCCAATATATCCTGAATTAACAGATACTGAAATAGAAACTGTTGCTCAAAAAATCAAGGAAGTTATGCAAAATATGGCTGGTCCTTGATTCCTTCTTTTTCTTTTAAAAATTGGCTTGAATGAAATAAGCTTTCAAATGTTCCTGCATCTGACCAAAAACCCTTGATAATACCATAAAAACATTTTCCTGATTTTACATAATAATCAATTGCATCTGTTATCTCTAATTCTCCTCGGGCAGAAGGTTTAAGCACATCTATGATGTTAAAGATATTATTATCAAACATATACAATCCTGTCATTGCAAGATTTGATTTTGGGTCACGTGGCTTTTCTTCAACATAAACAACTTTATCTCCTTCTGTTAATGCACAGCCAAATCTTCTAGCATCTTGCATTGAAACCTCTTTTAAAAAAATCTTAGCTCCCTCTTGCTGTTTTTCAAATTCTTCTACAAAAGGTTTTACATCATCTTCAAAGATATTATCCCCTAAAACAACAACTACTTTATCATCTCTAACAAAATTTCGCGCTAGTTTTAACGCATGTGCAATTCCACCTGAACCTTCTTGCACATCATAAGCAAGATCTACTCCGAATTCTTTCCCACTTCCTAAAAGATTTAAAAAATCTCCTGCGTGCCCTTCCCCGGAAATAATTAATATATCTTTAATGCCAGCTTTTGCTAAAAGTTGCAAGGGATAATAAATCATGGGTTTATTATAAACAGGAAGCAGGTGCTTATTAGTGACTTTTGTACAGGGGTATAGCCTTGAACCAGTGCCTCCTGCTAAAATTACTCCTTTCATGATGTCCTCCTACCAGGCATGTTTTTTAATGGCTGCCACCACCATTTATTATTCTTATACCATTCTATTGTTAAGCTAAGTGCTTTATCAAAATTAAATCGCGGTTTCCAACCAAGCGCCTTTATTTTTTCACAATTTAAAGAATACCTTAAATCATGCCCCTTTCTATCTTCAACTAACTGAATAGATTCCTCTCCGGCCCCCATTTTTTCAAGTATTAATTTTGTTAAACCTATATTAGTAATTTCATTTCCTCCCCCTATATTGTATACCCCATTAACCTGCCCATTATGAATAATAAAATCAATTGCTTCACAATTATCCTGAACAAAAATCCAATCTCTAACATTCTTTCCTGTTCCATAAAGGGGGACTTTTTTTTGTTCGATTAAATTTGTAATAAACAAAGGAACTACTTTTTCTGGAAAGTGATAGGGCCCAAAATTATTACTTGACCTTGTAATGATAATTGGCTGTTTAAATGTTTTAATATTGCCCAAACAAATCATTTCTGCAGCAGCTTTTGATGCACTATAAGGTGAAGAGGGATTCAAAACATCTTGCTCTTTGCTCGAAGCATCGCCGAAATTAAGCGAACCATATACCTCATCTGTAGATATTTGCACAAATAAACCTGCTTTTTTTTGCCTGGCAGCTTCTAAAATTGAATGAGTCCCTAAAACATTTGTTTGAATAAAAATCTGCGGTTCTTTTATAGAATTATCAACATGTGATTCTGCAGCAAAATTGACTATAACATCTCCTTCTTGGATTATGTTCCTCATAAAATCGTAATTTGCAATATCTGCTTGGATAAAAGCATAATTGCTTTGATTCTCAATTTGTTTTAAATTTTCCTGGTTTCCAGAATAAGTAAGCTTGTCTATGTTAATAAACTGATAATTAGGGTATTTATTAACCATTAGAATTAGAAAATTACTTCCTATGAACCCGCATCCCCCTGCAACTATAACTCTTTTTGCCTCTTTGCTCATAAGTTAGCCTATATTAAAGGAATTATAAATATTTGTGTTGTCTGAAATAGATTAAAGTTATTTTAAGCTGTTTCTTGCAGGTTATTATAACTAATTTTATAAATAACTAAAATAGGCTGATTATTGAGGGTATAAACCTGAACAGGAACAAAAACTTCTGGATATTTTGCTGGAAATTCAAACATCCAAGGGGCATGATTTTCAAAGACATATAAAACAAAATATTTTGGCTTTTCTTCATTTAGCTGATTTAATAACTCTTGTTCTGCAACGTCCAATACAGAAGAGTTTTCTCGAAAAACTCTTCTCTCAGAATAATACGCTAATTGAGGCAAACTTCTTGACCAAACACTATCTTGAGGATTGGAATTATCTTTAATCCACAAACCAGCTGCCCTTATCTCTGCGTAGGTGTTGACTTTTAGTTTTATAATTTGATCAGCATGTTTTAGCTGAATATAAGCTCCTGAAAAAATAATTATGATTATAATAGTTATTGCTCCAAGTTCTTTAATATACTTTTTTATAAGCTGGAAAGTTAACATGATTCCTTTTGAGGTAATAATGAATATGGCAAAAGACATTGCCATAAACCACCTTTCTTCAAAACTCCTTAATACAAATATGTTGATGCCTAGAAGAAAAATCATAGATATTGCTATAAACAAATCATTTTGATATTTTTTAGAGCCTTTTAAAATTTGATCGAAACCTAAAATAATAGTAATAAATGTTATTAAGCCCATAAAGAAGAATGCTAAAAAAACTTTTTCTGTATAAAGCGGAATAAATTTAAAGGCATCCCATCCAAAATTTTCTTCTCCTGGCCCGCCATAAGCACCTGTAAATGCAAGGGCATCTCCATGATGATAATATGACCAGATTAAGTGTGGCGAAAGTGTTAATAAAAAAACCAGTACCATCCCCCATAATGCTGGTTTTTTAAGAAATTTAAAATTTTCTGTAATTAAAACGAAAATTGCAATGATTACCCCGTAATAAATTCCTGCTGGACGTAATAGGAAACTAAGTGCAATAAAAAATCCAGAAATATAGACAAACTTATTATTTTTACCAAAAGCATACCCTTTCCAAAAAAAGTAAAAAGCTAGCAACCCAAATAAAAAACTCATTTCATCATTCATAACCCTTGCAGAATAAAATAAATGAATCCAAAGCACAGCCGTAAGAAATGCAGTAAGGAGGGCAATTTTTTCAGAATACATTTCTTTTGCAAGAAGATATGTAAAAAAAACTACTAATACGGATGGGACTAAAACTAAAAAAAATCTTACTGACTGTTCAGATAATCCTACCCTAAAGATTAAAGATATTAAAAAAGGAAAAAGCACAACTCTTTTTGGACTAATATCATAAGGAGTTCCAAAAACTATTTTTTTTGCATAAGCCATATATTCTGCTTCATCCCACCATAATGCTTGATCCTGAGTTAATAAAAAATAATACAACCTAAGGATAAATGCAAAGATTAAGATTGCCAACAAATAAAAATTGGCGGGCTTTCTCAACCAAAGCCTTATTTTTTCAGTTAAAGCTTTATTGGCATCCATAAAAATAAATATGAATTTAGGTTTTTAGTTGTTTGTGTCAAGATAAAACCATATAATAAATGACTTTAATTTCTCCCCATTTTCTTTGTCGTTTACTATCTAGCAAAGGCGCAAAATGCGGGTAAATAAAAGCGTCCTTTGCTATAACCAGCATAAGTATATCTCTAAAAACCATATGCAATAATCTATATTTTAACTCAACAAATTATTTAAATTAACATTTGTAGAAAAATACCATGAATAAAAGTAAAAAAGAGATGAGATGGTAAATATCTTATATGCGCATAAAGACCATCCTATAGAACCTTTAGGGCCTGCTTATTTAACCAGTTCTATAGCGAGACACGGGCACAAATCAAAACTACTTTTAACTTCAAGAAATATTGATAAGGCTGTTGAAGAAGTATCAGAAGAAATTAAAAAGGAAAGAGTAGACATTTTTGCCCAAAGCATCATATTTGGCAGCCACCATTATGCAATTGAATTAAATAAAAAAATAAAAGAAAGACATCCAAAAGTCATTGGATTTCTTGGCGGTCCTGCACCAACATTTACACCTGAGCTACTTGAAAGAGGTTTTGATGTTATATGCAGGTATGAAGGAGAATATCCTTTTTTAGAATTCTGTGATGCAATTGAAAAAGGAGATGATGTTGGTAATATTGCAAATATATGGGTAAAAGAAAATCTTAACCTATATCACACAAAAGTAAGAAATACAAAAAATAATCTAGATATTGATACCCAGGGGTATAGAGATGAAAGCGGGTATGATCCTAAAAGAAAAAGATTTGTGAATGCCACAAGAAATCTTGTTGAAGATGAATCATTAGATGAACTTCCTTTTCCAGACAGGGAATTTCTTTATGCCAATCAAAAATATAGAAACAGTCCTATAAAGCATTTTATGCATACAAGGGGGTGTGCATTTAGATGTTCTTATTGTTTTGTCCATGTAATGAATGCAGAAAACACACGAAAAGGAAAGTTTGTAAGAAGACGCAAAGATGAATCGGTAGCTGAAGAAGTAAAAAAAGTTGTAGATGAATATGGGGCAGGCAATATTTATTTTCAGGATGATATTCTAGGCCCGGCTTATAAGGCTGAATATGCAAAAAGATTTTCGGAAGTTTTTTCTGAAATTGGAGTGCCAATGCATGGACATGTGAGATTTGATTTAATTGCTGACAACCCTGATACTGCAAAATATCTTGCAAAAGCAGGGATTACAGGAGTCCATGTTGCCATTGAATCTGGGGATGATGAAATAAGGAATAAAATCCATAGAAGAGATATGTCCTTAGATGACATTCTTAAAGGAGCTAAATATCTAAGAGATAACGGAATTAAAATGATGACTCAAAATATTTTAGGAGCTCCTGGCGAAACAAAAGAGCAAATGTTAAAAACGCTTGAGTTGAATATTGCTGTCAAGCCGGCTTTTGCATCTGCTTCAATATTTCAACCATATCCAGGAACTACTGCATTAGAAATAGCAGCAAATCAAGGCGTTCTTCCCACTAGAGATCAGGATGAATTAATAGATTTGTTTGGTTTGGAAACATTTTATAATAGATCAATATTAGTTCAAGACCCTGAACACAAAAGATGGCTCGAGGGTTTTCAAAAGTGGTTTGCCCTTGCTGTTGCAAATCCTCAAATTTACAATTCAGGTGTTCTTGAAAGAGTTATTAATTCTTATCCTGAAGAAAAAGCAGCTGAAAAAGACTTAGAACATATGTATAGGGAACATAGAGCTAAAGCTGACGAGGAACTTTATGGAGTTAAGATTACAGATGTTGTTATGGAAGAGAATTGAGTTTTAATAAAGTTAGTTGTTCGCATTTGGCTCACAATCAACTGAAGCTTATTAATAGTTGAGGATATTAACTTATGAAGTATGTTGGGATAACATTAAGCATCACAAAGTCTTATTGTCTATGGTTTAATATTACAAATCAACACAAACTTATTAAATTATAGTACATTAAAAATTTATGCCAAAAGATTATATTATGACAACAGAAGAAATGGAAGCATTTCTATTAAATAAATATGGCAAAATACCGAGAGGGAGCATAGAAGCTTACAATTTATTAAGAGAAAAAACAGGACTGGGTATTAACAATAAAAACAATGAAGAATTGCCGTATACTGAAAAAGTAAAACTCCACAAGGATATTTGTAAACTGCTGGGATTTTCTCCTGAAGGTGGGCTTGCCGGAAGAAATATGGGTGAGTTTTAACAGAATTTAATGTATTAAAGTTACCTATTTAATAAAGTATCTAAATCTCTTTTCAGTTGCGTGGGATTTTTGTAAAGAATTGTGTCCATACCAAGTTGCTTTGCTGGTTTTAGATTTTCAATTTTATCATCAATAAAAATGACTTCTGAAGGTTGTGCATCCAAATCTCTTAAAACAAATTCATATGCTTTAATATCTGGTTTCATTAAACCAATTTCACACGAAATATAATTCTTGTCAAACAAATTAAAAACCCTATTTTTGGCTTTATTAAATTCAACTATTTCTTTTTCGGTATTAGTAAAAGAAACAACCTCGTATTTTTTTAAGTTCATTAAACCTCTTATAATCTCTAAAACCTCTTTAAATATCTTAAAATTTTTTTCATAAACGTCTATATGTTTAGAAAGGAGTTCTTGAGGAGAAGGTTTTTTCAAATTAAGTCTTTCTAGTGTTTTGGTATAAAATTCTAAAAGTGTCATTTTTCCAATAGGAACAAGGCTATAAATATCTAAATTAGCTTTTTTTAATTCCTCAAAATTTATTCCTAACAATTCAGAAATTTGTTTGTTAATAATTAACATTGTCTCTGGAACTAAAACACCCCCTAAATCTAATAAGATGTATTTTATCTTGCTATTCATTTTAATCTAAATTTTACTTACTTTCCTTTATTTCAATTGGCATTAATCCTGTTAAAGTAGATGATGACTGCAGTTTTTCTCCAAGACTATCAACTATTTTTATATTAAATCTCTCGCACACTTCTTGTTCAGGAATCCTGTCATGTTTTCTAAAACTGCATGCAAATATATCTGGCTTAACCATCTCAAGGGTTTTAGAAACAGTCCTATCTTCATCTATAGAAAGAACAACTTCATCAACTAACTTTAAAGCTTTTATAATTTCTATTCTTTCATTTTGAGGCATAAAAGGTTTTCCTTTTTTTAATTTGGCTTGATTATCATTGTTTATAATAGCTATCAATCTACCATTTTCTCCAACCAGGTTTTTTGCTAATTTAAATAATTGCAAATGGCCAATATGCAATGGGTCAAAATATCCAGAGACTGCAACTACAAGATCTTTTTTTGTTTTTTTATTTTCCATCTTATGGCACACAATTTTGACTAAATAAATTTTTCTAAATTTATTTCCTCTTTTCTAAAAAGTATTTTATCCATTTCTTTTATGCAGTCTTCATGAGTAATTTTGTCAAATTCTTCTTTGGATTTAACAGGAATATGCCCTGCAACATCTCCGCTCCCTTTACATCTCTGCAGATATTCTTTTCCTATAGTAATCAAAATGCCATCATAACCCTGAGATATTGTATGGGGTACTCCTCTGTTTTTATACTTATCTCCTAATTCCTTTTGGACATTTGATAAAAATGAAACAACTCCTTTAACATCTTCTTTATGAAAAACAAGATGAGAGAATGGAAAAGAAGGCATTACAGATATATCTTTTGTTTTTTTGCAGGAAATTTTCTCTGCAGCATCAAATCCATATGTTTTTCCTAGTATATCATACCCATTTCTGAATGTTGTTAAATGCCAGTGTTCATGAGCTGGGATGGTTGCTCCAAAACCAGGGCTATTATGAAAAATTTCAAAACCTGTTTTATCTGAAAAATTTACAAAATAATTAAGTTCACTTTCAAGATTATCTATTTTCTGGGTTGTATACATTGGACGTTCTTTTTCAGTAATAGCCAAAGAAAAACCTTCTATAATAGGGAATTTATTTATTGTGAATATATAATCTAAAACCTTTTCTTCAGTAATAAGGTTCATTAGTTGGTTATTTTTTGCTGATAAAGATGCATTGCATAAACTGCAGTTTGAAGATTCTTTTATATTTTCCTGGCTGGTGGGTCTATTAAAACGATTTTCATTATGTATTATGCCAAAAACATATCCTGGGTTAGCATTGCTTTCAACAATCCTAATATTTGGCTTGTAGGCATCTTTTGGGATGCCTTCTACTTCTGCAGCTTTGTGCCATCTTTCTAATACCTTTTGTCTAAGTGTTGAAAATTTTTCTGACATGAATAAGCTTACTATAACGACTTTTTAAACATTTATCTATTCAAAGATAATTATTATAACAATTAAAGAACAATTAAATTTATAAGGGGTTTAACAAAACTAATATCATGCAAAACATTACAGAAATTTCAGGCATTGTAGACAGAGGTTTAAGGCATTCTTCTGGATATGATGAAAATGGAAAAGCATTCAGATTTTATGGGAGTAATGTTGGCTCAATCAAAAGCCAAAGATCTTTTTTTGAGAAGATCATACCTGAATTCTCAGAAATATATAACGGGAGTATTAATGTAAGCATTCATCCAAAAAGATTTGATATTGTTGAATTTGATTATGAAATAAATTGTAAATGGGATCCAAATCGTCGTGCAGAGAATTTTTGGTTTGTTAATACTGCCATAATTCATAAAAACAACAGCTATAAAGGATATGTGTATTACCCTTGTCCTTCAGAATGGAAAAAGCGGAAAGAAAATAATACATTTGAGATTCTTGCTACTTTTATTTCCAATATAAAGTATGGAGACCACCTATCATTAATATTTAATTCTAGAAAGATTAAAATAAGCCAAATTTAATTAGCATTTATAATCTCAGCTGCTTCAAAAAGATCTTTGGCATAAAAATCTGGTTTTGTATTTTCGTTAAGGTTTATATTTGAAATAATAATCTCTTTATTTTTGGGAGATTTTATCATTATTGTTTTACATCCTGCATTTTTTCCTGTTGCAATATCACTAATCACATCTCCAATCATCCAGCTTTCCCTGAGATTTATATTAAAATCTTTTGAAGCCTGTAGAAGCATGCCAGGAGCAGGTTTTCTGCAATTGCAAGATACTCTGTATTTTAGTGCATATTCTGGAACATCTGAATGCATTTCAGGATGATGAGGGCAAAAATAAAATTTATCTATTAGATTATTTAAGTTTTCATTCAAATACTCATGAAGTGATTCTAACTCAAGTTCAGAAATAAGCCCTCTAGCTATTGTTGGCTGGTTCGTCACAACAATTGAAAGATAACCCTTATCTTTTAATAATTTTAAAGCCTCAACCACTCCTGGAAGAATGGTAATATCTTCTTTTTTATAATTATACCCTCCGCCAACTTTTTCTTTATTTATTACTCCATCCCTATCTAAAAAAACAGCTTTGTTCATGATTGAAGTTAATATTATGAATTTAAAAATGCTATGTTTTCTTTTTTATTCCTTTCATACAATCCCTTTCGTACTCTTCGTCGCATGCCAGGCATCTTTATGATACTTCTTTAATATTTTTAACTGATAATACACCAAAAGCCAGACATATAATTTAGCGGGAAAAAGCAAAAAAGTCCATATAATCTCTTTTATTGTTTTGGGATAAAAAAAAGCTCTGTAACTTTCAAAAAGTTCATTCTTAAAAGTTTTTGTTTTTGGGTATTTTCTTAAGTTGATGTATTTAGACAACTGAATATGGGCTTTTGTTGTTCTTTTTTTCTGGTCAACAAAATCTCTAAAGTTTTTTGGATAAGAAACATAAACTATTGCTTTTGGCACATAAGCCATTTTATATCCTTTTTTCATGAAATAATAAGGGATTATTGCATCTTCAGGTATATCTAATGGAAAATTCTTAACAATGTTATTTCTAAAAGCCCATAAATATCCAGAACATTCAAGAAATTGTCCTTTTTTAGCTCTTTTAAGCCTTGCTTGATGAGCACCCGCGTCACAAAGCAAATGGCTCCAATACCCAAGCATTTTATTTTTTGAATCTATGGAAACCGGCCTGCCTGTAACACATCCAACTTTTGGATTTTTGAAAGGCATTAAAATATATTTTAGTGCATTATCTCCAATATGAACATCCCCGTCAGATAAAACAAGGATCTCGCCTTTAACTTTTTTAAATAACAGGTTAAGTGCAAACATTTTTCCCTTGCCGGGATCTTTGAAAAGTTTAACATCCTTATTGTTTTTTTGATATTTTTTAACAACTTCCTGAGTTTCTCTATCGGGAGAGGAAACTATTAGCTCAAATTTTTTTCTTTTTAGATCTTGCTGTAAAAAACCTTCAATAGCTCTGCCTATTGTTTTTGGCTCTTTAAAAGAAGTTATAATGACTGAAATCATAAAATTCTTCCTATAATAATATTTTTAAGAATTATGTAGGAGAAATGTATATGTTTGGGGGTTAGTTTTACTGAAAAAGATTAACAGATAATTTTTGATATTTGTAGAATAAATTATGAGTTACACTAAAAATTTTATTAAGATTTCATACCCTTTTATCAGAGAATGTTCATAATTATGGATTAACGATATAAATATAATTAATTATCATTATACAACCTATATAAAAATCCTTAATAAACTATTTAAACAGAAGATAAAATTGTTTTATATAAATAACTTTACAAAGATAAAATGAGGTATCCATTAGATGAACTTTTAGACAAGAGGTCAATTATTCTGCTAAAGATTGATAAAATTAAAGATGAGGAGCTTAAAGAAAGGTTATGGAAAGAGTTCAGTGATTATACTATTGCTATATGGGAATATATAAAAGAGGGATTTTGTAAAATCGAACAAATTGAGGAATGGCATAAAGAACTTTATGAAGCAAATGGAAAAATATGGGAGCTTGAAACTGATCTTAGAAAAGGAAAGGAAATGGAGCTTGGATTTGAAGAAATTGGCAAAAGAGCAATACAGATAAGGAATTTTAATGGTATAAGAGTAGCTATAAAAAGCAAGGTTGCAGAAATAACAGGAGCTGGCTATAAAAACATAAAGGTGGACCATGTGTCAGCTGAATCCTATAAAGATTACGAGAAAAATGCTAAAGTTGGCCAGTCTTATAGGATATAAGTGTCAAATTTTACACTAATTATTCTTCCTGCTTTTTGATTTTCATTTTTTCATTAATAACTTTTTATATTCCTCCATATATTTCTTATAAATATCATCCCAATCATAACTTTTGGATTTTTTAATATTGGTTAACGAAATCTTTTTAGCTAATTTCTCATCATCAATTATTTTTAATATATTTTCTTCCAAACTTTTTATATTCCCGTAGTTTACAAAAAAACCATTTTCTGGCTCTTTCATTTCATAAGGAACACCGTTAACAGGACTTGCAATAATCGGCAATCCAGATGCCATGGCTTCAAATAAAGTTAAAGGCAACCCTTCTCTGTAACTTGGCAAAACATAAACATCTGCTGCTTGGTACATTTCTGCAACTTTTTCTTTTCCATAAATTGGGCCAAGGTAATGCATGTTTTTATAGCCTTTAATTAATTTTTTAACCTCTTTTGCTTTTCCTTCATCTGGACCAACCCAAACAAAAGCTATGTTTTTTGCCTTACCGGATTTAGTTAAGTTTATTGCAGATCTTGCAAACACCTCAGGACCTTTTGTGGGATTTAGTCTGCCAAAAAATAAAACCATGTTTTTTTCTTTGATTTTATGCCTTTTTTTAAACTGGTTATTTTTAATTTTTTTGTATAAGATACTATCCATACCATTTGGAATCACCTTAATTTTATTTTCATCTGTAAATTTTTTTAATATATCTAATTCCCAGGGAGTTATGGCTATTACTTTATTAATCAAACTAAAAGCAATTTTATTCATAAAAAGATTATTTAAGAAAATAAATGGCTTTAGAATTCGTGGTCTAAATTCTGTGCCTGTCCATGGGCAATGAGTTGTATGAATGTGCTTAAACCCATATACTTTTGATAAAATTCCCGCAATAAGTATATAAGCATGCCCAGAAACATGCGTATGAATTATATCAAACTTTCCATATTTCCCAAATCTCCAAAGCAAAGATGGCCAGATAAAAGTGCTTAATGAGAGCCTAAACCAATAAGGAAACCTATGGACATGAATGCTGTCAAGAACTTCTTCTTTAATTTTAAGCCTTTGATTTTTATCTGAATCACAGCAAAAAACATGAACTTCATGCCCTTGCTTAACTTGTCTTTGAGCAAGTTCATACATTACTTGCTCAACACCCCCAAAAGTTGGCAAATAGAACATATTAATGTGGGCAATTCTCAACTTCTTCATAAAAACCAAAACAAGAATTTGTTTATAACATTATATGTATCTTTAGTATATATCTTATCTCAATCATCTTTAAAAAAAGTGCAGGTTTTCGGATATTTAATAAAAATGGGGCAAATAAAAATAAGAGGAAAATGAAGGCAGTGATACTTGCTGGAGGAAGAGGTAAAAGAACAGGGCAATATGGAGAAGAAAAACCAAAATGTCTTTTTGAGTTTAATAGGAAAACGATTCTTGCACATCAGCTTGAAGCATTAATAGCAAATGGCATAAAGGATATTATTATTATTACAGGATATAAAGAATTTATGATTAAAGATTTTATAAAAAACAACCACCAATTCAGCAACTTGAATATTCAGTATATAAATAATCCATATTATGAGACAACAAATACCTCATATGGGTGGTGGCTTTGCAGAGAATATGTTAAAAATGAAGAAGCTATACTACATTTTAATTCTGATTTGATTTTTTTTCCAGAACTTATTAAAAGGGTTATTGAAGATGATCACAAGAACATTTTATGTATTGACAGAAAGGTAGAGTTCAACGATAGCATGGAACAGGTTATTTTAAATGAAAAAACAGGACAAATTCTTCATATGGATAAAGCAAATATTCCTGGAGCTCATGGCAAAGGAGTGGGAGTTGCAAAATTCTCAAATGAAACAATTAATTTTATACTAAACAAGCTTGATGAGTTTATTATTGGTAAAGGAGATAGAGGGCAGAATTTTTATAAAATGATTAGGATAGCTGTAAAATACCTTGACTTTTATGGTTTGGATATAGGTGAATCTTTTTTTAGAGAAGTTAACACAGTTGGAGACTATGATATTACCAAGAGAGAATATGCTAAGCTAATACTAAAAGAATTACCTAAAAAAAGTATAAAAACAATTATCTTGGCAGGTGGGAAAGGGGACAGGTTAAAGCATTTTGTTGAAAATGTGCCAACAGCGCTCTTAAGTGTCGAAAACAAACCATTGCTTGCTTATCAGCTTGAGGCATTAATGGCAAATGGCATTAATGATATTATTGTAATTATTGGATATAAAGGATTTATGATTAAGGAGTTTATAAAAGAACATCCAAAATTTAAAAATTTAAATATAACTTATGTTGAAAACGATGAGTACAATACCACTGGCACAGCTTATGGATGGTGGTTAGCCAAGAGCCATATGAAAAATGAGCAATCAGTTTTACACATTCATTCAGACTTAATTTTCTCTGAAGATTTAATAAAAAATATTATTGAGGATAAGAGAAAAAATGTTATTTGCATTGATAAAAAAATAGGGCTGAATGAAAGCATGGAGCAGGTTATTTTGGATTTGAGAGATGACAAAATGCTGTATATGGATAAAAGAAATGTGCCTGGAGCACATGGCAAGGCTGTTGGAATTGCTAAGTTTTCAAATGAAGCTGTTGAATATATGTTAAATAGAATACAGGCATATGTTGATTTAGGAGACAAAAACCAGGCATTTTATGGCATAATAAGAAAAACAATCCATGAACACGATTTTTATGGCTTGAATATAGAGAATTCTTTTTTTAGAGAGGTAAATACAGTAGAAGACTACCAAAAAACATTACAGCTGCAACAAGCACAGGAAAAACCCCCTGTGCCAGAGAAAACATCTGTTATAATGCTTTATGGATTGCCTGTAAGCGGTAAAACCACTGCCTCAAGAAAGATAAGAGATTATTTTGAAAAAGACATTAATATAGAGGTTATATCAACTTTTAAAATCAGGGAAGAAAAAAACCTTATTAATCTTTATTCTGAAGAGCAAAGAGAAAGGGTTTATGATGAAATTTGCAAAGTCCTTGAGGAAAAACTGCAAAAGAATATCTATAAATGCATTATTCTTGACGGAAATTTCAATAAAAAGGAAAGAAGACAAAAAGTGTATAATGTTTTAAAAAGATATAATTGCGATTTTTACATTATTGAGTGCTTTATTGAAAACACAAATGAAATTAAAAAAAGGCTTTCAGAAAGAAAAGGAGATTTTGGGGTTGAAAATGCGGCAACAAGTTTTGAACTTTATAGTATGATTAAAAATGAGGGGCATCTGCTCTCTGAAGACGAGTTTATTAACCCTATTCCGATTATCATTTCTTTTAATACAGAAACCAACTCTGTTCAATTAAAACCGCAGCAGTATCTTGTAAGGGGGATAATTGAGGCTTTGAAAGAGCCAAAGCCTGTTTTAAGCAATATAACAGAGATTATTTTTGTGAGGCATGGGGAAACACAAAACAATAAGGAAGGAATTTTACAGGGACATTCAGATATTCCATTAAATGAGCAGGGATTCAAAGAGGCAGAAGAACTGGCATTATTCTTAAAAGATATTAAAACAGATTTAATAATTTCAAGTGATCTACCAAGAGCAATGCAGTGTGCTAAAAGAATTGCTTGGGGGAACCCCCATTTAGCAATAATTGAGGAGCCATTGCTAAGAGAAAAATATTTTGGAAAACACCAAGGAGTTAGTGTTTTAGAATTAGGCTATCCAAGTATTGATTATTATAATTTAACAAAACATCTTTATGAATGCAATTGTCCTGACGGAGAGAGTAATGAGCAATTGTCAGAAAGAATAAAACAATTCCTTAAAAAATTAGTAAAAGAACATAGCGGCAAACGTATGCTGGTGATTACACACGGAGGGTTTATCATGCTAGCAATAAATCATCTTCTAAAAGAAGAAATTAAGCTTGAAAATGCAAGACAGCATAAAAACGGGTATGTTTCTTATTTTAAACTTGATAATAACTTAAATGTTATTGATTCACTAATTGATGTTCATGCTTCTAAAGTTGCGGGATATTTGAAAATAAATAATAATGAAGATAGGATTAATTAGTGTGAAAAATAAGTTAACTGATTATAAATATTAGTTATGCCTAATAATTATTAACAATTTTTATTATTCATTAATTAAAACCTCATTAACAAATGTGTATCAAACCTCACAAATTCAAAATCTCCCTCAAATCCCTAATTTTCCTTCCTTGATAATCTGGGTGCTTGTTTTTTGAATCAAAAAGAACAGCATTACTTCTTGTTATTTGAGCTCCGCGAATATCAGATATGAGATTATCCCCCACCATTATTGTGTTTTCAGGAGAAGAGCCGATTTTTTTAAAACAAAGTTCAAAGATTTCTTTTTGAGGTTTCTTTAATCCGACTTTGTGAGAAAGAACAATTACATCAACATATTCTCTAAACCCTTTTTCAATAATAACTTTATCAACAAAGTTATTATTATCAGATAAAATAGCAATTTTGGAGCCTTTTTTTCTTAATTCATTCAGCACTTCTATAGCATGTGGCAAGATTTCTGTTTTGCTTAGTATATTATCTAATTTTGAAAAAAATTCTCTTTTTTGTTCTTCTGTAAAAGATAATCTAAGATGATTTAAGAGAGCATTAAGAGCAGCCTCTCTTGAACCAAAATCTCTCACATCTAAGAAGTATCTAATGTCTGTAAAATAATCTTCTGCATTTTTTCCAAAACTTTTGCTCATAAGTTCAACATAAGCAGACATGTCAAAACTAACTAAAGTTTCAAAAAAATCAAAAATATAATTCATTTTTGCCAAAATTTTTTTGTTAAATTAATCCTTTTACCATTTGATTCTGCAGACTTATAAAATCCAAAGATTACCTTCATAGCAGGAATAGAATCCTTCCCTTCTATTAATGGTTCCCTACCTTTCATAACTGAATCGACAAAATCATTTATTATTATTTCATGACATGGTCCATAATAAGCTGGTCTGTATTTTAAAGGGATTGCATTTAAATTTGCGTCTAAAGGAGCAGGCATATTTGGAACACTCCATACAGGAGTTAAATCATCAGATAAAACAATTTTTCCATTTTCTCCTGAAATGCTGATAATTGAAAGAGTTTCTTGATTATTAGGACCAAGAGAAGAATTATTAGCTTCTAAATTAGCTACAAAGCCATTTCTAAAATAAATTTTTCCTTTTGCATAATCTTCTATCTCTAAATAATCTCTAGTTGTCTTGGTAACTCCTTCAACGGCAATAGGCTCGCCAAAAATAAAGACAATTTGATCAATTCTGTGTAAAGTTTGGCTCATTAAAACCCCGCCTCCTGTTTTTTTTGCTGCTCTCCAACCATTATAAAATTCTTTTTTCTTATAACAGCTAAAATCTAACTCCACATTGCGAATTTTTCCAAGAAGCCCTTCTTTAACAGCTTCCCTTGCAGCTATTGTATTAGGATAAAGTCTTCTTTGAAGCATTGTTGAAAATTTAACCCCTTCTTTATCACACGTGTCTATCATATCCTCAATATCTGACATTTTTGAGGCCAGAGGCTTCTCGCATAAAACATCAAGTCCATTTTTAGCAAAGAAAATTGTTTGTTCAGGATGCTCATAGTGGGGTGTTAAAATAAAAACTGCATCCAGATTGTCTTTCAAAACATCTTTGTAATCTGTATATACCTCATTTATATTAAATTCTTTTGCCTGTTTTTCAGCTTTTTCAGGATTAATATCCGCAACAGAAACAACTTCTGCATCAGGACTTTTACTTAAAGTGTAAAGATATGTGGGGGAAACATTTCCACATCCTATAACAGCAGATTTTACGAGCCTCGATTTTTTCATTTATTGAAATACATGGCATGCCTTATAAATCTTGCTTACATAAAATATATAAACAAAAATGCGCAATTGATAAATATGAAAAATAAAGATAGAGGTAGAAAAATTCCTTCTGTAAAAGAATTAAAGAAGTTATGCCAAAAACCAGAACCGCCAAAATACTGGCGTGATAGATTTCTACGAAAAATATCAATACGTTTTACAAAATTATTTTTAATGCTCGGTATGACCCCAAACCAAGTGAGTTTTCTTGTTTTGATTTTCGGGATTATTTCTGCTTTATTTTATATGACTGGGCAGTATTTTTATTTGCTAATCGGACTGTTATTTCATCATCTGCATTTTATTTTTGATGGATGCGACGGAGAAGTAGCAAGATTTAGGAAAACTAATGAGCTAGAAGATACCCGAGGAGTTTATCTCGATGGAATGACTCATGCAATAGTTATCCCTTTATTAATTATGGGCATGGCTATTGGTTCTTATTTTAATAATTTTACACCTTTTCCAGATGCAACCTTTTTAATTGCTGGTTTTTTTGGGGGGTATTCTTTATTACTGCTTAATTTTAGTCGTGTTAAAAAATATGAAGTGTTCACAAAAAAAGGCAGATATGATATTTTAAAAAAAATTAATAGGATTCTTTCTGGAAAAGAAGGAAAATCAAATTGGTTAAGAACTGAGATAGAATTCTTATTGGGTTTTGAATTGTTTAATTTAATGTTTGTTTTTACAATATTAAACTTAGTACCTTATTTGGTATTATTTTATGCGATATTCTTTACCTTATTTGCTATTAGAAGATTTTATTTGGGGTATAAAAATATAGAGAGAATTTAAATAAAGTTTAATAATTTCAGGATAGAAAATACTTAATCATCTATATAACAACAAATAGATAATACACAGCTAGTTAAGATTAGCTTAAGTAGATTATACACTAAATACTCACATTATTAATTTTAAAATTAGCATCTGAATTGTCAAAATCTCAAGTATACCCCAAAGCTCTAAGTTTTGCCATTACTTCTTCTCTTACTATCCCTCTTCCTGCTCTTTCATGAGCATTTGGGTCTGTATTTTTCTCAGAGAATATTGTGCACCCTAAAGAAGTATATCCCTGAGCATAAAGAGGGTTGCATTCAAGATTAAATTTTTTAACATATTCTAAAATATCAGCTTGTCTCCAAAATAACAGTGGATGCACTCTAATATGAATCGGATTTTGCCTTGGTGAAAAAAAAGTTTCTTTTGCTCTTTCTTCATGCTCTACTCCTCTTAACCCCACAAAAAAAGCATTAAATCCTCTATCACTAATTGCTTTCATCATAGGGGCTATTTTATGATACCCGTCATATGCTACAGTAAATTCAGGAGTTTTAAATCCATACAATTGCTTAAATTCTTCTGTACGTATTTGGTCTGCTCTAACTTTTTGATAATCTTTTATGTCCCACCCTATTATGACTTTGTTTACAAAGTCGTAAGTTTCTGGAAATTCATGCTGGGTATCTACAAAAACGCAGGGGATATTTTTCTTTAAAGGCAAAACAAGATGCAATAAAACTAAACTATCTGTTCCTCCACTAAAACCCAGCCCTATCTTAGAATATCTTTCAAGAGCCTCTTTTATGATTTCTTTAGACTTTTCTATTTTTTTATCAAGAGGTAAAGCCAATAAAGGCTTAATCTCTGGTCTCATTAAATCCTCACAAATCTTTGCCCTCTCTTTTGTAAATGTTTCAACCATTATGTATAATTATATATAATTAAGGTATTTAAATATTTATATAATGGAGGACATAAAAATAGAAATGAATATACAATTAATACCCTAAAATTCTTAACCTTTTAATCAATTCTGATTCTTCTTCTTTTTCAAGAACTTTATTTTTATCGTCGGGTTCTGGAGAAGAAAGAATTTGCCTTAAAACAAATGAGACATAAGCTGAAACAGAAGGCATGCCAGTTCCCTTTATTCTTTTTTGGATTTTTTCAATTAAAGGGATGGGCAAGGAAATTGTGCCATATTTAACCTTAATGTCATTTTTTTTAGGTTTTTTCATAATTATACACAATTAGACAGCATTATTAAATGTTGCCCTGAAGTATATGAAAGTTTAAAAGTTCAAATATCATAAAAAAACAATGAAAAATATTGTTATTATCATCATAGATGCTTTAAGGCCAAAAAACCTCAGTTTGTTTGGGTATAACAAAGAAACAGACAAAAATCTTAAAGAAATTGCAAAAGAATCTACATTGTTCAGAAACTTTTTTTCTGTTTCTAATTCTACTTTTCCAACAATAACAAGCTTGTTTACAGGCAAGTATCCAAAAACTCACGGAATAATGCATCAAGCTCCATATGCAACACCAGAAGAATACGAAAAATTGCTGGCAATAGAACAGCCAAAATTTTGGCTTCCGACTTATCTAAAAAACAAAGGCTATTACACTATTGGAATTGACTGGATAGGTTTATGGTTTAAAGAGGGTTTTGAATATTATGGAGAGAAAAAAGAAGCGTTTTATAAAAAATTTACAAAAAACGCAGCAGTAAAAAAAATTTTGTTAAACTTGCCAAGTTGGGCTTATAAATTTGGAAAAAGTTTTGTAAAAAATAAAAATGAAAAACTGTTTCCCTCTGCAAAACAAATGGCTGATTTAGCAATAGATAAAGTTAAAGAAGCTGAAAAATTAAACAAACCATTTTTTCTTTTTATGCATTTTGAAGATACTCATTTTCCTTATCCAAATGTACCTAAACCAGAACTTTCAGGAGAAAATGATATTAATGAAGTTTTAGAAAAAATCAATACTGATTCACAAAGAGAATATTTTAAGAAAAGAGTTGCAGATATTGAATTAGCTTCAATTAAAGATATGAAAAATAAATATGACTTAGCTATTACTGGAATAGATGAACAAATAGGAAGAATAAGAAATTTTTTAATCGAAAATGAGCAGTGGGAAGATACAATGTTTATTATCTTGTCTGACCATGGGGATTGCTTGGATGAACACGGAGTTTATTTTAGTCATGCAAGTCTTTTTGATGAATCTGTTCATGTCCCACTAATCATGAAAATACCTAATTTTAAAAGTAGAGAGATCAATGAATTTGCACAAACTCCTGACATTGCACCAACTATCTTGGAAGGATTTGGCGATAAGGGGGATTTTGAAGGAAAATCAGTTATTTCATTAATAAAAAAAGGCAACCCGTTAAGAGATAAAGTGCTTTTATATGATGGCTTGGCACCTGATGTTAAAGCTGTGAGAACAAAAAAAAGAAAACTTATTATTGCTAATGGTAATAAATGCAATTTATGTAAATCAGAACACCATGCAAAAATAGAAGAATATGACTTAGAAAAAGACCCTAATGAAACAAATAATATCTATTCGGGAAAAAGTGAGTTAATGGAGTTTATTAAATAAATAATAAAAAATGAAAAGATTGAATTTAGGTTGTGGACCAGATTATAGAAAAGGTTGGGTAAACGTAGATATAAGAAAAGACATTAAGGCAGATATTGTTCATAATTTAAATAAGTTCCCTTATCCATTTAAAGAAGATGAATTTGATATTACATTAATAAGCCATACTTTAGAGCATTTGGATTATCCTGAAAGAGTTTTAAAAGAAGTGGTAAAAATATGCAAAAGCGGTGCAAAGTTGATAGTTGAAGTGCCACATGCGTTTTCTTATGCAAATGCTACTGATATGCAGCATAGGCGTAATTTTACTGAGAACTCATTTACAAGAAAACATATTATGCAATATGGATTGGGAGCATTAAGATTGCGAAAAAAGGTATTTCTTTACCCAGTGAATAAATGGAAGAAGTATATCCCATTGAAAAGGGTTCTTAAAATTTTCTTCAATGGGATTTATGACAATCTTTTATTTGAGTTTAAGATTGAGAAGGAGAAATAAAGATTTTAACACAATTAAGTATTTAAACAGATTTTTTAATCTGAATTAGATGAATAAGAGATTAAAAATAGCAATCTTTGAACCTTCTCGTGGAGTTGTTGGGGGAGGGCAGAAAGCAATGGCAAAAATTGCTGCGCACTTAGCCGAAAAACATGATGTTACAATTTTTACGCAAAGGCCTCCAGAACAAAAGTTTGAATTAGATTTTGGAAAAGCATGCATTAAATATATTAAACCAAATAAACAATTTCTTGCTCCACTTGCATTTTTATTAAAAAAAGTCAGTGGTTTTGATTTATTATTTTTAGGGGGATTTCCTGCTAATTTAGGAAGTATTAGGAATAGTAAAAGCACTCCCTGCATCACTCTTTGTTATTCCCCAACAAGGGTTTTTTATGATTTGCGGGAACATTTAAAAAAATGTTCTACACGTAGTGGGCAGATAAAATTAATTTTCAAAACCATCTTTCTTAGGAGATTGGATTATATGGCTTCCCAAAAAACACACTTAATTTTAGCTATTAGCAAAACTATTGAAGAGAGAGTTAAAAGGTATTATAAAAGAAAATCTGTTGTTTTTTACCCCGGAATTGATTCTTATCAGTTTAAAAAAGGGAAATATAACAATTATATTCTAAGTGTTGCCAGATTTGTTTCTGCAAAAAGAGTGGATATGATAATAAAAAGCATGGAATATGTTAAAAATAAAAAAATTCAGATGTATATTGTGGGGGCAGGCGAAAGAGAAAAAGAATATCGAGCGCTTGCAAAAAAATATCCTAATGTTAAATTTCTTGGTTTTGTAAGCAACAAAAAACTTTTCGAACTTTACGCAAATTGCCTTGCAGCTATCTACATTCCAATAGATGAAGATGAAGGGTATGTGCCAATTGAAGCTGGTGCATCTGAAAAAACAACAATAGGCGTAAACGAAGGCGGACTACGTGAAACCATTATTAACGGCAAAACAGGATTTTTAATTGATAATGTAACACCACAAAAAGTGGCGGAAAAAATAGATTTTTTAGCCAATAATAAAAAAATAGCGAAGAAAATGGGCAAAGAAGCATACAAATATACCCGAAAATTTGATTGGAAAAATACTCTTACCGAACTTGATAAAGCAATTGAAAAATTATTAAAAATAAAAGCCAAGGTAAAATGAAAAAATTAAATCTTGGAAGCGGATTTGATTATAAGCGAGGCTGGATAAATGTTGATATTAATAATAAAGATATTTATGGAAGAAAAATAAAAATTGATGTGAAGCATGACTTGAACAAATCTCCTTGGCCATTTAAAAAAAATGAATTTGATTTTGTGTTGATGAAAGGTGTCCTTGAACATATGAGTGATATTGATAAAACAATTAAAGAATTAGCAAGAATTACAAAAACAGGAGCTAAAATAAAAATTTCTGTCCCTTATTTTACAAGCTATTTTGCATATAGAGAACTTTATACACATAAATTCTCGTTAAATGCTTTGCAATTATTTGGTATATTTAAAAAATACAGATTAATAATAATCTCAAAAAAATTAAGAAACAATAACAAATTCTTAAAATGGATAGAAATTTTTGTTAATTTTAATGAATCAACCCAAAACTTTTATGAAAGATTTTTTTCTGGGATTTTTCCAATGAACCAGATTGAGTGGGTGTTAAGAGTTGAAAAATGAATAAATTATAACCTTTGATAACCATAAAAAAGATATGTTAAATAACAAGCTTCTTAAACAATTACTGCTTGGGGCATTATATATTTAAGACAAAACCATAATTACCTATTAAATGTTTTGCTGAAAGCTTAATAAATTCTTATAAAATATTCCTTAATTCATTGCATATATATTCAATTTCCTCTTTTTTCAGCTTCACAGAACTTGGCAAACTAATTCCTCTTCGAGATATATCTTCTGATATAGGGTACTTGTTCTTTTCCTTATATGGAGGCATTTGATGAATTGGGTAAAATAACGGGCGCGTATCAATGCCTTTTTCTGCAAGTTTTTTCATGATTTCATCTCGTGATTTGCTATTTATTAAAATAGAGTACAACCAGATAACATTTTTTGCCCAAGGCATTTTTGGATGAGGAGTTATTAACCCTTGATTTATCAAATCTTTTAGATAGTGCCTGTACAAATTTGCTATTTGGTTCTTTTTTTCTATAAATTTATCCAACTTTTTAAGCTGAGCCAAACCCACAGCTGCCTGCATATTTGTCATACGATAATTGTACCCAACAACTTCATGCCAATATCTCTTTTTTTTAGACATTCCATGATTTTTAAAAAGATTTATTTTCTCAAGAAATTTTTCATTATTTGTTAAGCACATTCCTCCTTCGCCAGTTATAATGTTTTTATTTCCAAAAAAAGAAAAACAAGAGATATCCCCAAAACTTCCGACTTTTTTTCCCTTATATTCTGCACCATGTGCTTCTGCTGCATCTTCTATAACGTAAAGATTGTATTTTTTAGCAATTTCAAGAATTGATTCCATATCACAAGGATGCCCATACAGATGAACAGGAATAATTGCTTTTGTTTTTTTTGTGATTTTGTTTTTTATTTTTTCTGGATCTATGCCCCAATAATCTTTGTTTACATCGACAAAAACAGGTTTGGCGCCGCAATATCTCACAGTATTTACAGGAGCTATAAATGTAAGGCTTGGAACAATTACTTCGTCTCCTGGTTTAATTCCAACAGCAAGAAGAGCAAGGTGCAAAGCTGTTGTGCCATTTGAAGTTGAACTTGAATATTTCATGTTGCAGTATTTGGCAAAAGCCTGCTCAAATCTTGAAATAAACTCCCCTTTAGAACTAATCCAGCCGGTTTTAATTGTTTCTAGAAGATTATTAAATTCATTTTCGTCAAAATAAGGCTCTGCAACAGGTATCATTTTAAGAGGTGTCTTTTATTCCTTGGAATTTTTTTATATCAGCATCAATCATGATTTTTACAAGTTCATGAAACTTAATTTTTGGTTGCCATCCAAGCTTTAATTTTGTTTTTGAAGCATCGCCTTGCAATAAATCAACTTCTGTTGGCCTAAAATGTTTTGGATCTATCCTAATAATAGTTTTTCCTGTTTTTTTATCAATTCCCATTTCATTTAAACCAGCACCAACCCATTCTAAATCAATGCCTAACTCTTTACAAGCAACCTCTACGAATTCCCTAACAGAATGGGTTTCACCGGTTGCTATTATATAATCATCTGGATCTGGCTGTTGCATCATTAGCCACATTGCTTCTACATAATCTTTTGCATAGCCCCAATCTCTTTTTGCATTTAAATTCCCCAGGTAAAAAATATCTTTTAACCCTAATTTAATTTTGCACAGATTTTGAGTTATTTTTCTTGAAACAAAATTTTCCCCTCGTCTTGGAGATTCATGATTAAAAAGAATTCCATTGACTACAAACATATCATATGCTTCTCGATAATTTTTAGCAATCCAATAAGCGTATAATTTTGCACAGCCATATGGGCTTCTTGGATAAAAGGGAGTTTTTTCAGTTTGAGGGGTTTCCAAAGCCTTGCCAAATAATTCGCTTGAAGATGCTTGATAAAATTTGATTGGAAAACCAGCGCTTCTTATTGCCTCCAAAAGCCTTATTGTTGATAAACCAGTAACATCTGCTGTGTATTCTGGAATATCAAATGAAATCCTGACATGAGACTGCGCACCTAAATGGTATATTTCAGCAGGCTTAATTTTTTCTATAAGCCTTGCAATAGAGCTTGAATCTGCCAAATCCCCATAATGAGTGAATATTTTTGTTTTAACTCCTTCTTCTGGGGTGTGCAGGTGATCAATTCTCTCAGTATTAAATGTTGAACTTCTTCTTATAAGACCATGAACCTCATACCCTTTCTCTAATAAAAATTCAGCAAGATATGAACCGTCTTGACCGGTTATCCCTGTTATTAACGCTCTTTTCATAACTGCCAAAAAAAGAATTAGTTTTTAATGATTATGTATTTTAAATAGGCATGTTGCAAAATTATATTTATAGTCTTTAATGCCACTTTTTTGAGTCTCCAAGCATCTTACTTAATCTCTCATTATAATCTAAACCAGGGTAGTGGTTTATTACTGGTTTTTTTGTTTCAAATCTGCCTGGGATATTATTCCATTTTAAATCAAGCCAGCTAATTTTTTCTTCCCATTTGGAGGGAACTTTAGTAATTTGCCTGCCAGTATCAAGTGTTTTAGAAAGAGCTTGCTTAAGCTTGCTTTTTTTTAGGATTTTAGTTGCCATATTTTTTAATCTTGTTTTATAAAGAAATGCAAGCACAATAGTTTTTAGTGTACTTTGTTTTTTTACTTTATACCCTAACAAATCATTTAAAGCTGCATTTTCCCACCATTTATGATAAATAAACTCCTCTTTGTTCCATACAGCTTTAAATAAAGATTTTGAAAAATTAGTATTTTTTATTAACATCATACCAGTGTTGGGGATATCTCCGTGTTTTACTAAATAAATATCCTTATCCTTCTTTATTTCTCTCATAATATTCTTGTCAAATCTTACAAAAATAGCATCAGAATCAATCCAAAAAACAAAGTCATAATCATAAGGAGGATTTAACAATTTGGTTATTATTATAATTTTATTCCAAGGAGCTGGGCGAGATGATTTTAAATCATTAAATAATTTTACATCAAAATGGTATTTATTTGCATATTCTTCAACACTTTTTAAGCATAATCTGCCCATCTGCTCAAAATTATTATCAAAATAAGTTGTAAGGCATATTTTCATGGTAAAATAAAAATAGTCAACTTGTTTTTAAAGATGCTTATTATGCAAGATATAAAATTATTTAAAGAAATTTATGGTTGGTTTATAGAAATGAAAAAAATACTCGTAACAGGAGGTGCGGGATTTATCGGAAGTTCACTTGTGGATAGATTAGTTCAAGAACCAGATAATCATATTACAGTAGTGGATAATTTACTAACGGGAAGAAGAGAGTATATCCTAAAAAATGCGCAGGATTATCAATTCATTAAATGTGATGTTAACAACTTTAAAGATATTTCAGCTGTAATGCTTTCTAATAACTTTGATTATGTTTTTCATTATGCAGCTGTAGTTGGAGTACAAAGAACATTAAATAATCCAATGATGGTTCTCAATGACATAGATGGAATAAAGAATGTGCTTAATCTCGCAAAAAACACAGGAGTAAAGACAGTTTTTTTTTCATCATCATCTGAGATTTATGGAGAATCAGTAGAATTTCCACAGCATGAACACACTACCCCTTTAAATTCCAGGCTTCCTTATGCTGTTGTGAAAAACGCTGCAGAAGCTTTTTTAAGAACATTTCAAGAAGAGTATAATTTGAATTACACAATTTTTAGGTTTTTTAACACATATGGACCAAGACAAAGTGCAGATTTTGTAATCTCTAAGTTTATCGACGCTGCGCTTAAAGGAAAAGATATTCCTATTTATGGGGATGGAAATCAGTCAAGAACTTTTTGCTATATAGATGATAATCTTGAAGCAACTACTAACATCTTGAAGCAAAACCTGTATGAAAATGATGTTGTGAATATAGGAAATGACAATGAAACTTCTGTTTTAGAATTAGCTCAACTGATAATAAAACTAACAGACTCAAAATCTAAGATACTGCATCTGCCCCCACTAAAGCAAGGTGATATGAAAAGAAGAGTCCCAGATGCCTCAAGAATGAAAGAGATTTTAGGAAGGAATTTTATTACTTTAAAAAATGGTTTAGAAAAAATAATAAATCAAAAATAGAACGTATTGACTAGCTTAACATCTGCAACCATTTGTTTTAATCGTTCTTGAATTGACATGGCAGGATAATGATTTATTATTCTATTTCTTGGCAATGGTTCATAACATAAAGCATTCCATTTTGAATCAAGCCATTTTACTTTTTCTAACCATTTGCTTTTGGGATTGTTTATTATTTTTTTATTAATATTCTTAAATCCCAGCTTATTTTTAGATTTTTGCGTGAATCCTAATTTTTTAAAGCTCAACATTTTTTTTAGTTTTGGAATATAATTTCTTATTTTTAGTTTATGAGCTATGCCAAGTAAAAACTCCTTGAATGGTTTTCTGTCAATTATGTGTTTATATCCGAGTACATCATCTAGTGCTGCATTTTCCCAGAGTTTATTGTAGATGTATTGTTTTTTGTTCCATATTACCTGCAAAAGTTGTTTTGACCAGTTGCTATTACATATTAACATCACGCCAGTTGATGGTCTGTCTTGCCCTTGAGCATTAAATTTAGTCAAATAAACATCCTTATTGGGAGAAATTTCTTTGGCAATATCTTTGTCAAATCTCATAAATATTGTATCAGAGTCAACCCAAAAAACAAAATCATAATCTTTTTGACTATTAAGAAGCTGCCTGATAATGGCAATTTTGTTCCATGCTGGAGGTCTCGTAGTTAAGGGCTTTGTGTAAGCTATTATATCATACCCGTATTTTTCAGCGTATCTTCGCATTCCCTTAAGACAAATTTTTCCGATGTGTTCAAAATTCTTGTCAAAAAAGGTGGTTAAGCAAATTTTGGGCTTTTGTTCTTTTATTTTATCCTTCATTTTGTTAATAACCATCAGCACTGGTAAACCATTTATTCCCGACTTTTAAATATATATCTTTTATACTACTTATGTTTGAATATTTTCTTCTTAATGCTCCTCAAAATCAAAAAATCATTTTTATCCAGACAACCAGTTGCAAATATTAGGATTAAATAAATAAGCAAGAATAATATGCCAATTAAGATTAAGCTTAGATTATTAATTGGAACAATCTCTTTTAAATAAAAGAGTATAAAAATTGGGATAAGTGAAACAGAAAAAATTCTTAGCATTTTTCTTCTAAAAGGAAATGCCTTTGTTAATGAATATGTTTGTGTTATTAACCCAATACTCATCATCACATTAACAAAACTAGTTGATAGGGCTGCACCAATTAAACCATATTTTGGAATAAGAAGTAGCCCCAAAATAAGATTAAAAAGAGATGCTAAAATTAAATTTAATAGGAGTAGCTTTGATTTTCCAGCCATAGAGATTATGTTAGTTGTTATTGGAATAACTAAAGCTGCAATCAATCCTCCTACCGCAATAATCCTTAAAGGTTCTTGGGCAATAATGTACCCGGGTCCAAAAAGTAAATTAACAATTGCTTCTGGAAATAGTATTAAAAGTAAAAAAATCGGCAGAATTATAATAAAAATCCATTTACTAACTTGTTTAGTTAATTCCCGTATCACTATAAAATTCCTGTTTGAAAATTCTTTTGTAATTAATGGAAAAAAAAGCTGCATAAATAATTCTGGTGCAATGCCCATTACTCCTACAATTGTGATGGCAACATTATAAAACCCAACACTAGAAACATCCATAAAATACCCAATTATGAATGAATCTATTTCATAAAATATTGAGGTCATAAGAGAGAAAAACATAATAGGCCATGAATATGAAAAAAATTTCTTTATTTCTTCTTTTTTTATTTTTTGATTAATGATGTATGGCCCAAATATTTCTGGAACCTTGTATCTACAAATTAGATAAGCTACTATAAAAACACTCATAATTCCTGCAGCATAAGACCAGATAATTGCATTTGTTTTAAATCCCATCAAAACAAATAAGATTAGGGCAAAAACCTTGGCAAAATTAATCAAGATATTTGAAACAAAAGAGTACCATCCAATTTTTTCATATGCCCTGATTATTGAAGCAAAGACTCTTGAAAAAACATAAAATGGGATAAACAAGCTAAAAACTTTTAAGAAGATAATTAACTCAGGCGTATGGAATATTTTTACAGCAATAAAATCAGCTGAGACATACATCATAATCGCAGCAAAGACTGTGGAAAAAGACAGGAATATCAGAGAAAATCTTAAGATATTTTTTATTTTAGCAATTTCTTTTTTTCCGCGATATAAAGAGACAAATCTAAGGACTCCTCTAGCTAAACCAAATGCGGCAATAACTGTAAACCACCCTAAAATCATAATAGCCAAAGAGAACATTCCGTAAATTTCTGGGCCAAAATATCTTGCAAGAATTACTTTATACACATAAGTGAATAGTTTTGATAAAGTCAAACCAATAAGAACAACTATAGAGGATTTTATAATTAATTTAAGCCCTCTATTTACCTCTTCATTTTCGTGATGTTCATCCATATTAACTACTTAGAAAAAATTAGTTTTTAAACATTGTTTAGAATAAATCTTTAAGCATTTTCCTTAGAACTATTTCTGTAAATTTTCTGGGATTATTAGATAATCTTCTTGGATTGGGAGATTCCGCCATTTTGTAGATATCCTCTTCTTTTAAGCCAAGCCCACTAAGCCTTGTTTCTAAACCTATTTCATCCATAAGCTTGCTTATTTTTTGTTTCAATTTCTTTGGGGTAGGACAACCACAAAATTTACATAAATCTAATATAGTTTGCCTGACATAGGTAAATCCTCTTTCATCATTACACTCTTCTTGAGTCGTGCCAGCATTATATCCCAAAACTGATCCAAGAGTCATAGCAACTGCATGTCCATGAGGAACCCGATGGTTAATTGTTAGGTAGTAAGATAATGCATGAGGTGCTGTTGTTAGGGTAATATTAATTGCCTTCCCTGATAAATTTGCAGCACGAGACATCGCAATTCTTGATCCGATTGTATTCTTCTTAACTGCATCTTCAAGATTCTGAAAACAAAGAGTTATTGCTTTTTTTGAAAATTTTTTTGAGTTATAATTGGAATTAATGCTCCAATAAGATTCCATAGCTTGGGAAAGAGCATCTATTCCTGTTGAAGCAGTTATTTTTTGGGGAAGAGTCATCGTTAACAAAGGATCAATTAAGGAATAACCAGGAATTAAGAATTTGTGATGTAAAGAAATTTTTTCATGTCCACTAGTTATAACAGAAAAACCTGTAGCTTCACTGCCAGAACCAGAAGTTGTTGGAATTGCAACTAATGGCTTACCTTTATTTTTTATTTGCCGGATTTTGTTTAAATAGTCAGTAGGTGGAAATTCCTGCTGTGATAAGACATTAATTGATTTAGCTATGTCCAGTGCACTACCACCACCTACTGCAATAACTAAATCACAATCATCATCAAAACTAAAAATCCCCTTTTCTAAATCACTAATGGTAGGATCTGGTGAAAAATCTGTAAAATGAACTAATTTATAATTTAGGAACATTGATGAAAGTTTATCTTTAGCCCCTGAAATAATATAAGAGTTTTTTCCGGTTACAAGGAATATTTTTTTTGGTTTTTCTAAATCCAATATCTCTGGTAACTTTTCAATAATTCCCACACCAAAATATTCCTTTTGTTTAATCATGCTCCAAAAATTTCATAAAAACTGTTTTATTCTCTAAAGGGGTTTTTGTCGGCCTTCCTAAATCTAATCTGGAGCCATTCTTAACTTTAATAACCAGCATTGCTGGACCTTTCAAATAGTTTATTTTATTAATTGCAGTTATCACTTGTTTTTTTGTGTAAACAATTTTAGCAAAGCCATATCCAGAAGCCAATGCTATTTTTTTAAAGTCTACAGTATTTGAAACAGTTGGTTGCCCGCCTGTAGACTCGTGAGAATTATTATCAAAAATTAAGTGCAAGATATTTTTTGGTTTATAGTGCCCTATTGTAGCTAATGTCCCAAGTTGCATCAAAACAGCCCCATCGCCATCAAGGATGACGATTTTTCTATTTGGGATCTGCAAGGCAATTCCAAAAGCAATTGAAGAAGCACACCCCATACTTCCGACTGTATAAAAATCATGTGGTTTATGATGTTTAGATATCCTATATTCAAATAATTCTCTTGAGGCTTTGCCTGTTGTGGAGATAATTGCTTCAGACCCACTAAGTGAGTCCAATATTGTTTTAATTGCTTCTTCTCTTGTCATCTCATACGTCTGCTTATAATTAATTCTTGAAGAATATTTAGTAAAAGTTTCTTTTTTGATGATTATAGCAACTGGCTGATTTTTTTCTACTGCAATTTGCTTAGCTTTAGATATAATTAAATCTACTTTCTCTTTGTTATCTGGCATAATAGCGTATGGAATCTCAAGTGTTTTAAGTAAAGGAACCATGATCCTGCCCATCTTTTTATGCTGAGGTTCATCTTTGTTTCCTGGTTCCCCTCTCCATCCAATCATTAGAATTAAGGGAATAGAATATACTTCTTTATCGCATAGAGATGTTAGAGGATTAACTGCTTTTCCTAACCCCGCATTTTGCATGTAAACAACTCCAACCTTTCCAGTTGCTAAATGATATCCTGTTGCAATGGCAGTTGCTTCACACTCATTACAAGCTATAATATTAGTAAGTTTTTTATTATGCTTATCAGCAAGAAAACTCATCCAGTCTTTAAAAACAGAGTCTGGCACACCTGTAAAAAAGGTAAGATCATTTTTTTTAAAAATTTCAAAGAGGTCTTCACAGATTATCATTTTGATTACACTTTTAAGTTTTATATTCTGCTGTATAAGTTCTGGTTGAACCAACAGGCTCTAAAACCTCTTTTATAGAGGAGCATATTTCTTCAGCTTCTGAAGCTCTCTCATACCTAAGAATTTTTTTACAAACTTCATTCATTGATTTATATGCTGCTCTAAGTTGATGATTTGCATAAAGAACAATATTAAAACCTGCTTTAATTAACTCAGTTTCCTTCACAGAATGATAAGTTGTAGGAACACACATCAATGGTTTTCTTCCGTAAGGAAAAGATAATTTATTGTAAAGCTCTGCAAATTGTAAAACAAGTTCTGGGGATTGAGATTTAGAATGAATCATTATACCATCTGCTCCTGCATCTAAATAAGTTTTAGCTCTTTCAATAGCCTGCTCTATCGTTTCAGAGCATATAAGGCTTTCAATCCTTGCAATAACCATAAAATCAGATATTCTTTTTGATTGCTGGGCATATTTTATTCTTTCAGCGAATATATCTTTGTCTTCAAGATTGTGATAAACTCCTTGCAGAAGGCTATTTGATTTTGGATATTTTTTATCTTCAATTACTATTGCGGAAACCCCCATTCTTTCTAGCTGCTTTACTAAATAATTAAGCTGTTCCGGAAACCCCCCTGTATCACCATCATACATTATAGGCTTTGTTGTAACATTCATAATTTGATTGACAGTTGCAAGTCTTGAATCAATACTAACAATTTCCTCATCCGGATACCCTTTTGCAACAGAATCAGTTAAACTGCTAATCCATAAAGCATCAAACTCTTTTTTATTCCCTTCATCTTCTACAAAAACATTTTCACCAACCAAGCCACTTATTCCATTATGAGTTTCTATCACCCTAATCAAAGGTTTGCTTAATAATAAAACCATCAGCTTATTTCTTCTTTCTTCTGGCAGAACTCTATTTTTCATTTTCTATGCTCTCCTTTTAGAATATTAAAGTCCTCAACAATTTTTTTTCTAATTTGATCAGCCATTTGAGAATCTAAAGAAGATTTGGATAAAAGTTTATCAACTATCTGCTCATAAATCCCATCAATCAAAATTCCTTGCTTTTGTGCAAGAACAATCCATCCGGGGCATAAAGCATCTTCTCTTCCTTGACTATATGCTAAAGGATTTGGATTTGGTTGAAGCATGCCTGTTGTTACATCCAACATTGAGTAAGCGCTTCTTACTGCACAGCCCCCTCTACAAAGATTATTAGCATTTAAATCGCATACATCTGGATTGCATATATACTCACCTTCTCTATGGCTAAATTCTTCCTTAAACTCTTGAAATTTTGATGATCTTACTATTCCTGTTAAGTTTTGCTCTTTTATATTACCAAATACATATTCATCTACGAGGGGGGATTCTGAACATCCGGTAACTTTCCCTGTTGCCCTAATGTGCAATCCTCTTCCTGGTCTATTACAGGTTCTGTTTTTTGTAAAAGCAGAAAAAACTCTCCAATTATCATTGTAAAACCTTACATCAATTTCTGCTAAAATATCATACAAAGATTTTACCTCTATTGGATTTATCCCTGTTTCTTGATCATCATCTTTAGCTTCTCCGCAAAAATGTATTGGTACAATTGAATGCTCCATTCCGTGGCTCCTTATCCACATATGTAGATCTATCGCGGTATCCAATGTGTTAATAATTTTTCCGTTACTAATTTTTATTGCTTTTGCTAGAACAGTATTAACACTTACTGGTAATTCTGGATTCGAGCCATATCCAACTTTAAAAAGGTTTTCATAACCTCTTTCCATTTTTTTGCTCCCATTTTTTGCATCAAGTATCCCATCTTGAATCTCATGATTAAGGGAATCTCTTTTTAAACACAAACCAATTTTATAACCTGCAAGTCTCTCGGCTTTATATTCGTCAATAAGTGCAACATCAGAAAATGTTAAAATTTTTGGGGCTGATAAATTGCCCCCGGAATAAACTTCATTTATTTTGCTTATAACATCAAAATAATCTTTATCACCATCTTTATATACTAAAGGTTCACCTCCAGTTAAAACAAAAAATTTAACGCCAAGGTTTGCAGCTTCTTCAATAGTGCTGGCAATTTTTTCAAAATTAAGTTTGATTTTACCCCATTCATCTCCTGGCCTGTAACACCACACACATTTGAAGTTACACCCAGCAGTTAATGCTAAATCTACTGAAACTAATTCACTATTCTGTTTCAAAATATCATCTAGATGGCGAGGGCTGACCCCTCCCATTCCTGGATCAAGTTCGGTTTTTAACCCTCGAATTCTAAGAATTTCAGCTACATCTGATCCAGATAGAGCATAAACTTTTTCACCTGGTTTAGGTACTTGCAAAGGCTGTGTGAATATTCGGCTTTTAACTTTCCCAATTTTAGTTTGTAAATTCATTTTCAAGATTAATTAAACCATTCTTTAGTCTCATAAGCTACTCTTTCTATATTAGAAAATGCAGAAAGTTCTATTTGCGTCTGAAGATTTAAAGCTCCAGGGATGCTTAGTTCTATAATCTTTGCATTATCTTTCTCTTTATTATAGAAAGCATGTTTTATTCTAGGATTTAAGTAAAGCGAATCACCAGAATTTAATTCATCATGGAAAACACCACCATTATCCCACCAGGAAAAACCTGCAAGACTATTTCCATAATTATAAAAGTATGAATGAAGATTCTTGCTTGATGGTTCTTTTAGTGAATTTGTTAACACTTCAATGTCAAATCCCTTCATTTCAGACAATCTTTCTGTTCGGACCAATGTATTTATTTTGTAAAGAGGACTTTTATTATTGGGATAAATAAAACTTTCTTCTTTACTATGCCTTTTGATTATAATATCCTCATCTTCCCTGTACCCTGGTATTAACAAGTCACGTAAACCTATATTAAGATACAAAGCCAATTCTTTAAGCTCATCAATGGACTTTTCTGAATTCTGGTCAAGAATTTTTAATAAATTAATCTTTGAATTATTTTCCTTGAGAATAGATGATAAATTATTAAAACTTAACCTTTCGCTTTCCATGTGCTGTAATACTAAATCCGAAATAGCTTTATTGTGATTCCTAAAATCAAACTTAAAATTTTCTAAAGGAGATTTTAGCGAATATATTTCTTTTTGTGCCCTTCTCACTTCTCCACCAAAGGTAACTGCGATTATCAAAGCCTCTTCATCTTTACTTCTACTTGTAAAACTATGAGGAAAAAAGGGAGTGATGTAATTAGAATCTCCAGTATTCATTTCTTGGCAGAATTTTTTTCCATAGATATCATAATAAAAATTTGCAGGACCTAGAAAGAATGTCATTTGGTGCATGAAATGGCCGTTATTATAAGCTACATCAGGATTTTCAGGATTATTGTCTGAAACAACCCTAAGCTCTTTTATCCACTCTGGCTTAAAAGGAGCAGTTCTTGACATTGCTGTATCTCTATATTCATAATAAGGGGTTTTTTCCCCATCTTTATTTTTTCTATTGAATATTCTCTTTGATAATTCAGATTCTTTTCTCCTCATTATCTTTACTCCCATTTGTGTATCATTCTTAGGAATAATTAAATCATAGGGATCTATTGGATATCTCTCTCCCATTGCCCATATAAAATCCATGATTTCTCTTTCTGTTTTAGTGCCCTCAATAACCCCTAAGGTAAATTCTTCTGTAAACCCAAGTTCAGAAGCTGCTGCTTCAGTTGTCCTTTTTAAATCATTCAGCTCTGACAGAATTCTTTTGCCTTGAATTTTAATGTGAGTTTTACCTGTCATTTTTTATTTATAATAGTTTACGTTTAATTCATCCATTTGTCTTTTAGTATTGATAATACTCTCTTTTATATTACTTGAACTTTGCGCAGAATAATATGGTAAAGCAACTACTTTTTTTCCCTGGCTTATCATATATTCATTAGCAGGCATTTCACTATGGCTTGAACTTTCAATTAAGATATCTGGCTTAATTGCCATGACATTTTTTAATGGGGAGTATGTATCCTGCGCAACAGTAATATCTACACATTTTAAAGACTGCACGAGTTTCATCCTCTCACTTAATGGAAGTGTTGGCTTTGGCTTTTTTTCCATTGTTGCTTCATCTGTTAAAACACCGACTATCAACTTTCCGTCTGATCCTGCAAATGTTTTTGCGTTTTCCAAAAAAAGAACATGTCCCATATGCAATAAATCGGCTACAACATAAGCATAAACTATTTTACCTGTCATTTTATTTTAATTTGCTCCATGTATCTCTTTATTTTATCATCTGAGAGTTTTGCATAATAAGGAGGACGCACAATTTTTCCTTTAATTTTTTTAATGAATTCATCTCCAGGAACATTTTTCCAATTAGAAGCATGAACTAATATGATTGTTGAATCTTTAAATTCATTATGGATTTTTTTAAGGTTAACAGTAGGATCTTTATCTGTTTGTGGTATAACTCTATCCACACACCTTAAGGCAGAGATAATTGCCTTACGTTCCTCAAAATTAGCAATTGGTTTTTTTCTATAACTTACTGCACCTTTGTCTGTTAAAACCCCGCAAATATGATAATCTGCAAGCTCATTTGCTTTTTCCAAAAGTTGAAGATGCCCGTAGTGAAACATATCTGCAACTACAAAGCTATAAACAATGTTTTTTATTTTTTCTTTTTCAATGCTAACAACATCACCTGATTTTATTCCAGAACCTTTTGGGATAGTTACACATAGCTGTTTATTATATTTATTTTCCCACACCTGTTTTTTCATAGCTTACTATTACCACTAGTGGTATTTAAGGATTATGTAATAGAAATATATATTTGTGAGTTGCTGTAGAAAAGGTTTCATAAACTAATTATGAAAAACCACATTAAAAGTTTAGATAATTGTTTTAATCATTAGTAGTTTTAGTTAAATTATCTGGCATGGGCTAATAGGATACAAACAAATATATAATGAAGGTTTTTTATTAAAAATATTTTGGCTAACATAACAAAACTTCACAAAACTTATAAACGCGCTTTTTGTGTTATTGAAATGAAACAAAAAATGAGTTTAAAAGAGATTAATGCAACAAGAAATCATGCGAAATTTCCATGGAATATGCGGGTGTTATCTTATGCCTCGCTTCCTTTTTCATATATTTTTATTAATTTTTTGCCTTTTACGGCAAATCAGATAACTTTTATGTGGGGAATTTTAGCTTTAGTTGGAATTTTCTTTATAGCCCTAGGGGGATACTGGAATTTTTTAATTGGTATTATAATTTTTCAATTTTCCTTATTAATAGACCACATTGACGGTTCTGTTGCGAGAGCAAGAAAAAATAGCACAATTGGCGGTTTATATCTAGATTTTTTTTGGCATTATATCCATAGAGCATTGTTGATGCTTGCTTTAGGAATTGGCTTGTTTGTTATGACAAAAAATACTCTATATTTTTATTTGGGAATTTGGTGCTCTTTTTTATTTTTATTTGATAACATAACAAAACTCAAGGTTTATGAAACAATGTTAGCATTTAATAGATTTGACTTGCTTAAGAAAAAAGAGAATCTAGATAAAACTTCTGAATATTTGCAAACAAAAGATAATTTAAATAAAAAGCTTAAAATCTATATTGGAGAATTAATGCGACCAAATCAGCCTTTTTCTTTAATATTTTGGGCAATTTTATTCAATCTCGCTATCCCATATTTGATATTTATGTCAATAGTTCTACCATTTATCTTTATTGATACGTTTATCAAAGTTTATTTAAAAATTGGCAATTTGCCGTTGTATAAAGATAAAACTGGCTGATTTATTAAAGAGCTATAATAAATTGAGAGATGATAAAAAGAAATTTAATCAACATAGCTTAATAAGTGTAGGAAGATATATAATTAAAAGGCATTAAATTAACTTTATTTAAACAAATTACTCATAAATAACTTGTAATAACTAACTAATAAAACCAAACCAATAGGTTTTTGCATATTAATTAAAAAACCTATACTTAAAAAGCTTATAGATTGCTATTATTCCGTCCTGCCACCTGATTTTTTTTCCTTGCTCAAAACTCCTGCAGTTGTAGTTTATAGGTATTTCAAGAATTTTATACCCATTTTTTATTATCTTTGCAGTAATCTCTGGCTCAATATCAAACCTATTTGATTCTAAAGGCTGTATTTTGTCAATTACCTCTCTTGACATCATTTTATAGCAAGTTTCCATATCTGTTATTTTTTGCTGATATAAAATTCTTGTAAGTAATGTCAAAAATTTGTTCCCAAAATAATAAGAGTAGAATACAAAACCTGTTCGATTGCCTAACATTCTAGAACCATATACTACTTTAACTTGATTATCCAGAATTGGCTGGATAAGTCGTTTAAAATCTTCTGGATTATACTCTGTATCGCCATCTTGAATAACAATAATGCCCCCAGATATATGCTTTAAAGCTGTTTGTATAGCAGCCCCTTTGCCTTTATTTTTGGCATGAGAAAATGATTTAATGTTTTTATATCTCTTTTTTAATTGCTTTATAACTTTTTCAGTATTATCCTTACTAGCATCATTTACTATAACAATCTCTTTTTTAACCTTTGAGATCTTGGCTTTTTGCACACGGCTAACTATCTTTTCCAAAGTTCTTTCTTCATTATAGACAGGCATAATTATTGAAAGTTCCATGTTAAGCTCTAGATTATTAAGTTTTTTTAAATAACAAATAAAAGATAAAAGGTATTGACAAAAGAGCAAGAATTACTTCTGTATAAAGAATGATGTGTGCAAGTTTGTCCAATAAAGTGTCTGGAAGAGTATATAGTTGATAATTGTCAAATACTTCTTCTTTTGGCTTATATTCTAAAGGATAAAAGAAAAAACTGTGAGTTGTATCTGCCAACTCTTGTATCCCTTTAGGCAGATCCAAATACCCCCAATAAACTGCAAAGTGGGGATTCCCCTGCGAATCATTTATTGTTTTTATTAATTTACCTCCTTGCTTAAAAAAATCAACTATCTGCTCAGTTGTTTGGTTAAATTCTGGCTGATATTTAATAGAACCCCATCCGCTATCATCTGTAACAGCTTCAACAAAATAAGTCTGATATGGCTCTAAGTTATCTGGAAATTCATTTTGAAGTTGAACTAAATTCTGAAAATAATTTGTTTCCAGATAATGCCGGTCCCAAAACATAAAGGCTATTCTTCCCCTATAAATTCTGCTATCAACGATTACTAAAGAAGTATCTGGAATTTCTTCATCCTTAAAATCAATCATTTGTGCAATTTCATTTTTACCAAAAAATCCATTATTGTTATACTGGTATACTTGAAAAGCGCTTGAGAATATAACTAAAATCAGGATAATGAAAATAATGCGTTTTTTATTTCCTGGCTCTTTGAATTTGTCTGATAAAAAATCAATGCCTTTGGCAGAAAATAAGGATAAGAAAAAAGCAGTGAATACAAAATGATTAGACAATAGGGATGTGCCTGCTAAGAAAATAAAAGGAAACAACAGAGATAAAAATAAAAGCCATTTAAATTGCCTTTTTGAACTTACAACAATAAAAATACCGAGAACAGCAAATAAAGAGATAAAGAGGGATTCAAAAGAATAGATAAATTTTAATGCTATTAAAAATCCAGGAATATCACCATCATGAGAAATTAAAAGAGTTTTAAGACTAAATGGTTTTAATGTGGCGGATATATCCTGGTATTTTTCTTCTGCTATACCAAAAAATCTTGAAAATTGCATGTCTACTAATCCTTTATCTTTGTACAAAAGATGGTTGTACGCAAGCACAGGGGTTACCATTAAAACAATTATTAAAGCGGCATAAATTAACTGGCTTATTTTCCAGGAATTATTGTTCTTTTTGTTATAAAAAAGAGAAAAAAGAATAAAAGCAGGTATGAACAACAAGGCTATTTGCTTAATCATTATTGCTATTCCTAAGCTTATCCAAGTAAAGACAAAATACTTGCTACTGTTTGTTTTAAAAAACAAAATTAAGAAATACATGCTAAATAATGAAAAAAATGCCATTGGGACATCCATTGAACCTATGCTGATTAGAATACTGTAAGATGAAACTGTTAAAAGAAAAGCAGCAATCAGCGCAACCTGCTTGTCAAATACTTCCTTACCCACCAAATAAATAAGGATTATTGACAAACTGCCAAATAAAACAGCTAAAAACCTCAAGCCTAAAACATTTACCCCCAGCAAATTCATAAATAAATCTGATAAAAAAAACCAAACTCCATCTTGGTCATGTATCTGCAATTTGCCTGAATCAATGAACCCAATACTATGAACAGCATAACCCATTTCATCGGCTCCAAAAGGAATTCTGAGAGAGATAAATAAACGCAAAACAAGTCCAATAACAAACAGTAGCAGGATGTATCTGTTATTTTCTTCTTTAAACAAAAAATCAACTGTTCTTTCAACAGCTCCTTCTTTTTTTTGAGTAACCATATTAGTTTATTCTTTTGTCAAAAACATTTAGCTTTTTATATGATTTTATCAGCTTAAAGCCATTTAAATCAATTTCGGATTCTTCTGAAATGGCGAAATTTATTGCATTGTAGTCTGTTTTGTCATCAGAAGTTTTACTTATGCCTCCTTTAATCCATATCTCTCTCCTGTCATTTATATTAGGAATTGGGTGAAATTCTTTTTCAAAAATTATAGCCTTTCCTTCCATAGCTAAATTATAATCTTGTATGCTCACAAATTCTTTTATATCTTCACCCCAATAAGCCATTGCTGGATACATATAGGAATCGTCTAAATTACCAACTACAAATGTCTGATTTGGGAAATCATGAGAGATATTTATTAAATCTTGTTCAACAACTTTATCTACAATTTCATCTGAAATCTCTAAATGTCCAAAGTTAATTATAAATGACTGTAATTCTGGAGCATTTGTTGTATGCCCAACCTGCATTAGATAAGGAGTGAGAACTAACAAGGAGATAACCAGTGAATAAGTAATCTGAATTTTAAATTGTTTGTTTGTTAAAGATGGGAATACATTAAGCAGTATTATTGGAACAATAGCTAAAGTGTATCTAATTTGAGGAAATTTTAGTATAAGAATAACTGACAGAATAATAAAGATTACTGATTTATTGCTCTGTTTATAATTCTTTCTGTTTAAAATAAGATAAGAATATAATGGGAGCATTACCAGAATAAATAAAGAATTAATTAAGCTAAAACTGGCATGCCCTCTTTCTCCTGTTACTCCTTTCCATAAAGAATTCACAAAACCGCCTGCAAAAGTCTTTACAAGGCTGTAAAATGCAAAATTAAACAAAATTTGATCTAAGATTAACCTTGGTGCGAGTCCAATAAAAAGAAAAACAGCAAACAGTACTGCATGAAATAGTTTTTTATTGTATAAAAAACATATAATTAACAAAACAATAAACAATAATATAGGATCCCAGAATATTAAAGATATGCCAGCAAACAACGCTGAATAAATTAGATACCTAACTTTATTTTCTTCATCATACTCCCTGATAAAATAATATGCCCATAGAAAAAACAGGCTAGATATTTGTATAGGGCTTATCCAAGGAGCCATATACCAGAATATTGGAGTGCTCAAAGCAATTAACAAAAACCTTTTATCTTTTTTTGATATATAAAAAAGGCTTAGGACAATTAGAATAATCCAAACAATTGACATAATTTTCATTAAAATAAAACTATGAGCAATTTTAACAAGCGGGAAGTTCATAAAGCCGTATGAGTAAGAATGAGAAGAGCGGATTTTAGCCTGATAGTCTCCTGCAAAAAACTTAGCAACCCCAGCATAATCAACAATATCAGCTGAACCAATATAGCTTGTAAAAATTATTATTGATATGCCGATAATAATAATAAAGATGGCGAGCTTTGACCATGTTGGAGCATTTATATTGCTTAAATTATGATTTTTTTCTATTAACTGGTTTTTCTTAATCTGCTTCATTTTCTTCCAAGAACTGTCCAAGAATTATTATTTACATGATACGCCTTAATATTCTTTAATCCTTTATTCTGTAATAAGCCCAGAGCTTCTTCTTTTGTCCAATAATTTGCTATTTTAGGTATTAACTGGTCAAAAATTATGCTGTGTAAATGCCAAAACTCAAATTTTGAAAGTTGCTTCAAATAAGGATGCTTTTGAGGCAAAAGCTTCACAAAAGCGTATAATGGAACTGACATTGAATAAGTGAATATATTAATTATCTCCAATGGCAAATGAGATGTTATTTTTCTTATTGGATTAACATACTTCACAATCCATTCATTACCCTCATAACCATAAACCCATATTAAAACAACCCCTCCTTTTTTTACACTATCAACTAACTTCTGAACAGCTTTATGTGGGTGTTCTAAATGATGAATAACCCCTATAGAAAAAGCTACATCAAACTTATTCTTAAATCTAATGTTATAGACTGAATCATACTTTACATGCACATTTTTGAACTGAGAAAGATTTTTTTTTGCAACACTAACTGTTCTTTTATCATAATCAAAGGCAAAAACTTCCTTTGCTCCATATTTAAGTGGCCAATAAGAATTTCTACCTATTCCACAACCAGCATCTAGTAATTTTTTCCCTTTAAAATCATTAACCTTGAGAGGGCAAACCCATTTTAAAAATTGCAACTCATACTGGGGGATAATCCTGTCAAATTTACTCCATTCATAACCAAATCTATCCTGAGAACCTAAATTAAATTTTGATTGTTTCATTTTCTATATACAATTTATACCAAATCTGAAAGCTGATTAAAGACCACAACTGCCTTGAATAAAAAAGTCTGGAGTTATTAAAGCTTTTATTCATTTTTTTGACATAATCCGGATTAAAAATTCCTTGCTTTTTAAGATAATGTTCTGAAAGCAAATCCTCTTTTAATTGCAAAAGCTCGTCTTTAAACCAACTGTTGATTGGAACAAAAAAATGCTTCTTTTTTCTATGCCTTGTTTGCTCTGGAATCAAACCTTTTGTTATTTGTCTAAGAATGAATTTATCTTTTGTAAACCCCCTTAGTTTTAAATTGACTGGCATTTTTGATGCTAACTGTATAATTCTGTAATCAAGAAAAGGAACCCTTCCTTCTATCCCAAAAGCCATTGTATTCTTATCTATTTTCATAAGCAAATCATCTACCATGTTTTCTTTAAAATCAAGATGTAAACAATTGTTAATAAGTGAAGACCTGTTAGGTGCATTAAAATATTTTAAGTTATAAGCATGGTATTGATTGCTGTTGTATTTCATTAACAACTCCTTTTTTTCCTGTTCATTAAATATTGCAACCTGATTTAGATATTGCTTTGAATAATCATTTGTATTAAGAAAGTTAGAGAATCTTTTTAGCCCCTGTTCTCCAAGTTCTGAAGCATACGTGAATCCCTTATTTAGTACATTTTGTGGGAGTAAGTGGACAGCATCTGATAAATGTTTTCTTGCAAATATGGGGGTTTGATTTACAAAATATTTATGCATTTTCATAAACTTATATTGAGGGTATCCTGCAAAAACCTCATCAGCTCCTTCACCGGTTAAAATAACTGTGCAATATTTCTTTGTATACTCTGATAAAAGATAAATTGGGATTGAGGTTGGATCAGACATTGGTTCATCAAGATGATGAATAATCTTTGGAAGATGTTTTATCGAATCCCGCCTTATAATTAATTCATGATGGTTGGTATTAAGATTATTCGCCAAAAATTTAGCTTCATTGATTTCGTCATACTCATTTTCAAAACCAACTGAAAAAGTTTCTACATGTTTTGAACAAAACTTGCTCATTATAGAAACAACTGCTCCTGAATCGACGCCACCAGAAAGATATGCCCCAAATGGAACATCTGACATTAGTCTTTTTTTAACAGAATCCAGTAATAGGTTTTTTAATTGATATTGATAATAATTTATGCTTTTATTTTCTTCAGAATAATGCACATCCCAGTATTGCTTAATTTTAACAACCCGGCTTTGCTTAAGGTCATAAATAAGATAATTTCCAGGCATCAACTTATAGATATTTTTAAAGCATGACTCTTCATTTGTATTTGCTCTGAATGTTAAAAACGAAGAAACAGAATCTAGATTAACTTCTGGTTTAATATCCTGATTTTGTAAAATTCCTTTAATCTCAGAACAGAACATAAACCTGTTTTTATTTAGCCAGTAATATAATGGCTTTATGCCAACTCTGTCTCTTGCAAGAAAAATAATTTTTTTTACAGAGTCATAAATGCAAAAAGCAAACATTCCATTTAACTTATGTAAACAGCCATATCCTTCTTGCTCATAAAGATGTATTATGACTTCTGTGTCTGTATTTGATTTAAATTTGTGGTTTTTTTGCTCAAGTTCCTGCCTAAGCTCTTTATAGTTATAAATCTCCCCATTAAATACAATCCAAATTGTAGCATCTTCGTTTGACATTGGCTGTTTTCCTGATGTTGATAAATCAATTATTGCAAGTCTCCTATGCCCGAGAGAAATATTTTTATCTTGAAATTTCCCAAAATCATCTGGTCCGCGATGCTCAATAGATTTCAGAGTTTTATTTAATAAAGAAACATCTTGCCAGTTGAATCCTGTTATTCCGCACATCTTAATTTATTCAGATTTTTTCCTGATATTATATATTTTAATATCTTTGTAATAAGAACGTGTTATAACTTCTGACAAAAATCCAAATACAATAAAAAGTAAGCCAGAAATTCCTAAAACAGCCGCAAGCATTAATAACGGTCCCAATTCCAATGCCTTCACAATATTTGCCTTAATTATCTGCTCAATTAAGATTAAAAAAGCTAAAATCCACTGATAGAACCCAATCCTGCCAAAAAAATGCAATGGCTTATTTGAATAAGTTGCCCAGAACTTTAAGTAAAATAAATCAAGAATGCCATTTAATCCTCTTTTAAAAGTGTATTTTGTTTTGCCAAATTTTCTTAATCGATGATTAACGGGAAGCTCACCAATTTCATACCCTTTAATATAGAGATAAGCAGTAATATACCTGTGAAGCTCGCCAAAAAGTTCTAAATCTTTGATGCACTCTTTTTTATAGATTTTTAAAGAACAGCCATAATCATGCAAATGGTCACCAATAATCCTCCTTCTAAGATTGTTCATTATTTGTGAACTTAGTTTTTTAAAAAGAGTGTCTTTTCTTTTAAAACGCCAGCCAGAAACAACATCATAACCTTGCTGTAATTTTTTTATAAGCCTTGGGATATCCCTTGCGTCATTTTGCAAATCCCCATCCATTGTAACAATTAAATCTCCTGTGCAAAAATCAAAACCTGCTTTGAGAGCAGGAGTTTGTCCAAAATTCCTTCTAAACTGAACAAATTTGAGATGCTTGTCTATTTTATTTATCTCTTCAAGAATTGCCTGGGTATTATCCTTAGAACCATCATTTATAAAGATAATCTCGTAGTTTCCAATTATCTTGCTGTTTATAAGTTCTTTAATTACTTGCTTTAATTCTGAATACAAAATTATAATATTTTCACCTTCATTATAGACGGGGATGATCAAGGATAATTTTGGTAACTTTGCCATAAACAGGCATATAACTTAGGCTTTAAGAAGATTATTAAGCTAAGATATACTTATTTACTTAAGCAAGGGTTGTTTGAAAGTAATTAAAGAGACTAAGGTATAGCTCCAAAAAACAGTAATAACCAGGGAGATAATCCTGGCTATTAAGTAATAAATGCCAGTTATTTCAACTAAAAAAGCCATTAATAAAATTGTTAAAATTAAACTGCTAATACCAACTAATGCAAATGAAATAAATCCACCAAATAATCTTGCTTTAGTTCCTTTAAAAACCCAAACCCTACTTATTATATAATTAACAGAAGTGCCAATAATAAAAGAGATGGTTGCTGAAATTAGATAAAAAATGCCTGCAAATTCTGTTAAAAACCATAGAATAAAAATATCAAATAAGCTTGCTATGCCTGCAGCAACATTATACCCCACAAATCTTTTTATACTTTTAAAATAACTCATTTTAACTAATAGTTTAAATATCTTCCAAATTCTTTAATTTTTTGTATTTAAAATAATCAAAAATTAAGGATATTTTATCAAATCTGTCCCAGTAAGTTGGTTGGTATAAAATATCAGTAAGCATATGAAAAGCAAAACCCAACGCAACAAATAAGAGATATTGTGAAATAAATATTGAAGCGGACAGTAAAACTAATAATAATTCAATGCTATGCAAATGACATAACATTCCATAAAATTTATTTCTTTGCTTTCTTGGAAGAGAAAGAAGTTTTTGACGCATTTTCATGTGCCAGCTTATAGCATTTTTCAAACTCCAATCTTTTTTCTTAATAACGTATCCTGTATAATGATCTATGTCTATTAGAAAACTGGAAAGAAAGAATATTATTGCACCTATTAAGCCAACTCCTTGTGGGAAAATTAAAAAGAGCATTATTGAAAAAACAGCCCCAAGAATTATGTGATATTGCGGAAGCATTTTTTATCTTTTTATCATTCTTCAATTTTTTTAACTATATCTGTAAATGCTGGCCTTGTAACTAGGATACCTGCAGTTATGCCAATAAGTGTTGTTATTGCAAATCCCTTTAAAAGCCCTGCACCTGCCCAAAGTAATGGGAGTAATGATACAGAAGCAGTAAAATATGCTCCTAAAATAGTTGCAAAAGCTCTTTTAAGTCTTTGAACTAAGCTTAAAAATTTGCTTCTCCTTGATTCATCTAGCACAATAATTTGCTGATCAATTCCTGTTCCTACAGTAGCCAAAATTCCTGCAATGCTTGGAAGATCCAAATTCCAACTAATAAATGATGCAATGCCAAGAATTATTATAATCTCTGACAAACTAGTGGACAATAAAGCAAAAGAAGTTTTAATCTTCCTGTATCTCATAAAAATAATCAAAGAAACAGCAAGCAATGCTCCAATACCTGCTAAGAGTATTGTTTTAATAAAATCTTTACCTAATGTTGGGGAGATTGTGTCTAATTTTATAATCTCAAGCTTAAATGGCAAACTTCCTGTAATCAAGATTGTTTGAAGTTTATTCATTGAATCTTCTGCATCTAATTTAGCCTCTTCTATTGTTGTACCTGTTCCAGGTCCCTGAATTTGTATTTGAGTTGTGACTCTGCCTTTAAGTCCTTCACTAATTAAAAGACTGTCTACAAGAATGTCATCAACATATAAATCAAGTTTTTGTGAAAGATATCTTCCTTGAGTCGTTACATTTACTCCTAAATTTTTTGTGATGTCAGCATGTCTTTGTGCTGCTTCTTCACTTAAATAAATTACAAAATTAAAGTTGCAAAAATAATTACCTTCACTAGCCTGATCACATAGTTCTATGCCTGCGCAAGTAGGATCATTTCTACAAACAGAAGTTACGTCCCTTTCTCCACCAATAAAAATAGTTTCATTTCCTATTTTTGCTTCAAACTTCCCTTGTTTTGAAACCAGATCCTCTAAGTCTTTAGGGGTTGCGCCAGCAATCTCAACCAACAGGTAATAGTTACCTGATAAATCAGAAACAACTTTGGCAGTTATATCCTCAAGCCCATATACATTTAGCCTATTGTTTACAACCTGCTTTAAATCCTCTGTTTCTTCAAAAGAAAGTGATTTATTCTCTGCTTGAATTAAGGCTCTTGCTCCTCCTGATAAGTCTAATCCAAGTTTTATATTTGTTTTTGAAATATCTGAAACAATTATTTGTGGAGGTTGGTTAGTGAATAAGATGTATTCGGCATCTTTTGTTTGGATTGAGATTTTTATCTTTTCATCTGTTAGGAATTTTTCCCTGATAATATTTGAAAAATCATCTGCATTGTTTATTTCCCGTCCGTCAATAGCTTCAATTACTTGACCTGGTCTTAAACCTTGTTCAAATGCTGTTGAATTTGAATCTACATGCTTAATCAAAACGCCATTGTTCAAAAAAGCTGGAGGAAAACCAAAAATTGAGATAAGGGATAGTCCTACTACAATAATCAATAGCCATATTTTCCAAGTTAATTTGGTTTTCATTTTTTCACCCCTCCAATTTCCCTTTTTTCCTTTGATTCAACATACCATCTTAATATAGAAGCATTAGTTACCCATGTGTTAAATACATCAAAAAATAATCCTATTACTAATATTGTAAAAATTTGAGACAAGATAGGGGAGAATGATCTGACAACAAGAAGTGCTACAGCAACTGCACCCAAGGATGTAAGAGTCATAGTCATTCCTGTTTTAAATGCCTCAAAAAGTTTTTGCCCGATTGGTTCTTCATGAGTTTTAAGCAATCTGTTTGTTAGCAATATATCAGTATCAACTGAATAACCAATAAGCATCAAAAAAGCAATTATACCAGCAGAGGACATTTCCATTCCAAAGAAGTTAACAAAAACCAAAGTCATGATAATATCTGCAAAGGCTGAAATAATTACTGCACTGCTTGGAATAAATGTTCTAAAGATTATAAAAACAACTATTGCCATAAAAATAAAAGCAAGTAATATTGCCAGCATCAATTGATTGTAGAAATTTTGGCTTAATGCAGAGCCAGTAAATTCAAAACTGCTATTTTGCTCTGTTAACTGATAGCCCAAATAATCTTCGAGAATTTGCTTAGTTTGCCCAGAATCAGATTTTGTTTCAATAATTATTGCTTTTTGCTCTTTAGTTATTAAATCATAAATCTCTCTGGTATCAATCTCATTTAGTTTAGAAGCAAGCTCTTGTTTTAGCTTAATTAAATCTATCTCCCCAAAAATTGTAACACTAGTTCCTCCTGTTAAAGAGATGTCTTTTGCGAAAAAATCCCCATTTTGATTGTAAAAATTGAACATGTAGATTAAACAAAAAACAAGAATTGCAAGAGGTATAAGCAGCAATAATTTATGATATTTTGCGTGAAAACTTCTAGCATCTTTTGGCAAAGGACTTTCTTTTTTTTCTAAGACTGGTTTTTGCTTTGCTTGTCTTTTTTCTTCTGACATCTTATCCTTCTTTACTTGTTTTTGCGTTTCTATACTTTCTCCTACTTCCTTTTCTGCTTCTTTTAATATAGATTCCCGCTTTTCTTCTTGCTCTGTCATTTTAATATAAATGCGCCGGCCGGGACTCGAACCCGGGTCATCTGCTTACTTCAAATAAACTTTTATGGAAGGCAGAGATTCTGCCACTAAACTACCAGCGCACTGGTAGTATAAAAATTAATATGTTTTAAAGGTTTGCTGTACTTCTCTTAAAGAATATTATCTTACAATAAGCTCATAAATGTTAACAGGTAATTTTTTTCCTTTTACATTAACCAAACCGATTTTTTTGCACTTTAATCTGTTTTTAACTGCATTATATGTTGATTCTGAGATAATAATATTAGACTTATATTGCTTTGTTAAGCCCTCTAATCTTGACGCTATATTCACATTATCTCCTATTGCAGTATAATCAAATCTCTCTTCGCTTCCCATATTTCCTATAATTGCCTCTCCTGTGTTAATTCCAATCCCAATTTTAATGGATGGAAGATTTTTTCTTGACAATTCTTTATTTATTCTTTCTAAAATCTGTATTTGTTCTACTGCAGTTTTACAAGCCAGGTAAGAATGATCCTTTTCTTCTATAGGGGCATTCCAAAAAGCCATTATTGCATCTCCGATGAACTTATCAACTGTTCCTTTATTTTTTAAAATTATTTTAGTCATTTCAGTCAGATAGTAATTCATTAAAGAAACAAGATCTTCTGGATTAATCTTCTCACTTAAGGTTGTAAAACCCCTTATATCGCTAAAAAAGACAGTAATGTTCTTTTTCTCCCCCCAAAGCCTTAATTCTCGTTTTCTGCTCAGAATTTCTTTTAAAAGATCTTTGTTTACATATTTTCCAAAAGCGTTGACTATATGCAAATTTTGCTTCTTTTCTTCCAGATAGTTAACCCCTATTCCTGCACCTGTAAAAGACAGCAGTGCAATAGGAAAGAAAAATAAGTCTAATAGATAATTAAATCTGGAGAATATAATTATGCTATTTAATATATAAGCAAGCAATAAGATTAAAACAATTGGGATAGTATAATTAATTCTTATCTGAGATAGTAAAAACATTCCGAATATTCCTGCAAAAAAAACAAATAAAAGTATACTTATCCTGCTTTGTTTTTCAACAAAATTATCTAAGATTAAATTTTGCAGTATATTTGCATGAATCTCTACTCCGCTCATTGCAACCCCATTAGAAGTTGGAACAAAGTAGGCATCGTGCAAATTCGGAGCAGTAACTCCTATCAACACAATTTTATCTTTAAAGTTAGGATTACTATCTAACAAGTCGTACGCGTTTATAAAACTAAATGATTCTGGTTTGGAGATAAAATTGATGAAGAATTTTTTATTTTCAAACAAAGCTCTTTCATTCCATCCAAACTTGTAGATAGCAAAAGAAAAAGGAAGATAATCAACATCATATTTTTCAATGCTCCTTATAACACCATCACTATCTGCGTTTAAATTGACATATCCATGATGGGGCAAATTAAATATTGGAGCATTTAACCCTTCTTCTGTTAACTCGGAAGCTAAAACTACATTATTCATCTCTTTTAATGCTTTTATTAAAGATTTATCATTACTGCTTGGTTCAAATAAAGACAAGTCTAAACCAATAATTTTAGCATCTTCTGTTTTTTTTAAAAGCTCGGCAAAAATACTTCTATCCCATGGCCATTTGCCTATTTTTTCTATGCTATAATCATCTATTTTTACAATGATTATATTTTCTAAGGGTTTTTTACCTCCATGAAGATTATCTGACAAAATTGAACGAAAATGCGATAATGAATTGGACAAAATCAATAGACTAAAGAGTATAATTAAGAAGAAAAAAACTACTAATCCTAATCTTGATGGTTTTTTAATTAACAATCTCATTATAGTTGAGAATCAATTTTTTTTATACTTTCTTTCATCTGTTGAATACTTTTGGTAATAGCAACTATCTTTTCTATTGATTCTATCTTTATTGGTGATTTCTCAGCCAATTCATCTATATCTAAGAGCTCATTATCTACATCTCCCAAATTTCTTTGTATGTCTTCATCTGTTAAACCTTGAGTGGACTTTATAACGCTCACTAAAAGTGTTTTCTTATCTATCTCCAAACTCCTTAAGTACTTTAAGGACTCAATTGATTTCTCCATACGTATTTTTATTTCATAGAGCTCTTGTTTTGTTGCTTTTCTTTGGATTATTCTCCCATCAACATTTTCTATTACATTGAACTCATCTACGTTATAAGTTGCATCATTAAAAGAAAAGACAACCTTGCCTTCACCTACAATTATTTTATCTTCTTTAAAACCAAAGAATGTTGCCCTTACAGAAGCTATGCTATTCCCAATTTGATTATCATAAGATACAACACCAAGCATTTTTGTAAATTTGTTCCAAGTTTCTCCTCCTTCTTGACTTATTTTTGGATATTTTTTAGATAGCTCATCTAAAGTAATTTTTGTATTTGGATCTACATTTATAATTACACTTTCATAAAGGATCAATGTTGCAACCCCATTACCCAAAGTTTCTATTAAGTCTCCCTCATTTAATGTAATATCTTTAGTTACTTTTTTACCATTAACTTCAACATCCCCTGAATCAACATGCAACAAAGATTTAATTGTTTTTGAAGAAACTAAAGAAGAATAGAGGATGATTACCATCAGAATCATGAAGATTACAATGCCCACAAGTATCTTCTTTTTTCTTCCCATATAAACAATAAATAAAGTATATTTCCCTCATTAAATAATTTTCTTTTTTGATAATTATAAAGTGCGCTCGATAGGATTTGAACCTACGACCCCCAGGTTAGGAACCTGATGCTCTATCCAGGCTGAGCTACGAACGCATGAATTAAAAAGAGTTATATGGTTTAAAAAACATGTTATTAGAAAAGTTGGGAGTGGTAACCTTATATAATATTCCCGCAATTTTAGAGGCAACTTTTAGATTTTGAATGAAATCAAGAGCTATTTATCTATTTCCTTAAGAATCTTTTCCACTTCTTTTGTAACATGTTTTATAACTTCTTCCTCTGTTGCTCCGGGATTTTTCTCTTTATACCTTATTGCATTGGAAGCCCCAGAAATGATAGCCATTTTCATCCTGTTTTTATCTTCACCCATATCTATTCATTAAAAAGATAATTTGTGACATCCTCTGTTCGCCTAAAGGCGACAGCGTCCTAGTGAATTGAATGATGCAACTCTTGATTCTGTACATACGACAAAGCTCTTTCAAAGTCTG
>JAGVXI010000003.1 GCA_018303855.1 Candidatus Pacearchaeota archaeon
GCAGAATCATTGGCAGATACTGCAAAAGAAAGAATAATCTTGATAAAGGAAATAAATGAAAAAAACTGCAATTTTATATTTGAAGATTATTATACTTCTCTAATTGAACTATTGCAGGCAATGGCTTTCAAAAAAGGATTTAATATTTTGAATCATCTCTGCTTAGGTTATTATTTAAGAGATGTTCTAAAAAGAGAGGATTTGTATATATTATTTGATGACTTAAGGTATAAAAGAAATTCCCTTACTTATTATGGAAACAGAATGGATTATGAAACCGCAAAACAAGCAATAGAAAAATGCAAGAAAATTATCAAGGAGTTGGCATCCAAATGAAAACAACAACTACAAAAACAGAAGCATTTACTCCAAAAACAGAAGCATTTATAAATATTGAGCGTTTGTAATAATTAAAATGAAGCCTGAAGATAAGATTTATAGGTCCTATTTTGAAAGTAAAAAGAATAGTTTGTACTTCAACCAGATAAAAGAACTCTCAAAACTCTCAGACAGCTCTTTAACAAATACCTTAAATAAGCTCTTAAAAGATAATATAGTAACCCAAGAAAAAACCAAATCAAACACGTTCTACAAACTAAAAGATAAAAAAATCTTTGCCCTAAAGTTCTCAGAAATAGCAATACAAACATTCAATAATCTAAACATTGGAGTAAGAGCCCCACTAAGAAACTTCTTAAGAAATATCCCTAAAGAGATCTACACTATAGTCCTGTTTGGCTCAACATCTAAGAAAGAAGAGCAAAAAGGAAGCGATATAGACATCTTAATAATAAGTAATAAAAAGGCAGATTTAACTGCAAACAAAAAGGAAGCTGAAATAACCTCAAAACATCCACTATCCCTTTTTCAGGCAACAATAGAACAATTTATACAAAATAAAGATGATGTAATCATACAATCAAGAAAAATTGGCTTTCCTATATACAAAGAACAAAACTTTTACGAGGTAATTTTAGATGAATATTGATAAATTATTTTTGGACAAAGAATATTTGAAAAAAGAGATAAATTTATTTATAAATAAAAAACAAATAAAAAAGATTGACAATAACCCTGAATTAGTAAAATCGCATCATTTATATAATCAAAATTATTTCAACAATTATGAAATTAACAAATGAGGAAATTCTTGTGATTAAGGGCGTAGGAGAAGAGCCGGGTTGGATAATTGGAATTTCTTCTCATATAAATATGAATAGAGAAGAAGTTGAAAGAATTTTGCAAAAATTTAAAGAGTTAAAGTTAGCACAAGTTGACAAAGATGGAATTTGGACTTTAACTCAAAAAGGCGAGGAAATCTACACTGAGCGATTTTAATTATTGGATTTAATCAGTGTTATCTGTCCCGAGCCAAAGGCGAGAGCCTGCAAGGCGTGACCGAGCGAACAAAGTGGGGGAGAATAATTTTCATGGCACCAGAATTTATTTCCACCAATTATGAGTTTTGTAATCAAATTCAAATATTATTATATTCGAGTCTCGGTAGTATTTTGCAATATATTTTCCAGTCATTTTCCATGAACAAACACGATTTCCTTTTGGAAATAGTTTTAGTAAATGTTCCATTGATAAAATAAAAGCATATAGCTTATCCTTTTCATCAACGACTACTGCAAAATATGGAATACAATTGAATGCGTTGCACGCTTTTTTAATTTTATCAAAATTGTCATTGAGGATACTTACAGAAGTTCCTTCTTTACCCTCATTTCTACTTCTACCTTTCACAGAAATTCCCATAACTTCATTGGTGTGTGGATTGCGCACAATAATATCAATACCTGTGTGATCCACATTTGCGCATTCAAACCCATATTTTGATAACCAATACAAAATAACATTTTCGCAAAAGTTACCAGTTATTTTTGAATGTCTTGTGCTTTTTTTGACCTTCATAGTTATCAAAAATTTATTATTTTGTTTTATAATTTTATTATCTTATTAATTCATCATCCTACATCTTTCTTCACAAAAACCTTCCCAGCATCTTTATCAAATCAATCATCCTGGTACTATAACCATACTCATTATCATACCATGAAAGAACTTTTACTAAATTTCCGTGCGCTTGTGTGGAAAGTCCGTCAATAATAGAAGAGTGAGGATCACCAATAATATCGCTGGAAACTAACTCGTCTTCAGTATACTCAAGAACTCCTTTCATCTTTCCTTTTGCTGCATTTTTAAATAATTTGTTAACCTGCTCTTTTGTAACATTTTTGTTTAATTCAGCTACAAAATCCACTATGCTTCCGCAAGCAATAGGCGCACGAATTGCTAATCCGTCAATTTTCTCCCTAAGTTTTGGAATAGCTTCAATTACTGCGGTTGTTGCTCCAGTTGTTGTTGGAATAAGATTAATTGCACCTGCTCTTCCTCTTCTAAATTTTATGTTGGTGCCGTCAACAATATTCTGTGTACTTGTATATGCGTGAATAGTTGTCATAAAACTTCGTTTAATTCCATAAGCATCATCTAAAAGTTTTGCAATTGGAGCCAAGCAATTTGTTGTGCAAGAAGCCATTGAGATAATTGTATGTTCTTTTTTCAAACTGTCTTCATTAACTCCTGGAACAATGGTTATATCATGCTCTTTTGCTGGCGCAGAAATTAAGACTTTTTTTGCGCCTGCTCTAATGTGTTTTTCAGCTCCTTGCCTATTTGTAAAAAAACCTGTTGACTCAACAACAACATCAACTTTCAGTTCATCCCAAGGAAGATTTTCAGGATCTTTTTCAGAAAAGACTTTTATTTTTTTACTCCCGATTTTTAAAAATCCTTTTCCAGCAGTTACTTTTTTATTATATTTACCATAAACACTATCATATTGCAAAAGATAAGCAAGAATTTTAGTATCACTTAAATCATTTATTGCTACAAAATTCACTCCTTTTTCAAGCCCAATTTTTAATACTAATCTTCCTATTCTACCCAAACCATTGATTGCTACACGCATTTTAATGTTAATTTATTGCTACTTTTTATTGTTTAATACATCTATCTTTGAATAACTTTTAAATAAATAATAAAACTGCCTAAGTTAATACCTATCTTAATATCTATTGCTAACCTCTCTTTGTTATAAACCCTGCTCTCATTTTCTCTTATTTTATTAAACATATGGATTTTTTAAGTGTTTGTGTTTATTTAGCTTGTTGTTTATGCTTAATCATCTTATAAACCTCTCCTGCAACTAAAACCGAGGCTGAAACAACTGTTACAAGCAAAAACTCACTTAAACCAAGAGGCACAAAACTGAAAATTCTTTGAAAAAAAGGAATATAGATTACAAACAGCATTAAAATCACTGAACTTATAATCGAGTAATTTACCCATTTATTTGACAATACTCCAAGTTTGAATATTGAACTTTTTATAGAGCGCATATTATACACATTGAATAATTGAAACATTGCCATTGCTGTAAAAGCTATTGTTCTTGCCTTGTCTAATCCTTGCTGAAGATAATAATAAAATAAAGGCAGGGTTCCTAAAACCATCAGCCCAACCATTAGCAACAAGAAAGGAATTATTTCTTTATTGAGTATTTTTTCTTTTTTGTTTTTTGGGGGCTGAGTTAGAATATCTTCATGGGTTGGTTCTGTAGCCAGAGCAATTCCGTTAAATGTATCTGTAACTAAATTAACATAAAGAAGCTGAACTGGTAAAAGTGGCAAAGGCAAACCAACAAGAATTGAGCCTATGATTGTGGTAGCTTCTGCAACATTTGTAGTTACAAGAAAAAAACTTGTTCTTTTAACATTCCTAAAAACAGTTCTTCCTTCTTCAACTGCATTAATTATTGAAGCAAAATTGTCATCGGCTAAAATAATCTCTGAAGATTCACGGGCAACATCTGTTCCTATTATGCCCATTGAAATTCCAACATCTGCTCTTTTTAAAGCTGGAGCATCATTTACACCATCCCCTGTCATTGCAACAATTTCTCCACACTCCTGCAAAGTTTTAACAATTTTAAGCTTCATCTTTGGAGTAACTCTTGCAAAAACATTAACTTCTTTGACTGCCTGCCTAAATTCATGCTCTGACATTTTTTCCAATTCTTCTTCTGTCAAGGCTTTTGTTTTTGCCCCAACCAACCCGATTTCTTTTGCTATAGCCAAAGCAGTTTCTTTATGGTCTCCTGTTTTCATAATTATCCTTATGCCTGCGTTTCTTGCTTTTTCAATTGCTTTCTTAACTTCTGGCCTTAGCGGGTCTTTCATTGCTACTAATCCAACTAAAACTACATTATTCACAAGCTCCTGATTTACCGAATTAGTTGTTACAGGAATGTCTTTATAAGCTAATGCAAGAACTCTAAATCCTTTTGCTGAAAGCTGCTCTGCTTTTTTTAAAAACTGCTCACTAATATTTTTAGTTAGCTTTATTTTTCCGCCTTCGTTTAAAATATGCTCTGACCTATGTATAACTGCTTCAAATGCACCTACAACATAAAGCTGTTTTTTTCCTGTTGATTTCGTTTTTATAAGACTTGCCCTGAACTTCAAGTCAGAGTTAAATGGAAAATCATCAATAATCTTTTCATTATTTACAAGTTCTTCTCTACTTAACCCTGCTTTTTTAGCAAGAACAAGCAATGCAGCTTCTGTTGGATCACCAATCACTTCATAATTGCCATCTTGCCTTAAGAGTTTGCTTTTATTACATAAAGCAGAGATGTGGATTAATTTTTCAGTTATTGGAAAAACCAAAGGGTTAATCGGGTTTTTGTTTATCATAAATCTTCCTATAGGAAGCCAGCCATCTCCTGTAATATCAATTTCGTTTTCAGAATTTATTATTTTCTCAACAACTATTGAATTTTGTGTTAGGGTTCCTGTTTTATCTGTTGCAATAACTGTTACCACACCAACAGTTTCTACAGACGGCAAATGCCTTACAAATGCATTTCTCTTTGCCATTCTTCTCGCGCTAATTGCAAGCACGATTATTAATACTGCAGGCAATCCTTCTGGAATTCCTGAAACCAAAGAAGCAATTGTAAACAAGAATATTTCAATAAACTCTGAGCCCCTAAAAAAATACCCTATAATAAAAGTTAAGAACGCACCAAGTATTGCAAAAATTGCCATCTGCAATGCAAGTTGTGAAACTTTTTCTTGAAAATGCAGTTTTGGCTGAATAACCTCTTGAAGAGATTTGGCAACTTGTCCTATTGCTGTTTGTTCAGCAGTAGCAACAACAACTGCTTTAGCAGTGCCAGATACTGCAAAAGTGGACATAAAAACCATGTTTTTTCTATCAGCAATGGCAACACGCTCAGATAAAACCTTCAGGTTTTTATCTTCTGGAAAACTTTCTCCTGTAAGAGAAGATTCCTGTGTTCTGAAATCTTTTTCTTCAATAAGACGGGCATCTGCAGGAACTTTATCTCCTTCTTCAAGCATAATAATATCTCCTGGAGTTAATTGCGAAGCAGGAATCTTTAACCATGTGTTACTGCGATAAACTTTAGCATAAGAAACAATCATTTTTTTTAGGGCATCAATAGCTTTTTCTGCTTTTTTCTCTTCTATAAACCCGATTCCAGCATTAATCAAAACAACTGCTAAAATAACATAAACATCTACAAAATGCTCAAAGATAAATGCTATAATCATGGCAAGAAGCAGAATATAAATCAGCGGACTATTAAATTGCTTTAGTAAAATAAAAATCCTAGGGTTTTTTCTGCTTTTTTCTATTTCATTTGCCCCGAATTTTTCAAGCCTGCGCTCTGCCTGCCCTATTGTTAAACCATGTTCGCTTGTTAAAATCTCGCTAAAAATTTCCTCTTTTGTTTTTGCATGCCAATGATGCTCTTGCATAAAACAAAAACGCCTTTAGTATTTATTAACTTATAGCAAAGGACGCTTTTGTTTACCCGCATTTTGCGCCTTTGCTAGATAGGAAACGACAAAGAAAATAGGGGAAAATTGAAGTCGTTTATTATAATGATTAAATTAATTTTTATGTCAGAGGCGGTTTAATAAATAGAAGCTTTAGAACAGGCATTAAGCATAATAATTATTAGCTACAGGTTAAACCCACCAATTACTACTATTTAACTAATCCATCTTAACTAATCAATAAAAAACAACAATCCTTAAAAACCAAAAAGTGCTTTAAACTTAACCGTGGAAAACAGTTTGAGAAATAATCCGTGGTGCAAAGAAAATAAAGGCAAAGAGAGAAAAAAAGGGTTCTTGCAAAGATTTGGGAGATTGTCTATAGTCAAACCTCTGGTTTTTTCAACTGGCTTGTTATTTAGTGCGGCATGTGCAAGTGTACCAAAGCCAACACTTGAAGAGGTAATTGGAGAACCAAAAAGCGTAAGTGAAGTACTTAAATTTGGAGAACAAAGCAATGAACCAAAGTTTATAACAAATGTAACCGGATTATTTGCTCCTATTGCGATGTCATCTAGGAATAAACCACAAAATTTGCAATTTGCTCTTTTTGAGGAAGATTACAGATTAAAAGATGAACTCAAACAAAATTTACAAGTGAGGACATATGATAATGCTATTATTAGAATCCCTTGGACAATTTCTCTTGATGCTGATATAACAGAAAAAACACTTGGGGAGGTAATGGAAGATGTGATTTTGCGAAATGACTTAGTAAAGAAACAGTACTTAGAAATAAAAGAAGCAATTCCTCCTGAAAACCAGCAGATTATAAAACAAACATTAGAAACTCCTAATAGCCAGGAAATAAAGAGTGAATTAACTGAAGCAAAAGTACAAAATCCAGGCGAGGCAGACAACAACACTGGTATAAGCATTGATAATAAACTAATATCAGAAGAAAAGCAAACCGGCAAGAGGATTAATTATATGCAAGGAGAAGTTTACATTATTTCACAAGAGGTTATTATGAATTTAAAAGATTCTTCAATTTTAATGGCAAGTGGTTCTTCAATTAAAGGGGAATACAAAAGCATTGTAGCCATTGTTTCTGGTATTGAATCTTTGGTAAGAAGCGATATAAAAAGTCTTATTTCCAAGCCAGATGCTCCCCCAAGCCTGTATATATTTGTTAATGCACCACCATTAAAATCACTTCCAAGAGAGTATAATGAAGAATTTTGGGAATTTTTATCATGGATATACAAGCAAAACCTACAGCAAGAAGAATTTAAAGATTTTGACATTTCATTCAGTGGAGTTTATATTCCAGAAGTGAAGAATTTCTCTGGATTTAAAAGACAAGAAGATGTGTTTATTACTCCATTGGTATTGATGAGCTATAAAAACTCAGATGGAAGCAGAAAACCTGTTTTGTTTTATTATCCTGATTTAATTCCAAAAGGAACCTGGGGGTATAACACATGGATATTATGCAGGGATTATGTTAAGAATTTAGGCTCTTACTTTACAGAAAATACAGAGTATGCAGAATTAGTTACATGGGGCAGACCAAATGAAATAAATGATAACAAATATTATGAAAAGCTTAGACAAACCAGCAAAGATTATGAAAAGTTCAGACAAGCTGTTGAAGAAAATATTAAGAATACAAACAGATTTGATTTAGGAGAAATAATGGAAGGATACAGTAATTATCTTACAAGGCTTGAAAAATCAAAAAATCCAGACTGGTTTGCAAGATTTACTGGAATTGACAAAACTGAAGAGCAAAGAAAAACAACGAATGGAGCGTTTTATTTAATGTTTGATAAAAGAAAAAAATATGAAGAGCTTGTACTTAAGTTTTTTAGAAAAGAAGTTGGGGAATATTACATATTTAAAAAAAACGATTCAAATGAAATTTTTATACTGCCTGGAACAAACAAAGAAACACTTAAAGAAAGAGCAAATAACTTAATTGGGGCAGATAATCCAACCGTAGAATACATCCCTGTAGAATCTGTAGCAGGAGAAAAAGGAAAAAGCGGATTTATTCATAATAATACAGTCTATTGTAGCTTAAACTTAATTACTTCTTATAATCTAAATAGAGCTGGTTCTCCTGATGCCAATTATTACAACCTAGCAGAATCAGAGAAATTTAAAACGAAAACAAGAACCTTAGCAGATGTAGTGCAATTCTTTTACAATTTAGTTGGGAATAGTGTTGGTAATTTCTATTAAAAATTTTTAAATTTTGGATTTTATTGCAAATTAAAGATTATTAGCATCTGAAAACAGCAGAACAAATGCTTTGTTAATAAATGAAATATCATACAGGATTAGTTTAGCATGTTTGTTGACTGGTTTGTAAAGGCATAAAAGCAAGGTTTAAAAAGAGGAAATTTCTTTGAATCTCGTAAGTTGGGTAGTTAACTTTCGGAGTTCAGTCTTTGATTGGACAGACAATAAAAAATGATTGTCGAATTCTGAGGAAGGTCCGCCCACCGCATATGGTTGTTCATGAAAGTGAATTGTCGTGAGGCAAAGCTCTGTTACAGAAACGCCACAGCCTGCATTGAGCTGTGAATTTTGCGAGGAGCTAAGAAATGCAGGATTTGATGAAACGAACATCTCAACTGGTGCAACCCTATTAGGGGCTTAGTCAAATGTTAACACTTTCGGTTTGCTCGCGAAGAGACAACGAAAGACAGAAGGTGGCCTATTCCCAACTTACATTTATTTTATTTTGAAGAAACTAAAGCAGAAGAGAGTTTTCCACTTAAAAAACTGTTATCATTATGTAACTCAGAAAGTTTTTTCACTAATCCTCTTATCATAACTTTTTCTCTTTTTGGAATTGACTGTTTTGGAGGAATTTCGTAAAATTTTACTTTTGGTTTTTTAGAATAAATATCTCCGTCTATTTCTAAAAGAGCATTAAATAAACTATCAAAATTACAAAGCATGCTATTAAGATGTTTAAGAGAGGAAGAAAATGAATGATAATCCTTAAGATTTATCTCTTTTAGAGGAGAGTAGTCTATAAAATACCCCCAATTACCACCCAGTGATATTAAAATAACTCCTTCGAACATCAAATTAATTCACATTATGCATTAAAAAAGTTAAGTGTAGTACATTACTCTATTAACAAAAATGCCTCTATGTTTTTTATTTAATTCTCTTTAGATGATATCCAAAATCTGGAAAACCGTTTTCTTCAGAGTAATTAATCTTTAATGTATCATAAACTGCCTTTTTTAATCGTTGAACACCATAATCAATAGAAACTAAAGAAATTACAAAAATCCCTGAAGCAATATACAGCAGGTTGCTTAACTTACTTTCTTTTTGCCTTAACATAAGAATTAATTCCTATTTCAATTTAAATAGATTATTGTATTGAGAAGATTTAAAAAACTCTACATCTTGCTTTTATCGGAGATGTAGCTCAGCGGGAGAGCACATGACTGAAGCTCATGGTGTCCGGGGTTCAACTCCCCGCATCTCCATTTTGGAGTTATCACTTAAATAAACCCAATAAATGTTTTCAAAACATTTATAAAATAGAATTTGCATTAATTAGTATAACTAAAATAAAAAGAGGAAAATGGTAGAAGAAAATTTTGAATCTAAAGCAATCTATGTTTTAGGGATTTTAAGCATTATTGCTGCATTTGCAAACCCAATGGTAGGTTTAGTTTCAGGTATTATTGGGGTAGTTTTGGGAAAAAAACAAAAATCAGAACTGGCAATAAAAGGAAAAAAATTAAGCAAATTAGGGCTTATTTTAAGCATTGTGGTTCTTATTATTTTTGTTGTATCTGCGATTTATTTCGGGATTACCAAAGGGCTTGGGCAATTAGGAAACTTTCCTACAGCTTAGATTCCAAAGGCATTAGATAATAAAATGCTAATAAAAAACAAAAAAGCAGCAATGGAAATGTCTGTTGGAACGATAGTCACAATAGTCTTGCTTATGAGTGTTTTAGTTCTTGGACTAATTTTAATAAAAAATATTTTTAGAACAGGAATTGATGTTATAAAAATGACTGATGACCAGCTAAAAGATGAGATTAACAAATTGTTCTCAGAAGACGATAAAGTGGTTATTTACCCTGATACAAGACAACAAGAAGTCAGACAAGATGAACAAAATGGCATTGGTTTGGGCATAAGAAACACATTGACAGGGAGCGGGAGCGCAAAAGCATTTGATTATGAAATTGATGTTAGCACAGATGCGACTATACTACAAAGAGAATGCCAGATAAGGGAACAGGAAGTTATGACATGGTTTGTAGCAGGTTCACAAAAAGAAGAGAACATTCATATTCCTTCTGGAGATTTTATTACTAGAAAAACCTTGCTGAATATTCCTGTTGGAGCACCTTTATGCACTATAAGATTTTCAGTAAATGTTGGTGTAAGAGACAGTGCTGGTGGCGGGCGCACATCATTTGCTAATGATTTTTTCTTTATAACAATAAAACCAAGAAGATAATTAATTTTTTGGGTAACATTCAGCTAACTTGGATACACTTTTTATAATATACAATACCTGCTTTTACCCCACATCAAATATATTAAACTTAATTAATTAACAGCTATTTAATTATCACTCCTCAAGTTTCATATTAATTGTTAGCACATAAAAATTCAAACTCAAAAGAATTTTAAACATCTATTTCTTAGCTAATTTATGGCATTAAAATTATATAACACTTTAACAAGAAAAAAAGAAGTTTTTAAGCCTTTAAAAAGTAAAAATGTAAATATCTTTGTTTGTGGGCCCACTGTTTATGATTATGCTCACATAGGACACGGAAAAACATATGTAGCATTTGATGTGATTGTAAAATATCTTAGGTATAAAGGGTATCGAGTTTTTTATCTTCAGAACATAACTGACTTAGATGATAAAATAATTATCAGGGCAAAAGAGGAAAAAACCACGCCAGATGCGTTGGCAAAAAAATATGAAAAGCTCTATTATGAAGATATTAGTTTATTGGGAGTTAATTCTGTAACAAAATCTGCTCCTGCAACTAATTATATTAAAGAGATTATCAATCAGGTTTCTAGGCTTTTAAAGAAAGGTTATGGTTATGAAATTAAAGGGGATGGGATTTATTATGATTTGAGTAAATTTAAAGAGTATGGAAAATTAAGCAGAAGAAAGGTGCTAGAAGCAGAAGATGCAGTTTCAAGAATAGATAATTCAATAAACAAAAGGAATAAGGGGGATTTTTGTTTGTGGAAGTTTTCAAAGCCAGAAGAACCATCTTGGGAAAGCCCGTTTGGAGAAGGCAGGCCTGGATGGCATATAGAAGACACTGCAATAACTGAGAAATATTTTGGCCAACAGTATGATATCCATGGAGGTGCAAGAGATTTGATTTTCCCGCATCATGAAGCAGAAATTGCGCAGATGGAAGTTCTTTCTGGAAAACAACTTGTAAAATACTGGATGCATACTGGTTTTTTAAATGTTGAAGGACAAAAAATGAGCAAAAGTCTTGGAAATTTTATCTCAATAAAAGATGCCATGGAAAAATATGATAAATATGTTTTAAGACTGCTTTATCTTTCAGCGCATTATAGAAGTCCTATAAATTTTTCTGAAAAAATGCTAAAGCAGGCAAAAAATGCATCTGAAAGATTAAAAGAATTTATGAGAAAAATAAAGAACAACAGAGAAAAAGATGACATTAAACTGATAAAAAAAACAAAAGAATCTTTTATAAAAGCAATGGATGATGATTTTGACACAGTAAAGGCTCTTTCAGTAATTTTTAATTTTGTAAGAAAAGTTAATAAAAAAGGCGGAAGCAAAAAAAGTTATGGATTGATGAAAGAATTTGATGAAGTGCTTGGAATTTTACCTGACGAAGAAACTTCTGTGCCTGATAAAATCAAAAATCTTACTGCTGAAAGAGAAAAGCTCAGAAAACAAAAAAAATGGCAAGAAGCAGACAAAATCCGCGAAGAAATAAAAAACCTCGGCTATGCTTTAGATGATACTAGTAAAGGGACAGTTGTAAAGAAAATTTAGTTATTGTTAATGGTACTTAATGATAAATTAACTTAAGAGCATTAGTTATAATTTAACTTAAGAGCATTAGTTATAATTTAACTTAAAGTTATTGGCTATAAAGTTAAAATAAAATGCAAAATCAAAAAAAAGGCAAATACCGCAAAGCTGTTTTTATTGTGACATATTGCAGAACAGCAAATAAAATTGAATATTTAATACTAAAAAGAAAACTCCACTGGCAAGGCTGGGAATTTCCAAAAGGCGGAGTTGAAAAAAGAGAAAACACCTTTCAAACTGCAAAAAGAGAAACCAAGGAAGAAACAGGGCAAAAACCATTTCAGATAAAAAAGTTTAATGTTAAAGGCAGATATAGATACAGAAGAAAATACCCAGATAGACTAAAATACCTTGGACAAAGCTGGCAGTTATTTGCAGTAAGAATTAAAAAGGGAAAAATAAAAATTGATAAAAGAGAACATTCTGTATATAGGTGGCTTGATTTCAAAAAAGCTTATAAAATCTTGAGATGGCCGAATCAAAAAAAATGTCTGAAGATTGTTAATTCTTATTTAGGAAAGAAATAAAAACTAAAAAAACAGCTTTCTTAACATGAAATTTAGAGAGATTATTACAAGTTCGGGAAAAAAAGTTTTAGCTGGAAAAGATGCTAAAAGTAATGAGGAACTTATTAAACAAGCTGGAAAAAATGAGGATGTTTTCCATACTGCAAAACCAGGAAGCCCTTTTGTAAATATTAAATCTACAAGAACAAATGCAAAAGACAGAAAAGAAGCTGCGATATTTTGCGCTTCAAAAAGCCAGGACTGGAGAGATCATAAATCAGATGCAATAGTACACTGGTTTAAAGGAAAAGAATTATATAAGGAAAAGAATATGAAACTTGGAACATTTGGCGTGAAAAAACACAAGAATATTTTAGTTAAAAAAAGCGAGATTGAGGAGTTTTTGAAGAAGATTAAGCAGTAAAAATTATAGGCAATAAATTAAATTGAATTAATAATAGTTAATGGTAAAACGGTTAGATAAAATTATAAATTGGTTAACTATCAATGTTATACCCATATAAATCAGCCTTGAGCACAAACAAAATAAAAAATGGTACGAGTTCACGAAAGCAGTATTAAAAGAATTGATGCATCACTAAAATCACAACCAGACCAGCATTTGGATTTTTTAGTTAAAAAGTCAGTTATAGAAAAGATACTTTACTTAAAAGAAAAGAAAAACGTTCTTATTTTAGGGCATAATTACATGGAACCCTTAATTTTCCAGCTTTCTGAAAAAAATGAGAGAGGAGATTCTCTTGCTCTGAGCCAAATGGCTGCCAGAAGCAATAAACCAATCATACTTTTTAATGGCGTGAGATTTATGGCAGAAACTGCTAAAATTTTAAATCCTGGAAAAAAAGTTTTAATTTCAGATCTCGAAGCTGGATGCAGTCTTGCTGATCCTTTTACTGCAGAAGATGTAGTTGCATACAAACTTAAATTTCCTGATGCACCTGTTGTTACTTATATTAATAGTTATGTTGAAGTTAAAGCTGAATCAGATTACTGCTGTACTTCATCTAATTGTTTAAAAGTTGTTAAATATGCTGCTAAAGAAGCAAAGACTAATAGGGTTATTTTTTTCCCTGACTCTTTTATGGGGAAGAATATCCAAAATGAACTCAAACAGGAAGGAACCTCCATAGAGATTATTTACCCAGGAAAATATGATGATAAATTTGGAAAATGCGAAGTTCATGAAAAATTTACAGCAGAACAAATAAGAGAAATAAGAGAGCAACATAAGATTCCAAAATCCAGCGAAGATTCTGCTGTACTAGTTCATTGGGAATGCAAACCAGAAGTTCTTAAAGAAGCTGACTTTTTTGGCAGCACTTCTCAAATGGCTAATTATATAAAGGAAAATCCAAGATTAAAAAAAGTTTATCTTGCAACAGAGTGCGAGATGGCAGCAAACTTAGCCAGCGAATTTCCGCAAGTGGAATTTATTAGATCATGCAGTATCTTTTGCGAACATATGAGAAGAATTACTCTTGAGAAAATTCTTTATAGCTTAGAGAATGAAGTTTATGAAATAGAAGTTAACCCTTCTCTCAGAAAAAGAGCTTTAGCACCAATTAAAAGAATGTTAGCAATAAAATGACACAGGCATCAATGCAAATTGGAAAAAATGGCATAACAGATAATTTTATTTCTTCATTGGTAAATTGCTTTAAAAATCATGATAATATAAAGGTAAGTGTTTTTAAAAGTGCTTGCAGAGACAAAAAAGAATTAAAAAAAATTACTGAAAACATTCTTGAGAATTTAGGAAAAAATTATACTGCAAGAATTGTTGGGTATACTATTGCAATAAAAAAGTGGAAAAAACCCAAGAGATAATTTTTTAGTGTTAGCTAAAGTGGTCATCGTAAAAATCCATTATTTCTTTTATATATTTTCTGCTTAAACCTAAATTATTTAAACCTTTTCTAATAAATCTATCATACTCTGTTTTTTTCTTGTTTAAATCAATAGAATAAGTTAACATATCATCTAATGCTCTTTCCCTCATATCTTCAGCACGTTGAGATAAACGACTAACTTCCAAGAAATTTGCTCTCCCTTTGTTCCCCTCATTTCCCATACTATGCAAAGTGCATTGTTATTTAAAAAAGTTTATATGCTAGCAAAATATCAATAATTAACAAATAGATCTCTTTACATCATTTAAATCTTTTTGGTATGCCCAAAATAAATCCCCTGATTCATTTATTGAAGTGAGATTGACAAGATTTTTGTGATAATCTTCAGTAATTTCCAATACCTCGTCAAAAAGGGCATAGTTTCCGTTTAATAAGCCTTCAGTTGTTCCTTGCAATAAACCTTCATCAGCTTTTTGCGGGACAACCATAAATATATGTTTTTTACTCATGCTTTAACTTATTCACGATAGTTTAAATTAATTTGGATTTTTAGGCAGGAGTTAGTTTAGAATTAGGAGAAAATAGGTGGTTGGATTTGATTAAACTGTCTAGTTTTATTTAATATTTTTGTATGTATAAATTAATCTTTCTAATCCAAATCCAAAACCAATAAAACTTTTAGATAAAGCTTTTTTATTTACAAATTTATCCTCCTTTTTAATAAATTTCTTTTTATTAAGATTTTCACCAAGATTGCCACCAACACCTAATTCTATTGAACTACCTTCTTTAATAAAGTAAATTTCAAATTTTGTTGTTCCATCTTTCAAATTAGTTTCTTTATCATAAAAAGATTCCTGAATCGGATAATCGGTGACGATTAGCCAATATCTTTTATGTTTATTTAATCTCTCATTTTTGAATTGTTCATATTTTACATACTCTATGGGTAATCTTGATAGGTTTTGTAAATCTAAAGATTTTTCAATTTGCTCCAAAATCTTGAAAAAGAAAGAAATCGTGTCTTTCCTATCTTTTTCTTTTAGATAAATATCTACGACAGTGAATTCCTTTTTATGAATTTGGGTTAACCTTTTCTCATTCCTAAACAAACTACCTATCCAAAAAAACTTATCGTGCTTGTCTCCAACAACCCATATTTCCGGCTCTGGATTAAATCTCAAGTAAGTTTCGTTATCAACTTTGAAACAATCTGTGTCCTCTATCTTATAATTAGTAGTAGAATACAAGTGATGCTCAAAAAAGCCATCCATAAGAAGCATCTTTCTTATGACATTAACATAATTACTTAGTTCTAATGTTGAGACCTCGTTTATGTTCTTCATAAAATCAATAATAATTACAAACTTTAAAACCTTTCGGAAACCATATTTTTACCTGACGCTAACTTAACACTCCCATTTTTAGATAACTTTATAAACCTGTTTTCTTGTGTAAGTTTAGCTAAACGTTCATAAAACGTTCTATCGCTGAAAAGCGAGGCTAATGCAATTAGAGATAAGAATAAAAAATGCCAGTATATGATTTACCTGCACAAGAATATAATTTAAAATTAGCTGAAGCTCTAAAGCAAATTCCAGAATTTACAGAGCCGGAATGGGCAAATTTTGTTAAATCCGGAACATCTAAAGCAAGACCAATTGAAGACCCTGAATTTTGGCATAAAAGAGCTGCAAGCATATTAAGGCAGATTTACATAAATGGGGCTGCTGGAGTAAGCAGATTAAGAACCAGATATGGAAGCAGAAAAAAAAGAGGCTCAAAACCAGAGGAATTTAGAAAAGCAAGCGGTAAAATAATCAGGACAATTCTTCAGCAATCCGATAAAGCTAGTTTTACTGAAATATTTAAGGTTAAAGGAAAAAGAGCTGGAAGAAAATTAACTATTAAAGGCCAAGAATTTTTGGAGGCTATTAAATAGAATGAAACAGAAAAGTTTAGGTGTTGAGGTTTATATTATAAGAACAAGAAAAACAGAAGAAACAAGCAAAGGAGAACCGATTTACAGGCACTATTTAAATGGAAAAGATATTACAAACAGCCTAAAAGAAAGCCTTTGCCCGCCAATAAGAATTGCTATGGGGATGCATTGCGATATGCTTACTGAAGCTAAAATAATCTCTTGTATTGAAAGCAGAGTAGAAAAAGAAATAAAATAAAAGATAATAGAATAAAATGCCAGCAAAAAAACAACGCGCTGAAAAGAAAATAAAATTAGCAAAGCAGGAAAGAAGAACCAAATGGGCTCCTGTTTGGGCAGTTATTAAAAAATTTGGAATGGGAAAAAGAATTCATCCAAGCCAGATAACCAGGACCAGAAGATCTTGGAGAAGAACAAAATTGCATATTAAACCAAGAAAAATAAGGAAGTGGCATTTTGGGTAAAATTAAATCTATAAAAATGATAAAGGAAGAATATGAGTTGCATGGAAGATGGGCTTTTATAAGATTAGAAAGCCATTTAAAAGAAGATGAGAAATTTAAATTAGTTGGAATTGGAGAAAGAGAGATTGAGTTTGAGATAATAGTTCCAGAAAGAAAATATGAATTTAATGAATGTAACATTTTATTATATGGGGACACCCTTGTGGATGTTAGAGGGGTTGAACTTGAAGGTGAAGAGAAGGCTATAAAAGATTTATCAAGCAGATTAATACAAATTGCTGGAGGAAAAGAATTAATGACAATAAAAAATGGCAAAAACTGAAACAAAAATTGAAAAAATTGAAAGAGAATATATAATCCCATTAAGATGGAAAGTAGCAAAAGTTCCGGTATACAAAAGAGCAAATAAAGCTGTCAAGGCAATAAGAGAGTTTATAGTCAGGCATATGAAAATATATGATAGAGACTTAAAAAAAGTCAAGATTGATAAGTATCTTAATCAGGCAATCTGGTTAAGAAGCATAAAAAAACCCCCTGTAAAAATCAAAGTAAAAGCAGTAAAAGAAGGCGAAATAGTTAAAGTTGAACTATTAGAGATGCCTGAAAAAATTAAATTCAGAAAACAAAAAGAAGAGAAAAGAGAAAAACAAGGAGAAGAGAAAAAGAAACCTGTTAAAGAAGAAAAACCTGGCGAGGAAAAAACAGAAGGAGAAAAGAAAGAAATTGAGGAAGAAAAAACAGAAGGAGAAAAGAAAGAGGAGACAGAAAAAAAAGCATCTACTATTGAAGCCGGCAAAGCATTAGAAAAAGCTGCTGCAAAACAAGCCAAGCATATTGCGAGTGGAAAAATGAAAGAGCCGAAACACAAGTTCAGGCAGGCGTTGCAGAAATAAGGAGAAATTAATTTTAGTTGGTTTAGTAAAGCGTGAGTTTATAATAACTGAGAACAAAACTTCACACATAGTGTTCTTTATCTTTTAGATAGAATTATAAGATTAATTTTATTTAAATCCATTTCCAGATACTTTTTTATATCATTTTTACCTGTTTAGGCTATGAACCTGGTTATTAAATTCTGCAAAATAATAATTTCATTTTTTAAAATAACTAGCAAATATGAGTTTCTAAAAAATATCGATCTGCAAAAAAAATCAGATTTGGCTTTCGCAAAGAGATTGCATAAATTTAAGAAACAGCATAAAAGAAAGTCAAATAGAAACGAGATCTTTTTGATTGCAGTTACTACAAGTCATGATGTTGTTAAACAACTAAGAAGAAGAGGACATTGGACAAGACAGAGAGTTAGAAAATATCTTCTCGAAAAGAATAAAATTAGAGAACATTACAAAATGCAACCTTCAAAAATATAAAAATATCAACAAAGTTTGTTGTTATATTGTAATCCAAATTATTATATGAGAACAAAACTCCACATATATTCATAACTCAAGTTTAAAATTATTCAAAATTGTTTTTTGTCACTCACTCACAAAAAACAACAACTGCTATGGTTGTTGTCCACAAGCCGTTTTTATTGCCTTCTGCAGACTGGCAGGTATTTGCTGTCTTAAAAATATGCCCAGAAGCTTTGTAAATCTGCTCTCTCTCCTGCCATGCTTGCTCTGAATCAAATTCTATCCCCAAAGTTGTTGCAAGCATTGTTGCTGCCAAATCTTCTGCATATTCGCCAGAAACAAAAGCTGTTTCTCCATAAGCATGATGCTCTGAGATATAACCATAATTATTTGGGTCAGAAGGAAGTGCAATTCCTATAGAAGAAGAAATAAGCCTGTTTGGCTCATTTGTTTCATTGCGCGCCATAACACAGTAGGTGATTTGCCCTGGCTTCAGAAGTTTAAGCCCCTCATCCTTAGGAATTATCTTGCAATTTGGAGGGAAGATGCTGGATACATAAACTAAATTGCATTTTTCAATTCCGGCATTTCGTAAAGCTAATTCAAAAGAGGCTAATCTATCTTTATGAACCCCTACGCCTTTTGTTAAAAACGCTTTTTGAGGAACATTCATTTTTTATTTAATCTAAAATACGAAATAAAAACTAAGGTAGGTTTAAAATCTTATGTTTTTTAATAAAACTATGGAATTAGGTATTAAACAATTAAAAAAAGAGCTCCAAAAAAAAGCAAACTCAAAAAAAGCAAAAATCCTCTCTCGATTTTTCAAAACAGGAAAAGGGCAGTATGGAGAAGGAGATATATTTTTAGGAATTAGTGTTCCTGAAACAAGGAGTGTAGCAGAAAAATTTGTGAATTTAAACTTTGATGATATAAAAAAATTGTTAGATAATGAAATCCATGAATTAAGATTGACGGCTTTGTTTATATTGATTAATAAATACAAACAAAACCATGAAAAAAGAAAAGATGTTTTTGATTTTTATATTAATAATCTAAAACAGGTTAATAATTGGGATTTAGTGGATTTATCTGCTCCAAACATTATTGGGGATTTTTTATTTAATAAACCAAGAGCGATGTTACATAAGTTGGCCAAGTCTGATAATTTATGGGAAAAAAGAATTTCAATAATTGCTACATTATCTTTTATAAAAAAGAATCAGTTTAGGGATACATTTAAAATTTCTAGAATCTTACTTAATGATAAGCATGATTTAATCCATAAAGCAGTTGGGTGGATGTTAAGAGAAATTGGAAAAAGAAATCAAGAGGTTGAAGAGTGGTTTTTAAAAAAGCATTATAAAAAAATGCCTAGGACAATGTTAAGGTATGCAATTGAAAAATTTGATGAAGTAAAAAGGAGGAAGTTTTTGAATGGAAGAATAAAATGAAAATAAATAATATAGATTATTATTGGCAAAAGAGCAAGTATAGCTGTGGACCTACTGTATTAAAAATGGTTTTTGAATATTTAGGAAAAAGGTTTTCCAGAAAAAGACTAGCAAAATTATGCAAGGCAAACCCAAAATCAGGAACATCTCATAAAGATATGGCAAATGTTGCTAGAAACGCAGGATTTAATTATTTTGCAAAAAGCAACGCGAATCTAAAAGATTTACTTTATTTCCTGGATAAAAAACTTCCAGTCATTGTAAATTACAAAAGCCTTAAAACAAATGAGGGGCATTATTCTGTTGTTAAGGGATTTGACAAAAAAAATGAAGAGATAATTCTGGCAGACCCTTCATATGGCCCTGACTATCATATTGCATGGAAGACTTTTTCTAAAAGATGGCATAATGAAAATAATACCTCAAAAAAATGGTTTTTAGCTGTGTTTGAAGGGGAAGATTTAAATTAAGAAGTGAGCAAACTTTAATAAGACAGCATAATAATCTAGCTAATATCGCCCATAAATTAGCTTGGTGGATAAAATTAAATTTAGAGACAACCCATATGCAGTTTATATAGCATATTAAAGATTAATTATTCAAATTAACAATTAAAAAATGATAGAACAAAATCCTGTTGAGATCAGTAAGATAAAACAAGAAAAATCACTTAAAGAGTTGTTAGAATTTTCCATATTGAATATTGACAAACCTTCTGGGCCAACTTCATTTGATGTTTCTGATTTTGTAAGAAAAACATTGAAAAATGCTGGAATTGAAATGAGAAAAACAAGCCATTTTGGAACCTTAGACCCAAAAGTTACAGGGGTATTACCAATAGCATTAAATAGGGCTTGCAAACTTACTGGCTATTTTCTTGGGCATAATAAAGAATATATGGGAGTAATGAGGTTTCATAAAGATCTTAGTAAAAAAGAGGTTGAAGAAGCAATAAAGAAAAAGTTTTTAGGAAAAATAATGCAAAAACCACCTGTGAAATCAAGAGTAAAAAGAGTTGAGCGGGAAAGAGAAATAAAAAGTTTTGAAATTTTAGAGCAAAATCAAGACAATAAAAAAGACTTCTCATTTAAAACAGAAGTTCAGGGCGGGACTTATATAAGAAAATTAATTTCAGATTTAGGCGATTATCTAGAAATTAGCGCGCATATGTTAAACTTAAAGAGAATAAGGGCAGGAATTTTTAATGAAAATGAAAGCATCAGCTTTGAGAACTTTGAAAAAGCTGTTGATGAATATAAAAATGGAAATGAAGATATGTTAAGAAATATTTTAATTCCTGGAGAAATAATTAGCGAGATTTACCATGTTGTGCAAGTTAAAAATGATGTTATTAAGAAATTGCTTACGGGAAAGCCTATCTTTCATGAAGATTTAATTGGAAATAATAGCACAAGCGCTAATAATAAAGCTAAAAATATAGCTGGACGTGATAGCATTTTTAAGGTTAACACTGGACAATTAATCTGTGCGTTTAACAATCAGCAATTCATCGGAGTTTACAAAGTAATTAATGACACAGAATCAGGCATATTTGCCAAGCCGGATTTTGTTCTGCAACCTCTTTAAATTTTCTAAATGATTTATGTACAACTCACACAAAGAAAAGAGACATTTATTAATTATGGAATGCCTCTAAATAATAAGGATCATAGTTAACTAAGTTATTTTTAGTATTAACCTTACTTATTGATTATTTTTCATCAAACTTCCTAAACAAATCAATTGTATTAGCTCTTATAGTGGCCATTACAACATCAAAATTCATCCACCATCTCAAAAAAGTGCCCTTGAAAAATCCGTATTTCTTTTCCTTTAAGGTTTGATAATGGGGGAAAATTTTATAACCTAAACCCTTTCCATATCTTTTAACGAAATAGTTTAATCCAGTTTCTATCCGATATCTATGTTTGTAATATTTTGGAAGTTTTTCCCATAAATCTCTTCTCAAAGCCCTTTCGCCAGATTTTATTGCAAACGGCATATAAATTTTTTGCATTATATTGTTTCTTACGCCTATAAACATATCCACTTCGTTATTCAAAACAGGCTCAATAATCTCTTGCACTATCTTAGGTGTTAAACCACTGAGGTCAGCATCGCAAAAGAATATTATCTCGGAATTAGTTGCTTGAACCCCTCGCTCCATTGAATAAGCCTTCCCCATATTCTTTTCATTTTTTAGGTATTTAATCTTGCTATATCTCTTTGCAAACCCCCTTGTAATCTTTTCAGTATTGTCTATGCTTCCATCATCAACAACAACAATTTTTTTAAGCATTTTTGTTTTAATCAACGCATTTAAAACATCGGCAATCCTTTCTCCTTCGTTATAAGCAGGAACAATTGCTGTCACAGACTCTCTCGAATTCCTGCTTGCAACACCAGCCCCTTTTTTATTTTTAGTTATATTATTATAAAAATCAGCAATTTCATTGAATATCTCATTTTTATGCTCTGAGAAAAAAGGATTATGATTTTCATTATGCAAGATTAGTGATTTTTTATATTTGGAGGTTATTTTTTTATTTATGAGTTCAACGCTTTGATAATTCCCTATGGGCTCACGTTTAGAATGAATGTTAAGGCACGGGCATGTAACATTTTTTAAAACTCTTTTGATGACCTTGTTTGCTTTTTTAATAATAAATAATCCATTACCATGCATATACTTATAATCAAAAGCGTCTTGCCTTAACTGCCATTCTATTTTTCCTATTCTTTTTCTCCAGTATCTTTTAAAATTCCTCAGATGCTTTAATCCCCTAATGTTAAATGGGAATTTTAGTTTATAAGGTATAAAAACTAGTATTACCCCTTTTACCCTAAATTTAGCTGCAAGTAATAAAGCAAGCTGTGCACCAAAGCTATAACCACCAAGAATAATCTTTTTGCCTTTTTTTATCTCTTTTTTTAATTCAGCTTCAACCTGATTTAGAAAATCTTCAAATTTTATATTATCTAAGTCCTCTACTTTTGTTCCATGCCCTTGTAAAAGAGGAATTTTCACATTAACATTAAATTTTTTAGCAATGTATTCTGGCAGATTTTTAAAATCAGTGGGGCTTCCAGTATACCCGTGGATTAAAAAAAATTCCCATTTTGAGTGCGAAGTTAAATCAATGGGTTTTGCCTTCGGATGAATTTTATCTTGAGCCATTTTCTGAACGCGAAGTATATAAAAATAATGAAAAATACAAAAGTCAATGTTATTTGTGTATTCTTGAAGATATCAAACAGTATAGTATATCCTTTACCAATTAGATACCCAATTGAAACAACAACTATTGCCCAAATAAAAGTAGCTAAAATATCTACAAGAATAAAGTTCCTATAATCAATTTTCTTTACACCTAAATAAATCAAAGTTATTATCCTGGTTCCCACAATAAATTTTGTGTATAATAATATTAAAACTCTGTTCTCTTTTGTAATTTTGCTCACAAAAGAATTTATTACATTATATGATTTGGAAAAAAATCTGTACTCCATTAATTTATGAGTTATTTTGAGCCTTCCAAGAAAATAAAAGAGAAAATCCATTATTAAGACTCCAATAAATGAAAACACGAAAACAATCCATATATCAAAAGCTCCTCTGGCAGATAAAAATGCAAGAAACATAGTAAATTCTTCTCCTGCAAAGAGCCCTCCCAAAAAAGAGGCATGTATGGGGTTTGCGGTTATTATCTCTATAAACGTTTTGAACAACCATGAAATAGTTTCAATTGCCATGAATCATCATAGATAAAAAGGTTTTTAAATTTTATAATTTTGGTTTGTTGATGAGACACTTCATATATTTCTCCGGAAAAGCTGTGACAACTGGCAATTTCAAGGATTTAATGAAAGCTGGAAGAATGGACATTGCTATACATGTTATTATTGCAAGCTTTTTTTTAAGCCATGATGTAAGAAAAGATACAAAATTACACTTGGTTTTTTATGGAATGCCAGATCCCCCAAAGCATATTGAAATTCAAATAAAAGAGGGGTTGGATATAAGCAAAAAAGATGTTGCTAATTTAATCAAGAAAATTCTGTATAAATACAAACCTGGCAAAAAAACAGAAGTTTTTCCTGGTTGCTTTATTGAGAAAAAAAGTTTTTTAAACCTGATAAATGAATTAATAGAAGAGGGCAAAACAATATTTATATTAGACAAGCGAGGTGAGGATATTAGAAAGATTAAAATTCCAGATAATGCTGTTTTTGTTCTTGGAGACCATGAAGGCCTGCCAAAAAAAGAAATTAAAAGATTAAAAAAGATAGCTAAAGAGATTTCAATTGGGCCAAAAGTATATTTTGCATCCCAGGTTGTTGCTGTGCTGAATAATGAATTGGATAGAAGAGGAGTTTAGATAATATGAAGCTGTTTTTTTATTGATTTCTAAATTAGTTAATAACAACAGCATATTAATGTGAAACACTATAAAACCCTATTATTCTTGTTTATTTCCATTTCTATTAAGATAATCATAATTAGCTATGACCCAGGCAACACATCCAGCATAACCTTCAAGAGACATATTATTCAGAGAGAGTGTTTTTCCATTAGATTCTTGAAAAACTTCTTTTCCAGATGAATTCTTAACTTCAATATGGGGAGCATGTTTATTGTTTAATTCTAATGGTTTTGTGTAATTAATTCTGCTCAACAAATCTGTTTTAGACCTTTGATCTCTTTTACATATATTTTCATTTATTAAATATCTTAATTCATGATATCCTTCTTGTAAAGAGTGAATAATTATTCTATATTCTTCCCGCTTCTCGTCCATATTTAAAGTCAGAAAATAACACTTTTAAACTTTATTGTGAAAAAGGTTAAAAACTTGCTAAACTTTGCTTTTTCATGAAGAAATCAATTAGGCTTTATATTACAGGCACAATTCAAGGAGTTTTTTTCAGAGCATTTATCAAAGAAAATGCTGAAAAATATAATGTTAAGGGGTTTGTCAGAAATTTAGAAGATGGGAGAATTGAAGTGTTTTTAGAGGGGGATGCAGATAACGTAAACAAAATGATTGAATTATGCAAAAAAGGGCCTAAACATAGCAAAATAGAAAAAGTTGAAGAAAAAGAGGAAAGATTCCAGGATTTTAAAACTTTCAAGGTTTTGCATATTTGATGTTTTGAGAAAATATTATTTTTGGTGATTAACCAAATTTAAATTATAATTTTATAATAGGCTAATTAATGGTTTTAGATGTATTTGATAAATAGAGTTATAATAAGCAAATTAATTCTTAAATTAGTTAATATTTATAAGTACGCTCAATTTATTAATAAAAACCACTAAAGATTTTTAGCAATTAACAACTTCAATAATTTAAAAAATGATTCAGACAAATTCTGACGGGGGTGCAAGAGGCAATCCTGGCAAAGCAGCAATTGGCATTATTTTAAGAAAAGAGAATGAGATAATAAAAAAATACAGCGAAAAAGTAGGAATAGCAACAAACAACATTGCTGAGTATAAAGCCCTGATAAAAGCATTAGAATTGGCGAGAACAATTGACAAAGAGATTATTTGCTACCTTGATTCTGAGCTTGTTGTTAGGCAATTGCAGGGAAGATATAAAGTTAAGAACAAGGAATTAAAAAAACTATTTGATAAGACTAAATTATTAGAAGAGAGCTTTGATAAAATTGTTTATAAGCATATAAGCAGATGGGATAAATTCCAGCAACTTGCAGATGAATTAGTTAATGAAGAGCTGGATAAGAAAGTTTAGTTTATATGTACTTAGTTACATATAGATTGTATATTAAGTTACATATGTAACTTAGTAACGAAAGATTTATATACTTAGTTACATATAGATTATAATGAAAATTGAAAACCATTTAGAATCGTACAAAGAGCATAGAGAAACGATTTTTGACTGGGCGCTAAAAATTAAAGGCTTGGAAAATTCTCAGAGAGTAATAGGTACACATGCATCAAGAGCAATAATAGATTTGCTGGCAGTATATCTATTGAAAAGAAACTTGATTGATTCTGGAACCAAAATAAATCACAGGTGGTTTAAATCAAAGAAAGTTCTGGAGATATTACCAGAATTTGAAGGTAAAGAAGAAATTTTTAACGAGATAATAAAGTTAGAATTAATATGCGAAGATTTGACTTATGGCTCTCCTAAAAAAGAAAATAAGATAAAAGAAGCCATTTTCTTATTTAATAAAATTGAAGCAAAATTAAAAAATGGAGAAACATAAATTAATCTCTTTAGCTTTAAACTTTGCATCTTTTCTGATAGAAAGGGTTAAAGTAAACTCAATCATATTATTTGGGTCTGTTGCAAAAGGAAATTTTGACAAGGAATCTGATATAGACCTCTTTATTGAAACCGATAAAAAGAATGCAAAAAAAATAAATTCTGTGCTTGAGCTTTATAAAAAAACAAAGGATTATGAAAGATTTAAGCTTGAAGGAATAGAGAATGGAATTTCTGTAAAATGCGGTGATTTAAACGAGTGGAAGGATCTTAAAAGAAGCATTATCTCCGGAGGGATTGTGCTTTATGGCTCTTATCAAGGAAAACCGGAAAAATTAAAACACAAGTTAATATTCTTGTTAGATGTTGGAAATTTTGAGAGATCAAAAAAAATAAAAGTCTGGAGAAAAATTTATGGATACAGGCAAAAAATTGGTAAAAAGATGTATGTTTCAAAGGGATTTGCAGAAAAGAAATTAGGAAGGGGTGCATTTATAATTTCAATTGAAAATCTTGAAGATGCAAAAAACTACTTAATAAAAAATAAGATTAAACACTCATTTTTTGATATCTGGGTGGAGCAAGATTTTAATGGCTAACCCCCAATTATATTTTAGTTTATGGGGAGCTGGATAAGGAGTGAAAATTGGGGAAATAAACTTTAGTATAACAAATAAAAAATACCCTGATGGACTATTTGAAAAGCAGGATACTCGTTAAGAGGATTCCTGTTGCAGTTGAGGTTAAGCCTATTGGAATTGGCGTTGAACCTGGCAACTTATAGCCAATTAACCTCTCTTAAAAAGAGTCTTCTCGTCAATGAACATTTAATGCCCAAAGGAAGCACCATCTCTTCAATTTTCACAATATTTCAGCTACTGATTGTTGAGATTGAATTTCATGACTTAAAATAAACTTAAATAATGTGCTGGTTATTTGGCGTGTAGTCCATCAAGCTTCTTCTTGCTCAAGGAAGAAAACTTTCAGGGCAGGGGCATAAATAAAAGCTCATTTAAAAATTTTTGTGCTTTGCACACTCTGCATACTTTTCAACACACACAAAAAAACTGGTTCAACATTTAGGCGAGCAAAACATCAAGCTATTAAACTCTCAATACCCGAAAAGCAGGATACACGCCAAGAGGAACCCAGTAGCAGCCGAGGCCAAGCCTACCGGAACTGGCGACGAACCTGGCAACTCTTTCATGTCTTACAGAAGGTGTCTTATTTAATCTCCAAATCCGAAAATCAGTGTTATCAATCCAATTAGAAACTTTATTTATTTTTTTAGTATCCTGTGTCTCTAAAACCAAATCCAAAGTTTTCTTGTCTGGAATATCAGCAACATTTCCATCAATGCCAACAAAATTTCCTTTTAAAGAATATTGCTTTGAAGTTAAATAGTTATGAATTACTTCGTCTCTTTCTCCTCGTGGATTATATATTAGCCTTGTTGAAGTATTTGGAAATTGGCTTAATCCTTCTCTAATAAAATTTCTTAAACTTTCAGCTGTTTCTGGGTTTTCATTTTTTAAATCATGAGCTCTTGAAAGAATAGCCCAAATCAAAGAAGTGCTTGGAATTTCTGTTCCATACTTGCTCATTAATTTGTCTTGAGTCATTGCAGGAGTTATTTCTCCAACAACTTCATAAGTGCGTGTTTCCCCCCTATGAACAACGCTTGGAACTTTCCATGATGCAACACCTGGCTTAACATAGATTATTCCTTTTGAGCTTGTTTTTGTTTTAGCTGTCATATTCCTATTATAAAATGAGTATATTTAAACTTTTCTATTGAGTTACTCCTTTTATAAAGTAACAAGTATAAGAAGAATATGAGGTTTTTAGGGAATTAATTAGTTATAATTTTATAGAACAAGAGTATATTCTTGAAAGTTAAAAAAAGAGTATATAAATAAACCAATCAGACTTCAATACTGCGTTTCAAACAACTAAATATTTAAACTAGATTTCTTTTTTTTAGATATGGGAAGACAAGAAGAAATAATAAAAGAGAGGCTGAGGAAGCTAAGCGAACTGAGAAAAATAAGAGTAAATCCTTATCCTGCAAAGTTTGACAAAAAGCATGAATGTGATAAGTTACAGGAAAAATACAAGAAACTTGCAAAAGAGAAAAAGGCAAAGGACAAAGTTAGCATAGCAGGAAGACTTATGGCTGTAAGAGACATAGGCAAGATTATATTTGCTGTTTTGCAGGATTCAAGCGGAAAAATACAATTGGTTTTGCAAGATAAAGAAACCCCAAAGAATGTTTTTAATTTTTTTAGAAAATATATTGATTCAGGAGACTTTATAGGCGCGGAAGGCATAATTTTTAGAACAAAAAGAGGGGAGCTTTCAATTCTTGTTAAAAAACTTGAATTACTTTCTAAATCAATTTTACCTTTGCCTGAAAAATGGCATGGCTTACAAGATGATGAAGAAAAACTTAGAAAGAGATATTTAGATATCCTAATGAACCCCGATATTAAAGAATTATTCGTGAAAAAGCAAAAATTCTGGAGCACAATTAGAAATTTTTTAATTGAAAAAGGTTTTTTAGAGGTTGAAACTCCTGTTTTAGAAAATACTGCTGGTGGAGCTTCTGCAACTCCTTTTATTACTCACCATAATGCCCTTAATCTTGATGTGTATTTGAGAATTTCTATGGGAGAATTATGGCAAAAAAAATTAATGATTGCCGGTTATGAAAAAACTTTTGAGATTGGAAGGCAGTTTAGAAATGAAGGAATTGATATGGAACATTTACAAGATTATACACAAATGGAATTTTATTGGGCTTATGCAGATTATAAAGATGGGATGAAGCTTGTTGAGGAAATGTACAAGAAAGTTGCAAAAGAAGTTTTAGGAACTTTAAAATTCAAAACACATAGTTATGAAGTTGACTTAGGAAAAAAATGGGAAATGTATGATTATGAAAAACAAATTAAGAAACAAACAGGAATTGAAATTTACAAAGCTTCAGAAAAAGATATTAAGAATAAGTTAGACAGTTTAAAAGTCGAATATAATCCTGATGTAGACAAATGGCGTTTAGTTGATGTTTTGTGGAAATTTTGCAGGAAAAAATTAAATGGACCGGGATTTTTAATAGGACAGCCTGTAGAGATTTCACCTTTAGCAAAAAGAGACACAAAAGACAAAAGAAAAGTTCAGCAATTTCAAGTAATTATTGCTGGGAGTGAATTAGGGAATGGTTATTCTGAATTGAATGATCCTATTGACCAGGAAGAAAGGTTTAAAGAGCAGGCAAAAAAGAAGCTTGCTGGTGACACAGAAGCACACAGCCATGACAAAGAATTTGTTGAAGCTTTAAAATACGGCATGCCCCCTACATTCGGATTTGGAGTTAGTGAAAGACTTTTTGGTTATTTAGTAGATAAGCCATTAAGAGAATGTATAATATTTCCGTTGATGAAACCTCAAGAATCAAAAATTCTTGATAGCTATCAAAATTCAAAAGAAAAACAAAAAATTTTGAAGCCGGAGAAGTAAAGTGATAAAAATTAGATAGTTACATTAATTAAATAAAAGTATTAATAAGTAAGAGATGTAGGTTAAAAGTTACGATGATGATGGATAAATTTAAATTAACGGTATTAATAGGATATAAATAATTATATTATTTAATTACTAGATTAGCGATGGTCCATAGTCCACCCATATTATTAAATAAACAGATCAAAAACAAAAAATGACAGCAGGAGATTTGATTGTCAAGTCAAACATAAGGAAAGTTGTGAAAGAGCTTGACAAAGAAGGAAAAGTGCCAAATGTTGCAGATGAAGTAGGGATGGCTTTAGAAAGAAAAGTTGAGAAAATTCTTAGTGATGCAATAGAAAGAGCAAAGGCAAACCAAAGAAAAACCTTACAGGCTAGGGATTTATAAAAGAGTGGTTTTATTGGTAAAGAAGTAGATATCTAATAAATAGGCTAACCCCACAATAAAAAGCTAATTATTAATATATTTAAACACATTAATTATACTTTTTCTTATCTCTTTTCTAATTTTGTAAGTATTCGCCCATTTGGCATAAGCCTGCCATCCCTGATAACTCCCCCTTATTATATTAAAGTCAATAATTCTATTACTATACAGCTCAACTTTTCTTTTCATGCTTTTAATATTTCTTTTTCTTAATAATCTATAATGATAAAAATTCCTAAAACCAACAAAATCAACACCTCTTTTTAATTGAATAATTCTTGATTTTTGTTTATGAAGCTCAATTTTTAATCTTTCTCTTAAAAAATTATCTACTTGTTCTTTCCAAATTTCTAACTGCTTTTTGCTTTTATTCAAGATGATAAAATCATCAACATATCTTATATAGTGTTTTATTTTAAGTTCATGTTTAACAAAATAATCCAATTCATTCAAATAAACATTTGCAAAGAACTGGCTTGTTAAATTTCCTAAAGGCATGCCTTTGTTGTTATTAACAAAAAGTGCTTCGCCCCCCCCCGATACATTCACCATGATTATAAAGTATCTGCTTAATCAACCAAATTACATCTTTGTCTTTTATTTTTCTTTTAAGAATTTCCAGTAAGATATGCAAGTTAATTTCCTGGAAATAGTGTTTTATGTCTGCTTTTAAACAAAATGCTGGAGAAGTATGATTATTTGATACTTTTCTAGTATAATTATCAAATCTTTTTAAAGCTAACAAAGTTCCTTTGCCTTTTTGGTTTGCACATGAATCATAAATAAACTGTTTTTCAAATATACTTTCTATAACATTAATTAAAGCATGATGGATTATTCTATCTCTAAAATCAGACTTGGCTATGAGTCTTGTCTTTGGGTCTCTTAATACAAATAAAGACAAAGGCTTTGGTTTGTAAGTTTTATTTTTTAACTCATAATGCAGGTTTAAAAGATTTTTTTCTAAATTCTTTTTAAATTCAATTATATCATCATGCAAGGTTTTGCCTTTTCTTGCTTTACGCCAAGCTAAGGTTAAATTTTCTAAAGAGCAAAGTTCATCATAAAGGTTATTAATTTCCATATCAATATAAAAATCCTGAAAAGATGGACTATTCCGAGACCAGCATTCCTGTTGTCAGGATTCCTGTTGCAGTTGAGGTTAGCCCTATCAGAGTCAGCATTGAACCTAGCAACTTGTAGCCAATTTACTTCATGAAATTTTCTCCTTATCAAATTTTTCATGTCAAGAATCTTGCTTGCACAAAGCAAAATTTAATTTGCCCACTGAATCTTCATATTTCAGAATTTTTTGAGATGATTCCTACTTAATGTCGCTTCTGTATTTTATGACTTAAAATAAATTTGAATAATGTGCTAATAAACTGGCATGTAGTCCATCTATTATCTCTCTTGCTCAAAGAGAAATAACTTCAGGATAATTCAAAAAAGAATAAGGTGCTTAAAAATTTTTGGTTTTTGTTCAACTTCCCCCAAGCGAGCCTAACTGCCTCCCTCTGCAACACCAAAAACCCCGAGACTAGCACCCCCGTAGTCAGGACCCCCGACGCAGTCGAGGTCAGCCCTACCAGAGCCAGCAAAGAACCAAGCAACTCCGCCATCTACAGGAGCCCAAAATTTAATATTTTCTCCTTGCCTGTACTCTTGCTTTGCTGATTGTTTTATTGGAAAGCCCTGCTTGTTAAA
>JAGVXI010000014.1 GCA_018303855.1 Candidatus Pacearchaeota archaeon
TTCAAGCAAAGCTCTCGCTCTTTCCTGCCATCCTTCTAATTCTTCTGGCTTTGGCGGAACCAAAGGCCTGATATCTTGTTCGTGTTTCATTTTATTTTTGTTCTGCTTCCATTACTATCTATTATCCCCATTATTTCTATGGTTATATTCTGAAGCCAAATGGTTTGCTAATGTAACTGCCCAAGGTTTATCAATATTTCCCAACTGCGTAATTGCATTCCTGACAATTTTTTTAAGTTTTTCTTCTCCTTCCTCGCCTTTCTCATTTATTGTTTTTTCTTTATATTCCCCTGACTTAATTGCCATCAAAGCTGGAATGTAAACCTCTTTGTGTATTGGACTACCTCTAAAATCATCATATTGCGTTTCTATATCTTTAATTAAATCTTCAATAAATGCAATTCTGTCATTATGATAGTGCGGATTGTCTGTTAAAGCAGCTTGTGAAGGTTGAACTTTATGCCATAACAAATAAGGCATAACTGTTTTAAGATGAGAAACATCAACTTCCTTATCGCCATTAAACCATGCAAAAGCTTTTGCATATCTCGGCATGGCTCTCATTGTTCTTATGGTTAACTCATTTAAGGTTTTTGTGTGTGGAGCATTAATAAAGTGCCCTGCAGAGGCATTATCCTGGTTAATTTTCCATGCGTTTCCTTTAGTTGCCCTCTCTATATTCTGGCTCGCAGCTTCTGAAAACCTTAATGTAGAATAAACAAAATCAGAAAAATTTTCAACTTTTGAAGCATTATATTCTACTGCTTCTGGCATTTCATTAATTTCTTTTCTAATTGCAGGTATATCTAATTTCAGCCCATCATTCACATGAGTTAGTCCCTCTAAATTACTGCCGTTAAGTTTTTCATCTCCCCTGTTTCTAATTTTTCTCAAATCCCATGGAGCAGGGCTTGTTACCATAACAGCAGCATCAAACCTGTCTAAAAATGGAGGAGTAAATTGAAAAGTTCCTTCATCAGCATAATTAGCAGTAACGAATAAAGGTCCTGGCCTTGCAGTTAATAAATTCCCTCCATAAACTGCTTTTCCTGTATCAACCAATTTCATTAAAATGCTAAGAGTATCTGGGGGTATCCTATTTCCTTCATCAATTATTTTCACTGCAGATTCTAAAAATTTATTAGGTATAACAACCCTCTCTCCAGTATGAACAAGCTTTCCTAAGTCATACGAAGCTACCATTTTTTCTTCAGTAAGCTGTGGATGCCCCTGTATTTCAGATGCCAGAATTTCTTCCAGAGATGTACCTATAAAAAGAGGTCCTGCAAGTTCAGAGCTGGTAGTTTTTCCTATTCCTGGACCGCCTGTAAGCAACATTGTTCCGTGATTAAGCAAAGAAGTCAAAGTTACAAAAAGCAAGGGGGAGGCATATGCATTTGTTCCTGGTTTTATAAGTGGAACTTTATATCCTGCCCCCATAGCAAGTGAAACCCACTCAGGAGCATCGCTAAAAACGTCAAAGTTAGTATTTACATACAGCCCCCTATCTCCTGCAATTTCATAAACCTTTCTTACTTTTTCTTGTTCAGATAGTCTTTTAGTTTCTGGCATTTTCATTTGTCTCCTTGCTCTCATTTATTAATTTATTTAAGCCAAATTCAACAGCATGAGACTTATTCCTGAAAATTCCCCTTTTAATTATTTGCTCCACTATTTTAATGGTTTTCTCGTCGATTGTTACTGAAAGTTTTTGTTTCATTTTATTTATACTACTTTAAAGTAGTTTATGTTAGAATATAGTATAATCTGCCTTTTATAAATGTTTCTATCTTGTTACTTTTATAAAGAAGTAACAATTAATTAAAAATATTACGATTTTTTTGCATTTGAATTACTTGGATATCTCCCTAATACCTATAATACTTGCAATAATTGCTTAGGAATGATCTGGAATAGATTTAGTGACAAGTAACTTATAAATATCCTAATTTCCATAAATGCTAATGATAAAAAATTTAAAATTACTTATAGCAACTTTAACAATAATTATTTTATTTGTAAATCTCGTTTCATCTTATGTTTATCTAAATATTTATATGATAAAGACATAACATTATAGCTAAAAAGTCCTTTATTTACTAAATCGCTAAAAGAAAAGTTTGAGGAAATGTTGGAGAAAGAAAAATTATAAGCATTTTTTGTTTTATTTTTTAGTTATACCTACAAAAACAGAACATTTATAAATATGTAGGGATAACTAATATTATGTACTTTAAAAATAAGAAGATAAAGGGCAAAAGATACAAATACGCTGTAAAATCAATTAGATTACCAGATGGGAAAGTAACAAGTCTTGAAGTTATATACAAAAATCAGGGCAATAAAGAATTAAAGAAGATTTTTGAGGAAAAAGAGAAAAATGAGAATTTAAAATATGTTCTTAAAATATTTAAACCAGACCATATATTTAACAAAAAAGAACTTGAAAAAATTGAATCAATAAAGGTAGACTACAAAAGAGTGATTAAAAAACTAAGTAAAACAAGCCTTAAAGATTTATTTGACAGATTTACTGCTAATTTTACCTATGAAAGCAATGCGTTAGAAGGCAATTCAATGACTTTAAAAGATGTCGTTATAGTAATGTTTGAAAATATCTCAATAAAAGGAAAAGACTTAAGAGAGATATATGACACAAAAAACTCCAGAAAAGTTGTTGGTTTAATAATTAAAAATCAATTTTCAATTTCATCTGAAGATATTGTTAAAATGCACAAAATGCTTGTAAAGGACACAGAAGTGAATGAAGGTTATAAAGTAGTTCCTAACATAATTGTAGGCAGAAACATTGAAACCACTCCCCCTGAAAAAGTACAGGAAGAAATTAATAAACTAATAAAATGGTACAATGAAAGCAAAGGCAAAATACATCCTTTAAAGTTAGCTACTCTTTTTCACGGTAAATTTGAGAGAATACATCCCTTTGAAGATGGAAATGGAAGAGTTGGAAGGTTTTTAATTAATGTTATATTAATAAACAACAAATACCCCCCTCTTATAATAAGAAAAAGCCAGAGGATTGCTTATTTAAGTGCATTAAAAAACTTTGACAACAGACATTATGATACTCTTGAAAGATTTATTTTAGAGAAATTTAAAGAAACTTTTAGGAAATTCTTTGAAATTTATGTTAAGTATGTTTGAGGATTGAAACTTTTATTCCATCTTCTGTTGGAGGAGGTTTTATTTTTTATATTTTATCAACTGGTGCTTTGGATTTAAGAGGAACTTATAAATATCTCAATTTCCATAAATGCTAATGAAAAGAAATTTAAAATTACTTATAGCTGTCTTAATTACATTTCTTCTATTTGTAAACCTTGCTTCTGCATACACATACCTAAATATTTATGTTGATGAAACCGGAAATGCCTTGTTTCTTGGTGAGACAAATGAGCAAACAGAGAGTTTAAACTTTCCAGAAGGAATTGAAGTTAAAAATGGTGATGTGATTGGGGGTACACAAGAGCTAACAAGCAAGCAAGGCGAAGTTTGGAGTTTTTCTTATTTTCTTGAAGGAGCTGAAATAAATGTTGTTCTTCCAAAAGGAGCGATTATAGAAAAAATTGAAGGAAACGAAAGTAGCATAGCAATTGACAATGGTAGGATATCTGTTTATGTAGGTGATAAAGCTAACATAAGTTATAAAGTTAAAGTTTTAAGAGATTATACAGCTATTGTTATTCTTGCAGTTTTAATTATATTAGCTGTTTTGGGTTATTTGTTTTTTTCAAGAATGAAAAAACAAAAAGGAGAAAAAAGGAAAAAACCAATAAATGCTAGGAAAAACAAAGAAAAAAGAATAGAAATATTAAAGCAGGTTTTAAATGAAAGAGAAAAATTAATAATTGAAAAGCTTAAAGAGCATAAAGAGATTAAAAGCTCAATTTTAAGAAAACTTTGTGATGATATGCCAAAAGCTTCTTTCTCCAGGCATATAAGGGAATTGGAAAAAAAAGGATTGATAAATAGAAAAGGTGAGGGAAGGAATAAGATTGTGAGTTTGAGATAAATAACTAACAGTTACTACAGTTTTATTAATAGCTAATTTTAAGGATGCAGGAACTAAAAACTAAACCTTCATCCTCAATTTTTCATATTCTTCTTTGCTTAATTTTATTTGTCTAAGAATTGCACTTAACAAACCAATTCCAAGAGTTTCATTAGCATGAATTGGAACAACAGTTCTCCTTCCATCTGGATGTTTAAACCTCAAATGGCTTCCTTTGCCATGTATCTTTTCAAAGCCTAATTTTTCTAATATTTTGCACAACTTTTTACCGGAAATAGGAACAAGCTTTCCCATTTTTATCCTATGATTTCCACTTTTTGAATTCCTACAAATTTCATGGGTCTTATGTCCTCACCATCTGCTTCCAAACAAACTTCTATTGCTTCTTTAATTCTCTCTAATACTTCTTGGATAGTTTTGCCTTGTGTATAGCATCCTTGAATCTCTGGAACGCTAGCTACAAAAAAACCATCTTCATCTTTTTCTATAACAACATTAAATTCTGTCATAAATATCAATGCCCCTGTATACTTATAAAACTTGCTGTTTTAATTTTTTTAAATTCAAATTTAGTGTATTTTTGTTCTAACATTGTTCCAAAAATGGTTCCATTTTTGTTCCAGACAGAATAGATAAACCTATTTTTCTTGTGAAAACCATGAAATATACAGATGTAAGGAGGTTAAAAAAACAAGTAAAATGAAAACAGGAATTTTGATTATAGCGTTGTTAGTTGTAAGCGTGTTTGCTATTGCATTTACAATGGCTGTTCCAGATAAAGCTTTAGAAAATGGATTTAAAGCAAAAGCAACTGGAAAAATCACAGACAAGGCAAGAGAAAGAATGGAGATAGCTAAGCAAAAGTCTAATGAAAAAGCTATAGGTGTTTCAGAAATTTTATCAGCTGACTTGGAAAATGGAAATGTAACAGATGCACTAAACGAAACTGGCTTAGGACTTAAAAATAAGTATGGTAAACTTGGTTTTGCAACTGTGTTGAAAGGCACTGGATGGATAACTTCTAAAAATGGAAATGAAAGTAACAATGAAGGTTATTTAATTGCAGGACTATGGGTAAGCCAAAGATTTGCAAAAATCAACAATGAAACAGGAAATGTAACAGATACAGGGATTGTAAGGCAAGTTGGAAGGCTTAATATTGCAGGAATAGGACTTTACAAGCTTGTTAAAATTGGAAGTTCTAACAACAGCGCAACAAATGAAACAGAAACTGCTAATAGTATAAGCTTCTATGTAATTCCAGTAAAGGCAAAAATTTTAGATTTAGATGAAACTGAAAGCAAATCAGTTGGAACATTAAGTCTTGAAAAGAAAGCAGAAACAAGTTCAGGCCTAATAATATGGGAAGGAACTTTAATTATAGATGACGAGAACATTGACGGAAGTTTTGATGTTGACTTGGCAACTATTAAGAGCACAGTAAACCCAGGAAAAGCAAACCAAATAAGCAACTTAAAAAACTCTGGAAAAATACCTTTCTGGAAAAAGTTTTTCTCTTGGCAAAACAATAAAGATAACAAGGGTAATAACGAAAACAACTCAGAAAACAACGAAACTGATGAAGATTAAATTAACTTATTTTTTATTTTTTTATTTATTTTTTAGTACAATGTGACTGAAGGGAAAAAATCCAAAGTCGTCGGAACTATAGTTAAAAATGGGGGCACGTTTAGTCTGCTTTTAAGTAACCGAAACATTTAAATAACAATTGTAACTAAATTATTACATATGTTACAAAAAGATAACAGGCATAAAATACTAAGGATTTTTTTGAATGACCCCTCTCCTGAGGGAATTGGGTTTCAGCTTAGAGAGATAAGCAGAAAGGTAGCAGTAGCTCCACCATCTGTCAAAAAGTATCTTAATGAATTGGAAAAAGAGAGATTAGTAATAAAGATTAAACATAGAATTCATGGTTATCCTGTTTATTACGCAAATAGAGATGATAAAGAGTTTAAGTTTCTTAAAAGAATGGATATTGTCATTAGAATAAAAGAATCTGGATTAATAGATTACCTCTCAGAAAATTGTATGCCTGACGTTATTATATTATTTGGTTCTGCGTCTAAAGGAGAAGATTTAAAAGAGAGCGATATAGACTTATTTGTTTTATCTGACAAAGAAAAAATAGATTTAACATTAGAAATAACATAATAAACGGAGTGATACTAAAGGGATATTTAAAGGTTTTTTGATATGGAAGAATTAATAAGAGTAACACCAGACAAAGAGAAAGCACGTTCAATTCTCAAAATGGTAGAGGCTACTCTAGAAATGATAAGATTCATAGATAAAATTAAATTTCCTTCAAATGTAGCAAAGGAGTATTACGAAATTATCAGAGAATTAATAAGCATAATTTTATTGCTTGATGGTCATAAAGCGATTGGTGAAAAAGCACATAAGAGACAAATAGAATATTTAGAAGCAAACTATAAAGAGTTTGGCCAGGCAGAAATTACCTTAATAGATGACTTAAGAATAACACGAAATAAGATAGCTTATGAAGGATTTTTTGTTAAAGAAAGTTATATTGATAGAAAGTTGACAGATATTCTTAAGGTTATTGAGAAGTTAAAGAGACTTATTGATAAAAAACTTGTTTAAATTTCACCATTTATTTTTTAGTGCAATGTGACTGAAGGGAAAAAAAGCCCTTTAATCGCTGTTAATCTCTCCCGAATACTTGCAGGGACTAAAATTTAGTGCAACGATGCCGAAGGCAAAAAATCAGAGTAAGCGGGCGAGCGTTTTAAAGAATTAAGGCAGGCGCCAGAATATATTTATATCTTATAAGTAGTAACAGAATAGAAACATTTATAAAGAACAAGATTTAACTAATTATTATGGAACAGGATTTTAATTCAAGTGAAGCTGGAGAATTGTCAGGTTTGGAGAGAGAACTTTATACAGGGGTACCTCCATCAGATAAAAGAAATTTTGTAAATAAAGCAACAGACTGGTATTTTATGCCCAAATCATTTGAGAAAAATGGGCGATTATATGGAGCATTAGGTGTAAGACATTTTAAAAAATTATGTGCTGAAACTTATAGAAAATTAGTGAAAAAATTGTTTGGAACAGAAAGAGCCCATTTCGTAAATAACTATCTTATTTGGGATTTCTCAGAAGATGGATTAAGAAAATTTGATTATGCAACTAGAATAAATGAAGGAATACATCTTCTGGCAGCAGCTTTATTTACAAGTCAAACCGTTGATTACTTATCTGATGGTAGATATGGTATGGCTGCACTTGGATCAGGATTAAATCTTGCTCTTGGAGTATATCCTATTTTAACACAAAGATACAATCGTGCAAGAATTTACAATACAGTAGAAAAAATGCAAGAAAGAAATCAAGACGCTTGCCTTTCAAAATAATTCTACAATTTATTATTTAGCTCGCCCGCTTATTGAAACTAACGTATGCGATTAAGAGAAGTGGCAATCCCTCCAAAAATTTATCCTCTGGAATGAAATGACGAGCTGAGAAATTTTTGAGAGCTGGATTGACATTTGGGCTAATCGACCTCGTGAGTTTTAATTTTTCTTTCAGGGTGGGGGAGGAGGTGGAAGCAACGACCATTTTATTAGAGAGATTGCCCGCCAGCTTTTTGCTTCTTTTTTGAAAAAAAAAGAAGACGGGGGAGTTCCTATTTTGCTTCTTTTTCTAAAAGAAGGTTTTAGAATTAGATTACATTGACTTTTATTTTTGAATCTTTTTTGAATCCAAATTTATCTACATAAACTCCATCAAGATATCCATTAATTTCGTGATATCCTACTTCCACATCATTTGAAGAACTAACTTCAAAGATATACTCAAAGGATTCTCCAGATTCTAACCATAAATTGTTTTTTGTATTTTGTTGTCTAACATAAAAATTATTTGCATTATCAAAATTTAATATTGATGGAGCAGTATCTTCCCCGATGTTAGTAATTCTCAATACAACATTACCACCTTTACCTTTTTGTAAATTTAAGGTATCTGGAGACTGGGTTATCTCTAAATTAAAACTAATAGCCCTAAGATTTTTTGATATACAAGAAAGCTTATCTATGTATTGATTATATGTTGCTTTATCATAAATAGGATAATCTTTTTTTGAAAGGCAAATTTTTATGTCTGTTGATTTGTATAAAGAATCTCCTGGAAAACTAAAAACAACATTATTTTCACCTTTTTTGAGTTTATTTTCAAATCCATATCCACTAGGTTCTCTCAAAAAAAGTTTTTCTCCTTCTTCATTAAAAAGATAAATATACAACCCTTCTATATTTCCAACATCAATATTAAATTGGGAAGTAAAAACAATCTTTCCTGGCCAAAGCCCAGAACTATCAACATAGTATAAGGGTCCATCGTTTTCATGTTCAACATATTTAAAGTCAGTAATACTTATAGTATTTGTATTTATTTTTGAAATGCCGGAATTGTTCATAAAGAAAATAACAATGATGATGACAGCAACAACCGCAATTCCAATCCAAAGATAATTGTTTTTATTTTTGTCTGCCATCTTAAATAAATAGATAAAAGCATATATAAAAAGCTTTACTTTTTGTGAAAGTAAAGTTTAAAAGAACTAAACTCATATAAAATTTATGAGAAAATCAAATATATTCATAATAAGTTTATTGTTTTTGATGTTAATTCTGCCAATAACTTCGGCGGCGGAATTTGATTTTGATACTGAATGTTATCAAGGATGTATCAAGGGAATTGCAAATCCTGATAATAATGTTATGTTAAAAGTTACCATAAAAAATAATTTTGATTTTTGGGTTAAAGTG
>JAGVXI010000008.1 GCA_018303855.1 Candidatus Pacearchaeota archaeon
ACTATTTTGACTTTCCTTTTATCCATGAAAAAGGCAACTCGCTTGGATTTATAAACTTTGCTGGTTGGTATTGGGAAGTGGTTATGGGGAAGGGGGAAAGGAAAGAGCACATTTATAAACAAGTGTTATAATATTATTACATATGTTAGAAAAATATAACAGATATAAACTTTTGAAGATATTTATAGATTCTCCTACTGAAAGTTTTAGACTTAGAGAAGTATCAAGATTAGCAAAAATTTCTCCACCTTCAGTAATGAGCTACTTAAAAGAATTTGAAGAAGAAGATTTAATAAAAAAACAAGTAAAGAGGGGGATACCATTTTATAGTGCTTTACGGGATAAAATGAAATTTGTCCTCTACAAAAAAATAAGCATAATCTTTGAGCTTAATAAGTCAGGATTAATAGATTATTTGTGGGATAATGTAGCCCCAAAAGCAATTATACTTTACGGCAGTTTTTCTAAAGGCGAATCAATTGAAAATTCAGACATAGACCTGTTTGTTTTAGGAAAAGAAAAACCAATTTCAATTGAAAATTTTGAAAAAATATTAAAGAGAGAGGTACATATTATTTCAGAAGATTCATTAAATAAACTCCCAAAAGAATTAAGGAACAATATATTAAATGGTATAATACTAAGGGGATATGTGAAAGTGTTTTGATATGATAATAAAAACAACTCCAGATAATGAAAAGGTTAAATCAGTTTTGAGATTGATAAAAGAAAGGGAAGAATTTATTTCTTTTGCTGATTCATCAAGATTTTCAACAAGTGTGGTTGAGAATTATTATGAAATAATAAAAGAACTTGCAGGTGCTTTAATACTCTTAGACGGATTAAAAGCAACAGGAGAAAATGCTCATAAAGATTTAATAAATTATTTAATTAATTATGAAGAATTTTTAGAAGAAGATATAGTTTTCATGAATGATTTAAGAATTAAAAGAAATAATAGTTCTTATGAAGGAAAGAGAATAAATTCAGTTTATTTTCAAAATAACAAAAATAAAATTTTAAGCATTATCTTAAGATTAAAGGAAATCATAAAGAGAAGGATAAATTACCCATAACAAAACTTCTTTCCAATAATAATCTTTTGAGTACTAAGCAAATCCTTCAACTCAACTTCCCCATACTTTGCCCTTTCTTCTTCGCTAATTTGCTCAGTTTTTAAGTTATTTCTTTCATTTCCCAAAACCCTATTCATTAAATATCCTGTTCCCCATGCAATACTTCCTAAAAATATGGGGGTTGCTACTAAATATGTTAAAAGCATGTGCCTCCTGAAAAAACCTTCTTTGGGTTTTTTATAGCTGTATCTTTGAGGTTCATTTCTTCCTGTTCTTTGTTCTAAATCATCCATGAAAAAGGCAACTCGCTTGGATTTATAAACTTTGCTATTTTACTATTATGAAGTGGTTATGGGAAGGGGGAAAAGGAAATGGGGTGGGAAAAGAGGAAATAGGAAATGGAGAAAGAGGGAAAGTGGTGTTTTTGGGGAAGAAAAATGAAGGGAAAACATTTAAATAAGATATTACTTATATGAGTAATATGGTACTCAATAAAAATAAAATAAAAATTTTGGAAGAATTTTGTAGTGATTATCATAAAAAAATTTATGGGAGGAGTATTGCCAAAAAACTAAAAATTAATCAAAAAACAATCTCAAATACGCTTAATGAACTTGAAAAGGAAAATATCTTGAAATTTAGTCAAGAAGGCAGAAATAAATATTATTATTTAAACAATTTTTATCCACATATAAAAGAAGTAATCAAATTAATAGAAATTCAAAGGAAAATTGAATTTCTTGAAAGATATAAAAATATAGGGGAGCTTTTTCTAAGGCTGGAAGAAAGAGCTAGTGGGTTATTAATTATTTTTGGAAGTTATGCAAATTTTCTTGCAAACGAAAAATCTGATTTAGATGTTTTTGTTATCGGGAATATTAAAAATACAGAAGATTTAGAAGAAATTTATAGGATAAAAATTAATATTATAAAATTCACAAAAGAGAAATTTAATAAAGAAGAGCATATTATAAAAGAAGTGATTAAAAATCACATTGTTTTAAAAGGGGTTGAGAGTTTTATTGAATTAATATGGTAAGTTTAAAATGGTGTTTTAAGCAAAAAGATGGCATTAAGGTTGTTGAATCAAATGACAATCTCAGCCAAAGTTATATAAAAATGGCTGAAAATGCTATTGGCACAATGAATAGGGAAAAAGAGTATAATCTTCAGTTTGCAATTTCTGCATGTTATTACTCCATGTATTATTCTTTATATGCTATTTTGATGAAAATCGGAATTAAATGTGAAATTCATTCTTGCACGCTTGAATTTATGGAAAAATTTTTAAATGGTTTTTATTCTGTTGAGGACATTAAGATAATAAAAAAGGCATTTAATTTGAGGATAACCGCCCAGTATTACGCTGACAAAATAATTGATAAGGGGGATGTTAATGAGATAACGGAGAAAGCCCCTTTATTTTTTAATAAATCAAAAAAAAGTTTAAGTAAAATTAATGAAGAGGATATAAAAGACATAAAGAATAAAATTAGAAGTAATCAATAAATCTTAACCTTTCTTTTATCTACCATAAAATTATGGCATGTTTGATGCTTATAATCTTTTTCGTAATTTGCTGTTGAAAAGTGGTATGAGGAAAAATAAATGAGGGGAAGAGAGGGAATAGGAAATGGGGAAAGTGGAAGGTGAATAAATAATTATGAACTGGGGCAAACCGAGAAGATTGAGAATGGATAAAAAATTAAGCCCATTTCTTTAGCGTCCACATAGAAATATTTATAAATAACGTGCCCGTATAGTTTTTATGGCATATACAGAAATTAAAGAAAAAAACGGAAAAAGGTATTATTATCGAGTTAGGAGTATAAGAGAAGGAATAAAATTCAAGAAAAAAAGAATTTATATTGGGAAGAATTTGTTAAAAGAAGAGCTTGTTTTGAAAGAGAAAGAGGCAGATATAAAATTAAATATAGTGGAAAAAGTAAAAAACTTAAAAAAGTTGAATAAACTTTTGCCTGAGATAATAAAAATCTTAAAAAAGCATAATGTAAAAAAAGCAGGAATTTTTGGAAGTTATGCTAGAGGAGAAGAAAAAAAAGATAGTGATATTGATATTCTAATAGAACCCCCAAAAGGAATAGGATTTGGATTTGTTAGAATTCAGTTTGAGTTGGAGAATAAATTAAAGAAAAAAGTAGATTTGGTTACCTATAAATATCTTAGTCCATACCTTGAAGAGAGTATTTTAAATGGAGAAGTTAGGATAATATGACCCAACATAAAGATTTACCTTATATAAACCACCTTTTAACTGCAATTGAAGACATTGAAAAATCAACCGAGGGTGTGACAAAAGAGCAGTTTATAAACAACAAAGATTTAAAAGATGCGAACATAAGACGAATAGAAATTCTTGGCGAGGCAACCAAAAATATTTCTATGACTCTTAAACTTAAACACCCTAAAGTTGAATGGAAAGAGATAATTGGAACTCGGGACAAAATGATTCATCATTATTTTGGAGTTAATATTGATATTGTTTGGGAAATTATTAAAAAAGACTTGCCAGTTTTAAAAAAGAAGTTGTTGATAATAAAAGAATCACTTTAATTTATCTGTTTTTTCTACCACTTTTTCTCCACCCAAAACCCTATTCATTAAATATCCTGTTCCCACTCCAATACTCCCTAAAAATATGGGGGTTGCTATTAAAACTAGTGTGAGGAGAAATGGGGATAAGGAGAAAAGTGAAGAGTGTTAAGTGGGAAAGAAATTAGGTAATAAAAGGAAAGAGACGGAACATTTATAAATATGTATATGTAATGTATATACATGATAAATAAAGCAAACAAGCAGGAGCAATTAATAAGGAAAGTTTCTCAAGTTGGAAATGGAGCTCATGTTTTTGCTCCAAGAGAATGGTTGGGAGAAGAAGTTATAATAATAAGAAGTCCAGCAAAATCTTTTGAGGAAAAGGTTCTTGAAATCCTAAATCCTTATTTAGCTAATATTAAGGGGGTTTATGTCTATGGTTCACATTCAAGAAATGAAGCAACAAAAAATAGTGATATTGATCTACTACTAATTGTGGATAAAAAGATAAATTTAAAAAAACAGGGTTATGAGGTAATAGCTCTTCAAGAAAAAGACATAAGGAAGGCAATAAGTCTAGCTCCTATTTTAATTTACTCTGCATTTGCAGAAGCAAAACCCTTAATAAATTCAGAACTTCTTTCAAAATTAAAAGAAAAATATAAAATCAACCTTAAATATTTTAAATTATATATAAAAGAAACAAAAAAGATAATCAAAATAAATGAAGAAATCCTTGATTATTACTCTATAATGTTACGTTTAAGGGGAGTCTATATTATCCATTGCCTTTTAAATAAAATTCCTTATTCAAATAAAAAGTTTATGTTATGGCTGTCAAATAACATTCCGGAAGTTGATGCTGATATTCTTTATTCTCACTACAGCTTACTAAAAAGAAATCTAAAAATCCCAAATATAAAAGAAGAAGATTTAATAGTTCTTTTAGATTTACTTAAAAGCAAGATAAATGAGGTAGAAAATCTAATAAATGGCAAAAAGAAAAAAGAGGCTTGAAAAAGCAATAAATTCTCTTGAAGAACAGGAAAAGATACATGAAGAAAAGAAAAAAATAGCTGAAGAGTTAGGGCAGGAAGAGCTTGTTCATTACTATGAAAAAGAAATAGAATCCTTAAAAATCAGAAGGAAGAATAGAGAGAAAAAACTAAAAAGAAAATGACTTTTCTTTTGTTTATCATGAGATTAATGAGGTTATGGCATGTTTGATGCTTATATGCTGAAAAGTGGTTATGGGAAAGGGGGATAAGGAGAAAAGTGAAGAGTGTTAAGAGAGAATAGGAAATGGTAGAATATATAAATGGACAATTGTTCATTATTTTGAACAATTATAAATAAAAATGGACAAACTTTTAGAATATTTCTTTGAAGAGCCTGAAAAAGAATTTTATGTGAGAGAGTTAGCGAGAGTTGTTAAAAAATCCCCTACAACCATTTCAAAATATTTAAACAATCTAAAAAAAGAAAATCTCCTTGTATCAAAAAGAAAATTCAATCATTTGTTATTTAAAGCAAATACTGAAAGCAAGAAGTTTATAGATTTAAAAATAATGGAGAATCTTAAAAAAATAAGAGAATCAGGTTTACTTGAATACTTAAACAACGAATTTAATAATCCTCAGGCAATAATTCTATTTGGCTCATTTGCCAAAGGTGAAAATATTCAAAAAAGTGACGTGGATATGCTGGTTATAACCCCCTCAAAAAAGGAATTAAATTTAGAAGGATATAATAAATATCTTGGGCATAAAATTCACCTCTTTTTATTTTCAGAAAAAGAAATAAACCAAATGAAAGATAAAAATAAAGAACTTATAAACAACTTTATCAATGGGATTGTATTAGATGGATATTGGGAATTGCTTAAATGAATTTCAAAGACTTTTTAACAGAAGGTTATGTAAGAAAATCAAAAAAAGATATTTTATTAGTTAAAGCTATTATAAAAACAGCTGATAGGGACTTAACTTTTTTGCAGGGGCTGAAAATAAATGGAGCTTCAGCAAGAAAAATTATGGCTAATTATTACGATGTTTTAAGAAGTATCTTAGAGGCAATGGCTCCTTTGGATGGCTATAAGATATATTCGCATGAAGCATTTGCATATTATCTAAAGGAAAAGAGGGAGAATTTGATAGCTGATAAGTTTGATAGGTTTAGGAAAATTAGAAACTCCATTAATTATTATGGCAAAGAGATAAGTGTTGAAGAAACTAAAATAAATGTTGAAGAGATAAATCTAATAATTAAAAATCTGAAAACAAAATATTTAGCGGATATAGAATAGATATCATTTAGCCTCTAATTGTCTTTCTTTCTAAATTATATATAAAAAACCAACATTTATGCGCTTTATAAATCCTGCTGGGAATAATGCAGTTGTTCCAGTCGTTCAAGGAATAGCTGAAAATATGATGAAAGTTTTAGCTTAATTTTTTTGGATAAATAAGTCCCGAAGAATTAACAATGTATTATCATCACAAACTTTAAATATAGATTTTACTTACTTTTTTAAGTGTAAGTTAAATATATTAATTAGTAGAAGGTTGTTAAATATACAAGATTAAATAAGGGGTGTATTAATTAAAGAGGTAAAAGATGGTTAAAAATAAAAAATTGCTAAATATAGTGAACAATAAAAAAGGGAAAAGTATTCTTACTATTTTGTCTATCGTTATTATATTAGCAGTCATTATTAGCTCATTTGCTGTTCTTGCCCAAGAAGGCAATGATAATGCGAGTGATAGTGGGGATAATGGGCTAACACTTCAAGAAAAACAAGACATTAAGCAAAAAGTCAAAGAAGTTGCTGGTGAAAGATTAGCCCAAGAAACTCAAAAATATGTTGAAGAGTTTGTGGAAAAAAGAGGAATAGGCGCAGAAGATATTAATAACATCAGTGAGGTGGATATAAGCAATTTGCCACAGGACGTGAATATAGAAAATGTGAATGATGCTAATCTTGCTATTTATCAGGTGGATTACAATGAAACTGCTGGAGCGAATGAGCAGATATTTGTTATTACGTATTCAAGCAAAAAGCTTGGAGACCAAGGAGATATTATAGTTGCAAAAGACAAAAGGCAATTCCTGCATTTCGGTTTAAGTGATGAAACAGCAGGCTCGACATTTTTAGAAACAGCAACAGGAGTTCCTGGAAGCATTGGAGTAGGCTATGTAATGATAAGGCACGGGAGCATTACAGGGTTATCAACTTTATTGGAAGTTATAGATGCAGTTGAAGATGAAGATATAGAGGTTATTGTCTACAAAAATGATGAAGTTATAAGATTCGGTAATGTAATCTATGCATCTTTGGATGGGATAAAGAAAGATTACGATGTTCAGTCTAAAGGAGTAGTAGAGTTTGAGCCAGGAGATGTTGTATCTGTATTTATAAACACAGATAATTTAGTCAAATACAAGAATGTTATAACAATGGTTGAGATTACAACAACTGAATAAGCTTTATTGGTTAACTAGAATGTGTCAGAAAAATGGGCAATAATTAATAGAGATTTGTGGGTTATATAGCATAGTTTATAGCATAGAAGCAATATGTATGCACATTAAAATAAAACATGTAGTATTGCTAATTATTTATTTAGCCAGATTATATAAGTTAGAATATGGTGTCTAATTATTATACGCCCTAATATTAAGTCCTAAAACATAAAAGTTTTTAAAGAACATTTAATTAATAAGGCTGGATAAACACAATCTAAAATGGTAATTGGACAAACAGAAAAAAGACATCCGAGAATTATTGCAGTTTTAATTCTGGTGATAATACTCTTGCTAGGGGTTATTTCCTATACTTTTGTTTTTAAACCAGCAATTAACGGATATATTATCCAGAAGCAGGGAGAAGCAATTGACCAAGTTTTAACAATTATTTTAACGCAGGTTCAACAGCAAGGGTTTACTCAATTGACAGATAGGAATCTTAATCAATCTGTTATATTAGTCCCTTATGTGCCCCAACAGCAAGGGCAAACACCAGTTCCTTTAGCTTAATTTTTTTGGTTTAGGTTATTACAAATTTTTAATGCAAGTGTGATTATTAATGATCTTAATCGTTTATTTCTTATTGTGCAGATAGTTAAACGTTTATTGTGGATAAATTATTCTATATTTTTAGTTGTATAATCCTAGCAATCAATTTAAACATAAAATCATCGTCGATAAAAAAATGTAGGGTAAAAGTTTTTGGCAATTTTGTTGGAAAGATTTAAATATATCTTTTTCTTTAAATTATTAACTTAAAAAAGAATGGTGTAGTGCAAAAGCACATAAGAGTGTTTAAAAGAGGGTTTAATGTCATATAAGAAATACATTGTTAAAAACGGAAAAACCTATGGTCCTTATACTTATTACAGCCGTAGGGTAAATGGAAAAGTTATTTCTGAATACAAAGGAAAAGGAAGCTTTAATCTGAATCTGGGCAGATATAAAGCATTTGCTTTTGTATTTATTTATCTTTTTATTGCCTTTTTGTTTATTCTTGGAGGTTATAACACAATTAATCACGGAATTACAGGTAAATCTGCTTTAAATTTAGAAACGATATACAATGAAGGAGAGCCATTACAAGGTGCCTTAAAACTTTCTCTTAAACAAGGCGAACTTTTGCCTGTTTCGACACATGTTCTAATTACAACTTCTTCTGGAAAGCAATATGATTATCTTTTAAGCGATTTAATTACAGAACAGCCTGTTGAAGGAAATTTTTATATTGAAGGAAAAGAATTAGTTGGTAGTGGAGATGGTTATGGTATTTCTGGGCTAAAAACAATCTCTCCTGCAGTTTATTTTACATTGGAGGTGTCTTCTCAATCAAGCTCAACAGAACAAGAATTAGAAGAGGGGGTAGTGCAAGAACCAATAGGGCAAGAGGGTAGTCAAGGAGAAACCCCGCCTTCTGCTGAAGAAATTACAAGCGACGAAACTCAAACAGAGACAACACCCCAAGTCCAAGAAACAACTGAACAAATTCCAAGTGAAGAAAGCATTGCAGAAATTCCTCCGGAGGAAACTCCAGTTGAAGAACCTGCTGTAGAACCTACAACTCAAACAGAAGAACAAGCAGAAACTCCTACACAAGAAACTCCCATTACAAGCGAAGAACCAGCTTCTGTGCAAGAGGCAAGTCCAATTACAGGAAATGTTATTTTTAGAGCGTTTGGAGGATTGACAAATATCTTCAAAAGATTTACAGGACAGGCAACTGCAGATATTGGTGAAGAAATTTCCGCAAGCATCACAGCAGATGAGCCATACATTTTGACATTGTCAGAAGGGCAGACAGTTTCTTTAAAATCAGGTAGCGTGAAAACAGATTCTAAGCAATTATCAGACAACGATATTAATCTGGAGTTTACTGAAGATAAAGCAATTTTGACAACAGATTATGCTGAGAGCTTAGAAGGATTTGGGCAAGATTATTTAACAGAAACAACTGGAAAACAAATCAGAATTGATTTAAATAATTTAGGATTAGAAGCAGAATCAGGTGAATTAGATGTCAGCTTGATTTATGGTGCTGACACTATCATTAATGTTAAAACAACTCTTGTTATTGGTGAAACAGCAGAAGTAGAAAACAAAACAATATTAGTTCAAAATGCAACCTCAAACGAAACTATTAATTATATAAATTCAACAATAGAAAGATTGTTTTTGTCTGATGTTTTGAGTGAAGATGAAAGAAAAATATTAATTGATAAATTTGGGGAAGAATCAGTAAATACCACAAAAGCCGAATTATTTAATGATAGGTTGATAGTTAAGCATGAAATTGGTGATTACTGGATTGAGTATTCGTATGATTATAAAGATAAAGAAATTAGCGATGTTTTGGAGCAAGAAATAGAAAGAGATATGATTAGGTGGCTTAAAGATATTGCAAGACAACTAACAAAACAAAAAGCTGAAGCAGAAAAGATTGAAACTTTGTTGGGAAACAAAAGCATTGATTCGTTTGAAGATACTAAGGCAGTTGCATCAGCACAGACAAATACAAGTGTGGTGCAAGAGACAGAAGAAATTTCTGAACAACAACCAGTTGAAGAAACTTCTGCAGAAACTTCAGGAGAAACAACAGAAGAGATAAGTGAGGCGAATGTAACAGAGACAACTGGGCAAGAAGTTTCAAGTGAAGAAAGCATTGCAGAAATTCCTCCAGGGGAAACTCCAGTTGAAGAACCTGCTGTAGAGCCTACAACTCAAACAGAAGAACCAGTAGAATTAATTCCTGCGCAAGAAACTCCCATTACAAGCGAAGAACCAGCTTCTTTAGAAACACCCAGCGTTGGGGAAGCTCCTGTTACAGGTGATATAATTGCAGGAACGCAAGGCACAGGATTTTGGAGTGCTGTTAAAGAGTTTTTTAAGGGATTATTTGGATGATTTTATAGTAATCAATGTATAAGCTGATAAATGAGATTATAGCGCTTGCCAATACTGTTTAAGTTATATAAGCAAGTTAAATAATAAATAATTTGAAAATATTTAAAATAACTTGCCCAAATTTTAGAGTATAACTTTTTTAAAAACAGAAACAGAAAAATTTATATATACTAATATTAATCATTAGTATTATACACTAGTGTATAGATAAAAAGAGCATGGTGAAGGGAAAGGTAGGGAACCTAATAAATGAAATAGTGCAAATTCTTAAAAAAGATAGCCGTGGGCTTAGTATACAAGAAATTTCTGATTTTACAAAAGTATCCAGAATTACTACTGCTGTTGCTTTAGCAAAATTAGAAGGGCAAGGCAAATTAAATATTCGTATTATTGGAAATTGCAAGCTCCATTATCTAAAAACAGGGAGAGGGCAAGATGAATAATTTTTTCAGATTTTTTAACAAAAAAAATAAAGGTAAAAAATTGCCAGATAGTAAATCAGCTAGTCAGTTAAACATGGTTAGTGGCAGTGATTATTTGTTAAGCAATGATAAATTTGGAGTTATTAAGCCATATAGCTTGTTGAATGATGGTGATGCTGATAAAAAGTTGTTAAGTAATGATAAGCCAGGAGTTGTTAAGTTAAATAAGATGCTAAATAATAAATCCACTAAGCTGTTGGCAGTTAGGTTAAGCCTTTTTGTATTAGCTATACTCTCTGTTTTACTATTATTTATTATAATTAATGTTACAGCTTTGCAAGGAACCTCTGAAAGTTATAGTGCATGGAATAAATTTGATTTCGGTGCAACAGGCAATGGCTCTTCTACAAGCTTTACTCAGCGATTTATTGGTGGTGAACAACCTGTTTCGCAATACACCAGTTCAGATTATGGAGGAAGATTTGGAATTTTAGATGAATCTTATAATTGCGCTATTAACATTACATTCCCTGCAAATAATTCAGATATTGCAAGAGGAGGAAATGCAGTAAGCAATGAAGATGATCTTGGTTTAGTAGCAGATAATTTACAAATTACTTCGAGAGTTTATGTTAATAATACTCAAACAGGTTTGTCAAATATAAATACAAGTTTTTATTTTGGGGGAACTTATGTCAACAGCAATTTGACAAATAGCAGTGGCATAGCAGTTATATCTTATGATAAATCTGCAAAAACTCCTGGTTCTTATAAAATTCTTACAAATTATTCAGATGTTATATGCAATCAAATTACGAACAACTCACAAATAAATTCAACAATCGTTGTTTTTAATATTCCAAATTATGCTGGAGGTAAAGGAGTTGCAACAAGATATGTCTGGAATCAAACGGCAATCTTGCTTTTTAATATCACAAAGCAAAATGGAACAGCAACTGTATTTTATAGTGCAGTAAATGTAACTGCAAATGCAACAGATGCTGCAGGGAAACATTATCCAGAATCAGCTTATGTTACTGGTTATAGATTAAAAGAGTTATCACCTGGTCAATATGAAACACGTGTGGTGATTAATCGTTCTTTACTTCCTGGCTATAATTCCGTTATAAGATGGGAAATTTATGTTTCTGATGATAATTACACTACCCATATTGCTTCAGCAAGACATTCTGATGTGGATGTTATTGATCCACCTCTCTGTGGTAATACACTTCTTGAAACTGGAGAAACTTGCGACGATGGAAACCTTGTTTCTGGAGACGGATGTTCAAGTTCATGTACAACTGAGGGAGGCGGGGGTGGAGGAGGAGGTGGAGGTGAAACCTGTCAAAATACATGCTCTTCTGGAGCCAGTGAAATAGTTTGTGTAACCCAGCACACATTAAAAACACAAACTTGTGGAAGTTATGACGAAGATTCATGCACAGAGTGGGGTGGCGCGAGTTATACAGAATGTCAAGAAGGATATGTTTGCCAGAATGCAGAGTGTGTCTTAGCTGATTGTGATACATCCTGGCAGTGCGGGGATTGGGGAGAGTGTTCATATGGCAGTTTAGGAGATTATTATGAAGAAGGAAGCGTTTCAGCAAGTGGAATAACGGGAAGCGTTATTGCGCAGAATGTTTTAACTGGGATGTTAATAAAAGAGGAAAATCAATTAGATTTAGAATATTCCCAAAAGTCGCAAAAATTTGCTTCTATAACTGGAAGTGCAATAAAAGACGCATTCTCTAGAATATTTAGGTTTTTTGTAAATGACGCGTGTGAAAATCCTGGTGAAATTGTTTGTGAACCAGAAGGAAGCAGAAGTTACAAAGAGTGTGTTGAGCAAAAGAGCAAGAAAGAAACCTATTTGGGATGGGAGTCAAGCAAATGTGCAAAAGGTGAAATCTGTGAAAATGGTTCGTGCATTGTTGAACATTGTTCTGATGGAATTCAAAGTGGAGACGAACAAGGAATTGATTGTGGAGGAAGTTGTGCTCAGGAATGTGTTAAACTGCCTTCTTGCGGAGATGGGATTTTAGATAAAGATGAATTTTGTGATGATGGAAATTTAGATGTCGGCGATGGATGTGATGATGTCTGCAAGGTAGAAGTTATCCCTAAAATTATTTGCAGTAATGGCATTATTGAAACAGGGGAAAGTTGTGATGATAAAAATGCTGCAGATGGGGATGGATGTTCAAGCAATTGTATAGTTGAGCCTGGATATGTATGTGAAGGAGAGCCAAGTGTTTGCGTGATTCAAATTAAAAAAGTCAATGAAACATTGATTAATGTCACGATAGAAATTAGGGAGTTACCTCTTGAAGAAGAGCAAGTTGTAGCTAAAGTTGGTGAATCAGTGTCGATTATTATAAACCAAGGAGATAAGGTTTCAGTAACTTATGAAGACAGAAAAGGAAAATTTGTTATGTTGAAAGTAAAAAAGATAAAAACAGAAAATTCAACAGAAGTACAAGAAACTCATAAATTAAAAGTAGATGAAGTTGTTGCCAATAAAAAAATTATAGTTACAGTAACTTCTGAGCCTATTACAAAGGAGATTTTATTAGGAGGAACAGAGATATTTGAGTTTGGTTTCGCTGTTGCAGCAGGAGTTGATTTAATACAAAAAAGAACATGCGCAAACACTTTGTGTGATTTACCTCCAAAAACAGAAGCAAGGCTTTGTACAATGTCAGAATGCGAAGAAGATTGGAAATGTTCTTGGACAGTTTGTGTTGAAGGAGATAAAATTAGTTATCCTTACGATTGTTTTGACAGAAATACTTGTGAAACAGAGAAGGATAAGCCAGGCTCACTTCCGTGTGGTAAGCAACCTGTAGAATATCCTGAATGTTCTGGTTTGTGGGACTGCACTAACTGGGGTGAATGCGGGGCAGATTACAGCATTGATGAGATTTTGCAGGGAAAAGTTGAGTTTGAAGGACACAAGTCAAGAGTTTGCGTTGATAAACTGGCTGAATGCAGTTGGAACATAACTGAATTTTCTAAATGTGATTTGGGTGTTCCAATTGATGTTAAAAAAGTAAAGTGGTGTGAAGAAGAGTATGTAGAAATTTATGAAAGAGCAACTAATAAATTAGTGAGCAGGGTTAAGCAAACACAAGTTGAAAAGTTTGAAGAACTTAATCGAGTAGACATCTCTCTAACACCAACAGAATTTACAGGCTATTGCGATTATTGCTTTAATGGTATAAAAGATTACGACGAAACAGGAGTGGATTGTGGCGGGCCTTCTTGCCCGGCTTGTGTAGCAAGAGTGACTTTCTTTGATTGGTTGCTATGGTTAGTTATAACATTATGGTTGCTATTATTACTATTGTTATTGCTTATCTTATACAAGAGAAGAAAAGAAAAAGAGAAGCTGGAAAAGAAGAAATTCACCGAGAGATTTAAAGAATTTGTGAAAAAGGCATTTATGCCTGGAACTGCAGAAGAAAAAATTAGAGAGTGGAAGGTTAAAGAGTGGTTAAAGAAACTGCTCAGTGCACCATTTAGATTGCTTGCATTGCCATTTAAGATTAAGCTGGTTAAAATAAAGCTAAGAGAACATGTTGCTGAAAGAGTAAAAATTGAAAGAGTTGTAAAAAGGGTTCCTATAATCAAAAGGATTAGAGTAAAAGTGATTGAGGCAGATAAGAGGCTTGAGGCTTTGAAGAAGAAATTAAGAGAGTGGGAAAATATGGGATATGCAGGAACAGCGAGATTAAGAGCACATATAAGAGAGTTAGAGGCTAAGCCAAAAAAAGTAAAGTATATAACAAAAGTTGTAAGAGGATACAAGATTAAGGAATTTGAGAGGAGAGTTGGGGGAGAAGTACAAAGAGAAGTTAAAAAAGCCCAATCATGGTTTGCAATTTTTTCTGAATTTAATAGAAGGAGAAAAGCAGAAAAAGCAAGAAAAGAAATAGAGAGGAGAGGGGAAGAAGCAAGAATAAAAGCTGAAATAACAAGAGGAGAGCATAGAAAAGAAGCTGAAAAAAGAGCAGTAGCATTAACACAAGCAAGAGAACAACATAAAAGAGAGGTTGAAAAAACAGAGAGAGTATTAAAGAGAACAAGAGAAAAAGAAGCACGAACAAGTAGAATAAAAGAGAGATTAAGAAAAATAAAGCAAAATTTCATTATAATGTTTGAAGAGCATAAAAAGAGAAGAGCAGAGGGAAAAGAAAAAAGAAGAATAAAAAGAGAGCAAAAAAGACAGATTAGGCTGCAGAATAAGGCAGTAAAGTTTGCAATGATAGAGCAGAAAAAAGCAGAGAGGTTAAAGGAGAAAGAAAAGAAAGGAGAAGCAAAAGATTTTAGGAAAAGGATTAAAAGAGAGAAAAAGCGGATTAAGAAAGAGAAAAAAGCAAAGAGAAAAGAAAGAAAGAGAAAAATTAGAAGAGTTAAAGCAGAGATTAGAAGAAGAAAAGCTATTGAATTAATGAAAAAACTAAAGCTTTGGAGAAAAGAGGGTTATTATGGAACAGCTCATCTTGAAGAAGAATTAAAAAGGTTAAAAGAGTTTAAGGAGTAAATAATAAATTTTGGGCAAAATTTTGTAAATTTTAATATACTGGCAAAACTAATAGCTGTCAAGTTTTAAATCCTAGTTATATTTGGGAGTTAATAACCAGCTTAAAAAATTGGTTTGCTTTAAGTTAATATAATTACAGAACAAAGGATTTTTAAATAAAAAAGGACTTAATTTAATATGAAAAAAAAGAGGGGGAAAGGAAAAAGAGTTAAAAGGGCAAGGGTTAAAACAATTAAGAAGCCACGAAAAAAAATAACTACAATAAAAAAAGTTCATGAAACTTTTTCTAATTATGAAGAAAGAGTTGATAAATTAAGGGCTTTGGAGAGAGAACTTAAAGTTCTTAAACCAAAAGGATTTGCAAAAGAGGTTCAGATAATTAAAGCTAACCTGAAAGATCCAAGCGCTGTTGAAGAGGTTGAAAGGCGTATTAATTCTTTGGAGAGGAAAATGCTTAAAAGGAAAAAGAAAAAATCTCCTATTACAAAAATCCAGAGGAAGATAAGTGAGTTGAAAAAAGAAGATTTGCCCGCTATTGAAAAAAGAGTCAAAAAAAATATTGAGGAACTTAAGAAAGAGGAATTCCCAAAAATCCAGTCGCAAATCCGCAACCTGAAAAAAACAATTGATAAGAGAGATGAAGAAGAGAATAAAAAAAGAGTTGATTCTGGTGTAGGTGCTTTGGTTGAAGAAAAATACAGCGATTTTATTAATTCTATAAAAAGGGATTTGACAGATGAGGAAAAAAAGAAAGAAGAACTTTTGAAAACTAAACTTAAAAATGAGTATATGGAAAAAGAAAAAGCTCTTGAATTGAATTACAGGGAAAAAATGAATAAGCTTAAGAATGATTTTGAAAAAAGAGTGCAATTACATCTTGAAAATGAAGTAAAGAAAAAGTTTGGTGAAAAATTAAATGAAAAGCTCGTTGTTGAAAAAGCCAAGTTGGAGCATAAATATGCCCTGCAAGAAAAGAAAAAACTTGAGGAAGAACTTGAAAGGGATACAGAAAGACTTAAATCAGAATTTTCCAAGGAATTTAATAAAAAACTTAAAGACAAAATAGAGAAAAAAGAATCTGAATTAAAGAGAGAAAAAAAGGATTTTCATGTCAGAGTACTTAAAGAGTTTAAAGAAAAGTTAGACAAAGAAATTTTTAATAAAGAAGATGAATTAAGAAAAAAACTAAAAGAAGAGATAACCTTTGAAGCAAGAAAGCATGTTCAAGAAGAAAAAGAAAAAATTAAAGCAGAGTTTACCAGAAAACTAAACTTGGCTGGGGCTAGTGAAAGAAACATTCTGCAATCCCAGTATAATAACAGAGCCAAAGAGATAGAGAAAAAACTCGCATATGAGTTAAGTAAAGTTGAGGACAAAAAAAAGAGAGTTTTCAAAGATGTGCAAAAAGAAAAATATGGTATTGAGAGAGCTAAAGAAAACCTAAAAAAAAGTTCTGATGAATTTAAAGCTAGGGGTATTGAAAAAGGTTTGAAGCTGGATAGATTAAAGGTTAGTCTGGATGTTGAAAAACAGGATTTGGGTGAGAGGGAAAAACGATTTGCATTAGTTAAAGAAGGTTTTGAAAGACAAATAGCAAGAGAGAGAAAAGAGGTTATGGAAAAATTCAAAAATCTTAAAGAGGAAGAGTCTCTGAAGTTAAAAAAGGAAGAAGTAGAATTACGAAAAAGATTAAATGAAGAGTACAAAGAAAAATTAAAAAATCAGTTAGACAAACAAATGCAGGTTATAAGCGAACAGATAAAAAATGAATTTAATAAGAGACTTGAGGAAAAAATTAAGGAAAAACAAGCCAAGCTTGATCAAGAAAAAAGAATATTTCATAAAAAACTTCTTGTAGATTTTAAGAATAAAGTTTACCAGGAAACTGCTGTGAAAGAAAAAATGCTTAGAAGGAAATTTCATGAACAGCTTGATTCTGAAACAAAACAGCATATATTTGAACAAGATGCCAGGTTAAAGCAGGAGTTTGATGAAAAATTGCAAAGAGGATTAAGCTTTGAGAAGGCAAAGCTGGAGAGAGAATTCAGTGCAAGAAAGAGAACAGTTGAGTCCCAGTTAAATGAGAATCTCAGAGTTTTGGAAAAGAGAAAAAGAGAACTGCTTTTGTCAGTTGAGGGAAAAAAAGCTGAGCTTGAGAACATAAAGGTTGTTCTGAGGAAAAAATCCGAATCCATGAAAAACAAGGAACAATTAGGAAATATGCAGCTTGATAAGCTTAAAGAACAGATTGAGACAGGCAGAGAACTTTTGAAAAAAAGGGAAATTGAGTTTGAAGTAGTCAAGAGAAATTTTGAGACGCAGATTGAAAATGATAAGAAAATTTTGGTTGAGAGATTTAATATTTTTAAGATGCATGAGCAGGCTAAGTTCAATGCGCAAAAGTCCAGGATGAGAAGAATATTAATGGATGATTCACGCCAAAGATTAAGGGCGCAAGTTGCAGCTGAAGAAAAATTATTAAAGCAGAGGTTTGAAAAAGAGTTCTCTCAAAAATTAAATGATTATATTGAACAGCAGAAAAGTCTTGCACATAAACAGCATGAAACGAACAAAGCAAGATACCATAATCAAGTGAAAAGTCTTCACGATGAAATAAAGCATAAGCAAAAAGCTCTTGAACAGGCTAAAAAAGCCTTGGAAACCAAGGAGAAAAAAATGTTCCTGCATTTTTTATTTAATAAAGAGACAGAAGAAGGGAGATTAGTTAGGATGAGAGAAGAATTGAGAAAAGAAAAAAGAATTTTATTAGGCAGATTAAGAAATGAGAAAAAATCAGAGAAGAAAAAAGCATTGTTAAAGTATAAGAGATTAGAAAACAAAATTAAGAAGCAGGAAGAAGAAAGGACAAGAAAAATAAAAGAAAAGGAAGATAAAAAGTTGAAGGGCATAGAAAAAAGAGAATCCGAAAAATTAAAAAGACTATCAGAATATTTGCATGAACAGATTAAAGGAGAATTAGAAGTGAAAGAGCAGGAGCTTAGAAAAAAACTTCAGGCTGAATTTGCCGCGAGAACGAGGGCTAACTTAAACAAGCAGAGAGAAGAACTAAGCAGAAAAAAAGTAGTTCTTGAGCAAGAGATTCAGCAGAAGATTTCATCTGCTTTTAGCTGAATTGTTTTTGTTTATAATGGTAGTTGTTAACTAATAATTGCGAGTTGTATGGAGGTTATTTATTATTTATGTGCATTAATTAGCTAATTCTGTGGGGTTTAATTGTTAAGAAGGTTGTATAATATTTGTTAAGGTTTGTTATACGTTAAATTGCAGTGAGTTTATATAGTCTAATAAGCTTGGCAAAAGTGTTAAAGTAGGTTTGTGAATTAACTATATTAGGCGCTATTAAATTATTTTTTACCATTATCTTTTTACTAAATCAATTACATTCTATAAATCATTTTTGAGATGTTAAATCTTGGTTCAACTACTCCTGAAATTACTGCTGAGAATATCAAAGAACCAACAGCTACTTTTAATGTTCCTTCGCTTATTGGGATTTTAGCAGCCTGAGAAAATTTTTCTATAATCTCTTCTATTTCTTGTTCTGTTAAAATTACCGGAATTTTGTTTTTTTCTCTTATTCTTTTTACAAAAATGTTTTTTCCTGGGCCAGGGCATTCAATTTCTAAAATAGTAGGGTCGCGTATAAAAGGATTTAATTTTCCCAAATCCACATTTCCTGTTGTTGGGATTGGCTGAATTTCTCTGATAGCTGATGGAACAGGAGACAGTCTTTGAGTGAGCTGAAAAGGCTTGATGTTTTGAAAAGGCATTTTTATTCTTGTTGCATTTTGTCCCGCATTTTTAATAGGTGTTATGGATTTTGGCAACCCTAAATTCATTTTTTTCTTCAATTCTTCTCTTCCTTGGATTTTTTGTTTTAAGTTTTCTCTTTTCAGCCTTTCCAGTGCCAAAACATAATCTGTTTTAGAATGATCTACTATAGATTTTACAAACCTTATTAGGAATATCTTTCTAAATGTTTGCGAGGTGTTTTGTATGGGCATTTTTTGGTTATAATTTTAATTTTTTATGAATGTGCTGAAAAACTTTGGGGCACATTATTTAGCTAAATTAGTGACATAATCTAAAATATATCTATGGTGTTACACATATACTGGTTTTCATAAATTAATATTAACTTCTTTTATTCTAAATGCAAATTTTTTTATTAAGCTAACTAATTGTAATCTTAGTCCTTATATTAATATATCCCCTGTTCTTCTGGCAGATATTGCTCTGAAAATTCATCAGGCTCTTCCTGCTCAAAAGGGGGTCTGGGCTTTGGTTTTTGCGGTGACGGCACTCCTCCCTGTGTTATTGATGGCTGGTATCCTGAAGAAATATCCCTGGTTCTTTGCATTTGGTTAGGGAGTAGCTGAGGTTTAATCTTTGTTCCAAATGAAAAAAGTTGTTTTCTTTGGGGAGCTCTTGGTGGTTCAAGATAAGGCATTTCAACTGCTGGGGCTGGAGCTTGGCTTGTTGGTTCATGCAATAAAGTCAATCCCCGCGCAATTGTTTTATTCTGCTCAAGAACTTCATTTAATTTCTCAATAATGTCTTTGTTTTCTTTTTCAAAATCAAAATCTTTTTCTGCAAGAGATTTTGCAGAGATTTCAAATACATCAAGAAGTTTTTGAATTTTATCAGCGAGATTGTCAAATTTTACAGCAATGTTTGTCATTACTTTTTGCAGGGCTATGAAATTTTGAACCAAGGCTCTGTCTGCGCCAGTTGATTTAGGGGTTTTTGGTGCTGAGTGTTTTGCATGTTCGCTTTTTTGTGCGTGTTTGCGAGCCTCTTTTTTAGCCATGTTAAAATTTGAATAGTATTTTTTATTCTTTTGGTTTAAATTTTAATCATTCAGAAATCCAAACAGCATTCAGGGATTTCTTGATATATTAAAGAATAATATGAAGTTTATAAAGATTTTTGAGGGGGAATTTACACAAATCTGTTTTATCCAGGAACCATTATATTATGTGTAAAAGTTCTACTCCCGCCACGTATGTAATTGGATGTATCATAGATATTTATAGCATATCCTATTTGCCCACTATCTCCTTCAATTACATCAAAGAAGCAATCATCATTTTTTGTAGGGCTTTCATATGTTAAATGCGGATTACTTAAGCTTATTCCTTTAGCTAGACTATCACAATTCTTTAAAGGTGTTCCTATTGGTTTGTTTATTCCAATGTAATACCAATAAAGTCCTACATTATCGGAAAACTTAATTTTAAGGTAGTATCTCCCAACTTTATTTAGCGTTTGTGACGGGAGCGGGTTTGAAAGAAATTCTGTTTCTATACCATTATCATCAACATGAACCAATGCAAGTGAAGCTTCATAGATTAAAGGCAGTTCAGTATCAATAATGGGTTTTACATTACTCTTACTCATTACTTCTAAATCCTGTGCTTTTCCAGATTCTGTTTTAATTATCGGTGCAATTGATACTTTTGTTATCTCAGTTGGAAGAATAATAGTTGGTTTAAGGGTAAATGTTTTGGTTTGAAGTTCGTTAAAGGGAAAGTTTGAAGCGTAGTTTGTTTCATCTTTTTTTATTGTTTCTATTTGCCCAGCACTATCTTCAAGTATAAAATTAATTCCTGTTAAATCTCCTTTGCCAGGATTTCTTGTTACAGCAACATTTATGGTTTCTGTAGTAGTTCCAGTTCTTGGGGTGTCGCCATATGTTGCTGATTTTATTTCCATATCAATTGTAAACCGCCCAATGCCAATTTGTTCTGTGCCTCTTTCAATCACTCCTCTTATAACAACCCAGATAACCGCAATTGCAACAAGCACCAAAAGAATTACAATCAAAGTTGTAACAACAGTTGACAAGCCTTTTTTGTTTGTTTGGTATGCCATCTTGCCTCTTTTCATTGTAAAATAAGGGTTTTGGAATTTATAAGCGTTTTGTTTGCATATACTGGCTAAAGTCAATAGCCTTACCTTTTTATTTCTTGAATGATGCCAAACACTTGTTAATCTACTATCATCTTCAGTTATATATAAGTTATGCGCCATTGTCACTTATATTAGAAATCAATAGAGAAACTTCGGGCTAAAGCCCTAAGAGTAGTTGGGATTAGTCATAGTTTGTTTTATTGGGAAAATGCTTGGCTGTTGTAACAGATGTCATAAACACTTTATTGTAAATTATAAACATTCAGCTGCAATTAGGCACTGGGTTCCAGGATCTGGTAATGGGGCAATATATTCACTAGTTGGGGTGCTACAAGAAAATGAAGTTGTTGATGTCCAATCAGTTATTCCACCACAATCTTTGTAAAATATGCCAGAACATGTTTTCCTAACAATTGTGCATGCTTGATTAGCTGTTGAAACCAAGGGTGTTACTAAATTACTTGCTGTGTTTAATAAATAATAATTTGTTCCAGAAACCTGTGTTGTGCAAGAACTTGGCCTGTTGCCTGCGCATGCCCAGCTAGTTTCAATTTTGCAAACATCATCACATCCATCACCAACAACTAAATTTTCATCATCACAAACTTCTGACTGGTCTACTATTCCATCTCCACACTCTCCTGTGTTGCCACAAGAAGTATCATAGCTGTCTGATTCTTCACATACAAATTCTTCATTGTTTTCATCAATAATCACAGCATAAACAGAGGCTTTTGTTGGAATAAAATCCAAGTCTGTGCTTGTAAATGTCTGGGAGCTTGTTTCTAAGCTGTCTGGCAATGCTACAAATTCAAGTGCTGTTGAATCTGTTTTACTGCTGAATTTTACAAGTATTTTGCTTAATTCTCTTTTGTCAGAACCTCTTGTAATATGCACTGTTGCCCCCCCTCCAGTTTCGCATTTAACAGAATCTATTGTTAAATCAATGTCTATGCAAGCAAGTGAGTTCTGAGTTTTTCCGAGTCCGCCCTGAATTGACAGCCTTATCACAAACCAAATCATTCCAATTGCAACAACTACCAGCATGATTATTATAAGTGTTGTCACAACTCCCGACAGCCCTCTTTTATTCATACTGAACTTAATGGTTTAGATGTTTATAAAAGTTGTTGGGAAATGTTTTTTGCAACTTATTCATCAAAGTAGCACGCACATAATCTTTTATCTGCTTTGGATATGTGCTATAAATTTTAAAGCACTCTTGCTATTTTAAGTGAGATGAATAAATAGATTAGTCACTGGAGTTTTAAGTATCCTTTTATTATACCTATTACGCCCAACTACAAGATCCTCCTATCTCTGTAGTAACTGCCTCACAATCAGCTTGATCTCCACATAAAGTACAGTCTGGTACACCACTGCAGATGCCAGTACCAGTATCGTAAGAACATCCACACATTATCTTACAACTCAGGTCATCTCCATTAAATACATCGCAAAATCCTACGCCCGAACCACTACAGCTTTCTGTAGTACAGCTGCTTGAACACCCATCATCATCTATTATATTTCCATCATCGCATTGTTCTGTTAAGGTTACTGTAGCTGAGCAATCAGAATTACAGTGCACTCCTGATTCTAAGATATCATTTGCGCAAGTTTGTGTTTCTGTTATTGTATTTCCATCATCGCATATTTCCCCTAAATCCTGGGTTCCATCTCCACAATCTCCTGTGCTTATCTGCTTAACCAATTTAGTGTCTATTATATCTAAATCCTTTTCTTTGCCAGATTCTGTTAAGATTATTGGTGCAATTGACACTTTTGTTATTGTTCCTGTTAGTGATGTTGGAATATCAAAAGTTTTTGTTTCAAGTTCATTAAATGGGAAATTTGAGGCATGAGTTGTTTCATCTGCTTTAATTATCTCGGTTTGCCCTCCGTCATTTTCTACAATAAATCTTATTCCTGTTAAATCTCCTTTGCCAGGATTTCTTTGCACACTAACTATTAAACCTCCTGCCCCAGAGTCTATATAAGCCTGGGTTATTTTCATATCAATTGTAAATTGCCCAATGCCAATCTGTTCTGTCCCACTTTCAATTACTCCTCTTATAACAATCCAAATAACTGCAATTGCAACAAGCACCAGCAAGATTACAATCAGTGTTGTGACAACAGTTGACAAACCTCTTTTTTGCATGTTATATTAAATGAGAAGAGGTTTATAAAGATTTTTGAGAAGTTATTATGCTTGAATTTGAATGGAGTTTGATATAAATTTTGTTTGATTAATAAATTTTTTAATTAAGGTAGGGGGTTATTAAATTGAAAAAATTAAAGTTAGTTTAGCTAATAATAATCAACAATGTCTGTGGATTAATCTAATAGAATTTTGAAAGTAAATTTAGTCTGGGGTTTATGTTTAGTCATAAAAAGTTAGTGATATGCAACAAATTTAGGTTTATACTTAAGATTAATTTTTAACTGAAAGCTATAGTCATAAAATACAATGGCATGAATGTAAATAACTTAATTTAGCTATTATAACTTATTTTCCCCATATTAATCACCTTCATAACCTAAAAAATATCTAAAACCCCACCATTATCCTCTTCTTTTAAATCCTCAAGCTTTTTCTCTTCTTCTTTAATTTCTCCTTCTATTTTTTTAATTTCTTCTTTTGCATCAACTTCTTTAACTTCTTCTAATTCCTCTTTTATTTCTTCTACATTAGTTTCTAATTCTTCAGCTTCTTTGCCCCAAATATCTTTAACTTCTTCTGCACCTTCTGGTTCTTTAATATTTTCCAATGCTGTTTCATCAAATTCTTCTTCTGCCTCTTTTCCGGATTCTATTGGTTCTATATCGGGAAGCTCTTCAACTTCAGCAAGCTCTTTTACATTTATTACAGGGGATTCTAATTCTTTAATGTATTTAGAGATTTCATGTGCCATGTCTGCATTTACGCTTATGCTGTCAATTCCACGTTTAACAAGGAATTTCACCATTTCTTTTTTGCTTCCTGCTTGTCCGCAAATGCTTGTCTCTATCTCATATATTTTACAAATATCTATTACGTGTGAAAGTTGATTGAGGACTGCAGAGTTTGTTTCATCAAAAAGGAATTGCACCTCTTCATTTCCCCTGTCTATTGCCAAAGTATATTGTGTTAAATCATTTGTCCCAAAGCTGATAAAGCTTATTCCTTCTTTGCATAAATCTTCAATTATCTGAACAGCTGCAGGAGTTTCAATCATGACCCCAACTCTTGCCTCATTAAAATCAATTTCATTAAGGATTTCTTTTGTTCTTTTGATTTCATCTACTGAAACAACCTGCGGAAGAATTAAACCAATTATCTTTTTCTTTTTCGCAACTCTTTTCAGTGCATTTAATTCTGCCTTAAAAATTTCTGGATTTTTTAGGCTGTATCTGATTCCGTGCATTCCTAACATTGGATTTGCTTCAATTTCTTTAGGCGCTCCTTCAAGGTTTTTAAATTCGTCTGTTCTTATATCAGATGTTCTTATCCATAATTCATCAAAATATTTTGCAAGTCCCTCAATTCCTTTAAATATTATCTCTTCATACTCTTTGATTTTCCCTTGTTTTAGAAAAAAAGCAGGATGTTTGCCGCTTTCAGCTATTATTCCTTCTATCCTTGTTAATCCAATTTCAGTTATTCCTGATTTAGAAGCTCTTTCTGCAAAACTTGGCAAGTCAACAATAACTTTTATTTTTGTTTTTGTTCCTTTAATAATCTGGAGAATTTCTTTCTGCTTTGTTTCAGCTATTTTGCCTTTGTATACTTTCCCGCTGTATCCATCAACTGTTATTATCTCGTTTTCTTTCAGTACTTGAGTTGCATTTCCTGTTCCAACAACGCAGGGAATACCCATTTCCCTAGATATAATTGCAGCATGAGCTGTCATTCCACCTTCATCTGTAACAATTGCAGCTGCTTTTTGCATTGAAACAACCATGTCGGGGTTAGTCATTTCTGTAACCATAATGTCGCCTTGATTTATTTTTGGCAAGTCTTCCATTTTATGAATAATTTTTATCTTGCCTGAAGCTACTCCAGGAGAGGCTGCAAGTCCGTTTAAGACAATTTCTCCTTGAAGTTCTGTTTCTTGTTCTCTCCTTTTTTCCAGTGTTGTGATTGGGCGGGTTTGGACAAGATAGATGCCCTCATTTTCAATTGCAAATTCAATGTCCTGAGGTTTTTTATAGTGCTCTTCTAATACCAATGCATAATCCGCAAGTTTTTTTATTTCGTACTCATTCAAAACCTGAGATTTTGCTTTTGCTTCTTTTAACCTTACTGTCTCTTTTGTTCCTGAAGAGTCTCTTGTTAAAGCTATCTTTTTATTTCCAATTTTTTTGTCTATTATTTTCATCTCCCTAGAAATAGTATACGTATCTGGATTTATCTGTCCAGAGACAATCCCTTCTCCTAATCCAAAAACTGCTTCAATAATTATGTTATCATTTTTTTTAGTTGGATCTTTAGTGAAAATAACACCTGATTTGTCAGAGTCAATCATTCTTTGAATAACAACCGCAAGTTTCACATTTTCGTGCTTAAATCCTTTTTTATTCCTGTAATAAGTTGCGCGAGAAGTGAACAAAGAAGCAAAGCATTTTTTTACAGATTCTATTAACGCTTTGTTTCCTTTTATATTCAAAAAAGTTTCCTGCTGTCCTGCAAAGCTTGCATCTGCTAAATCCTCTGCTGTAGCTGATGAACGAACAGCCACAAAAACAGGCTCTGGTGTTTTGCTTAAAATATCTAAAACATGCCCTTTTTTTATTAAATCCAATCCAGCTGCTCCTAAATTTTCGTAAGATTCAATAATTTCCTCCTGCATCTCTTTTGGTATATCTGACTTAATAATTAATTCACGGATTTCTGCAGTTGCTTTATCTAATTGGGCAGTATCTTCATAATTTATTTTGTTAAGAATCGCATTTATTTTGTGGTTTATTCCTGCTTTGTCAATGAAATAAGCATATGCTTGGGCTGTAACTGCAAAACCAGGCGGAACAGGGAGTTTTAAATTGTAAATTTCTGCGAGATTAGCTCCTTTGCCTCCTGCAATATTACCAGAATTTTTGTTTAATTCAGAAAACCATCTTATAAAATCAGGTTTAGCTTGGCTAATTGTTTCTTTTCCCTCTTTTTCTGCCATTACTAATGAAAATATTAAGAGTTAATAAAGATTTTGAAAAATCTTTATTGCGTGTTTTCTTGTCAATTTGATGAAAGGGCATTATTTTTTATTTTGTTTATCACATATTCTGCAAATGCGAAACTTGATGTCATGCCCGGAGAAACAACGTTTAATACATGCGTTGAATTCTTTTCAAAATAAATACGCATATCATCAATCATTTTTCCTTCTCTGTTTACGACTTGGGCCCTAATACCTGCTTTATATGGCAGGATATCATCTTCTTTTGCTGAGGGATAAAGATTTTTTATCTCTTTTATGAAAGCACTATCAAAAAAAGATGTTTTTGCATTTTTACTGAGTAATTTTAAAAATTCCCTACTTATCAAAAGATTCCAAAAATTTTTTGTTTCCAGCATTTCAATTGTTTCTTCAAAATTTATCTGTTTTTCGTAAGATTCTCTGCCTAAAGAAAGCATTGCGTTTGGTCCTGCAATAACTTTATTATCAATGGTTTTTGTTAAATGAACCCCTAAAAAAGGATATCTCAAATCAGGAGGCTGGTAAACCATGCTATTAATCTCGGCATTCTTTAATTCTTTATACTCCCCTCTAAAAGGAATTATTCTACAGTCTAAAGCAATACCCATTAAATGAGCTATTTTATCTGCATAAAGCCCTGCACAATTTATTATATGTTCAGCTTTATATTCATTTTTTTCTGTGATTATTACTCTGTTTTTGATATTGACAACGTTTTCATTAAAAATAAATTCTGCTCCTAATTGTTTTGCTTCTTCCACAACAGTTTCAAGCAAACCTCTGCTGTTAACAATTGCACCGTTTGGAGAAAATAATGCTTTATTACCATTAATTTTTGGCTCTTTCTCATTTAATTCTTCTTTATTTATTATTCTAAGCCCTTTAACTCCTGCTTCATTTCCCATTCCTAAAATAGAATATAAGATTATTTCCTCTTCTTTGGTTTTTGAAACAACCAATGTTCCACATTCATTTAAAGCAACTCCTTTTTCTTTGCAGTACTCTCTTAACATTTTATTTCCCCTTAAGCACATTTCTGCTTTAATTGTGCCTGGAATTTGGTTTATTCCTGAGTGAACCACCCCGCTATTTCTACCGCTTGCGTGTCTTCCTAAACTTTCTTCTTTCTCTATAACTAAAACTTCTCCTATGTTTCTTTTTCTTAATTCCCTTGCAATGCTTGATCCAATAATCCCTGCTCCGATTATAACATATTCTTTTTCGTCCATTTTTGTTACTTTTATTTCATATTTTAATTGATTTATAACTTTTTATGTTTTGCAGAAGGCTAATTAAAAGATAAAAACAGCTCGTTAAAAGTTAAAACACTAAATTTATAAATGCATTTTTTCTCTTTCTATTATGGTATTAACCTTAATTTTATGGATTGTAATCGCATTAGTTGCTTTAATCATATTAATCTTTATTTATTATTTTAACAGGTTTGCTGTTCTTGGAAATAGGATAGATAATAGTTTAAGCCAGATAGATGTGCAGTTGAAAAGAAGAACTGATTTAATTCCTAATTTGATAGAAACAGTTAAAGGTTATGCAAAGCATGAAAAAGAAGCTATTAAAACTGTTACTGATGCCAGGAAAGCATTAGTTGGGGCAAAAGGTGTTGAAAATAAAGTTAAGGCAGATGCACAATTAACAGCCGCTTTAAAAACAATTTTTGCTATCGCCGAAAATTATCCTGATTTAAAAGCAAATCAAAATTTCCTTGAACTACAAAGAGAACTTTCAACTACAGAAGACAGGGTTGCATATTCAAGGCAGTTTTACAATGACAGCATTTTAAGCTATAATACTTTAGCAACAACATTTCCAGGGAGTTTTTTTGCAGGATTATACGGAAAGAAGCAGAGAGAATACTTGAAAATTGCAGAAGCTGAAAGGAAAGTTGTGAAAGTTGATTTTTAAAAAGGTTTATAATCAAAAAGTTCTTTTTTAGCATATGAATTATGTTCTTGAAGTTGTTGATAAAAATGGGAGTAAAATCCACTTATTTGAAGAAAGATGGAAACATATAAGTAATGAACACCCAGAGATTGTTGAATTAGAGGATATTAAAAAATAAAAAGAATCAAACTTAAAAACTTCTTCTTTTAAGTTAATAAACAACTGGCGAAAGGTTTAAATATCATGTAAGATTAGTCTTACTAAGATGGCAAGTATAAGTATAACTAAAATAAGTTCTAAAGGACAGGTTGTTATACCTGTAGATATGAGAAAAGATATGAAAGAGGGGGATAAATTGGTTGTAATTAGGAATAAAGATCAAATTATTTTGAAAAAAGCTGATAAGTTTGATAAAGCCTTAGAAGAAGACTTAGAATTTGCTAGGAGAACAGAAGAAGCTTACAAGAGAATTGAAGCTGGCGAATATATTAGTGTTGATTCTGAAAGTTTATTTGATGAAATGAAAAAATGGTAGAAATACGTTTTGATAAAAAATTCGCCCAAATATTTTCTAAAATAAAAGATGATTTTACAAAACAAAAGATTATAAAGCAGATTAAGAAAATATCTGAAAATCCTGAAATTGGGAAGCCTATGAGAAATGTAAGAAAAGGCACAAGAGAACTTTATGTTTCACCTTTTAGGTTATCTTATATCTATAATTATCCAAAGCAAATTGTGTATGTTTTAGATTTATACCACAAAGATAAACAATAAATGTTTTATTTATATCTGCTAAATTTAGATAGTAGTTTTAACTTTTGTTGAATGATTCTAAACATTTGTTAACATAAAATCACACTCAGGTTATATGCCAGTTATGTGCTACTATTAACTACCTTAGAAATCAATAAGTAACTCAGGTTTTAGTTCAAGGAGTGATTAATATTAGTTACTTTAGCTAATTATTTAAACCATCGTTTTTTATTTAAATTATGGAAAAAGTTAGGATGGATTTTCGAGACCAAATCTCAAGTAATAAATGGAAATCTGTTTTTTTGATGCTTGTGATTTTTCTTGTAATTGTGTTATTTGGGTATGTTATAAGCATGGCATTTGAACCGGGTTATTTTTTCCTTATAATGATCTTTTCAATAATAATCTCTATATTTTATGTTTGGATAAGTTACTATAATTCTGATAAAATTGCTATTGCAAGTGTAGGGGCAAAACCAGCTTCAAGACAGCAATATAAACAATATTATGATTTAGTTGAAGGTTTAACAATTGCAAGTGGATTGCCTATGCCAAAATTGTATATTATGCCAAGCCAGCAAATAAATGCTTTTGCTTCTGGTCGTAGTCCAAGCAAAGCTGTTGTATGTATAACAGAGGGAGCTTTAGAAAAATTAGATAAGCGTGAATTAGAAGGTGTTTTAGCACATGAGTTAGGGCATGTTGGGAATTATGATATAAGGTATATGACTTTGGTTGCAGTTGCTGTTGGTATGATAGCAATAATCTCTGAGCTTTTTTTAAGAAGTTTATGGTTTGGGGCTGGAAGTGGCGATAGAGGAGGTGGAAAAAGCAATGCCATTTTTATTTTGATTGGAATTGTTTTGGCTATTTTAGCTCCAATTGTTGTTTATTTTGTTCAGATGGCAATTTCAAGAAAAAGAGAATATACAGCAGATGCAACTGCTGTTAAATTCACGAGATACCCTGCCGGGTTAATTGGGGCATTGAAAAAAATTAAGTATGATGTTCCCGAAAAAAAAGTTCCAAAAACAGTTGCTCCTTTGTTTTTTGCAAATCCTTTCAAAAATATTGGGAATACGCATCCGCCAATAGAAAAGAGAATTGAAACCCTAGAGAGGATGTGAAGTTTTTTATACCTTTCCTTCTTATCAGTTTCATGAAAAGAGGCTTGGCTGTTGTATTTGTTTTCGAAGTAATTCTTATTTTATCTTTGTCAATTGTTTCTGCTTTTTCCCTACAAGATTTTTTCAAGAATTTTTGGGGTAAAATAACAGGTTATGCAACAATTCAGGAATATGTTAAGGTAGGTAATGGACAGATAGTTGTCTCTGATTCTGAATTGTTAAACGGCAATCAAATAAGGGTATACAATCTTAATCTTGGAACAACTTTAATCCCAGAAATAATTACTGCGGGAGTTTATTCTTCTCCTTATAAATATAAAATTAAGATTTTAAATGATAGAGATTATGCTAACAAAGAGTATTATGTTATTGCAGCAAATGATGATGACATTTTTATTGATTATCTAACAATAAATGAGTTTATTGCAAGAGATTTAGAACAAGGAGAGCCTGAATTTGAGGTTGTTTAATCTTATGCGTCTATTCTAAAGTTTATACATATACTTAATCTTATACTCTAAAGTGATATAATAAATAGAAATGTTTATATATAGTAATAATACTATAATATTATACTAAAATATACAATACGCTAGAGGTAATAATATGCTTAAAAAAAGCCAGATACAAATTATGAATTTGTTCAGGAAAAATGTTTTTTTAAGAAAAACAATAAGGGAAATCTCAATGCTTCTTAAAAAAGATTACCCAAATACTTATAATGCTATCATGGAGCTTGAAAAAGAGGGTTTTATTAAGATAGAAAAAGTTGGAAAATCAAAATTATGTTCTATATTTCTTAATCAAAAAATAATTTCTCTCCTGTCTTTTTTAGAGGAACAAGAAAGTTTTGAGAGAAATATCCCAAACATCAGCAAAATACTTGAGTTTAAGGAGTTCAATGAAGATATAATGCTGGTTACAGGGAGCTATGTTTTGGAAAAACAAAAAAAAAGCTCTGATATTGATTTAGTATTAATAGTTAGGGAAAAAGCCTTTGAAAAGCAGAAATTGCTTGAAAATCTTACATCATTGATGATTCCTAAAATTCATGTGTTGGTATTCAGCTATAAAGACTTTGTTGATATGCTTTTGGACAAAAAACCAAATTTTGGAAAAGAAATACTTGATAAACATTTAATATTCAGGAATGTGATAAAATATTACACTCTTGTAAATGAGGCAATTGAGCATGGATTCAAAGGTTAATCTTTATTTGCTTAGAGCAGAAGATGAGTTTTTACTCTCCAAAAAAGATTTGCAAATTTCCACAGATGATAAAACAAAGGAGTTCTTAGGAGTTCCAAAAGAGAAAACATTCTTTTATTCTGTGATAAGCCATGCTTATTACTCAATCTTCTATGCCGCAAAATCTTATCTTTTAACAAAAGGGATAAGGACTTCTCAACCAAGCGAGCACAAGAAAACCTACAAAAGATTTAAACAGCTTGTAAGGCAAGGCGTTGTGGATAAAGAATTATTAAAGATATATGAAGCTGAAATTACAAAAGCAGACTCTCTTCTTAAAATTTTCCAATACGAAAAGATAAAAAGAGGGACATTTACCTATCAGATAAAATCAGAAGCAAATTTACCATTTGCAAAGGAATCTATAGAAAATGCAAGAAAATTTATTTCTAGTATAAAGATGATGGTTGATCAACAAGTTCCCTAATTTTGTTATTTCAGTAGGAGTATAAATGCTAATTTGGGAGTTTGATGTTGTTTAACTTACTTTTTCCCTTTTATACATCTGGTGTAATAGTTATACCAATGCCTCAGCATCTGCCAAGAAGGCTATGATTACGGCAGGGGCATGATAAATGTTGAAAGAAAAACTAAAATCAAAAGCATTGGTTTAAATTATCCTTAAAGTTATTGAGAATTTAAATAATTAATCTTCGAAATACTCTTTTTTTATTAGAATTTTATCATCACAAGATTTCCAGAGTTCATTTGATAAAGAAAAAGCTGATTTCCTTTTTCTGTCTGTAAAATAAGCCAAAGTAACTTTAATCTTATAGTCTTTTCTTATATCATTTATTATTGGCACAAAATCTGTATCGGCTGTTATTATAATAATGCTTTTAATATCTCTCTTTTGTGCAGTTTTTAGTAAATCCATAGTCATTAAAGTATCCACCCCTTTTTGCTGGTAAGTTTCTCCAATTTTTTGGCATCTACCTTCTCTTATAAAAACTTTGGGTTTAACGTTTTTCAGTTTTTCAATAAATTTATCGTAATTTGCCTTTCTGTTACTCTCTTCTTTAGTTGGTTTTGGGCTTTGATATGGTGGAGCAATATAAAAGTAGATTTCTTTGCAGGTTAAACCTCTATTATTACATAAGCTTGTTGCAAATTTCTCTATTTTATATCTTAAAGGTTTACCTTTTCCAAAATGTTTCGAAATAAAAGATAAATACCCACTATCAATAAATAGAATTGTTTGTTCCATTATAAAAAACATCAGGCAACCCCTAAGGATTACCTGGGATTATGTTAATTATCTCAATTCAAATTTGTATATAAAGCTTTCTATTTTACTAGGACTATTTTAATTTATTTAGTTTTTTGTTTTTTATTTTATTTCTCAGGCTTCTCTGCAATAAAAATAATATTCCTTTCAGGCTCATATCTCTTTTTTATTTTAAATCCGACACTCTTAAACAGATTGTGTATCTCTTTTTCATCAAATAAATAATAATATCTTTTGCCTTTATTACGCCATGTAATATATTTTTCTTTTACTGAATTTTTAAATCGTTTTGAGTTTTTATTCCAAACAGTTATTTCTGCTTCTGCCCCTTTTTTCAAGACACGATATAATTCTCTTGCTGCTTTTTCCCTGTTTTTTTCTTTTTCAATGCAATGAAAAACAGCTGTTGCAATCGCCGAATCGAAAAAATTATCTTCAAAAGGAAGTTTTGTTAAATCTGCGACAAAGAAATTTGTGTTTTTTTCTAAGCCAAGTTTTTTAGTTCTCTTTTTTGCCAGTTTAATCATTTCTATTGAAAAGTCTACAAGGTAAATATCAGAGTTTTTATTTAGTTTGAGATTTATTAAATTTCTACCTGCCCCACTCCCAAAATCAAGTATTTTCCCTCTTTGCCTTTTTAAGAAGCTTAATGTATGTTCTGCAGGATTTGTTTTGAATTTGTACTATTCTTCAGCTATATTATTCCAAACTTGTTTTTGTGAAAATTTCATCATCAAACAAAAGATAAAGAATATAAAAGGTTTTTTCTTGGTGTTTTTATGGAATAATTTTCCAGATAAAATCTAAAGGTGTAAATTTAAAAATACTTATTCTATGTTAAAGTAATGAAACAAAAAATAAATTCTGTCTACATTGAAAAACCCCTGTCTTTAAATGCAAATCATGTGAAAAAACCAACTAGGTCAATATCTGGAATTACCCCTTTAACTGTTGTTCTCAAACCAAGAAAGTGTGAGCATGGAACATGCATTTTTTGTCCTGGAGGGGATTATGTTCCTCAAAGCTATACAGATAAAAGTCCTGCAATAATGAGAGCTTTGGCTTGGGCATTTGACCCTTATAAACAAGTTCAAGCACGGCTTAAGACATTAAAAGCCATGAATCATCCTACTGAAAAAATAGAATTAATTGTTCTTGGGGGGACTTTCTTGCAATATGATTTAGAATATCAGTATTATTTTATTAAAAGATGTTTTGATGCTTTGAATGGAAAAGATGCAGATAATTTAAAGCAGGCTAAAAAGATAAATGAAATTGCAGAGCATAGGTGTGTTGCTATGTGTATTGAAAATAGACCTGATAATTGCTCTGGCAAAGAAATTAAAAGAATGAGGGAATTTGGAGCAACCAGAGTTGAACTCGGAGTTCAGATTTTAGATGATGATATTTATAAAAAAATTAACAGGGGGCATAGTGTTCAAGATGTTATTGAAGCAACAAAAAAACTTAAGGATGCAGGATTTAAAGTAGGGTATCACATAATGCCTGGTTTGCCAGGGAGCAATATTGAAAAAGACATAACTTTATTCAAACAAGTTTTTAATGATGATAGATACAGGCCAGATCAATTAAAATTATACCCTTGCCAAATTGTTGCTGATTCTCCTTTAGCTAAGATTCATAAATTAATTAAGTATAAACCTTATGATGAAAAACAGACCCGTTATGTTTTAAGTGAAATGATAAAAATTATTCCAAGATATTGCAGGGTTATGAGAGTTATGAGGGAATTTCCCCAGGAATATACAATTCAGGGGGTTAAAAGACTTGATTTAAGGAAAGATTTGGAAAAGCAATTTAGAGATGAGAATATAAGATTAGATGAAATAAGATACAGGGAAATTGGTTTTGTTTTAAAACATGGGGAAAAAGTCAGCAGTGATTTGAATTTAAATATTTTGGAATATAACGCAAGCAAAGGAAAGGAATTCTTTTTAGAGATAGTCAATAAAAATGACATTTTATTTGGTTTGTTGAGGTTAAGGTTTCCAGACAAAAAAGGCATTATCCTTAAAGAATTAAAAAACTGTGCTCTCATTAGGGAATTGCATGTTTATGGGCAAGCTTTAAATATCGGAGAAAAAAGTGAGAAAGATTCCCAGCATCAAGGTTTTGGAAAATGGCTTATGGAAAAATCAGAGGGAATTGCAAAAAAAGCAGGGTATAAGAAAATAGCTGTGATTTCCGGAGTTGGCGTGAGAGAATATTATAAAAAATTAGGATATAAATTAGAAGGGGAGTATATGGTTAAAGAGCTGTGAAAGTTTGTTTTGCTTTTTAGTTAGTCCAATTCTTATTTAACCCTTCTGGTAATCCTTTTATGAAGTTTATTATTTTTCCCACTAGAGATTCAAGCAAAGAAGTTCTATCTTCAAGTCCATTAATCTTAGTTTCAAGTTCTAAAGTTTTGTTTTCAAGTGCAGAAAGTCTTTCTTCTAAATTTGGCGTTGGTGGTTCTTCACTTTCATCACTTATGTTAAAAATGCTTCTTGAAATATTACTTATTCTTACTTCATCAATTGTTCCGTTAAAAAATTGATTATGCCCTGGCTCACCCCAACCAATATGAAGACTTTGGCTGGTAGATAATATGCCCCCAGTTTTAATTGCCGATCCATCCTCGGACCCATTTAAGTAGACTTTAACAAAAGCACCATTATAAGTAAGTGCAATATGATACCATTTTCCTGTTTCCAATTCAGTTGTTCCAGTTACATGAGTCCATCCAGAACCAGCGTAAACTCCCCCCTCAACAACATTGTTTCTAACAGAAATAAAGTATGGTCCATTTTTTGAAATAATCATTCCGTCACTTTGTGAATTTCTTTTAATCCATGCCTCTAAAGTTAACGCCTGTAATTCACCAATTGATTGAGAATAAGGAACTGAAACAAGATCATTAATGCCATCAAAATTTAAAGCATTTTCAAATTTTCCCTCTGTTGTCCATGTTGCATCATCAATTGTGCCATCGTTATTGTTTGATGTTTCATCAAATGCAGTATTTCCATTCCCTTCATCAAAGTGCCACAAAGCCATTGTATTACTATCAATGCTAAATTGAGCAGAAACTAAAGCAGAAGATAATAAGATGACTGAAATAAAAATAATTATTCTATTTCCCATATTAAAATATAATTAATCTATTTAAATATTTTATTGTGATTAAGAAGTTACGCTAACTACTCCATAATCTGCATTTGTTGTTTGAGTATTCAAAACTCTTCCATTCTTCTTTATTGTTACAGTTAATGTTCCCGAAGTCCCTTTCTTTTGTATAACTGCAACAGCAGGTCAATCACTTATTTCATAATTTGCTGGAATTGAACCTTCTACTGTTTTTGAATTGCCACCCCCACCAATACTTCCACTAAACTCTAACCCACTCGTACCTGTAATCTCTATAACATAATTAGATGATGTTACTTTAGTTTCTTGATTCTCATTAACTTCGTTTATATCAGTTGGTCCTTGGGTTACAGAAAATATCCCTGCTAATGTAAAAAATAGAAGTAATCCTAAGATAGTTGAAAGTACCCAATGCCTTCTAAACCAGTTTTTATTCTTCTCAGCCATTAAATATTATATATTACCCATATTATAAATATTACGCTCCTGTCACTCTTTCTTTTTAATAATTGTTACGCTTATGTATTATGAAAAGAGGATTAAAATTGAAGATATTTCTAAAGAAAAGTAAACTGAGGTCTTTGGTATGGGGCAAATTAACTGAAGAAAAAACTGCTACAGAAATCGCCAAAGAATTGAAAAAACATAGGAGTTCAATAAGCAGAGTTTTATTAGATATGGAAAAATTTAGCTTTGTTAAGTGTTTGAACCCAAAAGATAGCAGTTTTAGGTGTTATACTAAAAATAGGGATTATGCTAAAGTTAAATTAAGTTATGGGGGTAACCAAAACTTCTTTATTAATTAACATATTGTTTAACTAATAAACTTTTTTATTAACAACATAATTTATCTTAATCATCTTTATAAATATCCCCCTCTTTGTTAAATTATGGGCTTAATAAGGGGAGGGTTAGTCTTTTCATTGGGGGTTTTGCTTTTGCTTTCATTTTTAGCAATGAATACTTTTCTCACTTTGTATTTGTCTTTAGAATATGGAAATGTAAAATCTCATGTATTAAGTTTTACTGGCGGGGCTGTTCAAGGTGAGCTGTCTATTGATGATATGTATTACAAACAATATGAGTGCGGGTTTTTTGATTGCTTTAAATTTGAAGAACCCTTGGTTGTTGTTTCAAAACATGCCCAGAATTATTGGGAGACAAGATTTTATTTTTCCTTGATTGTGTCACTAACTTTATTCAGCGCTATGTTTTTATTTTCCTATAACAAAGAGAATATCTTTATTTATTTAGGTGGTTTGCTTGGTATTGCCAGCCTGCCTTTTTTAAAAATTGGAGAAGTTTTTTCTTGGGTATTTGGTTCTTTTTTTAAATTTTCAGGAAGTAGCGGGCAGGTTGTTTTAGGAATTTCTGATATTCTTTTTTCTAAGTCAAAAATTGTTTTTGGGATTATGTTTGTTTTAGCTATAATGCTAATTGCAATTGGAATAAGTATTAAAGTATTTAATTTTGAAACTTTTCTTGCCAGGGTTGTCCCTGGCGGGAAAAAAGATGAAAACCAAAAATTCGTTGAAACCAAACAAAAAACTATAAGAAGTTCCCTAAAAACAGAAAAAATTATAGTTTTAGAAAAAGAAATAGATAAAACAAGGAAAAAATTGGCTGAGATTGAGAAAGATAAAAGAGTTAAGAAGAAAAGAGTTGGTTAAAGGGGGTTATTGATATCTAAATTTTATTATTAAAATTGTTTTAATAAATCAGCAAATTTTATTCTTCATTGGTTAACCACCAAAAATATTATCTCCCGCTTTCCATTCTTCTTATAAAATCCTTTAAAAAGTGCTTGTTTTCCTCTCTATCACGGATTTCTTTAATACTATATGCTGAAAAATCCTTCCCCTTATGAAGTTCTGTTTTAACTTCTGACATGACTTTTTCATTTATTGGCTGGCTTAACATGACTTCCCTATTGGAAAATGATGCAATTTTTTTAGAAAGAGTTATTAAGTTTCCAAGACTCATAAATTTAAGCGCGTCTTTTTCTTTTTTTGCCACAATTGCCCCCCTATTAACTGAAATGCCAAAATCTATTCTTTGCTGGAATAATTTGTTATGATGCGAGAGAATTTCCTTTATGCCTAATGATAACTTTATTGCTGGTTTTTCATTTTTGAATGTTTTTGTTACAACTGGTACTAAAAAGAAAAATAAATATTCACCATTTTCATATATTACTGCTTTTTGTTCTTCTGCTAATTCAATTATGTGCTTAAGCGTAACAGGAACATGCTCTTTGTTTGCTTTAATCTCACTTAAATTTTTTATTTTTATGCAAATTGCACTTATGTCCTGCCTCTCTCCTTTTATTGATAAAGAAAGTTCTGCCCTATTTTTTGAACTTACTACTGCTTTATCAAGGTGTTCTACATCTATTTTTTTCTCTTTTTTTAAGGTTTTTAGCTCTTTTCCAAAAAAAATTCTTTTATATCCTTCCTTAAAGAACATTAATGCAACAAATCCAAAAATTCCTATCACAAAAATCCAGATATATGGGCGCCTTACTAAAGCTAATGCACCGCCAGTTTCTTTTATATTAATCACTTTGCCAGTAAGAGCTACATTCTGTGATAGTATGCTTTCTCCATTGCTGATTAGTTCTATTTGGTATTCGCCGTCAGGAGCGCTTATTGCGTATTTCCAGGTTTTTCCTACGGGAATATTTGTTTCAATGTTAATAGCTTCATCTCCAACTTTCAGGAGCAATGTTTTGTTATAAGCAATATTTCCTGTATTTGTTAAAACAAGGGTTTTATCTACAATCTCAATTTTAATTGCCTGTTTTGGCAGGATTTCAAAGTTTCTTTCTGCTGTTAGTTTATTTGACACAGCATAAACAACCAAGCTTAAAGGTGCTTCATCTGATTTTATTTCATATTCCAAAAATTCATCTGTGACTTTTTCCATTTGTTCAATAATTTTTCCCTTGGAGTTTTTAATTGTGATGATTACGTTGTTTTGAATTTTTTCTCCTGTTTGGTCATGAAGTATCGCTTTAATTTTAACAGGGGTTCCTGGTTCAACTTTGTCATTTTCGAGAAATATTTCTAAACTTGTTGGAATTTGTTCAACTGCAACATTGTAATCAATAAATCCGCTGTTAGTTTTATTGCCATTTGAATCTCTTTCATATACCTCTAAACTTACTAATTGCTGTCCTGCCGGAGCATTTTTTGGGAAAGAGAGATTTAATTCAAAATTTCCATTTTGAACAGTGTCTGTCAATTCTATGTTTTGTGAAACCAAGGATAACCTTACAATCCCATTTACAGGACTGCCGCTTGGTTTTGTTGCCTGCCCATTAATAATAGCGCTTTGCCCCGGTTTGAATTCTTTTTTGTCTGCACTTAGATTAATGTTAATTAATTTTGAGATGATAAAATCGTTTGTTGTGGTGTAGTCATCAATCAAACTTGCTTTTATTTTGCAAAGCCCTTCTGCACTGCCTATTGTTCCTGGGAAAAGAAAGATAGAGGAGCTTACTGTTTTTTCTTCACCAGCTTTTAAAAATATATATTCTTTATAAAATTCTGGCAGTTCATTTAAGCAGATTAAATGCATCTGGAAAAATCCGTAAATTTCTTTTGTTGCACTTATTTTTGTAGAAATAGAAAGCTGATCCCCTAAATTATAAATAGGTTTTGGCTGTTCTTGAATAAAAATTTCAGCTGATATTACAGGAAGAATTAACAGGCTGAATAATAATATAAATAATGCTTTTTTCATGTAATTTTTACACACCCCTTCTTTATAAATATTCTGAGGTTGAATTCAACGTTGTTTTTATTTTGTTATCTTAGTTAAATACTGGAGAATAGTGGATTAAATTTTTTTGCAGGTAGTTAATACCAGTTTTTCAAATTTATATTGGACTTCAAAGTGGCAACAATTAGAAAAAATTATAAACTATCTTTATATCTAAAAATATGGCGCTTAAGATATTAGGCATAATCTGCCTAAGAAAACCTAATTTTTAACTATTTGCATTTCCGTGCAAAAAGGTTAATTATCGTGCATAATCATATTTCCGTGCAAAGCCGAGATGATGAAAAAACTTACAAAAGAAATAATTCAAATTTCAAAAATTCCTGTGGGTGTTTGTGTGTTGTGGAATGATTTTGGGAGTGCTTTGGCAATAGCAAAAGAAACTGGAGCGCAATTTATTAGGGTGCCGGTTTTTGTAGATAATGTAAAGAATATTTTTGGAGAAGTAAAAGCTAATCCGGAAGCAGTCATTTCTGCCAGAAAAAAATTGGGTACAGAAAATGTTTTAATCTTCGCAGATATCCAAGTTAAACATGCAGAAATGACTGATAAAGACAAAAAACTAGAAGAGTCTGCAAGGCAAGCTAAAGAAAAAGGAGCAGATGCTATTATTGTGACAGGAAAATGGACTGGAGATGCTCCTATTCTAATGGATTTGCAAAAAGCACGAAAAGGGGTTGGAAAAGAATTTCCTATAATTATTGGTAGCGGAGCAGATAGCCAGAACATAAACAAATTGTTTGAAATTGCTGATGCTGCAATTATAAGCACTTCTTTAAAAGAAGGGGAAAGCAAGTCCCCAGAACAAGAAAGAAATTTAAAACCTTGCACTGCAAAAGTTGATTCCAATAAGGTTAAAGAATTTATGAAAATTGTGAAAAATGGGTAATATTTAAAAATGAGTTTGGTTTCTATAGCATATGGCAAAAGAGTCAATGAAAATCACGCCGTGGGAAGTTTCAGGGAATATTGATTATGAAAAACTGATTAAGGAATTTGGGGTTTCTAAATTAGACAACAAGGTTTTGGAAAGAATAAAAAAACATTCTAAAAAACTGCATTTTATGCTGGACAGGAAGATTTTTTTTGCTCACAGAGACTTAGATTGGTTGCTTGATGAATATGAAAAAGGAAACAAATTTTTCCTTTATACTGGTAGGGGGCCTTCTGGACCAATTCATTTGGGGCATTTGGGAACCTGGATTTTTACAAAATGGCTTCAAGATGCTTTTAATGTTGATTTGTGGTTTCAGTTCACAGATGATGAAAAATTTCTGTTTAATGATTTATCTATACAAGAAATACAAAAATGGACATATGAAAATATGCTGGATGTAATTGCATTAGGTTTTGACCCGGGCAAAACCCATTTTATTGTTGATATAAAGCATATTGGATTAATGTATCCAGAAGCAATAAAATTTGCCAAAAAAATAACTTTTTCAACAGTTAAATCTGCTTTTGGGATGACAAATGAAAACAATATCGGGCAAATTTTTTATACGAGTATGCAGGCTGTTCCTGCAGTTATTCCGAGCATTTTAAAAGGCAAAAATGTCCCTTGTTTAATTCCTTTAGCTGTTGATCAAGATCCTCATTTTAGGGTTGCACGAGATGTTTATCCAAAGCTTGGGTATTACAAACCAGCAATTATTCATGGTAAATTTCTACCGCCATTAACAGGGGTTTCTGGAAAAATGAGCAGCAGCAAATCCGAAGTTGCAATATTAACTACTGATTCTCCAAAAGAAGTTGAATATAAGATAAAAAAATACGCTTTTAGCGGGGGGCAATCTACTGTAGAAGAGCATAGAAAAAAAGGAGGAAACCCTGATGTTGACGTGAGTTTCCAGTATTTAAGGACGCTTTTTGAACCAGATGATAAAAAGCTTGAAAGAATTTATAAAAATTATAAATCTGGAAAAATGTTGACTGGAGAACTAAAACAAATTTTAATTGATAGGATAAATAATTTTTTGAAAGAGCATCAAAAGAAAAGAGAGCAGGCGAAAAAGATAATTGATAAATTTATCTATAAACCTTCCACTTCTGTCTCTTAACTTTAGCTAGTAGCCTTGGCTTTTTGATTTCTTAACAAATGCCGGGTACTTGTTAACTTATCATTATACTCGGCTATGTACGGACTATATGATGCTCTTGGTTAGGCTACTTATTTAATCTTATTAGGCGTTACTAATTATGTTAAAACTGCTATCTTAATTATATTTTATTTAATTAATGCAGAAAAAAATTAAACTAATTGATGCTACAACTGTGCTCAACTAAAACTTTTTAGGGTAAGATAATTATGCATTAAAAAGACGATTAATCATGCCCTAAATTTAACTTGGTTTTTTTGCCTACCGCAAGCCCTTTTTTGATTTCTAATTTATATGTTTCTGTTGAGTGTTTTGTGCCGCGCATTTTTAAAACTTCAATAAATCTCTTTCTTTCTTCCCCGGCTTTTATAAAATACAACAAAATTATGCTGTCTGCATGATTCTCTACAGCTGTTTCATCTTCTTTTTTGCTTTCAACAGGGTCTTTCTCCAGTGTTAACAGTGCAGTGTTGTCCCATTTCCTTATTATATCAAACAAGGCTAGGATAGAATGCCTTTTTTCCTGCTCTGCTTCAAATAATAAAGAAAAACTGCTTATGCTGTCAATAACCATTCTTTTGACTTTTTGTTTTATTACAGTGCTTTCAACTGCACCCCCGCCTTCATCTAACATCATCTTTACTTTTTCAGGGGAGTATTCAAGAAAGATAAACTTTCCGCTGTTTTCTAGTTTTTCCAAATCCCACCCAAACTTTAGCATATTTTCGTAGAATTCCTGTTTTGATTCTTCAAATGTGATATATAACACTGTCTCGCCTCTTTTTATTCCTTCTATAAGAAACTGCATAGCAAATATTGTTTTTCCAGAACCAGAGCCTCCAACAACAAGGTTTATTGAGCCATAATCAAATCCCCCGCTTATTAGTTTATCAAACCCTGGAATTCCTGTTGGAACCCGCGAGATTCTTTTTTGTTTTTCTGTCAGTGCTTTTTTTAGTTTTACGGGTTTGGTTTTTATTAATTGAGTTTTCTTTTTTTTCTTAGCTAACCTTTGAACCATCTTTTTTGCAATATTTTTCCTCTTTTTTTCTTTATTTTTTTTCTTCATAATTATATAATCTTATTATTATGTCCATAAATTGAAAAACACATTCTAAATAATTTGATAATATTTTTAAATTTGTGTTTTTAATTTTGGATCATCCAAACCTCAAGAATGCATACATTCTTGATGGCACCCAAGAACTTTGTTCTTGGTGAATCCAAACAAACACACAAGGATTTTTTTATTTTTAAACATTCCTATTGGTTTTATAGGATACTTGAAATTTTTAACATGTTTAAGCAGGTAGTTAATTTGTGGCACTATCATCTAAACTGTAATTTAATTATCAATCTTATCAATTAGGCTAATTCATTGTTGAAATTAATCTGATTTATTATTAATTTTTATTTGACTTATGTTATTATGTTTGTAACATATCTTTAGAAAAAATAGATTATATCGCCAAAAAAGCTCCTGCTAAAAACTTTAATAGGACAATTCTTATAATAAGAAATATCAGCAGGCTGAATAAGACTAATGGGATAAAATACTTTAACCCTGTTTTTCCCTCTCCTTTATTAACGAGTCCAATAACCAAGCATGAAATTAAGTCTGTTACAATTATAAAAACAATTGCAAAATATAGGATAAACTCCGGGGAAATCGATATCTGGCTGAAAGTTAGCGGGAGATTCACCTGTGTTTCAGCAGGTTCAGGAATTTTTTCAGAGAGATTTACCACCATCTCAACTAATATTGAGCTCAAACCGAACAATACTGGTGCGCCAATTCCGATTGCAAAGAAGATAAATATTACATACATAAGAATATTTGAAGCAGCTCTTTTTTCTATAAACTCTTTTTCTTTCATGTTGCTTGCAGTTTGCTCAAGCAAGTCTGACATATTCCCTCCTGATTTTAATCCAGATACTATTAGTGAAATAATCTTGGATATTTTTTCAGAATCTATTCTTGTGCTCATGTTCTTTAATGCAATATCCACGCCCTTTCCGGTTGCTATATCTTTCCCTGTCTTTAAAATTTCTTCATCTAAAGGTGTAAATTCCGGCCTCGCTGAAAGCAAAAATGCCCGGTCAATTGTAATGCCTGACCTTAAATTGCTTGCCATTAATGAAATAACATCTGGGAAAGCCTGCTCCATTTTTTTAATTCTTGCTCCTGCTTTTAAACTAATCCTAAAATAAAAAAATGCAGCAAGAAAAACAAAAATTCCTAAAGAATAAAGCATGTTTATGTTGAGGAAGTAAAATGCAGCAGAAGACAAAGCTGAAATAATAAAAGAGATTAACAGGCTTTTGTTGTTATATTTTTCAGGCGAGGTGGTTAATCCAGAGTTTTTTACATTTTTTTCATATTCTTCCCTGATTTTTTTTGGATAGAATTTTAAGGTGTTCATTTTTTATTTTATATAAGCCATATAGACATTTATTGCATCAATAATTAACCCGATAACGCCAATGATTAGGATTATTAAAGCTATCAACTCCCCTAATGGTTTAATCCCATTGAGATTAGTATAGCCAATCCATATTAAAAAAGCAAATGTTAAAACTCCGAATATGTCGAAGAATGCAGGATTGGGCATACTTTTAATTTTCATTTTATAGCAGACTAGGCCTCCTTGATTTGATTAAGCCTAGGAACATTATCTGGACAAAAACAACAAAAAAGAATATAACAAGAAACAATAATTTTACTATGCTTTCAGACACACTAAGCATTGAGGATAAAATAACTAAAAAAGTGATTCCAAGGGCAGGCAAAATAACCGCAATTAACATGTAAAACATAATCAAAGGGTTTAATTTGCTTCCGTATGCTTGAATTTGGATTGTTTGCTCTTCACTTAAATTTTTTATTCCCTCTTTTATAACAATGCTCATATCACTTCCTGCTCTCATACCGTTGCTGATTTGCCATAAAACCCTCCTGAAATACAAAGAGGTATTAAATTTTCCATATTTTTCAATTGCTTCTATCTGAGGAATTCCGGAATTGATTTCTGCCACAATTTTTTTAAATTCTGAGCTAACTTCTTCATACTCGGAATTTGAGATATTCACCATTATCCTAAAAATTGGAACCCCTGAATTAAGCTGGACAAGTATGTCCTGCATAACCGGGATTAAATTTCTTTCAATATTTCTTGTTTTATTAAGCGAAAAAATTTTGGGATAATTATACTGATTAAAAAAAATAAATCCAGAAATTAACAAAGCTATTCCAAGCCCATAATAATAAAAATTGCTCATCTTTGCGATACCAAACGCAGATGTAAAAATAACTGCAGATACAAGGAGATTTAACAACAGGTTCCTGTAACAAACTGCCATATAAGATTTTTTATCTATTTTTACCCCGGCATTTTCTAGGTCATCGCCAAGTCTTGTTTTTTTGCTACTTGCAAACCTTACAAAATATTTGCTTCTTCTCTTTAGAACCTCTAAACCTGAAAAAGTAAACGGGATTTCAAATTTCATTTTATATGAATTTTTAAAAATTTATATTACTGAAAATTTTTTGATTTTCATTTTTTATTAACTTTTGATATGTGCCTATAGCACCGCCAAATGCCGGTTAACATAAACCATATGGATAGTTAGATGCATATCTTATAAGGTTAAATGATTTTTATTTCTTATACAATGGATAATTTTAAGCTTCATTTTGCGCTTTTTCCTCTTTACTGCTGTGTCCCTCTTTCACAATCACTTTTGCAATCTCATTTTTTTTGATCATAGATGCTAATAATTCTGGATTCGTGTAGTACAGGTTCATTACTTTACCTATAGAATTAAGGTTCCTTACTTTATTTTTCAACAACCAGATTAAAATTGATTGTTTATAGGCTAAATTCTTGTTAATATCTGCTTGTGACATGCCTGTGTGTCTGCTTAATTCATCAAAAAAAGCCATGCTTTCATTGTGAGCGACTATCTCATCTTTTTCAGGAACCCACCTATAAAGAATGTTTGCTGTTATAATCTCTTTTCCCGGAAGAAATTCTGCTAATTGGTAAACCCTTCTTTTGCCACTTCTTCTGTCTCTAAACATTACTACATTTAAGTTAACATTATTAAGCATACTCGGAGAGATATTTATTGGCGGATTAATCAGCCTTCTTATTGTTTCATTTGCAGTATCTGCGTGGACAGTTGCATATACTGAATGCCCGGTATGCATTGCTTCAAATAAAACTTCTGCTTCTCTTTGCCTTCTGATTTCTCCAAGGATAATTCTGTCTGGTCTCATACGCAAAGAATTTACAAGCAAATCAAGCATTGAAACCTCTCCTTTCCCTTCTGGATTGGGTGAGCGTGTTACAAGCGGGCACCAGTAAAGAAATTCTGGCAACATTAATTCCCTTGTATCTTCCATGCTTATTATTCTATGGTTTGGCGGTACAAATGGCATGCAAGCATTAAGAAAAACTGTTTTTCCCGACGCTGTCCCACCGCTGATTAAGATATTCATTTCATATTCAATTGCAAGCCATAAAATAATAGCTACATCCAAGCTTACTGTTTGATTATCTATTAAATCTATAATTGTCCAAGGGTCTCTTGCAAATTTTCTGATTGTAATGGTATTGCCTTTTGTTGCTATTGGGTATAATACTGCATTTGCTCTGTCTCCTGTAACAACATGCGCGTCCAGCAAAGGAGTTAAAATGCTAATCTGGCGTCCTATACGCCTTGCAATTATATTAGAATAATTGTTTATTTCTTCTTCTGTTTTTATATTAATATTTGTGATAAGCCATCCGTATTTCTTGTGGTATGCTCTTACAGGCTCTTTGCTTGAAATAATAACAATCTCTTCTAAATCAGGGTCACTAATCAGGAATTCTATCTTTCCCAAGCCGAGCATTTCCTGCATTAAAATTCCCGTTAAAAAATCCTCTGTTTCTTTTGACATATCTGGAACTTTTTCTTTGAGCAAGTTTCCAGCATCTTCCATAAATCTCTGTTTTATTTTTAAAACTGATTTTTGGTCAACTATCTCGCCTACAGCTATGCTTGTTACAGCTACAAGCTCTTTTCTTATTTCATCTAACAAAGCAGCTGTTCCGATATCAATTTCTGGAATAGAAAGATTGTAAAAAACTCCGCCTTCTTTTTTTTCTATATTAATATCTACTTTTGCTTTATCAACATTCAACTGGTATGATTCAATTACCCCTGATTTCTTTTCAAATTTTGGCTTTGGTTTATCTTCTTTTCTTTTTTCTATGCGCTTTGGTCTTTCTTTCTGTTTTCTTGGTCTTTTTTTCAGCAGGTTTTCCAGTTTTTTCTTCAACCTCTTTTTCTTTTTCATGTTCTTCATCTTTTTCTGTTATTCTGATTTCTGGTTCAGAAAATGCAGGGTATTCTATTTGTCCGAGTCCGTAATTTTCTAAAATCTTCGCCCATTCTAATGCTTTTTCTTTTTGAATCTTGAATATTTTTGCAATTGTGCTGAGAGTTAATACTTTCTTGTCTTTTAATATATCATACAAAACATCCAAATCAGTTTTAGATCTTCCTGCGGTTCTCTCTTTTACTTGCTCATAACTCACTCTAATGTGTTCTTCTTTTTTATGCTTTAAAAATTTTGAATATGAAATTACTATAACAATAATAAGTATGAGCCATTGGGTTACAAATGCTATAACAGAGAGGTTCATATTGTATGGTAGTTTTGGAATTTCTTTTATAAACTGCCCTGACATCGTAGTATATGATAACTTCCCTTCTTTATTGGCGAATAGGTATATATTTATTGCGCCAAATATTATCATAAACAGCATTATTACAGCCAAACTTTTTGCCTTTACCATTCTATTCTTTTAAATTTCGTTATGTTTATATAGTTATTTCAATTTTAAATAGAGAAATTATTATATAAACTTTGGGGTAGGTTATTCAGGATAAAATTTTTAGCAAGGGGGTAAAAGTTATAACTGCAATTAAATTTAAGGATATTCCAATTGCTATTTATTAAATGACTTTGTTATTAATGCTCTTTTACTAAACAAATCTTAATAAAATAAAAAAATGAAAAAAAGAGGAACTCCCATCTTGACTTCTGGATTAATGAAAAGTGAAGAACAATTAGCAAAGTCAAAACGCTCGCAAGCAGGAATTGAATATCTAATTGTTGTGGGTTTTATTACTTTTGCAATTATGTCATTATTTGCAATTTCTTATGTTTATTCCAGCATGACTCAAGATAAAATAAGGATTAACCAAGTTGAGAGTTTTGTTAATCAACTTATTAATTCTGCTGAATCTGTTTTTTTTGCCGGCGAGCCAAGTGAAACCCAAATAAGCCTTTATCTGCCAAATGGCATAAAAAGCATCCAGATAAACTCTAATAATATCCTTATTGTTATCTCTACATCCAGCGGGGATAATGTCAGGGAATATGCAAGCAGAGTAGATTTGCAAACTACAACAGGCATTTCTACATCAGAAGGTGTGAAAAAAATTACTTTAAAAGCACGAGAAAATTATGTTGAGATAATCCATTAAGGGTGAGGTTTAAATATATTCTTTTCTTTTGAATTCATATTTAAAGAGGTGGATAATGATTAAACTAATAAATCTGTTAATGTCTGGTTACCTAAATAGCATTTTTATTATTAAGCTAATTAGGAGTAAAAAACAATTAATTAAACCAAAGAAATCCCAGGGAATGATTGAATTTATGATACTTTTTGGGGCAGTTTTGTTCTTTTTTGTGGCATTTATGCTGGCTATTCAAACAAGTAGCGAGGAAAAAACATTGGAAAAGCAAAATGTTTATGCGCAGAATATTGCGCTTTCAGTGCAAAATGAATTAGCTCTTGCTGCTCAGGCAAGTGACGGATATTCCAGGGAATTTTATGTTACTAATACAATCTTGGGCGACGATTATGAAATAACTCTTGTTGATAATAGTGTTTATATTAAAGCAGAGAAAATTGCTCTTTCTTATTCAGTGGTTGTTGTTGATGGAAATATTCAGAAAGGATTAAACACAATAAAAAAAGAAGGCGGGGTAGTTTATTTGAATGGTTAATATGGATAAGACTTTTAATTGTAAGTATGTTAATTATGTTAGCAAGTTAAATAGCAAGAGGTTGTTAATACATCAAGATTTGCATTTTATGTAAACCTCCTACTTTAGTTTGTGAGAAAGTAAATGCAAATCTTGAGTGTGCTCAAGATACCAAACACGCCACCTACTTCAGTGGGTGATATCTTGACAATAGAAGTGTGAGGTTAAACTAATGCGAGTGTGTTGAGTTAAAGTTAGCGGTATTGTATTACTGGCCTTGAGTGTAAATATAAAAAGATGGTGTTAAAAATCAGAAGCAAAAAAGCACAGGCTTGGAGTTTGGATGTTGTTGTTGCAATTGTAATCTTTATGGCAGGGGTTATTATTTTGTATGTTTATGCAATTAATTACGTCAATCAAGGCGGACAGCAACTTGATGATTTGCTTTATCAGGGAAATACTGCTGCTGAACTTCTTCTTGGCGATGATGAATTAGGGCTTGTTTCAAATGGCAAAATAAACCAGGATAAGTTAAATGATTTTTATGCCAGCGATTATAAATTAAAAAAAATGCGATTAGGAGTTAAAGACGATTTTTATTTTATTCTCCAAAATCTTGAAGTTAATGGGACTTTAGTAGGATATGCAGGGCTGATGAATTCTACAGCAGTTAAAAATTCAATTAAGGTAAGCCGTTTCAGTGTTTATAAAAACAAGCCAATTAAATTTCAGATTTATGTTTGGAGGAATTAATTGCAATCAAAAATAATCCATATAAAATGAAAAACCACAAAGCGTATTTTTACAGTTTAGATGCTCTGATAGCCCTAATTGTAATTCTTGGAGTTGTGCTGGTTATCAAGCCTTCGGTTATAATTAAAGCTCCGCAGATGAATTTGCAAGAAGATTTGCTGAATGTTTTATCATCTTTGAAAGTTGGGGAAATTGACAACCCTTATGTCCAGAATCTTGTTTCAACAGGTGAAATTGTGGATCTTAATCAATCTGTCCTTGAGCAGATTGGCGAGTTTTATGCTGTCGGCGATATAAAAGCAGAACTAATGACTAATGCAGTCTTATCTCAATTAGAGCCAGAAAACAATCTGGGGGTATATTTCAGTGGTATCCCTATCTATGAAAATGGAATTCCCATTAGCGATGCAAGAGATATATGGACTGCGCGCCAGATAATCAGCGGAATTCAGGCAGGAGAGAGTGTTAGGGGTTATTCCTCACGAGCTTTTCTTTCTGCATCTAATAAAGTGGATTATTTTTATTTCGGCGGTTATGTTGGCGATGGGAATATAACTGTTAAATTCAATGATAAAATAACTGGGGCAAAAATTGAAGGAGTTTTTTCTGGAGAATTTGATTTGTACATTAATGAGCAATTTGTTGGACATTATATTCCATCTGCATCTGTTCCATACAAGATTGATTTGTCTTCTCATCTTAGCAAGTTTAACTCTGGAATAAATTATATTGATTTTAAATCTAATGGAAACTTGTATATTGCAGGGGGATTTATCAGAACTTCCCACGAGCAGTCAGCTGAATTTATCTCAAGCACAAAAAAATATTTCCCTGGCATTAAAGGTCTAATTAACATTTATGACAGCTTTTATGTTCCAAGTACATTAAACACAATAGATATTTTTTTGCATTTAAGGAGCCAGCATGATTTATTTTTAACAATTGGCAATCAAATAGTTTTTCAGGGAAATACCGGCGGAGTAGATAGCATAATAAGCTTAAGCAATTCACAGCTTGCAGGCTTGCTTGATTATTCTCAATTAGAGGGGAAGACAATTCCTCTAAGGCTTGGATTATTTAATGCAACTTATTTAATTAATCAAACAATTGCTTCTGATGTTTTTTCAGTTACTGATTTGAGCGGGAGCATGGATGAGTGTGCTTTAAATTGCAGTATTAATCCAATCAAGCTTATAGATTTGGCAAGAGATGCGAATAGAGCCTTTATTGAGATTATTCTAAATTATTCTGACAACCGCGCTGGTTTAGTTGGTTATGAGTCATTAGCCAAAGAAGAAGATTATCATGGTTTGTCAACAGATATTTCATCGCTTAATCAGGAAATTGATTCATGGAAACCTGGAGGAGGAACCTGCATTTGTTGCGGGGTTAATAAAGCAGCTGAGAAAATACAAGCTGAATCTGATGCAACAAAATTTAAAGCGATGGTTGTAATGAGCGACGGCAGGGCAAATGTTAAATGTCCTGAACAAGCTACTGGCAGTGCAACTGAAGACGCTATACAGGCTGCATGCAATGCGTATGATAATTATGGGGTGAGAGTTTATACTGTCGGGTTTGGAGATCAAGTAGATGAGCCTACAATGCAGGCAATGGCTTCTTGCAGCAATGGAAATTATTATTATAGCAGTGTTGAAGAGCTTGTTGATATATACAGAAAGATAGCAGGAGATATAATTAATGCTTCATATGTTGAGCAGACAGTTGTTGCGCAGGGAATAGATTCCCAGCTTTTTCCTGATTCTTATATTCAGCTAAATTTTGACAGGCAAATTTCTTATGGGTTAATTATTAGTGCAGAAACTCCTGAATTTGGCAATGAAATTTCTGAAGGCAAATTAGAAGTGCCTGATAATGTTGAGGTTTATGACTTAGGGATTATCTCTTATTCTGGCTCTAAGTGGACTGACAGAGCAAGTATCTATAATGATGTTTTAGGTGTATGGGATGAATTTTACAATTTAGAAGATTATGGCTTGGCATATACTAGCTTAGGGGATCCTTATATTGTAAATGTCCCCCCTGAAAAAGTTGCAAAAGGCAATAATACTCTTAAGATTTCAACAGGATTATCTCCTGCTAATTTTTCAGGGGGTTCCCGTTATAATAAAATAGTTTATACATTTATTAAGGATATCTCATCTTATTCAACAATAGTTGCAAGTGCAAAAGGATGCATCTGGCATATAGAATTTGAAGGAGGGGGGATAGAATCAATTAGCGTTCCTCAAGATTACGCAGGCTCAGAAGAATGCTATTACACTTTTGATAATCTAGCTTATAAAAGCAATGATGCGATTGACATTGCTGTTTATCGTCTTTTGCAATCTCTTGACTTAAATTTAAACAGAAAAGTTGAAACTAAATTTTCAGAGCAAGATTTGGCATTAAGCACTAATGAAATCCAGGGCATCCCTTTTACATGGGATACAGAAGTGCAGGCTAGGGTTTGGAGGTGATTTGGATGGAAAAAATTGTTAATTGTAAAAAATATGCCAGCTATGTTAACAGATTAAATAGTGAAAAATTGTTAATGATAAATGTGTTAGTTGTATTATCAAGTTAAATAGCAAGAGGTTGTTAATCATAAAAGCTGGAGGTGACTTAATGCAAGTGTGTTGGGTTAAAATTAGCAGGGATTATACTACTCTGCTCTAAGTGCGAATATAAAAAATGCCAGCAAAAATAAGCAACAAAAAAGCGCAGGTTTTTACTTTAATAGCAATAGCTCTTATTGGCTTGGTGTTTGTTTCCTTTAGCATTTATTCTGTTGCAGAGCAAAGGCATAGTGTTAAAACAAGGATTTCAACAATGGAAGGCTTTCTTAATTCTATTGAGCTAAACCTTCAAAGGCAGATTTATATTTCTGGTTTTAGGATAATATTTTTAGCAGAAGATGAAATAACAAAAAATGGGGAGTATATTACTAATGTAGATACATTTTTTAATGAAGCTTTTTTTCAGGGAACAGTTGCTGGGCAGTCTGCTGATATTATGCTTGGAGCAACTTATAATGACTTAATTGCTAGCATAAAAGACAAAGCTAAAAAGATTAATGTTGATATTGTAATGTCAAATCCTTCTATAACTATAAGCCAAGTTGATCCCTGGCATGTAAAAATGACTTTGTTTGCTGATTTTGTTATGAGTGATAAATCTAAGCTTGCAAAATGGGAAAAGCAACAGCAAATTTCAGCTTATATTCCTGTTTCGAAATTTGAAGATCCGGTTTATACAGTAAATACAATTGCATTAATTTCTAAAAAAATAATTCAGACACCTCATGAAGGGCAATATGTTGTGGAGGGTAATTCTGCTAATCTTTTGGACCATGTTAATAGCGATTATTATTCATTCAATTCAGATGCTCCCAGTTTTTTAAAAAGACTGCAGGGAGATTTAACTGCAGATGAGAATGGAATAGAAAGTTTTGTAAACTCGAACAAGCTTTCAACTCAGGGTTTGCCTGTTTATGATAAATCTAAAATTGATCATATTTATTTTTCTTCATTAAACCCAAATAACTGCTATGTTGCAGGCATGCCTTCATGGTTCAGAATTGATGATACCCATTTGATTAAATACAATGCAACTTGTGGGTGAATATTTATTGCTAGTAAATTAAGATATCTAATTTAATTAACAAATTTTATGACTACCTAGATTGCTAATTCTAATGCACATATTAATATAATAAAATGGTTGCTGGCAAGATTATAAACTAAAAATAGATAATTTTAGTATTAGTGAGCAGTATCAACTTAAATGTTTTTGATTGAGAAAACATTTAAATACCTGTTTTCCGAATATATAACATAAAAAGGAGGTTAAGATTATGGAAAGAAGAGGACAGGCAGCTATGGAGTTCTTGATGACTTATGGCTGGGCGATACTTGCAGCAATCATAGTTATTGGCGTATTAGCATATTTTGGAGTGTTTAGCCCGAGTAAGTTGGTTCCAGAAGTGTGCACAATTAATAGTCCATTGGGATTATCGCCTGGTGATTGCCAAGTTTCAGCAGCTGGTGGAATTACTCTTGCATTAAGAAATGGTGCTGGAGAGCAAATAACAGTTTCAAGTATTGCAGTAACTAATTGCGGAACAGCTACTCCAAATCAGGCAGTTAATGATGGTGCAAAACCACAGCTAACTGTTGCATGTACACCTTTATTATTAAGTGGGGCTAAGTTTAGCGGGGATATAACAGTAACATACAAGAGAGCTGGAGGAGAATTTGATCAGACATCAACAGGAAGAGTTTCTGGAAATGTAGGAGCTTAATTTATTTTTTATTTTTATTATTTTTTAATATTTTTAGAAGTTGGTTTTAGTTAGTTTTGCTAAAACCCTGTTAAAAATGTAAAGTTTGTGTTTATAATTATTGACAGCTAATAAATACGCTAAGGTGGTTATAAATTAAAAGTAAATCAATGGCTAATGATTCTTTATCATTAAAATTAGAAAGCATGTTGGTACCTTTAGCTATTTGAAGTTAAACCTGTGGTTCTTAACTTTATTGAGGTTGAATACTCGCATCTAAATAATTTTATAAACATGGTTTCTTTCTTAAAATCATGAAAATCCTTGCCTTGCACTCTGATTATGTCAAGTTTAAGCCATTAAAAAAAGCCCTGAAAAGCGTAGATGAGTTAAAGCTTAAAGATAAAGCAGGCAAGTTAGTAAAAGAAGCTTTGATGGTTCTAACTGCTGTTGAAAAAGGTGATGAGAAGATTAAGGAGATAGTTGAAAAGTTTGTGTGGAATGTTAAAGATATTGCAAAACAGGTGCAGGTGAAAAATATTGTTTTATATCCTTATGCTCATCTTTCGAGCAATCTTGCAAATCCAGAAATTGCATTAAAGGTTCTTGATGGAGCTGCGAAAATTCTTAAAAAGAGTTTTAAAGTTATTCAGGCACCTTTTGGCTATTATAAAGAATTTGAAATTAAAGTTAAAGGGCATCCTTTAAGTGAATTAAGCAGGGAAATAAAAGTTGAAGGTAGTAGTAAGGGAAGAATTAAGGAAGAAGAAAAAATTGACTATAACACTTTGCTTAAGGAAATCACTAAGTCTAAATTAGACAGAAGAAAACTAAAAGAAAATGACCACAGGATTATCGGGCAGCAAATGGATTTATTCAGCTTTAATGATGTTGCTCCTGGCATGCCTTTTTGGCATAATAATGGATTAATTATTTATAATGAATTAATAAAGTTTATCAGAGAAGAAATTAAAAAACAAGGATATGCAGAAATTAGAACACCAGAAGTTCTTGATGTTAAATTATGGAAAGTTTCTGGGCACTGGGAGAAATACAGGGAAAATATCTTTCTAAGTGAATATGAAAAAAGAACTTTTGCAACAAAGCCAATGAATTGCCCTGGGGGGTTGTTAATTTTTAAGGAAAAGCCAAAATCTTACAAAGATTTGCCATTAAGATTTGCAGAATTTGGAGTTGTCCATAGGCAAGAATTATCCGGGGTATTGGCAGGCTTATTTAGGGTAACTGAATTCACACAAGATGATGCTCATATATTTTGCACAGAGGCGCAGTTAGAAGATGAAATCTTGAAGATTATTAAATTAATGGAGAAGGTTTATGATAAATTTAAGTTTCCTTTTCATCTTGAGTTTTCAACACGCCCAGAAAAAAGAATCGGGAGTGATAAGATGTGGGATAAAGCTGAAAAATCTCTTGAAAGTGTTTTGAAAAAAAATAAGATTAATTATAAGTTAAACAAAGGCGACGGAGCTTTTTATGGGCCTAAGATTGATTTCCATACTGAAGACAGCCTTGGCAGAACCTGGCAGCTTGGGACAATTCAGTTAGATTTTTCAATGCCAGAGAGGTTTGATTTAGAATACACTAATGAAGATAACAAAAAGAAAATGCCTGTGATGATTCATAGAGCGATTTTTGGCAGTTTGGAAAGATTTATTGGTGTACTTTTGGAACATACTAATGGCAGACTTCCTGTTTGGCTTGCTCCTATTCAAGTCAGAATAATTAATTTTACTGACAGAAATAGCGAAGCAACTAAGAAGGTTGTCAGCGATTTAGAGCAGGCAGTTCCTGGTTTAAGAATAGATTCTGATTTTAGGCAGACAACAGTTAATGAAAAAATTAGAGATGCTGAGTTAATGAGAATCCCCCATATAATTGTTATTGGAGATAAAGAAGAAAAAGACAGAACTTTAGCTGTAAGAGAGAGGGGGAGCAAGCAGATTAAATCACTTTCTCTTGCCGGGTTTTCTAAAAGTCTGAAACAGGAGATAGAGCAGAGAGAATAATCATCACCTTTGTAGTCATAAACTCTGATTAATATCTTAACAAAATAGTTTATTGCAGTTTCTAATTTAATTTAGTTAATAACTGTAAAATTGGTTTAGTATACTAATTAATGTCTTGTTATGGTTAGACGTTCTATTGTATTATCAATTTTAATTAATCTTATAAAGGCTTACACTTTTAATAAAAAATGATGTCTTTAGAGACAAGAATTAATGGAAAGCTAATTGGCTATGCTCATATAGTCAATAAAACAGAGGTTCTTATGGAGGATAAGGTTATTGCTAACTATAAAGTTGAGTATTTCAGACCAGAGAACACGCCTAGCGTGATAAGTTTTGAGATTACTTATGAAAAAGAAGGAGGAGCAGAGGGGTTGGCTTTATTGATATTTAAAAAAATTAGTGAGACATTAAAAAAACAACCAAATAAAACGAGAGGATAACCTGCTTTTGTTATTACCAATTATTTTTAAGAACCCTTCTCCAAACTTCGTCATGCGGTTTTATCCATTCTACTCTAAGCCTTTCAAATTCAATTGATGTCCAGATAGCTAACTGGGGTAATTGGTACTCCTTATCATACTCCAATGCAGGAACTCTTGATTCCCAATACTTTTTACAGGCTAAATTCATGGATTTTTTTGTTGATTTACCATTGCCTGCTGATTCACGATATAATTCTCTTTCAATATGAGCTCTTTCAACTATATATGCGTCATCTTTTGATGTTAATTCAAAGCTTAATAAAATTACTTCGTTCTCTCTGCATATATCATGCATAAGATAATTCCAAAGGTGCGGAAATTTTGGATTTTCTAACCAAGATTTTGGTTCTGGTTCTAATAAACCCTCAATTACTCCATCGTGGGCTTTGCTTGTGATATTATTCCCGCGCCCAAATCTTATGAATCTTCTTATCGGAATCAGCCCAGGTTTTCCATAAATTTCTTTATCCCGCATAGATTTATATGCCTTTGAATTTGAATAGTGGTATGCAGTAATTCTTTTTATTTTATTTTTCATCGTTAATATCTATTTATGTTTATTGAGCTTAGCATAATCATTAGTTTTATAAATATTGCTCTTCTGATAAAAAAATGAACCCACAATTTTTTTTTGAAAAACTGCATGGCTCAAGCGAATATGAATCTTTTATAAAAAATTATCCAGATGCTTTTCTTTGCTCAATATTTTTTATTCTTGATTTTGAAGCTAATGGTAAAGGGAACCAGTATCATTTTGATTATTATGTTCCGTCTCAGAAAAAAATGTTTGCTTTTCAGCTTGAGCAGGGAATAAAACTTGTTCCTGCTGACATAATTGAATCTGCTGAACAAAAAGAACCAAGCAAGCTTAAATTTTCATTTAACCTGAGTTTTAAGGAAATCGAGGGCTTGATTTTAAATGAAATGGCTTTTCAAAGCATTAAGAACCAGCTTCAAAAGATTATTGTGGTTCTGCAAAATGCCGACGGGAAAAACATTTATTTTTGCACTGTTTTTATCTCAAATCTTGGGTTAATCAAAGCCCAGATAGATGATGAATCTAAAAAGATAATTGCGTTTGAGAAAAAAAGCTTTTTTGATATGATGAGGAAGAGTTAGGGTTTATTAATATTGGGAAGTAATTAGATGTAGTGGAAGCCAATAAATTATTAAGCCCATTATTTGATATTTATTCGTTATCTTATGCATAAGAGTTATATTTAGCGTGTTATACAATTAACTACTGGTTAAGTTTTTTATTAGTAATAATTCTACTATTAACCTTTGTTCTTTGGCTTTTTCTGGGTTTCTGTGCAACAAAAATTATATTAACCGCCTTTTTGCCTTCATTGTATTTTTTTATTATTTTAAACCCAGCTTTTTCAAACAAATTGTAAATTTCTTTTTCTGTAAACAAATAGTAATATCTCTTTCCTTTATCACGCCAGCTAACATATTTTTCTTTTGGCGCATTTTTGAAGCGTGGTGAGTCTTTGTTCCATACTGCAATTTGAACTTTTGCACCTGGTTTTAATATGTGGTAAAGTTCTTTTGCTGCTTTTTTATGCTGTTTCTTGTTTAAGCAGTGAAATGAAGCTATTGCGATTGCAGCGTTGAAGAAATTATTTTTATGTGGCAGTTTTGTAATTTCTGCAACAGCAAATTCTGCTTTAATTCCTTTTTGTTTTGCTCTTTTTTTTGCAAGTTTAATCATCTCTTCTGAAAAATCAACAAGCCACAATTTAGCGTTTTTTATTTTTATTAAATACCTTCCTGCTCCGCTTCCAAAATCAAGAATATTACCTTTTTGTCTGTGCAAGAATTTTGTTGTAATTGGAGACTGAAATATCTTGAATTTATACCAGTCTGGAGCAATATTGTCCCAAACTTGCTTTTGTGATTTGCGTTCTTCCATAAAATAATAAAGAAAAAGAAGTTTATAAAATTAAACCTCTATAAAATATTATTTTTTTCTACCTATGACTCATCTTCTCTGAAATTGACTATGCTGAATAATTTATGTCCTTTATCTTCTAATTTATTTCTTCCACCCAATTCATCCAGTTCCACTATTGAAGCACACTCCACAATTTCACCTTTCAACTTACTGACTAAATCGCAAGCTGCACACATAGTGCCAGAAGTTGCAATTAAATCATCTACAATTAGAACATTTTGTCCTGGCTGAATTGCGTCTTTATGAATTTCAGCTATGCCTGTTCCATATTCTAATGAATATTCTGCTGAAATTGTTTCTGCCGGGAGTAATCCTTTTTTTCTTATTGGGACAAATCCACAGCTTAATTTCTCTGCTAAGCTTCCGCCGATAATAAATCCGCGAGCTTCAACACCCGCAACAATGTCAATGTTTTTATCTTTATATCTAATGTGTAAAATTTCAATAATTTTTTTCATTCCTTCTTTGTCTTTGAATAAAGTTGTCAAATCCCTGAACATCACTCCTTGTTTTGGCCAATTTGGAATCGTTCTTATCTTGTTTTTTATCTGCAAATATTCTTGCTCAATTGAAAATGATTCCACCACCTTAATCAAAACTTCTTTAACTTTTCCAATATTTTCGTTAAATATTTTTAAAATATCGTTCCAAGTTACAGGCTCTTCATCTTTTCGCCAGCAGTCATAATAAGTGGATATTGCTATTGTTGCATAAGGTATCTCTGCTTCATTTGCAAGAATGCATTCTGGTGCAATTGACATATCTATTATGTCTGCTCCAAGTAAGCGGAACATATTTGATTCGGCAATTGTTGAAAAGCGCGGGCCTTCAATTGTGACAACCGTGGCTTTTTCATGGTGCGGGAGATTTAATTTTCTGCATGCATTTATAAGTTTTTTTCTTAATTTATCATTAAATGGCTTTGCCATTGGTGTATGTATCGGGCCAAATTCAAATTTGTCAAAAAAAGTTACATCTCTTTTTTTTGTAAAATCTATGAATTGATCAGGTATACTGAAATCCCCTACTTTTATGCCTTCTTTTAATGACCCGACAGCTGTTGTTGAGATTATAAATTTGCATTTTTCTTGCTTTAATGCATAAATATTTGCTTTGTTATTAATTTGTGTTGGTGGAAATTCATGTTTTCTTCCGTGACGAGAGAGAATTACAACATCAATTCCTTTAATTTTTCCTATTATTAAAGGAGAAGATGGTTTACCAAAAGGAGTTTCAACCTGCTTTTCCTGAAAATCTTGAAGTATTTGCTGGTTTTCTATTCCACTTTCTTCAATAATACCGATTTTCATGCCAGCCATATTGATGAAAAAAGAAAACAATTTAAAAATATTCAGGTGCTCAACTACATAGAATTAAATTTTTTAAGATATAATCAAAAAGGGCTGATTTTTCCTTCCTGCCAGTCTTTTAGAATAACTCGCGAGGTTTTGTCTGCGTCAACTTCATTGCCTTTTTTTAAAATGTTTTTTTGCCTTCCTAATTGTTCAATTAACTCTTCAACATTATCTTTTTTTAGTTTGTAAAAATCTTGAAAAGCTTTTGTGTATACTCTGAATAATCTCGCAACTATCATTTCTGCATCTTTAACTCTATCATAAGTTCTTGCGCCAACTTTAGCGTGTTCGGCAATTGCCCCAATTTCCTTGGAAGAATATTTTGCGGTGGGGATTACTCCAGGCGAGTCTAAGAGTATTATATTTTCAGTTAGTTTAAGTTTTTGGATTCCTTTAGTGAATCCAGCTTCTTTTCCTGTTTTTGCGGAGCTTTTGCCAATTAATAAGTTTATCACAGAACTCTTTCCTGTATTTGGATAACCAATTACCCCAACTATCACTTTCTCTTTGTTAATTTTTTTAGCTTCTGCTTTTATTTTGTTTCTGAGGTATTTGCCTCCACGATGTTCTTGGCATGAAATAAAGGCATAAGGTAAAAGATTGTGTAATTTCTCTTTTGATATCTTTTCTTTGTCTATTAAATCAATTTTATTAAAAATATAGATTATTATTTTATCTCTTTCTTTTATTGCTTCTTCTATTACCAAGTTTCTTGTTTCATCTATAAACCTTGCGTCAAGAATCTCTAAGATTATGTCTGAGAATTCAATAACTTTCCTTAGCAAGTTTGGGAATTTTTCTCTTTGTTTTTTTATGTTTTTTAATCTTCCTGTGTGGCGTGATGAAAAACTGTAGCGGACTCTCATGTTATAACTTAATATAGGGAGTTTTAAATAGTTTGTTTATTAATTTTTATGGTTAGTTAGCTATTTGAAGCTAATTGTTGGTGTAGAGATGTTAACAGGTTATTTTGACCTTTTAAATGTTAAACAAATTATTATAGACTGGTTTTGCAGTTCAAATTTATAATATTAATCAAAAATCAACAAATTTCTTTTTTTGGAACATTCATTGTTTGGTAAAAGCATGCAGTATCTTTTGCTGCAAGTTCTGGGTCTGTTATTTGCGTTTGGCTGTAAAAAACTTTTTCTTCTCGCGGTTGCAAAGTTTGGCTTGAAGATGTGCTGTCAAATGCATCCTCCATTGTTTTTTCCTGATCTAAAAATAAAAATTTAACTTCGAATATGCCTGAAACATCGTAATCCAAATTAATTACATCTGCTGTGCATTTTATTGTTTTATCAACGCATCTTTCATTTTGATAAGCATTGCATGTTTGATTTTTAACCAAATTTCCTATTGCATATGCTATCTGTTGTAATGTACAACCAGGTGTAGTAGGTTGTTCTTGAGTTGGTTGGTTTCCTTTAGTACCTGCTGAATCTTCACTAGAACTCCCCCCAGAATAAGTTTGTTGTGAAGCTGAATCTGATTTATCATTTTGTATTCTATCAACAATGTCCTTTATAATACCAGCAAAACCATCCTCATTTTCATTGAAAAATAAAAAATACCCTTCTATGAGCAGGAAGATAATTGCTATTGCAATAAGGACAAAAAACAAAACCCTCTTTTTCATGATTGAGTAAGATAAGGCATATATATAAAATTAATTGAGAAATGCCCCTGCCTGGGGTGGAAATTTCCCTGATTTTATTCAAATCCCATGTTGGGCATGGATTTATATTCGATGCCCCAGGAGGGGTTGTGCATTGAATTATTATTCAAGCTTTTCCCCTATTTTCCTCTGTTTTTTTCGGTATGTGTTAATCTTCTTCTCCATAGATTATCGTTCCAGACCTCATTTTATAATCATGTCTTTCTGCATCTGCATTTAGTAAGGCCTTCATAGAGTATCCTGCTAGAACTAAAAAAACTCCTCCA
>JAGVXI010000005.1 GCA_018303855.1 Candidatus Pacearchaeota archaeon
ATTCTTGATGAAACAAGCACAAATCTTGAGTGCTTCAAGATTCTTTTATAGAATCTTGATAGTCGTCAAAAACAATGTTTTTGAGATGCTCAAGAACCAAACATGCCATACAATTTATTGCATGGTTCTTGACAGAATTATAGACAAAATAAAGTGCAAAATCAATTAAAGATAATGAATACAAGAAAAAATGGAACTTCAAAAAACAGAATCAAAAATCCGCCAGCCAATTGTAACTGTCTGCGGGCATGTTGACCATGGTAAAACTTCTATACTTGATAGTTTAAGAGGAAGCAGTGTTCAAACAGGAGAAGCAGGGGGCATAACTCAAAAAATTTCATTCACTTCTTGCCCAATTTCCAAGTTAAAATCAACTTACCCATTAATAGAAAAAAAAGGCGTTAAACTTGAAATACCAGGGTTTCTTTTTATAGATACCCCTGGACATGCTGCTTTCAGCAATTTAAGAAAACGCGGAGGCTCGCTGGCTGATTTAGCTGTTCTTGTTATAGATATAAATGAAGGAATAAAACCACAAACTTCTGAAGTTATACAAATTTTAAAACATAACAAAACCCCTTTTATTATTGCACTGAATAAAATTGATAACATTTCTGGTTGGAAAAAACAGGCAGATAGCCTTAAAGAAAACATTGAAAAACAAGCTATAAATATCAGGCAAAGATTTGATGAAAAACTATTCACTTTAATTGGTTCATTGCATAGCTATGGATTTGAAGCTGATTTATTCTATAACATAGCCGATTTTACAAAAAAAGTTGCATTAGTTCCTTGCTCCGCAAAAACAAAAGAAGGATTGCAAGAATTAATAATGGTTTTGTGTGGATTAAGCCAAAAATACCTTACTGACAGGCTCACACTTGGCAAAGAAGCAAAAGGAATTATTTTAGAAGTTAAACAAATTAAATCTGTGAATTATGCCGAATCAATCCTTTATGACGGAATTCTTAATAAAGACGATGAAATTGCAATAGCAAGCTTTGACAAGCCAATTATAACAAAAATTAGGATTCTTGAAGAAGTTGAACCTCTTTCTGCGAAATTCAAAGTCAAACAGCAAGTTCAGGCTGCAACAGGATTAAGAATGCAGTTAATGCAAAAACAAGAAGTTCTGCCTGGAATGCCTTTTGTTCTTTACAAAGAGAACAAAGAACAGATTGAAAAAGAGTTTAAAAAACAGGTTTCAGATGCAATTAAAACAGATAACCAGGGAATTATCGTCAAGGCAGACTCACTTGGAAGTTTAGAGGCACTTTTAACACTGCTCAAACAGCAAAAGATTCCAATATTAAAAGCAGGGATTGGAAACATAAATAAATCTGATGTTATTAATGCTAAAGCAAATTTAGGTATTAATGAGTTAGATGCAATTGTAATTGGCTTTAATGTTGAAATTGAGGAAGATGCAAAAGAGGCTGAAATAAGCGATAAAATAAAAATTTTTACAAATGACATTATTTATAAACTAATTGAAAACCTGGCTGAATTCAGAATAGAAAAACAAAAACAGATAGAGAAAGCAAGGCTCATGCAATTAGCAACAATATGCAAATTAGAGATTTTGCCCCAGTATATGTTTCATAACAGCAACCCTGCAATATTTGGAGTAAGAATAACAGGCGGCAAGCTGATATCTGGCTTGCCTTTGATGAATGATAAAGGAGAAAAAGCAAGCAGAATTAAAAATATTCAATCAGAAAAAAAGTCAGTGCAAGAGGCATTTGAGACAATGGAAGTTGCTATCTCTCTGCCAGGCATGAATTTTGAGAGAAAGCTCAAGGATATAAAAAATCTCTATTCTGACTTAAGTGAATCTCAATTTAAGAAATTCAAAAAGAACAAGGACTTGCTAAATCAAAATGAGATTAAAATTCTGCAGGAAATAGCAGAAATCAAGCGAAAACAAAACCCGAGTTGGGGGGTGTGAGAATAAATGATATATTCAAATGCCAAATATGCCTACTGCAAATTTTTGTTTATGGAAAAAATATGAAAGCCCTATTAATAGAGTAGGTAGGTGTGCATTAATCATAGACAAAATGATAACAAAAACTGTTGAATACTATCAGTTATTTATAGCTAAAAATTAGTCTGATTGGAATTTTCAACTAAACCCTAATATAAACATTTTTATACTCTTCTTTTGAATTAAATTTAATGACTCAAGAAGATATGATTAAAGGAAGAATTGCAGAAGCAATTGTTAAATGTATGTTTGAGGATTTAGGATTTGAAGTTATCCCTTATGGTTATGAGCATACTTGTCCAACAATAGCAAAGAAAGATAGACTGATTAAAGGGGATGTAAAAAATATTATTAGAAAAGCCCCAGATTTCATAATTATTGATAAAGAAGGAAATGCAACATTTATAGAAGTTAAATATAGAGCCGATGGCGTGTTCAAAAAAGAAACAGATTATCCTTGGGATTGTTATATAATCCTTTTAAGTAAAGATTATATTGGGGTAGAGCAATATAAAAATCTTGATGATGAGACAACCATGACCAGTAATGATTTTAATCCTGATTTTAAAAAAGCTGGTTCTGGGAACTTTAAAAGTTTATTAGATGTGCCATTATTCAAAGGATTAGATAAAAACATTATTCTCTCTAATAGAGATTTATTAAAAAAATATATGAAAGATTAGACTTTTTACACAAGAGCTACTTTATACACAAAGCCTTATTCATCCAAAACCTTTAAAAGCAACTTCTTTTAATTATAATAATGCCATTTAAAATAAATATCTCAGACAAAGACGGAAAGACTTACAAGCTTGAGCTTGAAAGCGAGGAATTAATTGGAAAACAGATAAAAGACAAAATTTCTGGGAATATTATTCTTGCTGACTTGCATGATTATGAGTTAGAAATAACTGGCACAAGCGACAAATCAGGATTTCCTGCACTTGAAAATGTTGAAGGAATTGGATTAAAGAAAGTCCTGCTAACATACGGAAAAGGAATGAGAAAAAAACCAAGAAAAGAAGGCAAAAAAGGCAAAAATAAAAGGCCAAAGGGATTAAGGTTAAGAAAAACAATTCGGGGTAAAGTTATTTCTCCAGAAATTAGCCAGATTAATCTTATGGTTTTAAAGCGAGGAACCAAGGAGCTTTCTGAAATTTTTCCTGAGCAAAATAAGCCAAAAGAAAAATCAAAAATAGAGGAAAAAGAAGCAATAGTTCAGGAGCAAGAACAATAGGAAAAAATTTTAATGATGATCTTTAGTCTTAATAACAGGCAGTTAATTCACATTTTTTGTTAAGTTTGGTAAAACAGGTTTTGACGATTAAAAGTAATTTCAACCAGCCCTAAATAACAATCTTTAAAAAACAAATATACTGATTAATTCTATGGCAAAAGAAACAAGTCAAACTTTAACCAATGGATTACCAGAATTAAATGTTGGTGTAGTTGGACATATTGACCACGGAAAAACAACACTGCTTAGCAAACTAACTGGAAAATTCACAGACACACATAGTGAAGAGTTAAAAAGAGGTATAACAATAAAGCTTGGCTATGCTGATGCAGTAATTTATAAATTGGGGGATAAGTATTCTATTCAAGAAAAAATAGAGGGTGAAAACGCTGTTCCTATAATGTATGTGAGTTTTATTGATGCTCCTGGGCACGAAATGCTGATGGCAACAATGTTGTCTGGAGCAGCTATTATAGATGCTGCTATTTTAGTTATTGCAGCAAATGAGGGCATCAAGCCTCAAACACGCGAACATTTTATAGCACTGCAAGCTAAAAATATTAAGAATATAATAATTGTCCAAAACAAAATAGACTTAATTTCAAAAGAGCAGGCATTAAAAAATTATAAAGAAATAAAGAATTTTGTTAAAGGAACTGTAGCAGAAAACTCTCCGATAATACCTGTTTCAGCACAACAAGAAATCAACATAAATAAAATATTTGAAGAATTGACAAAATTAGAAATTCCAAAAAGAGAAATAAACAAAGAACCCTGTTTTCTTATAGCAAGAAGTTTTGATATAAACAGGCCAGGAACACCAATCCAAAACCTTAAAGGTGGAGTTTTAGGAGGCATATTAAAATCAGGAAAATTGAAAGTGGGAGATGAAATTGAAATTAAACCAGGACTAAGCATAAAAAGAGCTAACCAGCAAGTTTATGAAACAATAAATACCAAGATTAATTCTTTGAATAAAGGAAACATATCAATAAAACAAGCAATCCCGGGGACAAGCATATCAATTGAAACAGAACTTGACCCCTATTTAACAAAAGCTGACTCTTTAACAGGATGCCTTGTTTCATTAAAAGGTATGCTTCCTGAAATTACCTATAAGTTGAGAATAAAAGCAGAACTTTTTAAAGAAGTTTTAGGAATTGAAGAACATAAAAAAGTTGAGCCCCTTAAAACAAAAGAAACACTAATGCTGAGTATTAATACTACAATAACAGTTGGAAGCGTGGAAAAAATAAAAGGAAACGAGCTCGAATTAGTGCTGAATATCCCAATTGTCGCAATAAAAGGAAGCAATGTGGGAATTGCCAGAAACATCGGCGGACACTGGAGATTAATAGGCTGGGGCGAAATTATAGGATGAGACAAATATATATTAATAACTTATCCTGTAATTGAGCAGAAATTAATTGCTGGACAAAAGGGCATATTATATCAAATAATAATAGATTACGCGTTATATAGCTCAAGAACCTTATCAAAATCTTTATAAATAAGCTTTTCATATACTAAATATGAAAAAGTTGGTGCTATTAACCATATTCTCTATTCTTTTATTTGGAATATTACTCAACTCAACTATTGTTTTTGCAGATAATGATAATGGGAATAATGGGGACAACCCTGGCTTAAGAAACAACATCAGTGCCAATAATAATTCTGACGATGACGAAGATGATGATCTAGATGATGCTAATAAAACAAGAAGAAGGGAAGAAATAAAACAAGCAATTCAGGAGAGAAACAGAATAAATTTCGAGAATAGAACCGGCGTGGAATGCCCTGAAAACTGCACTTGTACTGGAGTAGTTGTTAAATGCGAATTAGAGGATGGAAGCAGGGAGATGACAATATATGCCGGCTCCGGGAATATTATTGTGCAAGTTAAAGGAATAAATGCAACAACACAAGTTACACTTTACCACCATAACAAAACAATTTATGGGGTTTTCAAAAACAATGAAACAAAAGAAGTTATTGGCCCAGACCAAGCTAAAGAAAAGGTGAGAAATAGAATAAAAGCTAAAATTGAACTAGAAAACCTTAATTTAACAGAAGAAGGCTACTATGAGATAACAATTGGAAAGAAATCCAGGCTTTTTTACATAATACCTGTAAAAGAAAAAGTACAGGCTAGATTGCTGGCTGAAAATGGCGAAATTGTAAGAGTAAGAAACCCTTGGTGGGGATTTTTGGCGAGAGATGTTTCTGATGATAATGAAAGTGAATAGGGGTAAGAAGGTTATAATAAACAAAGTTTAATTAAACAAAATAATAGGGGGCTAAAGATTATAACTGATATATAATACTCCTAATAACTATAGTCAACTCGTATAAACAACCTCTATTTAATCGGCATATTTTCTAACAATTAACTTACTCCTAATTCTTTCATAATTCATAATCTTACACATTAGCTGTCTACTTAATCAATCTGCATCAAAGAAAGACTTATAAATAACTAAATTTATTTTGAGCCATGAAGTTCACACACAAACAAAAATCAAAAAAATTAAGAGCAAGTGCCATGCTTGGTCCAATAGTTTTTTGGACACTTCTTGGATTAAGTTCTTTGTATACCAAAAACCATAATGAAAAAATCATAAAAAATTATATCAAAAATGATTTGAAATATGAGATGGCAAATCAAGAGCAGATTTTAGGAATAAAATATCTTGGAACTCCTAACATCGAGTATCATATGCAACCAGAAATTATAAATTTAGCTCCAGGAGCTTATGATGCAGAGACAGATACAATTTACATAAATCTTCATTTATTAACAGAAAGAAAATCTTTAAAGCAAGACTTATTAAGAGTCAAAAAAACATTAAATCATGAGTTAGGGCATTTTTATACAGATAAATTAAGTGAGAGACTGGGCAAAAAAGACTTGTTCAAATTTGCCAGGGGTGAAAATTATCTTGGAGTAGAAGTCTACCCTGAAAGATTGATTTTAGAGGGGATAGCAGAGTATTTTGATATTGAAGTGAATGGAGGGGCACATTCTTTTAAAGATACAGACTGGCCGACTGATTTAGATGCATTTAACAAAACAACAGCAATATACCTTGGCGGATATCATTTAGTAAAGCCAATCATTGATTTGTATGGAGAAAAAGGAATTGAATGCCTTATTCAAAACATGCCGACAAAAGAAGATTTGCTGGATATCCCAGAATATCAAAATAAAATTCTTGGAAAATTAGAAGAAAAAACCATGTGGTTTTTATTTGAATAAGATTTTGCCTGAAAAAGTGTTAATTTAGATACAAACCTTAAAATTGATAACCTCAGCCACATTGAGCTAGCTATAGTTCATACTTATAATATTCAACATATAAAAAACCTCAACAAAATTTATAAGCCCCATTATTTTTCCTGTATATTAAAATGCCAATATATTCTCACTCAAAACTTGAAACTTTTGAACAATGCCCACAAAAATACAAATTTAAGTATATTGATAAAATAAAAATAAAGGAAAAACCAATTGAAGCCTTTCTTGGTTCAGTAGTCCACATAACCTTAGATTGGCTTTATCAGCAGGTAAAACAAAAAAAACTTCCAAGCATAGATGAAACAATAATTTATTACATAACCTCTTGGGAAAAAGAATATGCTCCGGAAGTTTATATTACCAAACAAGGATTAAAAACTGCTGACTACTTTAACATGGGCATAACATTTATCCTAGATTATTACACAAAACACCGCCCTTTTGAGGATAACACGCTTGAAACAGAAAAAAAAATAGAAATCAGCTTAGATAAAACCAATGAATATAAACTTGTTGGAATAATTGACAGGCTTGTTTATAATAAAGAAAACGATGAAATAGAAATCCATGATTATAAAACCGCTAACACATTGCCAACAAAAGATAAAATGGACAATGACAGGCAATTAGCTCTTTATTCCATTGCGATTAAAGAAGAGTTTGGCAGTAATAATAAAATAAAATTAATCTGGCACTATCTTGCATTTAATAAAAAACTTGTTTCAGAGCGCACAGATGAACAGCTTGAAAAGCTCAAAAAAGAAACAATTGAACTTATAAAACGCATTGAGTCTGAAACAGAATTTCCGACAAATAAATCAATTCTATGTAACTGGTGCCCATTCAAAAAGATATGCCCTGCGTGGAATTAAACCCATAATATCTAACTACTTAGCTATTTCGCTTCTACCATTTAATTCATTTAAACAATTTCTGCAAACCATAATATAATTACTTAAAACATCTGCCTGCGTTAAACGTCCTACCACAACTGCTTCATCAAGAGCTTCCTTGTTCTGAACAGAATAAAATAAAGCCCTATATAACTCATTTTGAATTTCTTGTCTCGGCATTCCATTAAGAAAAACAGAAAGTTTTTGCCAGCCTCCGAGAAAATCCCACTCGTCTTTATCATCAACTCGTGCGAATAAAGTTGGTCCATCAACTTTAAGTTTATCTAACAAACTTCTATTGATAAATTCTATTACCATATAGTAAGCTAATCCTAAATACTTTTAAGCATTATTGCCCTTCATTATCAACGTCATTAACATCCTGCACTTTGACTAAATCAGTAACAAAATCCCCTAACTGAAGTTTTACTATTCTCACGCCTTGCGCTGCTCTCCCCATTATTCTTATATTTTTCAAGCCAGTTCTTATAACAATGCCTTTTGCAGTTGTTACGATAATGTTATCTTTATCATTTACAGAAACAGTTGTGACAACATCTCCGGTTTTATCACTAACCTTCAAATTAATCACTCCTTTTCCAGCCCTTGCTGTTTTTCTGTAATCCTGAACATGGGTTCTTTTGCCAAAACCTTTTTTAGTTATTGTCATGATTGCCTGTGTTTCTAAAACTTCAAGACTCACAACCTCATCTTCCTTGTTGAGCTTTATTCCAGTTACCCCATAGCTTGCTCTTCCCATCTCTCTAACTTCGCTTTCATTAAATCTTATTGCCAATCCTTTTTTAGTTGACAAAAGAATTTCCTGCCCCTTTTTAACAAGTTCAACACCGATGAGATTGTCAGAATTGTCAGCAGGCAGATTAATTGCTCTTATGCCAGATGCTCTTGGCTTTGAAAAATGCTCTAGTGAAATTTTTTTAACAACTCCTTTCTTAGTTGTCATAAACAAATCATCTTCAAACTGCTTGACAGAAATTACTTTTGTAATTGTTTCATCTTTAAGATTAAGCATGTTGATTATGGCTTTACCTTTTGCATACCTTTCTACTTCCGGAACTTCATAAGATTTAAGCCAATAAACTTTCCCCCTAGTTGTAAAGAACATTAAATAATCATGTGTTAAACAGTTAATCATCTGCTTAACAAAATCTCCTGTTGCCAATCCACTTCCAATAATTCCTCTGCCTCCTCTCTTCTGCTCTTTGTATGTTTTCAAATCCATTCTCTTGCAATATCCTTTGTCAGTTATTGTCACAACAACATCTTTTTTCTGTATCAAATCTTTCTCAGCTATTTCACTGACTCTCTGCAGAATCTGGGTTCTTCTATTATCTCCGTATTTTCTTTTCAACTCATTAACTTCTTTAACAATTATAGACAAAACCTCTTTAATATCCCCAAGTATTTTTTCAAGTTCTGCAATTTGCTGTTTTAAGTCTTGGAACTCTTTTTTCAATTTGTCATGTTCAAGAGAAGTTAATTGCTGTAACTTAGTTTCTAAAATCGCCTGAGCTTGTTTTTTTGTTAATTTAAATTTGCCAACCAAAGAATCCAAAGCTTCTACAGCACTTTTTGATTTTTTTATTGTAATTATAACTTCATCTATGCTCTTTAATGCAAGAAGCAAACCCTCAACAATTTCCTGCCTCTCTTTTGCCTTTTTTAATTCAAACCTTACCCTATTTGTAACAATTTTCTTCCTATATTTAACATGCTCTTCAATAATCTGCTTTAAGCTTAAAACCTCTGGCCGTCCATTAACCAACGCAAGTATGTTTGCATTAAAATTATCCTGAAGCCTTGTGTATTTATACAAAGCATTTATAATAAACTTGGGATTAGCCCCTTTTCTTAATTCAATAACCACTCTTATTTTTCCTTTTGCTGATTCATCTCGCAAATCAGAAACATCCCTTATTTTTTTGTTTTGGATGAGACTTGCAATTTGGGTCATTAAATCAGCTTTATTAACCATATATGGAATCTCTGTTATAATCACAGCCTCTTTATTTTTCAACTGTTCTGTTGTTGTTTTCCCTCTCATAGTCATTTTCCCCTTACCAACTTTGTATAATTCTAAAAAATCACCAGTGATACTCCCACCAGTGGGAAAATCAGGAGCTAAAACAATTTCATTCAATTTTTCAATACTAATCTCAGGATTTTTAATATAAGCAATAATTGCTTCGCACAACTCGCTTAAATTATGCGGCGGGATATTTGTAGCCATGCCAACAGCAATACCAGAAGCACCATTGAGCAGAAGGTTTGGAAGTTTGCCAGGAAGCAGTTCAGGCTCTTTGAGTGAACCATCAAAATTAGGGACAAATTTTACTGTATCTTTTTCAATGTCTACCAGTAATTCAGAAGAAATTTCAGTTAATTTTGCTTCTGTGTATCTATAAGCTGCCGGAGGATCCCCATCAATTGAACCCCAATTTCCCTGCCCTTTAACTAATGGATACCTTAATGAAAAATCCTGAGCCATTCTGACCAAAGCATCATAAACAGCCATGTCACCATGTGGGTGAAACTTGCCGATAACATCCCCCACAATTCTTGCAGACTTTTTTGTTTGACTTCCTGATTTTAGCCCCATTAAATTCATTGCATAGAGTATCCTGCGCTGAACAGGCTTTAATCCGTCTTCTGCACTTGGAATTGCCCTTGAAACTATCACAGACATTGCATAATCTAAATAAGCTTTTTTCATTTCCTGGGAAATTTCTGTGTTAATCACGCCTTTTTCTTTCTCGTCATTTTCATTCTCGTTATTTGTATCACTCTTGGGGTTTTCTTCTTCTGGTTCCATTTTTTACTTCCCCTCCATCCTTTCAATTATTTTAAAATACTCTTCTTCTAAAACAGCTTCTTCTTCAATACTTCTTCCCTTCCAATTACATTTCTTGCATTCCCATGCCCCTACTTCTCCTATAACAACATTAACATCTTTGCTTCTGCACTGCGGGCAAACTTTTACATAAAATTCTTCTCCTGCTTTAGCTTTTGGCTTGTTTTTTATTCCTTTTTTCTTATTATATTCAGCTTCGCTGTTAAATCCTTCTAAAATCCATGCTGGTGTTGAAAGTTTTGATTTTTTCGGCATTTTTTATTTCTTAATTTTTAATATTTTATTAGATTTTCTTTTTATTTTTTCTATTTCAGGGAATATTGAAGCTTCATAACCACATTCAACACACCTATAAAGTACACCATCGCCTCTTGGCATAACCACTTCTTCACTTTTACATTGCGGGCATATTTTTTTCGGCATTTTTTAGTTTAATTTATCTTTGTAAATCTCTTTACTTTAGCTCCATTAACATCTTTAAATCCAACAAAATCTTCTAATGAACGTGAAAATATTGTTCCTATAGGGAAAATTTCACTGTCATACAAACTTTTATAGATAACAGATAACTTACTAAGATTATTACAATCTCTTGCAATTCCAACTATTTCATATAGTCTATCCTTTCCTTTAAAATGTATATATCTTTCTCCTGGTTGAGGTTCTTCCATTTTTACTATTTTAATTCATCTTCTTCGTGATGAATTAATAATTCTCCATTATTTAGCCCAAAGTGAATATGCCCTTTGCTATCCTTCAGTTTATTAAGTTTGTCAATCAATTCATTAATTTTTATATCTGTTAACTCTAATTCAACAAAGCCTTCTTTGTCTATGTTTATTATTTTATTCATTTTAGATTAATCTGAATGTTAAACATCCAACCGAGCCTCCATTGCATTTTCTTGTATAAAATCTTTGCGGGATTGAACATCATCTCCCATAAGCATTGAAAAAGTTTTGTCAGCTTCAACTGCATCTTCAATAAAGATCTTCTTTATCTTTCTTGTTCGCGGATTCATTGTTGTTTCCCAAAGCTGCGAGGAATCCATCTCTCCAAGCCCTTTAAATCTTGTAACACTTGCCGAACCAAGTTTTTCCAAAGCTCGTTTTAACTGCTCTTCTGTATACACATAATGATCTGCTTTTTTTCTTACCTTATAAAGAGGCGGAACAGCTGCATAAATATTGCCGTTCTCAATAAGTTGCGGCATAAACCTGAAAAAGAATGTTAAAAGCAAAGTTTTGATATGCTCTCCATCAACATCTGCATCTGTCATAATTATCACTTTGCCATACCTTAATTTAGCCAAGTCAAAACTTTCTCCTACTCCTGTTCCAATTGCAGTAATAAGATTAGCAATTTCGTCGCTGCCAAAAGCTTTTGTCGGACTTGATTTTTCAACATTTAGGATTTTTCCTTTTAATGGCAAAATTGCTTGCATTTCCTTGTTCCTCGCCTGCTTTGCGCTACCTCCAGCACTCTCTCCTTCAACAATGTAAATCTCTGTTTTTTCAGTTTTTTTAGATGAACAATCTGCCAATTTCCCAGGCAAACCAGCCAATGAAAAAGCGCTTTTTCTTCTTACTAACTCCCTTGCTTTTTTGGCAGCTAATCTTGCTTTTGCAGACTCCAAGGATTTTGTTGCGATTTTTTTTGCAATAAGTGGGTTTTCTTCAAAAAATTCAGCCAAAGCACTTGTAACAACACTATCAACAAACCCCTTAACTTCTGAGTTTCCAAGTTTTGTTTTTGTCTGCCCTTCAAATTGAGGGTCTGGGATTTTCAAGCTAACGATTGCAGTTAACCCTTCTCTAACATCATCCCCAACCAAAGCATCATCTTTCAAAACCCCTGTTTTTTTAGCATAATCATTAATCACTCTTGTTAAAGCAGTTTTAAAACCAGAAATATGAGTGCCGCCTTCAACAGTATTGATTGTGTTGACAAAACCAAAAATATTTTCCTGATAGTTTGTATTATATTGAATAGATATTTCTATAATTGTGTGGTCTACTTCGCGCTTAAAATAAATTGGTTTTGCATGCAATGCCTCTTTTCCTTCATTTAACCATTTAACAAATTCAACAAGCCCGCCAGCATATTGGAATTCTTTTTTCTTGTCTTTTACTTCATCAATTAAGAGTATCTTCAAACCAGCATTTAAAAAAGCAATTTCTCTGAATCTTGTTTCTAAAACCCCTGGATCAAATTTTGTAGTTGAGAGGATTTCTTCATCTGGGAAAAATGTAACTTTTGTTCCAGTAACCTCTTCATCACATTTTCCAACAACACTTAGTTTTGTTTTTGTTTTTCCCTTAGAATATTCCTGCCTGTAAATTTTCCCGTCTCTCTTGACTTCAACAATTAACTTTTTTGACAAGGCGTTAACAACACTTATACCAACGCCATGCAATCCTCCAGAAATCATGTAAGATTTTTTATCAAATTTTCCGCCTGCATGCAGTCTTGTCAAAGCAACTTCAACTGCCGGAATTTTTAGCTGAGGATGCAAATCAACAGGAATGCCTCTTCCATCATCTTCAATTGTTGCACTTCCATCTTTATTTATAATTACTTTAATAAGCTTGCAGAAACCAGCAAGAGCTTCATCAACACTATTATCTACTGCTTCATAAACTAAGTGATGCAAACCGTCTTTTCCGGTGCTTCCTATATACATTGCAGGGCGCTTTCTAACTCCCTCCAACCCTTCTAATACCTTAATATCTTGTGCAGTATATGACTTTTGTTCCGGCACCATTTTGCGATTTTTCAATTAATTAGTGTTTATTTCTTGTGATTTTAGGATAGAAAATCCTTAATTTTAAATTAATTTCAACAATAAAAATGAAGGAATATTTAAAAACCTTGCCCCTGAAATATAAGGTTTTTAGGAGTTGAAGGGGGGAAATTACACTTTTTAGTTTTGTAGGCTTGTATTTTTTATTAATACATGCATAAAAATAAAATTCATCAATAATTTCATTTAAATCACTTACGCTAATAAGATAATTTCCAACCAAAAATCTGCCTTTTTCTTCAGGACTGCATTCAACTGGATAAAATAATCTTTTATATTGTGCGCTGATTTTTGGGCTCATTTAAGCAAAGAACAAAATAGCTTTTTAAGATTATAGATATTAAGCAACCATATTTTTATTTTCTTTTCTTGCTAACCCATCTCACTTTTCTTCTCTTCATCTTCATATTCTTCCTGCACTTTGAAGAACATAAATACAAAACTTTTCCGCTGTTTAAAACTAAAGTTAATCCTCTTGGAATTTCATATTCTCTTCCGCAATAACTGCATTTTGTCATTTTTGTATATTTTAATCTGGCTTTAATATCTTTAAATTTTAAGCTGAAGCATTAATCGCTATGTAAAGATTGTGGCGAACTCCTCCAGTATCAACAGGAATGTTCTCTTCTAAAATTTTATAATTAGAAAAGTGCATTTTAAGGTTATTCATCTCTGCTTTGGTTAAATCTTCGCATCGTATAAGACAATCTTTCCTTTTTTCTTCAAAATTTTCTCTTAAATTTTGTGCAAATTGTTTAAATTCCTCAACACCCATATTCAGCGGTATTCCATTCATTATCATCTTAAGTATAAGCTCCTTTAGACACTTTTGATTTAATTCTGCGGGCTTCAATTTCTGTTTCCCTGAGCATCAGAATATCCCCTATTTTAACAGGACCTTTTACATTTCTTCTCATGCTTCTCCCTTTATCCCTGCCATCAAGAACATTAGCTTTTACCTGCGTTATTTCACCACGAAAACCTGTTCTTCCAATAATTTCTTCGACTAAAGCAGGCACAGCTTCTCCAAGTATTTTCTCAACACCTTTAGTACCAATAGATTTTTTTTCTTGCGATTTTTGTGCCTTCATTTTTTATTATTTAAGCTTCTGAAAAAAATGAAGCTCAAAAAGTTTAGTTTTTGTTGTTTCATTTTTATTTCTTAATTTTTATATTTTAATATATATTTCCCTTCATCAGTTCTTACATAACCTTTTTCCCCAATATATGCAATTACTTCTCTTTTTATGTTTGGCCATAATTTCACTCCTCTTCTATCTCCAGGAAAATTTCTCTGAAATTCAGCATTAACATCATTGCAGACATGCTCTCTTATTTCGTGCAGTGCAATGTCACAATATTCTGGCGCTTCAGCCAAATAAGCATCTATGCTTTTTTTAACTCTTAAATCAAATTCTTCCCATGGTGGCAAAAATCTTGTCATTTTATTTTTTAAAAGAAGCAATATCTTTCTCAGCATCCCCTGCCTCAATTATAACAACACTTGAACATGAAACAGGCAGTCCAGCAGCTATGCCAAGTTTTTGCTTGCTATCTACTTCCTGGCAGGGAATTTGTTTATCTGCACAAAGCAATGGAATATGCTGAACAATTTCTTTTGGCTCAACATCTTTGGCATAAGCAACAAATTTTGCTGTTTCTCTCTCTATTGCTTTTGTAACTTCGTTTGTGCCTTTTTCTATCTTCCCTGTTTTTCTTGCTTTTTCTATGATAGCGTATGTGTCAGCCATTTTTTATTTTATTGTTTATTTTTGTTAGTTTGTTTAGTTTAACAGCATAATAACCTAATAGAAGGAAATCCTCCCTTCATTTAAGGTCATCGGATATTTAACCTAAAAAAAGTTGGTTTATAAAGATTTCTGTTATTTTTTAGAAATCTTTATGCTTAAAATTTTGAAAAATTTTATTGTATAAATCTTACTGCAATTTATTTCCAAACAACCTTGATGTCATCTGTTCTTTGTCTTGGCAGGATATCAATTTTATCTATTTTTTTTCCACTTATTTTTATTCCTGCTTTAAACATGATTTCTCCAAGAAAAGCAATCATAGCACCGTTGTCAACTAAAAATTGGTTTTCTAGCACAAAAAATTTAGCTCCTCTTTCTTCACACATTATTTTGCACATTTCTTGCAGTCTTTTATTGCATGCAACTCCTCCTCCAAGCAACAGCTCTTTTTTTCCTGTATGAGCTAAAGCCCTTTCACTTACTTCAACAAGCATTGCAAAAACAGTTTCCTGCAATGAAAAAGCTAAGTCTTCTAATGTGTAATTAACTTTGCCTCGCTCATTAACATTTGCTCGAAGTTTAACATGGTTATTGACTATCAACCCTGCATTTTCAGTATTAGCTTTTTTGTTATTATCAAAGTTATTAATTTTATCTAACTTCTGCTTTAAATTTGTTAAAATTCCAGACAATGAGATATCCATCCCTTTAACACTATAAGGGAGTTCAATATAATTTCTACTTTTTTCAGCCAAACTTTGGATTACTGGACCACCAGGAAAACCAATCCCAGCATATCTTGCAAATGTATCAATAAAATTCCCAACACCAATATCAAGTGTTTCGCCAAAAACTCTATATTTTCCAGAAGCATAAGCAATAATCTGTGTATTTGCACCAGAAGCGTAAAGCATTACTGGATCTTTAGCCCCAGTTATCTTCCCAATCTCTAAATGAGCAACACAATGATTTACAGGCACAACAGGTTTCCCTAACTTTTTAGCCAGCTCTTTAACGAATTTTAATCCCTCTAATAAACAAGGGGCTAAACCAGGACCTTGGCTAAATGCAATAGCATCTATTTCTTTTTCCTTTCCAATTAAATCGGCTTTATCAAGTGCTTCAAAATATAATTCATTTTTATGCAACTCATGATGTTTCGCGGCTTCCATTGGGATAATGCCACCTGATTCAGTTGTATAACTATGCTTTACATTGCTCAAAACCTTTCCATCTTTCACAACAGCAACTCCAAAAGTGTGTGCTGTGCTTTCTATGCCTAAAATTGTTGACATGAATAAAAAACAAATAGGAAGTTTATAAAGAATAAGGACTAAAGAAACCCTAATTAGTAAAAACTATTAAGTGGTAACAAAATAGATAGATTTATAAACCCCATTTTTCTATGCTTTCTTATGGATATTAAATTAGGACTTACAAATAAAGTTAAAGAATTTTCTGGTTTAGAAATAGCTCTTTTATAGAATGAGGCTGAAAATTCAAGAGGAGTTAATGTTGCTGGAGTGGGCAATTTATCTAAGAATTCAAGTTATGGAGTTAATGTTGCTTTAGGAGTAAACTACCATCCAAATGAATTATTTGGAATGCAAGTTGGTGCTGGAAATGGCGCATTAAAATTAAGAGGATGCCAAGTAGGATTTTATAATGTTTGTGGTGAAGATAGTAAAGGTGTGCAAATTGGCTTTTTAAATAGAAGGGAAAATGCTCCTTGGTATGCTAAAGTCATTCCTTTTATTGCTATAAGGAATGGAAAAAGCAAAAAAGAATAAACTTATGTGCCATGAAAATTCTAAGAGAATCATTTATTTAAGGTTAACTAAAGAATAATAAAGGATAAACAACAATAATCTTTATTAATAGGTCTTTTATTGAAAAAATATGGATATAACAAAAAGATTAGAAGAGGCATTAAGCACTACTGCTCATTTAATAAGCATTGAGTTAGACAGATTAGCTAATATAGCCTCCATTTACGAAGCAGAATTATTCTCTGTCCCTCCAAACTCAAGAGAGTTATCTTGCCTAAGTGAAAGATATGAATTACTCAAACAAATTGCTGGGAAGGATATAGACACAAGCAAATACGATGAAATAATAAATAGAGAAAAAAAGAGACTTGATGAAATTTATAGTTAACAAAATCACCTTCTATGTAACGAATTAATCAAAATAAAATAAAAAATAAAAATTAAAAGGATTTATCTTCTCTTTTTCTTTCTCTTTTTTCCGCCTCGAGCCATCTTTGCTTCGCAAACATTTCCTTTACCATCTACATAATACAAGTATCCTTTTTTTCTCTTTACGACACTTTTAGCAATAACTTTTCCCATTTTTTATCCTCCTTTTAGATTATGTATAATAATAAATTAAAAATACTATTTAAACCTTTCTCTACCGACGACAATTTAATAATTTCTCAGAAATCTCTTTGTATTTCTTATTAAGTGGTATTTCTATAAGCTTATTAAACGGCTTTCGTGATTTAACATAAAGCTGAAAGGGCTTAACAATTTTTGAATCAACAACGTTATTTTTGTCATCAAGCCAGACAGCGACAAAAGGAAAAAACACGAACAGGGAATGAATTGCTTGATTAGGAATATTAAACTGCAAGGCACTGGATTTTTCTCTTTGTTTGAACATTAAACCAACAAATTTGTTAATGCCCTTGTATTCAATGACGTTACCTATGATAATTTTGTTATTTTTATGCTTTAAAAGTATGTTCATACTTATTAACTCCTGTTTATTATAATATATATTATAATACAAAAATCCTTTTATAACCTTTCTACCGATAGAACTCATGGTTTACAGAACACCTCTTGAAGAAGGGTTGCATGAAGAACTTACAGGGATAGGGTTGCCTTTTATTGAGAGGTATATTTTTAATGACATTAGTAGCAGACCACGTCAGCTTTTTTATATTATGATGGAAAAAACTGCTGAACAACGCTTTGCTAATGAACCAAAATTTCATAGAAGTGGACTTTTAGTTCAAGCAATAACTAGCACCAACAAGAATGGCATTTATGTTTATTATGATATTGCTCCTGGAGTTAAAGGCGAAGAAAAATTAAAAAATGCAAAATCATCAGAAATCCCAGAAATTGTAGACAGGATGTTATTAGACCGTTATTTTTTTCGAGAAGAAGTGGCTATTTTTAAATATTTAAGGAGATTTCCTGAAGATAAAGAAGATGAATTACTTTTTGGTTTGAGTCTTATTCAAAATGAGGAATTAAAAAATAGAGATATGACCCCTCCATATTTTAAATATGGAAGATTACAGATGTTTTTTAAAGATATAAATTTAAGTTCACCAGATTGCATGCTTGATAAAGCAAATCAAATTGCTAAAGCAGTTTCTAGATTGGTTTTAGAAGGTGGAAATACAGCAATAATCTAATTTTTATTTTCTCCCTCTTTTTTATATAAAAGAAACCTAATACCTTAGAACAGGGCTCCCTTCTTTTACTCTTGGGATAATAATTGGAATTTTTTCTTTTCCTCCTTCAAACTCTACTTCTAAGTTTATTGCTTCCATATTCCTAAAATTAATAATATCTGCCTTTATGTTTTTTATTTGAGCCAAAGAAATTATCTTTGAAAGCAATTTTGATAAGATTTCTGATGCAGTGAGAATTTGTATGGCAATTAAATTTTTATCTTTATTAAAGTCAAACACAAAATCACCTATTTCTACAGCTCCCTCTGATTTAGAACCATCTAAATAAACAAATAAATCATCATTCCCCTCATCATAACTAAACTTAAATTCTTTCATTTTCCTTTTTCAACTAAATGTTGCCATCTTCTATTTATACTAATAATTGTAACTATAATAAGCTTCCCATTTGTAATGATTATATACCTCTGATAAAAATCCTCAGCATAAGCAAAATAGCAATCATATTTTTCTTCATTTGATTTTTTTGATTCCTGTTCTTTATAATAAACTAGTTTTTCAGGATTTATTATATTGTTTTTAACTTCTTCCAAATTTATCCCCCTTATATAAGCTTGAATTTGCGCATGATCTGTGATCATAATATCTTCTTTTTTGTATTTCCTTAATTTTTCTTTTAGCTTTTCAAGATTCATTCTTACCACCATCTTTTTTTATTTTTATTTTCATTATTTTTGTTAACCGATAAATCAAACTTATTAGCATTGCTTACATTAAACCTAGTAACAGGTTCATCCATTAACATAACTTCTCCTTGTTTCCCCAGTTTATATTCTTTATATTCCTTATAAAACCGATTTATATTTTTCTCACAGACATAATCATGGTGTTTAAATCCCCCCCCAAAACTCTTTGGAATATGCATTAATTCATGGATTATTGTTTTAAGTTTGTCCTCAGCATTTAGTTTATCAAATCTTTCTGACAAAAATTCAAGAGCATAATGTGCCTTAATTCCTAAAGCAGCCTGCATTAATTTTCCTAAGGCATGGCATCTTGCTATTGTCCCTTTGCTTGAAGTTCCATAACTCCTAAAACACCTGACTCTTTCAATTTTTATATGGGGAAACAAAACTAGAGAAATTTCATCCGCAATTTTCTGTATGTTTGGAGCTGGTTCGTATTTCATAGATAAAAATAAAGACAATTGTTTAAATAGTTTAGCTCATATACAAAAGCATGATAAATTTAACAAATATAGCAGAAGATGAAACTTTTGAGATACCATTTAATGATATTAATGAGGTACTTAAAATGGTCAGAAAATTAGAAAAGCTTGGCATTATAAAAAATATAGGATATAGATTATCACCTCCCTTTGGAGAAAGTTTATATGACTATTTATATTAATTTATCTTACCTCAATAATCTTCTTATCAGATGTTCTGCCAAATTTTATCTGAAATCTTCCAGGCGGAGTTCCAAAATGCTTTGCAAGGAGATTAATTAATTCTATATTCGCTTTATCATTTTCAGGAGGAGATTTAACATAAACGAGATACCTGTCACCTCCAAAACTCTCTATTTTTTGTTGTTCACTATTTGGTTTAACTTTAACATGAATTATCATAGATTGAGATTATAAAAAAGAATTTATAAGGTTATTTGTACTCAATAAGTTTTTTATGCGTTTCAATTATATAACTTATCGATTTTTTAAGTTCATTAACCGATTTAATAAACCTCTTTTTTTCTATTTCATTAACTTTAATTTTTGCAATGCTTAAGACTTTTCCTTGTTTTACTTCACAAGGCAACGAGATAGAAATATCTTTTGCGTCTAAAAAACTGTTTTTAAGATAGAACGAAACATGAATTACTTCTTTTTTCGCAGAGTTTAACTTTTCAAAAAATTCTCTAAAATTAATCCCCGCCATTTTATGCGGGATTCCATGTTCCCTAATATACTGCAAGAGGTCATTATCAATTTTTTTGTATAGTTGGTTATATTCTTTTTCGTTTTTTGAGTTAATAAGAGGGATTGCTTTTCCGTGTGTTCCAATGCAATAAACTTTCTTCCCAAGAACTTTTTCATATCTCTTTGTATCAAGTTCTAAACCAAAGCCTAGAACATTTTCTTTGCTTAGCATTATCCTAAGGTAATTTGTTATTTCATCTACGGGATTTGTTACGACGATTATCTTTGTTTCCTGCGGGAAAGTTCTTAGAGATTCAATTAAATGGGTTATTGCTCCTATATTAAATTGTGACATCCTCTGTTCGCCTAAAGGCGACAGCGTCCTAGTGAATTGAATGATGCAACTCTTGATTCTGTACATACGACAAAGCTCTTTCAAAGTC
>JAGVXI010000006.1 GCA_018303855.1 Candidatus Pacearchaeota archaeon
GTAGCCCAATTTGTAAAGATATGCACAAGCCATATAAAACATAGAATAATAACTTGATACAACAACCCATAAAGAGGAAGTTTTATTTTCAAATAATTGATTGGCTACATTCAAGCTTTCTCTGGCATTTCTTAAATAAGTTTCATAAATGAGATTGTCAAATTTATCTGTTTTTTTTATCTTGCCCTCATTCAGATAATTTCTAAAATTATTTTCCGCCTGCTTTATTCTTTTTTCATCCATTTTGATACTGAGAAAACCTTTGGTTTTCGAGGTACTCAAGAACCAAGGGTTCTTGATATAAGATTGTAATAGTTCTCTGTTCCATAAAGAATAATATTATTTTTAACTATTTCGTGACCAAGATTATTTTGTGTTTTTTCTATCATCGAACCAAATTCATATGTTGTAAATTCATGAACTTCAAGTTTTAAAGATAGTAAGTTTAATTTATTTATTAACTCTTTTGATTTCTCCTTATTGTCTGAAATTATGCAAATATCAATATCTGAACTTTCTGTTTTGGTATTTTTAACATAAGAACCAAATATTAAGACAATCATAAATGGGTATCCAATTTCTCCAATATCATTTTTAATTAACATTAATTTTGGATTTTTAGATAAAAACTCTTCTGTTCTCTTATTTTCAACATTATATATTTCTTGGTTTGGCACGAGATTTAGCTTTATTAGATTTGTATTTCCTATTTTTTGTTTAGATATAATACCTACTAGTTCATCCACTATGTTATAAGTGTTCTTGTAATCAACAACAATCGCCCCCGAAGCTCCCATAATTGAATGGGGTTCTTTATGTTCTATAAGATATTTCAAGAGCTTTTCTTTTGGCTTTAGCTTAATACCTGCTTTGCCTTCATTTTTAGTTTTCTTATTTTTTACCATGGTATTATGGTATTTTTACCATATTTAAGTTTATCGGTTTTGTAGTTTATGTTTGAAGTTATAATTGAGGTTGCCTTGTCGAGATATTGGGAGATTTGGATTTGTTCGAGTTTTGGAGGGAATAGCAGTTTAATATTACTTAGCTGAATTTGGGGGGTTATTTATAAAAATGATATCAGTGGTATAAACTCTCCTTTTGAAAAAAAATTAATGAAACACTCTCTTCATTAGGCTACAAATTAAAAGAAAGCTTGTAGCTTTAAACCTTTTCAATCATCCCTGCAATCTGCAACATCTTTGCGTCTTGGAACTTATCGCACATAATTTGCATTCCAACAGGAACATTATCAACTTTTCCAGCAGGAATACTTACAGCACAATTGCCGGCTAAATTTGCAGGAATTGTTAAAGCGTCTGCAGAATAAATATCTTGTACAGACATTTTTTTAACATCGCCTATTTTCCAAGGCAGAATAGGATAAACAGGCATAACTATTGCGTCAAATTTTTTAAAAGCTTTGGAAAATTCTTCTTCTATAAGCTTTTTTGCCTTTAAAGCTAAATAATAATATCTTCCCTTGAATTCCGCTTTTGTTATTTCACTTCCACCAAGAATCCTTCTTAAAACTTCCACTCCTGCACTATTCTCTATTCTCTTACCATATCTTCTTCCATCAAATTTTCTAGTTCCAGAAAAAAATTCAACATAAACTAAAGGATAATATGTTTGAACAGCTAAATCAATATAATTCAACTTAATTTTTTCCAACTTCCAGCCATATTTCTTAACAACTTTTTCAATTTTATCATTAATTAAATTTTGAATTCTATCATCGCTGATTTTAATGTCTAATACTCCTACTTTTAATTTATTTATATCTAACCTTGCGGATTTACTATTAACACTTTTTATTTCCTGACTAATACTATCTTTTTCATCTTTTCCTTGGATAACACTTAATAATAAAGCAGCATCTTCAACATTTCGCGCTAATGGTCCTATCTGATCCAAACTCATACTTAAATCAATCAAACCATATCTTGAAACAGAAGAATAACTTGGCTTTAATCCAATAATTCCACAATGTGAAGCAGGATTTCTTATACTCCCTCCTGTATCACTTCCTAAAGCTACGTCACAAAAACCAGCAGCAACAGCAGCTGCACTTCCACTACTACTCCCACCAGGAATTAATTCCAAAACTTGCGGATTTTTTGTTGGCCCAAATGCACTTGTTTCTCCACTAGCTCCGCAAGCAAACTCATCCATATTTGTCATGCCGATAATTAAACCATCTTCTTGCTTTATTTTTTTAATAACAGTTGCATTATAAGGAGCTTTGTAATTTTCAAGTGTCCTACTAGCGCAACTTGCATTTAAACCTTTAACATTAATATTTGCCTTAACAGCAATTATCTTTCCCGCCAACTTTCCAGCTTTGCCATTTTTAATCTTTTCGTCAATAATTTTTGCTTCTCGTATCAATTCCTCTTCGCCTCGTACTTGCAAAAATGCATTTATCTTTTTGCCCTGCTTGTCATTTTTTGCAATTTCTACGAGATATTTTTGGAGATTTGAAAGTGTGGTTGTCATTTTAGAGTCTTTATTAAATTTATATCCGGTAATTTTAGTTTATGAAATCTATCCCAGAAACTTGGGAATTTTTTTCGGTAATTATTATTCGCTTGACAAATAGCAAAATATAAATCGTGTGTTAGTTGAGTTAAAATTGTATGGCTATTTTTTAATTCTTCATTATACATAAATTTATCCCATTCATTAAGATAATCCATAACTAAATTATAAGCTTGCTTATTATCAAGATTAACATTTTTAATTTCTTTAATTTTTTCTATCCATCTCTTAATAAAATACTTTAAATTTTCTAAGTCATTTTTTGATTCTTTAATTTTACCGTTCATTAAATTCGTTTTGTTCCAATCTTCTACCATTTCTTCTTCTCCGCAATAATAAAACCTTCTTGTTTATTTGGAGCATTGTTGAACATTAAATCTCTAAATTCCTCATTTCCTTCACTTCCTTCTCCCTCTTGCCTTTCACTTTCTTTTCTTTCAATTAAAGGTTCTTTTATTTTTACTTTAATCTTAGAAAGTTTTTCATAAAAAGAATTCATAATTTGCTTTGCTTCTTTCTTAATTTCTTCTTTTTCTTTTTCAGAAACCTGGTGAAACAAAAAGTCGCTCATTTTAATCCTTTAATGGCATTATTTAGTCTAATTTTAATATTTAAATAGAATTCGTTTAAGTCTTGTGCATCACTTTCAGTTATAGGCTCACCATAATATTTTGACCTGTTCCTTTTGTATCTAAAAAAATCAAGCTTATTAACGCTAATAAAGTCAAAACCCTTTTTTGATAAATAAGATATAGAAGCTTCATGAGAATAAGACTTATAACCGTCAATAAAAAGAATAGCATCGCAAAAATCCCTGATAATATCATATAATTGCTCAAAGAAGATTTTAGAAAATTCTTTAATTTTTATTTGTTTTAAAAATTTTTCTCTTAACACAATATCATTAATTAATGATTTAGCCCTCCATTGGTTTGGAGATACTTTCCTAGCAAGTTTTGCCTTCAAATAGTATTCAAAAGGTTCCATCTTATTTTTTATCTAAATATCCATGCAAAATAATTCCATTTATTAAATTTATATAAAATTCTTTAGATATTGAATTATAATTAGTAACAATTAAATGAATTTTTCTTGAGAGGACTTTCTCAAATTTGGATAAATCAATTTGTTTATCATTTTCAGATATGGCTACTAAATCAATATCACTATTCTCTATGTCCTCGCCAAATGAATAGCTACCAACAACTGAAATAGATTTAGGAGAAAGTTCTTTGATTAATAAGTCAATAACTCCTGAATTGCATATACTCTTAAGATTATAGATTCTCTTTTCCCTTTTAAATTTTTCATTAATTTTAGCAGCAACTTCTACAATATGTTTTTTTCTCTCTTTTGTAATTAAATCCTCATTGCTTAATTCTTTGATTAAATTTATAATAGTATTGGGGTTCAAATTTGTAAGCCTTGCTAATTCCCTTACATGAAAAGCTTCAGTTGGTTTTTTGAAGAAAACTTCTAGCACCTTGTTTTTATTTGAACTCAACATTTTATACAATTGTATTTTTATTTATACACTTGTATAATTTTTTATGTTTATAAACTTTTCTTTTTATCTTTAAATCTTTTTTCAGAAACCGCACGCCACAAAAAGTCTTCTGCCATGATTTAAATAAGAATAAGGAATTTTTAAAGTTAGTTATTATTAATGAAAATCAAACATTAACTATTTTCCAACCACAAACACCAAGGTTATAAACTTCTGTTTTTCCTATTTTTGCCTTACCTTCTCCTTCATGAATATGCCCACAAAAAACATATCTTGGTTGTTTCTCTTTAATGTAATTAAGGATAACTTTACTTCCTGCATGTTTCCCTCTCCACTTTTTTGGTGCTCCATACTTCCCACTTACTTTGTCCAAATAACCGTAAGGGGGCTGATGGCATACTAAAATATCAACTCCCTTAAAACGTTCCAAAATTTTCTTTGCTTTATTTGTTTGTTTTTTAGCTTTTTTTAAACTTTTATGATAATCAGATGGTTTAAAATCCATAACCCAATTAGTATCTACAAAATATTCAAGAAAACCTATTCTTAAACCTTCAATCATTTTTAATCTGTTTTTTATCAATGTAACATCTTTAATTTTATTAATTTCTTTTCGTGTACTTTTTAGGTTTAAATTGTATTTTTCATTATCTTTTTTTACATTAGATATACTTGGAATTCCTACGTTCCCTTGAATTGTATAAACAGGAGCATATTTTGATAGATATTTTAGTATATTAATTGTAGAGAAATGTATTTCATTATGAACAGATTTTATACTCTTGGCACTGTCTTTTAATTTCTTAAGTCCTTTTCTTTTTCTTTCAATATTTTCAAATGCCCTTTTTCTTGCTAAATCGGCTTTACCTAAATCTCCTGTTATTAAAATTAAATCAACATCGTTTAGTGGGATTTTCTTCAATGTTTTTAAATTTCCGTGCGGATCCCCAATAGCCAATATTTTCATTTTAATATTTTTAAGAACAGAAACAACTTTTTAAAACATCTCAAAAATCAAAAACCTCACGGCACTAATCTATCCCTGTCTCTTGGAAACAAAACAGCTTCTCTTATATTTGACAAATTCAAAATTAGCATAGTTAACCTTTCTACACCTATCCCAAACCCCCCATGTGGCGGCGCTCCATATCTAAAAGAATCAACATATTTCTTAAAATCCTTGGGATTTAATCCTTTTGCTTTAAGCCTCTCAATTAACAATCCAGGAAGATGAATTCTTTGTCCGCCAGATGAAATCTCCATTCCATTATAAATTGCATCAAAACCGCAAGAAAGCTCTTTTCCTTTTGGCATAATATAAAATGGCTTGCCGCTTAATGGCCAGTCATGAACAAATATTACATTATCTGGGAACAATTCACTCAGTTTTTTTTCTGCATCTCCGCTTAAATCATCTTTACCGACATGGACTTTATATTTTTTAGCAATCACAGCAGCTTCTTTAAATGTCATGTATTTCACTCCAGGAACTTTTAACTTAACATCTAAAGACTCCAATTCTGATTTATTCTCTTCTATAACTTTTTTCACAATATACTGAACACATCTGCCAAGAACATCCATAACCACAAATTCATCTGCAAATGCCTGCTCATAATCAAACTGCCTTGATTCATTCAAATGCCTGATTGTATTATGCTTCTCTGCTCTCCAGACAGTAAAAATAGCAAAAACTTTTTCCATAGAACAAGCAAGCATCTGCTTGTAAAGCTGACAGCTCTGGCTTAAATAAGCTTTTTGCTCAAAATATTTAGCTTCAAATAATTCTGTTCCACCTTCACTGCTGGAACTAATTATTGACGGAAACTGAGCAAAAACAGCCCCTTCTTTTTCCATAAACTCCACATAAGCTTCTTGAATAGTGCTTTGCACTTTAAAAATTGCCTGAATCTTTTTTCTATGCAAATCTAAAAACCTATAGTCTAGTCTTTTTGGCAGCTCTGTTTTACTGAAATCAGAAACATCAATTGGCAAAGGCATTTCTGCCTGAGCAAGAATTATTATCTTCTCTGGAACTATTTCTTTTCCTCCAGGAGCCTGCTTTGACTGCTTAACCTCACCTTTAACATAAATAACGCTCTCTCCAGAAACACTTCCCATTGCCTTAAAAACCCCTTCATCAACTTTTCCTTTTATAGCAGTTACCTGGATTATACCGGTTTTGTCTCTTAAAAGAATAAACCTTATTTTTCCTAAATCTCTTTTATCATGAACCCATCCTGCAACCTCAACCTTTCCGGATTTTATATCATTAATATAAGTCCTTTCCTTATAGAACTCCATTAAATCCAGCTCATTCACATTTCCCTTGCTTGTTTTAGACATGATATACCAATAAGAAATTAATATTTAAAGTTAATTGTTGGATATTTAGAGGAAAAGGGAAAAAATCAAGGAATAAAAACAATTAAAGCATAATAATCCTATGACTTATGCTGTTTATGCTCTTAATGTTTTTGACAAAGAGATGAATAAACTTCCAGAATTTGAGAGGAGTATTATCCAAAAAATATTTTTACAGCTTAAAGAAAATCCATATGTTGGGCAACAGATGAGATATAGATTTTTTCGTGAGAAGAGAATAAGAGAAAAAAGAATTTATTATCTTGTTTATGATAATCTAAAAATTGTTTTGATAGTAGCTATTGGCGGAAAAAAATTTCAAGAAGAAACTATTGATAAGATTGTAATTTATTTTGAAGAATATAGAAGATATGCAGAGAGATTAAGCAACTCTTCTTAGTCTTCTGGCTTTTAAGTCCGCTAATCCCTCTTCAAATTGTCTTACTAAATCAACATCTATTTTTTTAAGAACTACCATGTCTTTTGCAGTGTCTACAGCTAAAATGCTCCCTTCATCTATCTTTAACTGATTTCTTATTTTAAGGGGAATTACTATCTGCCCTTTTGAGCTTATTTTTGTTATTTCCATTTTTCAATATTTCTTAATGCATTTACTTCTTGTAAGAAAGTAAGAATTTCCTATTTTTAAATGTTTCGTTAGAAGCAGAATTTAAAGTTAATTGTATACCAAACTGCAATATAAAACTATCACCTCACATACTTTTTAATTATCTCCATAGCTTCCCTTCCAGAAATTTTGCTTTTAAATTCAGGGCTTTGCATAATTAAGCCCATATAGGCATTAACATTTAAACCGGGTTTACCCTTAATCACTTTCATTATTCTCTCCTCAATTCCAGAAACATCTGCTTTTTCCAATTTAATTGCATTTTCTACTGCAGTGCCTTTTGCTATTAATCTCATTACTTCTTTAACATCTCCTTCACTAATTTTACTGTCTTTTAAAGCTTCAACAATAAAAAGCAAGGCATCTATATTGAGATTTTCTTCAATTTGCTCTTCACTAATCTTTTCATGACTTGCAATTTCCTTTGGGTAAACCAAAAGAATTTTAGCAATCAAACTAGGAATTTTTAAAATTGAGCTCATTTCTTTAAACTCCTCTATTTTTCCTTTTTTCATAAGCAATCCTGCCATTTCTTCATTTAACCCTCCTCTTTGCAATTCTTCTTTAATATCTGCTCTTAATCTTGGCAAGGTTTTTTTAGCTTCATTGATTTTTTCGCGAGAAATTTTTAACAGAGGCAGATCTGTTTCAGGATACATTCGAGCGCTTCCAGGCATTGGCCTTAAGAATTCAGTACCTCCATTTGGCAAAGCATTTCTCACTTCTGGTTCCAATTTTTTTCCAGATTTTGCCAGTTCAAGCTGTCTTTGGATTTCTTTGTTTACAGTTATAACCATCATTTTTGGTTCTTGAAAACCTTTTATCTCAACCCGATGCCCGTTTTTTATAGATAAGTTTAGATCTTGCCTTATTGTACCTATGCCCCTTTTAACTTTACATGCCCGCAGGATATCTCCAATATGCAATGCAACTTCTTTAACCTGCTCAGCAGTTTTTATATCTGGTTCTGTAGCTATCTCCACCAAAGGTATGCCAAGCCTGTCAAGTCTGTAAACAATTTCACCTTTTTGTTTGCTGACAGGTCTTGCAGCATCTTCTTCAAGAAAAATTCCTTTTATACCAACTCTTCCCTGACTTGTTTCAACATAACCATCCCTGGCGATAAGCACTGTTCTCTGAAAACCTCCTGTATTAGAACCATCAATAACTGTCTTTCTCATAATTTGCGTAGCAGAAAGAATTTTGCAATTAAGCAACAAAGAGATATGCAAAGCAATTTGAAATGCCTCCTTATTTATTTGATGAGGGGGCTCTTCATCTAACTCAACAAGGCAAGTAGTGTCATATCCTTGGTAGACAAACTCTTTGCCAAGACTTGCCTCATGAGCAGCAGCAACATCTACTTTTCCAGCTTCTCCAGCAACAACATGCAATTTTCTTTTGACTATAAAATCAGGTTCATCATTTCTAAGCAAACTTGGACAATTGCAAAATAGTTTTTTAGTATCTAACTGCTGGTGTATTTCCAAGCCAGCTTTAAACTCTAATTTTTGATAATTAATCTCTTCTGGCATGAAATCAAGAAAGAAATAGGATTATTAAAATTTGCTATGGTATCCAATCATCTTGTCTAAAGATGAATTAATCTTTCCAGCAATAAAAGTGTAGAACATCTGTTCACCACTTGTTGCTCCATTTATTTTTTTATCACTTGCGCCTTTTTCTTTCCATCCTTCAACTGCTTGTTCAAGACATTGATAATAAGTCATTCTTTCACCAGCTTCAATTAAAGGTATTGGTAAGTGATAGTGATCTAAAATTACGTCCTGTAATGTCCTAGCAGTTCTTCCATTACCATCTGTAAAGGGATGTATTCTTACCAAATGGAAATGAGCATAAATTGCGACCATCAATTGGGCTATAACATCCTCTTCAGTATTTTTAAATTGGTATCTTAAACAGTCTACAAATCTTGGCATTTCTACTTCTCTTACTTTGGCGGGGTAAGGGGGTAGGAATTTTGATCCACTTATCCTAACCCCTTCATGCATCTGTCTATAGTTCATAGGGCTTTCACAATACAATTCAGGCAATATTTTGCCGGCTAATTTTTTTATAAAAGACTCATCAAATTTTTTAATATCAAAGTTTTCCTTTCCCCAATTAAATGCGTTTTCAATACATTTTATACCCCTTTTAACAGAACCATTTTTTTTAGGAACAGAATAAGGAACTCCCCCATCTGGATTTTCTATTCTATAAGAGTGTATTTGTGCATTTTTTCTTATTTCTTTTATTCTTCTTTTTCTACAAAAAAAATCAAATAGGGGGCTATTTTTAGGATTTTTAGCAACAGCTACCTTTTTTCTAATTTCTTCTGTTAATCCTTTTGGTATATAGTTCATATGGAATAATCCTCTTAAGGATTTTTAAACCTTACTATTTTGTAGCCCCTATAAAGTTATAACTTAAAAGACTAAACAAGCCTCACAATTTTCCCGTCTTTATCCAGCTCAATAAAATGCCCGACTTTTCCGTTTCTATAACTTTCGCATTGGTTCTCAGATTTATTATCCTCGTCGGTGCGAGGAACATGAACAATATCAACAGCAAAATCCATGCAAGTCCCTAAACACTGGCTGTTAAACTCCGCATTATTTTCTTTTTCCTGCTGATAAATATTATTGGCGCATATTACTGCTTCTTGCTGCTCTTTAACATATTCTGAGGTTGAAGCAGAAACTCCTTGCTCATCAAACCCAACTCTAAAAATTACAATCGCACTTATTAAAATAATAAATAATAGACTCAACAAAAATATCAAATTTTTTTCTCATTCTTCTTCAAATTCTAGCCGGTTGTTTAACTCATGGCTGAAATTTTTCAGCATCATCTCTTTAATTTTCTCTTTTCCTTGCTTAACCCATTCTTTATGCCCTAATACCCAGCCAAGTTTTACAAAAGCTGTTTCAGAAAGCATATCTTCAAGATAAATAATCCCTGTTTCTAAAAATTCTCTTCCGTTGCTATATACTAATGGGTTTAATCTGCCAAAAATTGTTTGACTAGCAGCACAGATAATCATGCCTTTGTCTTGAACCTGTTTTAATTTTTTTGTCCAACCTTTTCTTGCTCTTTTTGTTGGCCCGTGCCCTAAACCAGCTAACTCCAACACAATCCCCTTGTATTTATTTTTTATGTAATAATCTAAAATAGACGAATCATGTCCAGGATAAACCTTGACCAAAGCAACTTTTTCTTCAAATTTGTCTTCCACAACTACTTTATTATTGTTGAGCGTCCTATAATCTGAAACTTTAACAATTTTATCAGGATAAACTTTAGCAAATGGTTTTGCATTCACAGGCTTGAAAGCATCTCTTCTTGAAGAATGAAGCTTTCTAACTTTTGTTCCTGATATAGCATTGCAAAAATCATCATTGCTTGAAGCGTGTCCAACAATCATCACTTCAGCCATGTCACTTATTGCAGCCAAAGCAGAGCATTGCAAATTTAAATTTGCGTCACTTGAAGCTCTATCAACACTTCGCTGGCTGTATGTAAACACAACTGGTTTGTTTAAATTTCTTAAAAAGAAGCTCAAAGCAGCAGCAGTATAATGCAAAAAATCAGTTCCATGTGTGATTATAATTCCCTTGATGTTTGAGTCATTAAGCAACTTTTGCGCAGTCTTTGCTATTTTTTTCCAGTCTTTATAATCCATATCTTCACTTGCCTTCATAAAAGGAGCTTCAATCTTTACAATATTAACTTTATCAAAGACTCTTGGATAAAATTTTAAAAGCTGAGAGGGAGATGTGAGCCAATCAACCCCTCCTCTTTTTGGATTTAAGCGGGCAGCAATAGTTCCACCAGTTATAATCATCCCAATATTTGGTTTTTCTTTATCTCTTTTTAACTCAATCTCCTCGTCTTCAATTTTTGTTTTACTTAAAACTTGAACATTAACAATCTCCTTTTTACTTATCCCAATATTATAACCAGAATCTAATTTCAACAGCACAAGCCCTTTTTCTTCTTCAGGACTCTCTAAGAATACACCTTTATATTCATATTTTATAAGTGAGATTTTTACATAGTCCCCAGGTTTTGCGCTAATCTTTTCTGCCATAAAAAAGAGAAATCAATCACATATAAAAACCTTTTCAAGTTTTATTATAATAATGCATAATGAGTGAATAATAAAAAGGATATATCAATAAATTAATAAACAACTTTCTCTTATATTGATTAATCAAATATAAATATAACAAACATGGCAAAAATTGGATTAGAAATCCATGGATATGTTCAAACAAAAGAAAAATTGTTTTGTAAATGCAAGGCAGAACATGGATTAAAATTTTTCAAGCCAAATATAAACATCTGCCCTATTTGCACAGGACAGCCAGGCGCAAAACCACTATTGCCCAACAATGAAGCTATATCTAAAATAATTCAAATAGCCTTGGTTCTAAGCTGTAAAATAAATAATAGATTAGTATGGCAAAGAAAACATTATAATTGGCCTGATTTGCCAAAGGGATACCAGAATACAATCTCAGGAGCATATGCTATTCCTATTGGAGTGAATGGGAAATTTGAAAATATAAGAGTTAAAGAAGTTCATTTAGAAGAAGATCCTGCTGCTTGGAATCCTTTAACAGGAGAAATAGACTATAATCGTTCAGGTTCTCCTTTAGTGGAAATTGTAACAGAACCTGATTTCAAATCTTCAGAACAAGTAACAGATTGGCTCAAGCAGTTAATTCATGCTTTAAGTTATATAAAATCATTGGATAAATCTTCTGGAATAAAAGCAGATGTAAATGTTTCTGTATCAAAAGGTAAAAGAGTTGAAGTAAAAAATGTTAACAGCCTCACAAATATCAAAACTGCAATTGATTATGAGATTTCAAGACAGGGAAAATCCACGCCAAAAATACAAGAAACAAGAGCATTTGATGAAAAAACAGGCATAACAATTATGATGAGGGCAAAAGAACAGGCAGAAGATTATAGATTTATATCAGAACCAGACTTGCCTGTCGTTAATATAAAAAGAAAAGAGATTCAAAGCATAAAAAATTCTCTACCTGAGACTCCCAAATCAAAACTTCAAAAGCTGATAAAAAGGCATAAAATTTCAAAAAAACATGCAGAAGTTTTAACTAAAAAATTAGAGATTGTTGAATTTTTTGAAAAAGTAATAGACAAAATTCCTGCACACATTGCTGTGCCCTGGACAACTGTAGAGCTATTAAGAGTTTTAAACTATAATAAAAAAGAACTTAATGAAGTCGAAATTAAAGTTGAACATTTTATTGAACTTCTTAAACTCATAAAAAACAAAGTTATAACAGAATTAAAAGCCAAAGAAATTCTTAATAAGTTTGTTCCAAAATCATTTTCCCCTAAAAATCATGCAAAAGAACACCAAAAAATATCTGGGAAAATAGAAATAGAAAACATCTGTAAGCAGGTTATTAAACAAAATGCGCAAGCTGTTCAAGATTATAAATCAGGAAAACAAGAAGCTTTAAACTTTTTAATTGGGCAAGTTATGAAACAATCAAATAAAAGAGCAGATTACGAGACATCAAAGATTATATTAGAAAGATTATTAAAAAACAATTTAACAGGCTAACACTATAATTAAATATTCATAAAATTAAATTAAGCTAATTTATAGACTATTTACCTTTAAAACTAAATTTCCAGTTATTTTTAAGATGTCTAATTAACTTCAGTTTGGTTATGCCACTTGCCTAAAATTACTGACATCTACCTTCATCGCAATCAGCTGGGCATTTTTGTTCTACGCTTTTAACAACACCATCTTCACAATAATACTCTACAACACTTTCCAGATTACAATGGTCAAAAAACGCACTTTTGCCTTTCGTGGTAGATGATGCCTCGCCGAAATTCTTTCCATCTGGGAATCTGTCATTTGCGTCATAATCTTTGCACTCAGCACTACCTGTATACCCGTAAATAATCTTTCCAATAATGTTGTTCCCTGAAATCACAAGCAATGTAGATACAAGCACTACGGCAATTAAAACTACCCAAGCTAACTGATTTGTATTCAACTCTTTCTTTGCCATACATTAGTTAGATAATCTTATTTTATAAATATTGCTATACCATATATTAAGCATCATTAGACTATATAGCATGCAAATCCTCTTATAATCATACGAGTTTAACACCCTGCACTTATTTTATTTTTTATGATATATCTAGACATAAATAACTACTCTCTAAAACCCCAAAGAATTAATCTACTGGAAGGGAAAATCTCTGCATCTACCAGTAGTACAACCAAACCCGCAAGTTCTCTCCACACTATCAATTAATCCGTCACTAGTGCAGTAATATTCGACAAGATTTCCGCTTCCTGCATTACAATTATCCCTAAATACTGCTTTGCCTAATTTAGTAGTGCCTCTCACTTCGGAATTTATTCCATCTGGAAATTTATCATTCACATCATCATCAGTACATTCTTTCACTTCATAAAAGATGGTATTACCGCTAAAAAATCCTCCTGCATAAGAAATAACTAAAACTAATAATAAAGTCAAAACAAGAGCTACAACCATCTTTGTTTCCATTAATTAATTGAAATGACCATAGTTTTTAAATATTCCTAAACAAATAATTTAACCATTACTAAAAAGAGTTCAATGAATAATTAGATAATTATGGGCCTGCAGGGATTTGAACCCCGATTTCCCGGTTTCTTCAACAAAATCACCGAAGCCGGGGAGTCTATCCATTGACTTACAAGCCCTGATTTTATAATGCATGCTTAGTTTTTAATGATTACGATTAAGCTGAAAACATTGATAATTTTTTAAGAAAGAGTTACTGCTTGAATCTCATGGTTTTCAAACATTCTTTGCCCTAAATAAATCGGAATCATCGCAAGCACAGTTTCTTTAGTATGATAACCTTCATCTTGCAAATCTCTTGTAACATCCTCAACTACTAGCAATAATTTATCCAATGATTTTACTTCTAAATCAGTTGCCTTAGCTACTTCACATTTTTCATAAGGATTATTTGCAAAAGCAGTACAAGTATCATCTAATCTGTAACCATTATCTTTAAAAAAAATTGCAATATATTGCTTAAAGAAATCAGAAGACACAAAATCAAAAACCTTCCTAATAGGAAAAAAATCAGTTACAGGAACATTAACCATTAGCGGGAAAATTTCACCTGTTCCAATAATTTGTAAGAATTCACTATTGGCATTAACTCTTAATACTTTTGTAAAATTTACCTTTCCCATTATTTTATTAAGATAAAGCAGGTTTTTAATATTTACTACACTCTAGGCTCTATGCAAACTTTAATAAATAATCTTAACTAACCACATGACATAACAGAGTTTAAATAAAATGCCATTGCAAAGACATCACAAAATCCTTATTGGGGGACTTAGTAGCTTAGTCATAATTTACATGATAATTAATGGCATTTTTCTTTATATGCTATACCTTCAACTTGATGCAAATTATAATGCATTAAACAAAAAAATCACAGAAATGCAGGCAGAAACAGAAAATAAGATAATTGAGCTCTCTGAAAATGTTTTGCAGACTAGAGAAGATCTTGGCACAACAATAAGCTCATTAAATAAACAGATTGACCAGGTAAAAGCGCAAACAAGTGCTGACTTTTCTGATATTATTGAAGAATCAATTCCAAGCGTTGTAACAATAAAAACAGATGTTGCCCAGGGAACAGGGTTTATAATTCACAAAGATGGATACATTGTTACAAATGCTCATGTTTTAGCAGGAGGAAGAGAAATATATGCAGTTACTTCAGATCAAAAGGTGTATGAAGCTAAATTTTATGGATACAGCCTGGATTTAGATGTGGCGCTTCTAAAAATTTTAGGCACATACTCTGCTTTGGAACTAAGTGACTCCAATGAAGTCCAGGTTGGAGAGAAAGTTATTGCCATTGGAAATCCTCTTGGATTGCAATTTTCTGTGACAGAAGGAATTGTTTCTAACTTGCACATGAAAGGAACAAATAATTTAGATGCTTACATACAAACTGATGCTGCCCTTAATCCAGGCAATTCAGGGGGGCCATTAATTAATAAACAAGGGGAAGTTATTGGAATGAATAACTTTAAAATAGGCGGAAGCGAGGGCTTGGGATTTGCATTAGAATCAAATTATATAAAGCAGGTTATCAATGAAATAGCCAATGACGTATTAGCTACAGACATTACTTAAAACCTGAATAAAGTCAAAATGGCGAACAGAAAAAAGGATAAAGACAACAGCAAAAGAATAAACCAGGAAAAAAATGATAGTGTAAATCAGGATAAAGCAACATTTAACATTTCAAAATATAAAAATTTTAGCGAGTGGTACACTGAAATTCTTAAAAAAGCAGAGATTGTAGATATAAGATATAATATCAAAGGTTTTCTTGTTCACCAACCATGGAGTGTTTTGGCTGTTGAAAAAATGTATAGGCAAATAGAAAAGGCACTTCAGAAAAAAGGGCATCTGCCATATTTTTTTCCAACACTAATTCCTGAATCCAACTTAAAAAAAGAAGCATCGCATATAAGCAAATTTACCCCAGAGGTCTTTTGGGTAACGCATGGAGGTAACACAAAATTCGAAGAGAGATTAGCATTAAGGCCGACTAGTGAAACAGCCTTTTACCAGATGTTTTCTTTATGGATTAGAAGTTATAAAGATTTGCCGTTTAAAACTTATCAAAGAGCGCAAGTGTTCAGGCATGATACAAAAGCAACGCGCCCATTATTAAGGGACAGGGAATTTTACTGGATAGAGTCGCATTGCGCACATGCAACAGAAAAAGATGCTATTAACCAGGTTAGAGAGGATATGGAAACAACAAAAGAAGTTTTGCATGATATTTTTGGTTTGCCATTTATATTTTTTGAAAGACCTATTTGGGATAAATTTCCAGGAGCAGCAAGAACATTCGCTGCAGATGTGCTAAACCCAGATGGAAAATTAGTACAACAACCTTCAACTCACTTAATAAGCAGAGAATTTTCAAAAGCCTTCGATGTAAAATTTAAAGACAAAGACAGCAAAGAGAAATATGCATTTCTAACCTGTTATGGTCCTGCAATTTCAAGAATACTTGCGTCTGTAATAATTGTTCATGGAGATAATAAGGGGCTTAAATTTCCCTGGCACATAGCCCCAAAGCAAGTTGTAATAACAACTATTGGAAATGATAAATTAACAAAAAACAAGGCAGAACAATTAAAACAAAGATTAGAAGAAGCTGGAGTAGATACCATCATAGATAACTCTGACGCACGACCTGGGGAGAAATTTTATTTTTGGGAGATGAAAGGAGTCCCATTAAGGATAGAGCTGGGTAAAAACGAAATTAAAAGCAAAACTTTAATGATATTTAGGCGGGACATTAATAAGAAAGATAAAATAAACGAGTCAGAATTAATAGAGTATATCAAAAAAACTTCCAAACAATATAATGATAACCTATTCAAGTCCGCAGATGATTTATTTAAGGATAGGATAGTTGATGCAAAATCTCCTGAAGAAGCAAAAGCTGCAATAGAAACCGGCAAAATTGCAAGATGTAATTTTTGTTCAACAAATAGCGATGGAATTCAATGCGCAGAGATTGTTGAAAAAGAAATTAACGCTGAGGTGCGTGGAACAAAATTTGAAAAAGAAAAGCCAAAGGGGAATTGTGTGTTCTGTAAAAAACCAGCAAAAGAGGTTGTGTACATAGGCAGAAGTTATTAATGTTGATTCAAAGAATTTTAAAGTAAGATTTATAAATAGGAATATTAACAAACTTTTATGAAATTAGAGAATTTAACAGAAAAACATCTCATAAAAGTCATGGGGTTGTATGAAAAACATTGCGGATTAGGAAGAGATTTTGCAAATACGATGTTTCAATATCCAGAAACAGTTCTACAAGATTTAAAAAAATATGGGAGAGGGGAGTATAGAGTAGGCTCAAAATGGGACATGCATTCCAAAATATATTTTGAAACTGATTTTGAAGGTAATGTAGTAGTAAGGTTCAACTCAAATTTTGACCCAAGAGATAGAAAAGGAAGAGAATATAAAACTGCGGAAAAAGCAGGAGAAAAGTTTGTAGAATCTGTAACACAATACCTTAATCATTGATGAATAAAATGTTGCGATTAAGCTCATACCTTTTTGAGAGCTCATGACTAAAAAATAGAACAAGCACACTTACCAATAACATGATAAGCATTACCTTTATTTTTGCTATTCTTCCTGCTTCATTTCTATATTATTTAATTCATCTTCTAAGCGAAGAGTTAATTCTATTAAAGTAGATAACTCCTGCTCAACAACTACTTTTTCCATTTTTTTCTCCTTTTGTCATTTTTTGGAAAAAGCCCGTCAATTAAAACACAAGAGAATTCTTTCAAAGCCCTAGAATTATAATCAATCACACCCTCAAAAATTCAGAGCCAAGAAAGAAAACGCTTGAATTAAATTGAGAGGCTTTTAATTGATGTAGGGTAAACACAGTTAAAAACGCAAGATGCACAATGCCATCTCCTAATATTGTGTCTACCAATCATACAATAATAAAGAAAACAGGGTTTTAATATTTTTTGGTTAGCTAAAATATTAGTGCATCCATTTTTCTTTCTGCACTTTCATATCACATAACATTCTATTTAATCCAGATAGTATAGTAATAAGCTTACCTCTATCCTTATCAGGTATATCTGATTCATAAAGAATTAATTCTTCACTTAACCCTTTTTTTGTCCTAGTGACTCCTAACGCATTCCGTTTTTCATTGTAAACTATAGAAAACTTGTCTTCATCTGGTTGATGCGTTTCAGGAATTTCAAGTGCTTTCTTCTTCTTTAACTCTTGAAATTCGTCGAGACTAACAGGAGATAAAAAACACGGATACTCTGCATCACTATACTTTAGATTTAATGGCAACATGTTAATATCTTTATTTCCTCGCTTAAAAAGATTATGGTTTTTTATCACACTCTTAACTGACGTAGAACAACCTAGATTAATCCAGCCGGAAACTATTTTGCAAGTTCTTTTAAACTTTTCCTGAATTTCCCCAAATTTTCAATCCTCATCTGAACGCCAACAGCATTTTCATGCCCGCCCCCAGTAGCCCCATCAATATCCTCAATTGATTTTAAAACAGCTTCCCTAATCTTCTCGCCCCTAACTGAAATATTAGCTTTTATTCCTGTAACATAAACAACAACTATAATCTTTTTCGGAAATCTGTAACTTAATTCATTGGATAAATCAGAGCTTATACTCAAATCCCCCCCATATTGGAAAAACAGTAATTTCCCTCCTTTCTTGTAATGATCTTCTGCCTTAATTAAAAGCTTCATATACCTGCCATGAATCTGCCTAAATCGTTTATGCATAGTATAATTTCTTTTATCCTCTTCTAAAATTTCATACGGCATTTTAACCTGAACTAAAAATTTCAGCATGTTAACCACATTGGTAATTGAATCTTTAAGAGCAAAGCTGAATATCCTTGCAATTTTTCCAATCTGAGAAGTGTAATATACATCAAAAGCATTTTTACTTTCTATTGATAAATCAGCATACTTTTTCGTAAAATCTTCATAAAAATCAGGAAGATGCCTATCTGAAATACATCCTACTACAGCAAACCAGATATCTTCCTTTTTATTTGCAACCTGATAGCAAAGAAAAGTTGTGGGTTCAGTGCTTTTTTGTTCATTGAGAGTTGGATTGTAGTATTTAACTAACTCTGAAAATCTGTTCGCATTTTGAATTTCATGATGATCAATCCACACAATTGGGATATTATATTTTTCAGCTTCTTTTAAAAATTCATCTGCTACTAATGGTTTATCCAGAATAAAAATGTAATCAGCTTTTAATTCCTGCACTTTTCTAAAATAGCTTGCATTTAGTTCTGGAAAAGATCTTATCGGCACGCCTTTTCCTTTTCCAAAAGCTCTTCTCAATAATAAAAAAGAGCACAATCCGTCAGCATCATTGTCAAAAAAGAATAGGGGATTATGGCTCTGCTCTAAATATTCTCTAATTTCTTTAATTTGTTTTTCTGTAAAACCCATTTTTAGTATAGATGCTATAATTTTCGTCTTGACATAATTTTATCTTTTAGGCTTTGCAATTCCTGCTGGAAATATTCTACTAATTCTTTCTTTTTTAATACCTTCATCAAAGCTTCTTCATTTGCATCCAAAAGCTTATCAAGAGTTTTGAATATATCTATTAAAGATTTTTTATTTGTAATAAGTAAGTTTGTCTTGCTCAAAATCCTCACTCCACTGGGGGATATTGGCTTGTCATGCAATTCACCAAAGAGCAACCTTGAGATATTTGATGTTTCAAGCAAAAAATCAAAATTCATATTCTTTAAAATGGTTTCAGCCCTTAAATGTTTTTTAGCAAAATAGTCCTTTAAAATTAGCTCTTTTTCTCTTGAAATATTTTTCATAAGTTCCTTAAGTCTCATGCTTACAATCGCGCCTTCTTTACCCAATTCTACCAAGTATCTTTTAACAATAGATGCAACATTGCCAACAATTTCAATTCTCTGCAAAACATTGCTCACATCAGTAATAGTCACCAAATTATTTATTTCCATTATGTTTAGGTTTGCCAAGAGATCATCATAAATTTCCCGTTGTTTCTCAAGTATCTGGAGGGTTTCAGCTGCCCTTCTTAAAATTTCAGAACTCTCTTCTAAAACATGGTGTTCGTCTCCATAATAAATAGTTATCTTATTCTTTCTTTCAGAAACTGCAATTACAATTGTCTTTATTTGTTTTGCAGCTCTTTCTGCAGCTTTATGCCTTGTACCTGTTTCTCTTGTAGAAATGTCTATCTTTGGCACAAGAAGAGTGTTAACATAAAGTATTTTTTTAAAATCATTTGAGATAATTATTGCCCCATCCATTTTTGCAAATTCTATTAGCCTTTGAGGTGAAAACTTGCAACTTATTTTAAACCCCCCTTCAACAATATCAAAAAGTTTTTCTTTTTCAACAACAATTAATGCCCCCATATTTGCCCTCAATAAATCGTCAAGTGCAACCCTAATAGCTGTTCCAGGAGCAAGCATTTTTAGTACATCAAGGAAATTAAGTTCTTTTTCTTGTTTCTGGACTTCTTTTTCCTCGTCTGCCTTTTTCTGCTCAGGCTGCTTAGTTTTTTCATTTTGCCCAGCTTTTTCAATTTGTTCAGAATTTTGAGAAACCGCCTCTGTTTTTTGTTCCATGGTTAATAAAATACGTAAAAATATATAAATTTATAGTATTTAAAAATAACACATTTCTTGCTTTTTATATCTTTTCTATAAAAACTTTGAAAATTCAGTTGAAGTTATAATAGATATGCGCAAGATTAGTAGGGGGTTATATGGATAAATAAAGTTACAAGCTAGAGTTTAAAACTTGCTTTTCAAGCTGTTAGATAATTACCTCTTCCCTTTACAAAACTCCCGCAAAAATCAAAGGCAAAGCAATTGTTGCATCACAATAAACATCAACAAATTCAGCATCTTTGGCCATTTTTCCCCAGCTTATTCCCTCGCGTAAAGGCGCACCACTACTTCCGCCAAGCTCTTGCCTGTCTCCTGTTATTTGCACGCCATAATCAGCCCCTTTTTTTGAAAATTGCAAAGCCTGCTGAATAAAATTTTTAGGCAAACCGCCTCCAACATAAATAACCCCGTTTTTCTTTGAAGTCCATGCAACATCAATTATTTCTTTTAAATCACAAAAAACGCGGGCTTCACTTTCTCCTTTTCCGCTTGCTTCTCTACCCCACATCATCAAACCTATGCCAGAATCAGCAATTCCAGGGCAAAAGACTGGAATATTTTTCTCCCAACATTTTTTCAAGATTCCTCTGCCAGGACACAACTCCCCGAGCTTCCATAAAAATTCTTTTATACTTCTTATATCTTTTAACTGAGCATAATTTTCTTCAAAAAATTCTTCAAGCTCTTCATAAACTTTATTTTGCATTAAGACATTATACATTCTATCAAGCCCCTCTTCATTTAACTTAATATCATTTGGTTCATTTTCATAACCATATTTATAATGCTTTTCACCTAAAGATTCAATTAGATCATGTGTTAAAGTAGCTCCTGTTGTAACAAAAACATCGACTTTGTCCAGCATATCAATAATTATCTGCTTCATTCCTCCTGGAACCATTGCTCCTGCAACACCAAGAAAAACCTTGCATTCCTCATCCTTAAACATATTTGCCATAATATTAGACGCTTCAGCGATCTTAGATGCTCCAAATCCTACATCATGCATTTGCCCAACTAACTCAGAAACTTTCATGCCATTTTTGATATGAATATGCTTGATTTCTTTTAGCTCTTTCATTTCCTAAAAATTAAGAGCTTGTTTAAAAATCTATGGTTTTAAAAGTGAGTGTCTTGAATATTATAAGAATTAATTTAACGACGTTTTTATAATAAGCTTATCAGTGCCTAAAAGAATCTTTCTTCAATCTTTGTTCATGACTCTTAAACCATTTTTCTTCAATATTTTTTATTAAATCTACTTTATTGTGATTTGCAAAAAGAAGTACACAACAAACTAAATCAGCCATTTCGAATTCGAATTGTTTTCTTATTTCTTCCTCACTAAATCTTTTTTGCCTACCTCGTTTAGTTAACATTAAATATTTTTGAGTTAATTCCCCTAATTCTTCTTGAATTTTAAAGATAAACCAATCATTATCGCGATTTATACCAAATTCTTTAGAATAACTTTTTGAAACTTCTTCTACCTTTTTTGCTAGTTTATTAATATCCATAATAAAAAGAGTGGATACCAATTTTTAAGCTTTTGCAAGTATAAACCTTTGGGTAGTATGTTCCCACGATTAATTAATATTAAGGATTAATGCCCCCACGAATCCTTTAATCCCCTAGCAACAAATCCCTTCTTTTAACCGATTTTGAGATATATATTCAAACATCAAAATCTTTTTAAAAGAAAATTACATGAAAAAAATATGAATAAGTGGACAGAATTGTTTGCGGGTTTAATCCTTTTAATAGGCGCAATTCTAGTAGCATGGTATTCTCAATTTTGGCCGCCAATTCTTGGCAAAGACTTTAACTTTTGGCATGCTGCATGGACTTTCCTTAAAGGTGGAATTTTCTGGTTTGTAGTTATGATTGGAGCATTATTCATCCTTTTAGGAATAAGCGATTTAAAAGATTAAAGAAGCATATTTAATTCTAAAAGGGGTTTTATTAGCACCCTGTTAAAATTTAATAGTTTGAATAGATATTAAGAGTTAGCTAGTTTAATCAAATAATTTTCAGATTAAACTGCAACAGTTGCACCTTAACACATTAAAAGCTAACTAATAGTATACCAATTAAGATTATAACCTAGGCAGTAAATTTTGCCATTTTTCAAGTTTTCTTCTTACTAAAATAAGAAATAATAAAAAAATTTACTGAAATACTTTAATTAGAGCCCAGATACCGCAAAGCGCAACAACATAGTAAACAACTGAAACCACTGTTGCTCCTGCCCAACTACCAATCAAAGCTTCAACTGCATTCCACCCTAATTCAGCAAGTCCCCAATTAATAGCTCCAATTGCAGCTAGTACCAAAGCTGTATTCTCATACCAACTCATTTTTTAAACCTCCTTTTTATTAAGCACTTTTTGTATGCAGATTATAATAAGAAAATATCCTATATAAAGCTTATCCTAAATAACTAATAAAGCTAGATTCAATAATCGCAGCGATAATTAGTAATGGAAGCACAACAAACAAGAAAACTCTTATAGAATTAGAAAAATAATTCAAGAATGCTCGTTTTTTATGCTTTGCAAAAACAAAAGTTCCTAACTTTGTTCCCATCCCCAAAGAAATAAAAACAGCTGGCAATTCAAAAATGCCATGTGGCAAAAACTGCCATAATACTGAAAATCCCCCTTCATTAACAGCTATTAAAGAGACAAAACCCACCACATAACCGTTAAATACTGCAACAATCACTGGATAAATCCCAAATAAAATTCCAAAAAACATGCCCAAAAAAGAAGTTTGAATGTTATTCACAAAAATAAATTGTGCCAGCTCAGGGGCGTTCATTCCTTTTGTTTCTTCAATTAATTCTTTTAAAAAATTTAGGATTAAATCTGAAATCTCTTTTGGAGGGGGCAGTAAAAATGCGAATAAAACAAAAAAGAAAAAAATTCCAATAATCAAATAAAAAAAATCTTTAGACTCTTTTAAGTATACCCATGATTTAATGTAATTATCTGCAAAAAAATTCCGCTTTATTGTATTTTTTTTAATCATTTTAGCTAAAATACCTACTTATCATTGCTGTTTTTCTTTTATATTTCTTTCTTAAGTATATTCCATACACAACTCCAATAATCAGCCCTCCAAAATGCGCAACATTTCCTATTGGAATATTTCCTGCTAAAGATATTAGCCACAAAACCACCAAAATTCCAGGACCAGCATATTTCATTTTAATTGGTATTGGAATAAACATTACATAGACAGGCAAATTAGGAGTTAGCAAAACAAGCAGACCAATAAGCCCGAATAAAGCACCACTTGCGCCAACAGCATAAACCCCCATGTCAGAAGGAATAAATAGAGCAGATAAAACAAAAAGAATGCCTGCAAACAAACCTGAAATTAAATAGAGAAAAAAATACCTTCGTTTACCTAAAAGTTTTTCAACTAATGAACCAATAAACAGCAAGGAGAACATATTAGCAAAGATATGAAAAAAACCTGCATGCATAAACATGCTTGTGAGAAAAGTCCATAGATATTTTCCCTGTAAAATATTTGAAGGTTTTAAGGCAATATATTCCAAAAACCGCTCATTTGTTGCAATTAAAATAAAAAAAACAATAAAAGCAAGCAGGTTCAATAAAATTAAATTAGTATTCACGCTGAGACTATTTCTAAAATATTCAAATGATTGCTTATTCTCCATGTGGCGAGTTCTGTAAACCATAATCAAATTCTCTTCTTTTTCTTAAATTTCTTTTTAAAGGATTTTTTTATTCTTTTTTGAATCCTGGGTTTGCTCTTGGATTTCTTTTTAGGTTTGTATTTAGCCTTTTTTTTAGAAAGCTTTTTTGGGGGTTTAATTTTTGAGCGTGCTTTTTCAGTAGCTTTTCTTTTAGCTTTTCTGGCTGCCTTTTTTTGTTTGGCTTCTTTTTTATCCTTTCTAATTTGTATTTTTTCTATTCGTACTCTTTCTTTATTAACCTCGACATTGACTTCCTTAAGTTCACTTTCTAATCTGTTTAAATTCTTCTTATACTCTTTAACAACTTGAGCGCTATCCTTTACATCAAAAACACCACCGCATTCTGGGCAAGTAAAATTATGGGTTAAGGCAGTTTCTTCATTAAATTCTATATTGCACCTGCTACAGATATAAAACAACTTAGTCTCTCTGCTTTTTATTTGGTGGTGCATCTCTGTTATTCTTTTATGCAAAATGTTTTCTAATAGTTCTAAAGCCTTCAAAACTTCTATTTTCCAAAAAAAAGTGTACCATCCTTTTCTCTTATCTTTCTTTTTAATGAAAGACACAACTCCCTGATCTGACAGCTTATAGAGTATATTCCTAACCTGATTAACAGTAAGGTTAATCTTTTTTGCAATAAGAAATTCGTTTATGTATTTGTTACCATCGAGGTGATTTACTATATCTTCCGAAGGTTTTCCCACAACATGAAAGACAACTTCCTTAAGAAATTTTATTGGCATAGAATACATAAAAAATCCTCAAATAAATACCTTTCGGTTGTGACACAGAAAACAAATTGCTGTGTAATTGTTTTTTTTGTTTTCTGCCTTACAACTTTAAGAATAGTTGTAAGTACATTCTTGATAGCACCAAAGAACTTCCAGTTCTCGGTGAATTCAAACAAACACACAAGGATTTTGTTACATTATAACAACATTTTTAAAACCAGTAATATTGTATTATATATATCAAAATGGGGTTGTTTAGTAAAAAACAAGATAAAAATAAAAAAGAGGAAGAAGAAATACCTTCTTTACCAGAATTGCCAAGTCTTCCAGAATTACCGGAATTAGAGAGCATAGAAGCCCAAGAATCTCCATATAAATTGCCAAGTTTTCCAACTACTCCGATTGGAAACAAATTCGCTCAGAACAGTATAAAAGAAGCTATCTCTGGGACTAAAAGAGGTGAAGAGGTTTTTAATGCAGATGATTTTACATTTCCAGCAGCAGAGGAATTGCAAATGATGCAAAGGCCTCTACCAACCAGATTGACCAGAGAAATTTCAGGAGGCGAAATTCCTTTAAGAAAAACAAGAATTCCTCCGCAATTTGTAGAAGCTGAAAAAAGAATCCGAGAAATTGCGCCTGTTTTTATAAGAATTGATAAATTTCAGGAAAGCCTGCGTGCATTTGAAAAAGCAAGAGAAAAAATAAGGGAAATTGAAAAACTGCTCGGAAACGTGCAGAAGTTAAAAGAAGAGGAAGAACGCGAACTTGGGGAATGGGAAAGCGAGCTACAGGCGATTAAATCCGGTATTGAAAAAATTAACGAAGACATTTTTTCTAGAATAGAATGAACAAAAACGAAAACCTAATTCATGTAAGACTTGATTATGAGGAAGCCAGAGAAGCAAAAAAAGACATGCTTTCTTTGGAGCTCAGTTTAGTGAAACTAATAAGAGCAATAAAAACATTCAAATCCCTAAGGCTTGAAGAATTAAGGCTGAAAAAAAGGTTAAAAGTCCAGATAAGCGAATTTCTTAAAGATATGAGGAAATTAAAAACAGAACTGCCAGAATTAGAGATACCAAGAATTATAAGGCATGATGAGGAAACAGGAGAGATAGAAGGTAGAAAAGAGCTTGATGAGTTGTCAAAAAAAGTTAATAAAAAGTATGATTCTGATATTGAAGAGCAATTAAGGGACATTAGGGAAAGACTTAGTGAAATGGGCAGGAGATGATTTTTATTCTGAAGATTAGATTAAATAAGAAAATTATAAGCATTGACAGCTTACTATTAGTAGTTCATTAAATTAACAACTATCAAAACATTTTTTAATCTATTATATCTTCCTTAGATATGAAAAGTATAATCACACACGTACAACTCATCCAAAAGTATCTTGATTTTTTTAAAACTAAAAATCATAAAGTTATCCAAAATGCCTCTTTAATCCCGCAAAATGACCCTACTGTATTGTTTACAACAGCTGGCATGCATCCTTTAGTCCCTTATTTGCTTGGGCAAAAACACCCCTTAGGAAAAAGACTTTGCAGTGTGCAAAAATGTATAAGGACAGGGGATATAGATAAAGTAGGAGATGAATCTCACCACACCTTTTTTGAAATGCTTGGCAACTGGAACTTAGGAGATTATTGGAAAAAAGAAGCTATTGAATACAGCCTAGAATTTTTAACAAAAATCCTGAAAATCCCAAAAGAAAAAATTAATATTACCTGCTTTGCTGGAGACAAAGACTCTCCAAAAGACACAGAGTCAGCAAAAATCTGGCAAAGTTTAGGCATAAAAAAAGATAAAATAAAATTTTTAGGAAAAGCAGATAACTGGTGGGGTCCTGCAGGAAAAACAGGCCCGTGTGGTCCAGATACAGAAATGTTTGTAAATGGGTTTGAAATATGGAATAATGTTTTTATGCAGTATAACAAAACAATAAACAATAGATATGAAGAGCTGAAACAAAAAAATGTTGATACTGGAATGGGTGTTGAGAGAACTCTCTCAATTTTAAATAATATAAATGATGATTATCTTACTGACGCATTTTTGCCAATAATAACTCAAATTGAAAAACTCTCAAAAAATAAATACGGAAAAAACAAAGATGAAACAAGAGCCATGAGAATAATTGCAGACCATATCAAAGCTTCTGTTTTTATTCTTTCTGAAAAAATTCAACCAAGCAATACTGAACAAGGATATGTTCTAAGAAGATTAATAAGAAGAGCAGTACGCTATGGAAGGCTTATTGAAATTGAAGATTTTACATCTAAACTTGTTGAACCAATACTCTCAATATACCAAGACGATTACTCGGAATTAAAACAAAACAAAAATTTCATTGTTACTGGGCTTAATAAAGAAGAAAATCAATTTAAACAAACTTTGAATAAAGGCTTAAATAAATTCAAGCAATTTGCAAATGATAAAAAAATTTCAGGCAAAGAGGCTTTTTTGTTATATCAAAGCTTTGGTTTTCCATTAGAAATGATAGTAGAAGAGTGCAAAAAATACAAGATTAACTTTTCAGAAAATGATTTTCATGAAGAAGAAAAAAGGCACCAAGAATTGAGTAGAACATTTTCAGGAGGAAGATTTAAATCCGGTTTAGCAGATCAAAGCGAGCAAACAACAAAATTACATACCGCTACGCACTTATTAAATGAAGCGCTTACAAGAATTTTGGGCAAAGGAATAAAACAACGAGGTTCAAACATTACTCAAGAAAGGTTAAGATTTGACTTTTCTTTTGACAGAAAACTCACAGAAAAAGAAATAAAGCAAATTGAACAGCTTGTTAATGAAAAAATTAAAGAAAATTTAAGTGTTGTCAGAAAAGAAATGCTTTTAGATAATGCTTTAACCTCAGGTGCTCAAGGAGAATTTGGTCATAAATACCCAAATATTGTTTCTGTTTACACAATAGAAGACCCGACAGAAAAAAGAGGATGGTTTAGCAAAGAAATTTGCACAGGTCCTCATGTTAAGCAAACAGGAGAAATTGGGGAATTTAAGATAATTAAAGAAGAATCTTCAGCTGCTGGAATAAGAAGAATCAAAGCAATTATTGGATAAACTTTAGGCTAATTTTTAATGTCCCTACTCACCCCAAAAAACCCAAAAATTCACAACCGAAATGCTTAAATACCCTCTTTTAGTCAATTGATTAATGTTAGAGTAGGTTAGACTTATTCTGCAGACAATATAGATAAATTAGCAGGAGGAAAGAATATGAGCGTAAAATTGTACGTTGGTAATTTGCCTTTTAGTGTTACTAATGAAGAATTGAAAAAGCTATTTGCATCATACGGTGAAATAGAAGAATCAACAATCATTTCAGACAAGTTTTCAGGCAGATCCAAAGGATTTGGTTTTGTTACTTTTAGTGACAATGCTGATGGAAAAAAAGCTGTTTCAGAAATGAATGGCAAAGATATCCAAGGCAGACAAATCAAAGTTAGCGAAGCAAGACCATTAGAAGACAGTCCAAAACCAAGAAGAAGATTTTAATTAAAAATAGAATCTTAAACCAGTTTTTTTGTTTTTATTTTTTAGTGTTAGTTAATTAAGTTAAATGCAGTGTGCTTCCTGATTTCTATGCACATAAATTTTTTTAGCTTATTACCCAAAAAAATCCTGAAGAAGCATCTATTTTTTTATAAAAATGCTTAAAAATTGAAATTGTTTGCATTTAGACATGAATCTATTAGAAAATTATGCACAAAATTTAAAGCAAATTCATGAAAAAACATATATAAAAATGCTCAAAAAAGGGCTAAGCCATTTAAGATTTCTTTACTTTACTTTAAGAGGCTATGCAAAGTTTGAGCAAGATTTTAATCAAATTGAAAACTCTTTAGAGATAATTAGAGAAATGGCACAAAGCGATGGTGTTGAAATTGATCAAACCTGTGAAAAAATTGCAAAGTTAGAAAAAAACTTTTATAATTTGCTGGATAGAAAACGAGAAAATATGTTCAAGTATTAAATTGTCAATCTGCCTAAATTAAATTACATAGCTCTGTTATAGGTTTCTAATATAAATGATAACAAATGAGTATAGATTATGTTGAAATTATATCTTTATAATTAGTTACAAAACAAAAATTATTCAACATAAATCCCTGGTTTTCCAGGTTTTGCTTTATTGGCTTTTTCATTTGGGTCATATTTGTTTTTATCATTAACTGCAAAAACCTGCACTTGTATATTTGTTCTTTTTTTTATTTTTTCAAGATTGTTGTTATAATTAACAAACTCGCTTGGCAAAACGTATAAATAGCATTTTTCAGCAACTTTATTTTGTTTTTCTTTTATCAATTTAACAATGTTATTAATATCCCCAATAACTTTATCAACTAAATTATCAACATGCTCAAGTTTATCGTCTATCTTTTTTTCGTCTGCTTTTGGCCAGTTTTCCAAACTAATTAGAGTTTTATTGCCAATTTTATGCCAAAATTCTTCTGCTATATACGGGCAGAATAAACTTAAGAGTTTAAGAAAATTTCCAGCATCTCCTTTACTTAAATATTTTTCAGATTCAATCACCTCAAATAACTGCCTAAGTTTAATTACAGCAAGATTATATCTAAAATTATCTATATCATCGGTAATTTCTTTTATTGCTTTATGCAACTTACTTTCAATTCTAGCTGATGATTTACCAAATTTAATATTATTAAAATAATTTATAATTTTATTCACAAATTTTGACACGCCCTCTATTCCTTTGTCACTCCAGGCATAATCACTATCAGGGGCAGCAACAGATATAAGATAAATTCTTAGGATGTCTGCACTGTATTTTTTAATAATGTCAAGAGGATTTATAACGTTGCCTCTTGATTTAGACATTACAAAACCATCACTGCCATGGAGCATTCCTTGATTAAACAATTTTATAAAAGGCTCATCAATTTTTCCAATTATTTTTAAATCCCTTAATACTTTTGTAAAAAATCTTGCATAGATTAAATGCATGCAAGCATGCTCTGCTCCTCCGATATACTGATTAACTGGCATCCAATATTCAACTTTTTTCTTATCAAATGGTTGCTTTTTGTTTCTTGAATCGCAATATCTTAAGTAATACCATGAACTGTCAAAAAAAGTATCCATTGTATCTGTTTCTCTTTGAGCTTTTCCTTTGCATTTAGGGCATTTTGCATTTACAAATTGCTTGTTTGTCGCTAATGGATTTCCTTTGCCAAATTTAACTTTATCAGGAAGCTTTACTGGCAGCTGGCTTTCAGAAACAGGAACAATACCGCATTCATCACAATAAACAACAGGTATTGGTGTTCCCCAATATCTTTGCCTTGAAATCAACCAGTCTTTTAATTTATATTGAATTTGTTTTTCCCCAAGTTTTTTGCTTTGCAAATGTTTTGTTATTTCTTCAATTGCCTTTCTGCTGTCTATGCTATTAAATTTGCCAGAATTAACCAAAACTCCCTCGCCAACATATGCTTTTTCATTTATGTTGCTGTTTCCTCCTTTAATAACCTCTTTAATCTTCAGGTTATACTTCTTTGCAAATTCAAAATCTCTCTGGTCATGTGCGGGAACAGCCATTACCATTCCACTTCCATAATCAGCTAACACAAAGTTTCCAACCCAAACAGGAATTTTTTCATTTGTTAGAGGATTAATTGCATAACTTCCTGTAAAAACCCCTTCTTTATCTAATTGCTCCACTTCCTCTTGTCTTATGGATTTAACCTTCTTAAAAAATTTTTCAACTTTTGATTTTTGTTCTTTTGTAACTAGCTCAAAAAGCCTTGGGTGTTGCGCGCTTACTACCATAAAAGTAACTCCGAATATAGTATCAGGGCGCGTTGTAAAGATGGACCATTTTTGATTTAAAGCATTATTAACAAACTCCTTAACTTCTCCAACTTTATTCTGATAAAACAAGGTATTTATTCCAACGGATTTGGCAGATTCAGCACTCTCTTTATCATGCTCAAAATAAATAACATCATTAGCACCTAAATTAAACTTCTTCAAAACTTTCTCATAATAATCCGGATTCTTCTTATTTGGTTTATTTTCAAGAGTAAATATTTCATAATCAATGTTCTTGAAAAAAACCTTGTGATTTTCTTTTGGTGCATTTGTCAAAACTATCTTTTTATTACCTAAAACATCTAAATAAGTTCTAAGTTCTTGATTAACTTTTCCTTCTGCATCAACTAAACAATGAACAGCATCAACCAAAACGACTTTATTTTTATTTGCAACCTCAAACTCAATCTCTGTCCCATGACTTTTGCCAATCCAGTTTTTCTGCATTATCTTGATTCTTTCAGGCCAGTCAAGCTTATCTACATTGTTTAAAAGCTCATTTGCATAATCTGTTATTTTTAAAAACCACTGTTCTAATTGTTTTGTTTCAACTTCTGTATCTGTATGGCGCCAGCACTTTCCATTATGAACCTGCTCATTTGCCAACACACTATCGCATTTTTTGCACCAATTAACAGCTGCTTTTTTCCTATAAGCCAAGCCTTTTTCCAGGAATTTTAAAAAGAAATACTGATTCCACTTGTAATAATCAGTATCGTGGCTTTGAATCTTGCGTTGCCAGTCATAACTTAATCCAAGATAACTTTGCTGTTTCATAAAATTTGCAATTGCCTTGTTTGTATATTTTTTAGGGTGCTCGCCAGCTTTTATTGCAGCATTTTCAGCAGGCAATCCAAAACTATCATAACCCATTGGATACAAGACATTAAAGCCCTGCATTCTCCTAAATCTTGCTTGTATATCTCCAATAGTATAATTTAAAGCATGCCCCATGTGCAACCCTCCTGCACTTGGATAAGGGTACATTTCAAGAACATAAAACTTTTTTTTGCCCCTTGCCTCTTTAACTTCAAATGCTTTTTTTCTTTCCCATTCCAACTGCCATTTTTGTTCAATTTTCTTAAAAGTTATAGTCATAAACAATACACAGCTTAACAACTTTTAAATATTGCTAATCTTTAAAACCTCGTTTAATAATTCAGGAAATTTATCTGTTCCCATATCCTCTAAGGTGTAATGCCCTCTTCCTTTAAGTTCAATTACTCTACCCCCTAAAGCATTATGATAAATTTTCAGACTTTTCTTGCCCTCTTCCTCTTCATCATCTGCTGTAAACATTATTATACTTTTTACTCTTTCTTTAATTTTTTTGTCAATCCCATATTCATAAAAATTTTTATCAATTCCACCCTCTCTATATGCTATTTTCCAAGGAGCAACAAGAACTAACTTATTAATTCTATTCTTACTATCGCCTAGCCATCTAACTAAAATGCACAGCCACAGCTATGCCCTATTAAAATTGTATTCTTTGAGACTTTATATTTTCCAAATTCTTTTTTAAACTTTTCATAATCTGGTTTCCAAGGTTCTGGCATAAGCGGAGTTTCTGTTTTTATGCCTCTGGATAATAATTCTTTTTTAATCCAAGGAATCCAGTGCTTATCATAGGTTCTGGTTTTAGGATTTATAGCTTTTTCAGCATCTGATGGGCACCCATGAATAATAATACAATTCATAAAATTTTAGAGTTCACAATCTTTAAATAATCTCCCCTCTTATTTTAACTATGAACAAAATCCAGGCATATATCACAGGACAGATAATTTCAAGCAATGATAGCGAGGCACATTCATTGCATGCAAAAAGCTATTTTGGTGAAGTTAAACAAGGGAAAATCCAATATACTTTAACAGAAGCTCTTTACTTAGTTGAAAAAGGAAAATTAGAAGTTTTACAAAAATCAAAGCCCTTATTAGAAAAACAGATTTTTGATGAAGCCAGAAAAATTGACAAAAAAATCCAAATAAAGTATCCTGTTTTCAAAGACTTACGTGACAGAGGTTATATTCTTAAAACAGCTTTAAAATTTGGAGCTGATTTCAGGATTTATGACAAAGGGCAAAAACCAGGAACTAGCCACGCAAAATGGGTATGTTTTGTTGAGCATGAATCTTCAAAATTAAGCTGGCATGAATTTTCAGCAAAAAACAGGGTTGCCCATAGCACAAAGAAAAACCTGCTTCTCGCAATTGTTGATGAAGAAGGAGATATATCCTATTATGAAGTTAAATGGCTGAAGCCGTGAATAAAAATGTTATACTTGTTTACACCGAGTATTCACCAGTCTGATTCTTTCATTATTTACTAACCAAAAAATCATCAAAAAACTTATAACCCATGTAGTTCTTTAAATTTCATGCCACAACAAGATGCCCAGGAAATAAGAAGAAAAATTCTCTTAGCTCTAAGAATAAAAGGCCCTTCACTGCCAGTGCATATTGCACATGAAGTCAGCATGAGCATGTTGTTTGCTTCTGCTTTTCTCGCAGAACTTGTTTCTGAAAAAGAAGTCAAAATGAGCCATATGAAAGTTGGAGGCTCCCCTATCTATCTTTTGTCAAACCAAGAGCCTTTATTGGAAAGATATTCGCATTTTCTAAAAAGCAAGGAACGCGATGCCTATCTTATTCTAAAGCAAAAAGGGTTTCTTTTAGATAAAGCTCAGGAGCCTGCAATCAGGGTTGCATTAAGAGCAATAAGAGATTTTGCTGCTCCATTCAAGCATGAAGAAGAAATTTATTGGAGGTTTTTTACTGTTCCGCAAACAGAATTTAAACCAGAAGAAAAGATTGAACAAAAACAAATACAACAGGTGCAAGAGCCAGTTATAACTAAAAAGCCAATTCAACTAATTACGCCAATGCAAACACCTATCCAAAAAATGCCTCTTCAATCAACACTACAGCCAATAGAACAGCAAAAGTCCATAATAGAAATAAAACCAAAAGCTAAAAAGCCAAAACAACCAAAAGAAAAATCAGCTTTTATAGAAAAAACCCTTAAGTTTATGCAAGCCAATGATATTGAGCTAATAACAGAATTAGAGATAAAGAAAAAAGAATTTACAGGAATTGCCAGAATCAACAGCGATTTGGGAAAAATAGAACTGTTTGTTATAGCAAAAGACAAGAAAAAAATTACTGAAGATGATATTACCTTAGCAGCTCAAAAAAGCCAGTCAAATAGACGGATAGTCTTGATTTTATCAACAGGAGAACTCGATAAAAAAGCAGAAGCTTATATTGGAAAATATCATAATATCATAAAGTTTTTAAAGACATAACTATAAAATCTAACACAGGAACATGGGAAAAATTAAGTCAAAATTAATCAAAAGAACCGCAAAAGCCCTTTTTAGAGAAGGGATTGAATTCAGCGAAAGCTTTGAAAGAAATAAGAAAATTCTTGGGGGGGATACAATGCCAAGCAAAAAACTTAGAAATCAAATTGCAGGTTATGCAATAAGATTAAAACAAGCTGAAAAAAAGGCAAAACAGCAGCTGTTAGTTGATAAGATTTAACTAAGCTAAATTGCAACAGGAGTAAAAAAAATGACTGGAGAACTAAAAGAAACAAAAAAAGATGATGAAAATGTCGTCTACATTGGAACTAAGCCTTTTATGAATTATGTAACAAGTGTAATAATGCAGTTTACGAAAAACGCGAACAAAGAAGTTATTGTGAAAGCCCGCGGAAAATTTATATCCAGAGCAGTGGATGTTGTCGAGGTTGCAAGAAAGAGATTTCTTGTAAACCAAATTGAGATAAAGCACATAAAAATTGACAGTGAGGAATTTGAAAATAAAGAAGGCAGAAAGGTTAATGTTTCAACAATTGAAATAAATTTGGTTAAGAAGTAGATATCTAGATTTTTTATTCATTTTTGTTTTTTTATTTATGGAAGTATTATCCACCATGTGAATAAAACAATGACAGTCTAAAAATATTTTGTGATAGATTGTATTTGCCATTTAAAGTGATATCAGAATAATTATTTCGTAGAACAACTCTCAAGAAGATTTATAAATGTGAAGTGTATAGGTAATTATATGATTATAGTACATGAGTTTAGGCTTGAAACTGAAAAATATATCGCACTAGATTTATGTACAATCAGCCTCATTAGAGTCCTATACTAAATTCATGAGGTTTCTCGGGCTTCTTTATCCTTATTTTTATTTATTCTGTTCTTGAAACCTTGCATTAATTATGTTTTATGATTCTGATGTGCAAATAAAATTACAGGAGGTTAAAATGGAACAAAATGAAACCGGATTGTATGAATCCAGAGAAGAATACCTTGACAAGCTAGACAAATACAGAGTAAAACATATGCAAGAAATCCTTAAGGAAAGTTCAAGAAAAAGAGAAGCAGAAAGAAATGTGATAAAGTATAATGAACTTGAAGCATTAACTAAAAGATAGACTATTTATTTTTTAATAATTTTTTTATATCTTCTAGATTTTCATTTATTTTCTTAATTTCATTTACTCTTTTTCTATTTAAAATTGCATTAACTATAGTAAAGATTATATAAAAAATAGCAAGAATTCCTGCCGCCTGAAGAATGTAGACTAAAGTTTGAACAGGCCCTATAATTACTTCGGGAATGCTGCTCACTACTTCTTCAACAACCATAATATACCTAACAAAAAAGTGTATATAAGAGTTTAGTTTTAATTATATGAGGGAAATAGGGCAATAACTAATTCTTTAATAACATGCAACCCCTCATAGCTTAATTATCATATTAGTTATCAGATTAGTTGTAAATAATTATCACATTTATTCACAAACCAAAAAACAACCTTAAACCTTTTAAACCTCATATATTTTGTAAACTCGTCTCTGTAGCTCAGCGTCAGAGCACGAGTCTCATGAGCTCGGGGTCGGGGGTTAAACTCCCCCCAGAGACATAGACTAAAAAGGTAGAAGTATTAAGGAATTGTTTCAATAGGGACATAAGGGGTTTAGTAATTAAACGAAACCCCTGAAAATCACCAACGTTATAAATCATTAATTTTGTTTAAATGTTTTGAGTAATTGCACTTTTAATTCTTCAATAGTCAGAGCTTCTGCAATAATGGTGTCTGTTTCTGCATCTACTACTTTCCATATCTCTGGTGCTCTTTGAATTTTCCAAGTCATTTTATTTTTTCTTTTTCCTCTACAATTTTCTTAACAATATTCTTTTCTTTGTCATCAAGTTCCAATCCCTTGCTAAGTTTGTAAATGATTTTTTCAAGTTGTTTGGTTCTAATAAGATGATATAGAGACATTTTCTTTTATTTGGATATTCTTTAATTAAATTACAAGAAGTAATTACAGTAATTAAAACTAATTGCTTTATTAATTTAATTATTGCTAGTTAAAAGCCTTTTTCTTACCAAATGTGGTTTTATATTACTATATATACTTATAAAAATGGAAATGTGTAATTATATTACATTTATTATTTTAAATCGAGGGTAAAACCAAGAAAAGACGTGATGAGTAGATATAGTTATATATTGTGTTTAGTGGGATACTCCCCCTTCAATATATTATATTACTTTACTTCGGGCAAATACATTAATACATTTATTTTTATATCTGATAAATAGTGTAATTATAAAGTAAAGTTAAACTGTAAACCTCTACTGTATACATGGTATTAAATCACAAGAATATTTAAATATAAAACCACTCTAAGTAAAATATGAGAAAAGTGTCATTTGGAGTGGTCTTGATGTTTTTTCTTCTATCTTTGTCTATATCTTTTGTTAGTGGAGTTGAAGATAGCGAAACAGAAGTTTGTTATTATATCACTTCAATTAATGATTTTCCCCCTCCAATTAGAATGGAATATCACTTGAATATTCCTGCTATTGCTCTGGTAGAGGTTAAAGTTTCTCCGCAAGCTGGCGAAGCCTTATTAAATAGTTCAAGATATGTTTACGAGTTTGAAAATGGAAACTTAGTTGGTGTACTTGGGAATTTTGGTACTCATGGACAGTTTAGTCCAGAATATCCTTCGGGTATTAGTATCCTAAAAACAGTGGGTTATTGTTTAACTTAACTTTTTTAAATCTTTCCCATTACCAAAAACTACCCCTATTAATTTAATTTAGTAAAGTCGGTTTTTATTACTATATATACTTATAAAAATGGAAATGTGTAATTATATTACATTTATTATTTTAAATCGAGGGTAAAACCAAGAAAAGACGTGATGAGTAGATACAATTATACTATATGAATTTGTGAAGAAGGTATATAATAGTAGGTAAATTAAACCAAATCAACCTTATTAACTCAAAAAAATCACTATTTAACTTAACTTACATATGGTAAGTGATTACAAAAAGGACACACGACACACATTATATTATATATAATAGGGGTAATTTATTACCAACGACCAAATTTAAGACCTATTCTATGTTGTAGGACATTATTTCTCCACCAAGCAAGTAAAACTAAAAAGCCAGCAATCATTAGCCCCAATCCTATTAAAAAACTCCAACTCACTCCTTCTACCCAATTAAGCCAATCTATGAATACTATAGTTGAAAATCTCCAACATAATACTCCTAAGACAAATAAAACAACCCCCGTAAATATCTGTGAAGGTGCTCTTCTGAATGAACTTCTAATACCCCCCTTTCCAAACTCCATTTTTTTAATAAGTTTTATTGTAGCATAAACCACTAAACCAACAAATAGAGCTTCAAGAAACTTGTTTGTCAAAAAAGAAAAAGCCAAATCAGTTATAAAATAATCCTTCAAAAATTCAGATAACCATAATGCAAAACCATAGGCAAAAGTCCAAAAAAAGAATACATCACTTCCTATATATATTGTATTATTGTGAATTAAAGAATGAATTATCCTTGCAGATATAGAGAAGAATAACCCAAAAATTAAAAAATAAATAAACCAAACTTGGAAAAAATGTTGGCTTCCAAAAAGTCTTGGAAGGAATATGGAAGAAATTAAGTATAAAATGGAATATATTAAAGTCCAAAGTAAAAACCATTTAAAAGTTAATAACGATTTTTTATGTTCTTTCTGCATATTATTTACAACGAAACTTAGAATTTAAACCTTACTAAAAAATTTTAAATCTTATATTCAATCAGTTTTACATTTTCCATAGTTTTCTCAATTCCCAAAACCCCAAAAAGATCATTAACAAAAAAGCTAAAATTTCCCAAGGATAAGTCTTTGCAAACCCCCATAATGCAGAAGGAGTTGGTTCTTTAATTAAAGTTTCAGTAATCCCAACAACCCCTCTTAAAGGCAAAGCTAAAATATCTAATCCAAATCCAACTGCTTTTTCTGATGGCAAAAAATATCCAACATACCCTCCTTTACTTACTGGCTCTTTATAACTAATTACTTCTCCTCTATCCATTCCAAATAAACTATCGGGGCTAGTCCAACCACTTTCTTTATAATTTATGTCATTAATGCTCAAAAGCATTAAAACAAGATAAATAACCCCTACACTAATGAAAATTTTAACCCAAATGGGAATTGCAACTATTTTTTTCTGTCTTTTTTTCCACTCTCTTTTCTCTCTCTTAATTTCTTCTTCAAAATCTTCTTTTATTTCTGTGTTTAGCCACTCTTTTAAACCCATAAATCACACAAGTTTTATGCAATTTTATACTTTTCTGTTCAAAAGAAAAATGGGGATAAAATATTTAAAAAGTATAAGTATAAAAAATGTTAATTATTGAGAAATTTATGACAAAAAATAAATCTCCTTTGTATGTAAATATAACTCCTTCTGAAAGAGCAAGAAATTTTAGAATTTTTATTAAAATTGTTGAAGCAATTATAGTTCCAGTATTAATAGGGATTTTAGCAGGTTATGGAAGTGGGATAACTTTAATTGTAACAATAGTCTGGTGGGGGTTTGGAATTTATGGATTATTTATTAACTGGAAAGACCTTATCATCCAAATAATTCTTAAACTTCTCGGTATCCTAAGATAACAATAAACTAATTTTAATATGTTATCGCTCATTTTATTTAATATTTTTTAATTTAATTACAGCGAATAATTACTATAATTACAAGAGGGTCCCAGAGACATGATTTATTGCGTAAATCACTATTTTAAAATAAATTATACCCAAGCATACAAATCATTAAAACCCCCTGCGTATAATCAAAACCATGCTAGAAGAGCTGGAAAAAAATAGATGGCTGTCATTACTACTTGTAATTCTAATAACAATTGAGATTTTTTGGTTTTCAACGCTTACAGGAACAGGTACAGCAACAGGGGGAAGCAACTGGCCTGCAAGGATATATCACATGGTTGCATTTTTCTTGTTTGCATTTTTCTTTTTCACATTTATTAAAGGGCAAAAAGAAATAAAACCCTGGCATGTAATGATTGTTTTAATTATTTCAATGATTCATGCAGTTTTAGATGAATTCCACCAATCTTTTACTCTTGGTAGGGATTCAAGTTTTAGAGATATTTTCACAGATACAATAGGAATTTTCACAGCAATAATAATTTATATTTGGGCAAGGAGAAAGAGAAAAACAAATAAGAGTAATAACAAAGTTGGCTAACAAAAAATTAGCCATATAGAAGTAAAATATTCATAGCTAACACCTCCATTAACTATATTCAATTATCCATATATGCTTTTACCCCCACCATAAAAAGATTAAACGCCTAGCCCAAAAGCATCTTTTTCTTTCCTAGGAAGAATATGGAAATGTAAATGATTAACTAATTGTCCAGCAACTTTGCCATTATTATTCACAATGTTAAAACCTGCTGCTTTCTCTTCTTTTAACAATTTTCTAGCAGTATTTTTAAGAGCGTCCAGAAAACCTGAACTGAAGGTATCTGGTAATTCCAAAAAAGTATCAAGATGTTTTTTGCTTATAACCAAGCTATGCCCTTTAACCTTAGGATGTATGTCTTTAATTGAAAAAAAGTTTTCATTTTCATAAATCTTCTCACTTGAAATTTCTCCTCTTGCAATCTTGCAGAAAATGCAACTTTCCATAATATATTAATAATAAACCATTTTAAAAATCTTGTTAATCAGAAAATAAGAAAGTTAAAATTAATGATAATCTTGCAGGTTATTGGTTATTAGATGTTATCAAGTTTAAAAGATCTAATTGATTAATCTGCCAGCCTTTTCAAATTTTATTCCATTGCTAATTAATTTTTTTAAAATATCACTTAAATCTTTTATTTTAACCCGAATTTGCTTTGTATCATCGCGATTTCTAATTGTAACATCTTTATTTTTTGCAGAATCTCCATCAATTGTTATGCAGAACGGGGTTCCGATTTCATCCTGCCTTGCATATCTTCTGCCAATGCTACCGCCTTCATCATAAAAAACACTCCAATATTTCTTTAAATTTTTATAAATCTCTTTTGAAATTTTAACAAGTTTTTTGTCAATTTTAACCAGCGGGAAAACAGCTGCTTTTATTGGAGATAATTTTGAAGGAATTTTCAAGACAATATTCTGTCTTTGTTCATCATAAAGATAACCATTAACTAATACAGCTAAAAAAACCCTGTCAATCCCGAAAGTTGGCTCAATTACGCGAGGAATAACTTTTTGTTTTGTTTTTTCATCAAAAATATCAAGCTTTTGCCTGCTCTCTTTAATATGCTGGTTCAAATCATACTGCCCCCTGTTTGCAATGCCTGCAACTTCTCTGCTTCCAAAAGGATATGCATAATCAATATCAAAAGTAGCAGAAGAATAATGGCTTAGTTCATCTTTAGTATGCTCCCTCACCTTTATTTTATTGAGTCCAAGAGAATAAAACCACATAATTTGTTCTGCAAGCCAATAAGCATGCCACTCATCAAGTCTTTTTAGTTTTAGCATATCACTAATTGTTGTTTCTCTAATCTCTTCACTTCTTTTTAATTGTGTTTCAGCATCTAAGAACCTAAATTTTAAGTTTAGATGTTCTTTAGTTAACAAGTCGCATTTAGTTTCATCAGGATTAATAAAAAATTCAAACTCGCCAATTGTAAATTCCCTGCTTCTAAATAAGAAATCGCGGGGAGCAATCTCGTTTCTAAAACACTTTCCAATTTGAGCAATGCCAAATGGCAACTGCAATCTTGAATTTTCCTGAATAAGTTTAAAATCCATAAACATTGCCTGGGCTGTTTCTCCTCTTAAATAAGCATCTTCTGCATCAAGTGCACCAACTTTTGTTTTAAACAGCAGATTAAATTCGCCTTGACTTTCATATTCCCCTCCGCACTCGCATTTAATTTTTCCTAATTCAGACTTGTCTATTTTAGTTGCCTTGCCACACTTTTTACAAACAACGCCAATATCAGAAAAACTTTCTAAATGCCCAGAAGCTTTCCATGTTCGCGGATGAGAGATGACACTTGCATTAATGGATACCATATTTTCTTTTTGCTGAACAAAAAAGTTCGTCCAATCTTTAGTTATATTATCAAACAATACTGCTCCTAATGGCCCAAAATCCCAAAAACCTGCAAATCCGCCATAAATATCACTGCTTTGAAAAACAAAACCTTTTCTCTTGCAAAATGCAGCCAAATCCTCTATTGTTATTGGTTTTTGAACCTGTTTTTGCATTGTTTGCACTGGCTTTTGTAGTTCTTTTACCCCTATAACTTCTTTTTTCACTATTTCTCCATTGCTTTTCTCTTTACTCAACATTTCTTTCATTTTCTGTTTAGCTTGTTTTTTATTTTTTCCTAAATATCCAAGTGTTTTAGACTTTACTTTGCCTGTTGCTTTGTCTCTATGCCTTTCAACAAGATAATAATACTCATTCCCGTGAATTTCTTTTTTAACAATAAACGCCATTTTGATTTTATACAAGTAGGCACTACATTAAGATATTTAAACTTTTCGGTAGGCACTGCAATCTCTCTTGTCAAGATACCACCCACTGAAGTAGGTGGCGTGTTTGGTATCTTGAGTACACTCAAGATTTGCATTTACTTTCTCATGAACTAAAGTAGGGAGTTTGCATAAAATACAAATCTTAATGTATCAAAACTTCTTAGGTACTGCAATAAATCATCTTAATCCTTTGTTAGGCACTATCACTTGCTATATCGAAAACTTATTAGGTACTACGAATTAAATTATTTTTTTTAGAGTTGGTAGTTCCTAAATTATCCTAAAATTCTTAATACATATATAGTAAGTATTTTTAGTATTTATAATAACATTTATAAGTATAATTACATACTTAATAAGTAATGGGAAGGGCTTTATTAGCAGATGCAAGTATAAATGAGTTAAAGAATAGATTAGAGGAATGCGAAAAGAAAAAGCAATTTCTTAGGAATTATTTAAAAAAACTTCATTTAAACTATACATCAGGTAAAATTACTTATGCAACATATATTGAAACAGGACTTAAAAAGAGAGATGACAGAGATATAAAAGAATGGATTGAATTTTATGACAAAGAAATAAAAAAATGTGAAAATGAGATAAAGAAAAAAACCCTTAAAAAAAATATCCCAATAGTCTTTATTTCTTCAATTATATTGATTATATTAGTAACAATGCTTTTTAATATCCAACCAAGATTTATTGGTTTTGCGATTAAAGGAGTTGAAAATGAACAAACATTTGTAAAAGAAGTTGCTCTTAAAATAACAGAATCAAGTGAATATGAATTTATCCCTCAAGCCCAAGGAATTTTATCCTCTTTAAGAGTCTCCGGCTCTTTTAAAAGTTCAGATGAGAAAGGCTCTGTTAAAATTTATCTCGATGATATTTTAATACTTAATACATTACAAAAACAAAAACCAGGAATAACAGGAAGCGCAATAAGTTCTGGTGGTTTTTTTTCTAATCTTGGCAAAAAATTAACAATTACTGGTTTATCTGTTGATGAAAGCGATACCGGAAGTGAAAGTTCCTTAGATTCATCATCAACTGAAAGTTCACCTGATTCATCAGATATTTCATCAGAAGAATCATATTCAGAAGAACCACCAGAATCAAGTCCAGAAGCATCAGCAGAATCAGATTTAGCGGGTGAATCATCACAAGAATCATATTCAGAAGAAACAAGCGAGGAGACTTCTCAAATTTCTGAACAGGAAGAAAGCCCTTCCCAAGAACAAGAGATGTCTCCTCCAACTTCTGAAACTCCTCAACCAGAAATGCAAGAAGAAATAGAGCAAACAACTGAAGAAGAATTTTCAGCAAATGAAACAGAGCAAGAGTCAACTGAAGAAAAACCAGATGAAAAACCTGAGCAAAAACCAAAGCCTGAACCAGAAATTTTAGAGATTTCATTTACAGATTTTTGCGATGAAACATGCGACTTAACAAAATTTGATTTAAACAAATCCTTTTATAAAATTAGAATTGAAATTGATGGCGCCACACTCTACCTTGACAAAATTGCATACAGCATGATAATTGCGCCACTTGAAGAACCAAAAGAAATTCCAGCAAACATAACAAGACCTGAAGTCAACGCAACAGGCCCTGAAATTAACATAACAAAACCAGAACTTCAAATGAATATAACAAAAGAAAATAAAACCTTAATCTCAGGTTACCCAATACACACAAAAACAATTCCAAATATATTCATACAAAAAAACAGCTTTAGAGAAATAAACTTAAATGAATATTTCTCAAATGCAGAACAATTTTTTGTCCTGCAGATAAAAGACATATCAACAACAACTTATGACTACACAATAAGATTCCAACCAAATCAAGAATTTACAGGCATTAGAGAAACAACAATAATTGCAGAAAATGTATACGGGCAAATAGAAAGCAATGCTTTTAACATAATCGTAACAGAAGAAGCAATAGAAAAACTTCCTGAACCAGAAATAGCCCCAGAAATAAACATTACAAAACCAGAACAAAACATAACACCAATACTGCCTGAACCTAACATAACCATTTCTCCTGAAATAAATATGACAATTCCAAAAGCAAACATAACTATTCTGCCTAATATAACTCAAATAGAAAATATAACAGAAATAAACATAACCTCCATTGAAAATATAACACAAGAAAATTTAACAATAACAACAGAGCAATACCAGGCTGTTCTCGGACAGCCGGTTAAATGGAAAAAAATTTTAGATCCAGAACAAAAAGGCATAGCCAAAGTTAAACTTCCAAAAGAAGCAGAAAACATTGAAATAACAAAGATAAAAAACCAAACACAAGAAGATATAACACAAACATCTGAAATAACAACAATAACAGGCGGAGTTATTGGAGGAGGAAATCAAGAAAGCCTAATGGCAAGATTGTTCAAAAGACTTGTAGGAGCAATAACAGGGGCAGTAATTGGAGCAGAAGAACCTTTATCTGAAAAACCAACAAATGAAACCACTGAACAAGAAAAAGAAGTTGAAATAGAAATTGACGATGCTGAATCAGATTATGAAATTAAATATGAAACTCCTGCACCTTATGCAGTTGAAGAAGAAATTGAAAGAGGCAAAAGAATAACAATTACTGGCCCAGAAACAATTCATTATGAAAATGTTTTGGTATTTGCTAATTTATCAGAAAACTTTAACATAAAAGACACCTCTCGTATAAAAATTAAGTGGCTGGAAAATGAAAGCTATATCAAGCCGTTATTAGTCAATGATACCAACAACAATGGAATTTACGATTATATTGAGTTTATTGTTCCAAGATTATCAAACCAAACATTTGAGATTATTATTGAAATAAGCAAAGCAGAACATCTCAATAGTAACAGGGAATTTATTTCAGATATTTACGAGCAGGTTAAGGCTCTTGACAATACCTGGAGTGAGACAATAAACAACAAGGAGTATATCAGGGTTACTTTTAATCAAAATTTAACATCCAACAAAGATATAACCCTATATCCACGAATCACATCTGGCAATCCAAAAATAGAAGTTTATGAAGTTGATGGAACAAACAAAATAGCAGAATTTTCTTCTTTAATTTCAAATCAATACAGTACTATCTATCTCACAAATTTAATTTCTGAATCACAAGATGTTTTTGACTTAAAGATTATTTCTGGCTCTTTGCAAATCAACCATATTATTGACCCAGACATTGAAAGAATAAATGCAACAACCGCCTCATATGGCAGTACAGACATTTCTGATACTGCTTGCGGTGCAGGAAGCTTAGATGTAGATGACACAACTTATTGCGGGAATTCAATGAGCATTGAAGGAAGCGAAGCAGGATATGTAAATTCTACACATACTTATGCAATTCCTTCTGATGCAACAATTACAAGCACCTGGATATGCTCAAGATTCTCGCTTTCAGGCAAGCTTGACGATGACGCAGGAGATACAGTAAATATACAAGTAGCAGAAAATGATTCTTCTGGAACAGGAACTTGGACTTACACTTCATTAGACAGTTGCACATCTACTGGTTGCACTGCATGGGAAACAGAAGCAACCCGTTGTTATAATGTTTTTAGTGTAATAAACAACATTGCAAGGGCGAGTGCAGTTCAAATATCAATTAGAGCTTATCAAGCAGATGCAGATGCAAATCAAAACGTTGCAGTAGACCTAAATTATGTTAATATAACTTACACCCAGCCAGTTGATGAAGAATACCCAATTTTCTCTAATTTGCGGGCAAATCCCTCTAATGCAACAACATACTCATCAACAGCCCTTTACAGATTTAATTCAACAATTATTTCAACAAATGGAACAGTTGGAATAGAATTTAAGGCAGTAAATTATACAGCATCAAATCAAACAGCGGGAGGAAATGCAACTGAGTTCAATGTTTCTATTTCAGATCTTTCTGCAGGAGTTCATCCATATTACTGGCTTTCTTGGGGAAATGGCACAGCAAAAAAGTATAATGTAACTGCTTTACAATATTACACAATTGCAAATGCCTCTCTTTCAGCTTCAACTTCAAGCTCTGCCGGTTTCACATTAACTTATCCGACAGAAACAATAATATCTATAAGTGAATCAAATGCAGGAGACAATGATGTAATCTATACACTTTACAGAGACAATGTTTCTATTGGAACCGGTGAAACAGTAACATTGGGAGCTGGAAGCTACCATTACTTATTAAATGCTTCTGGCGGGCAAAACTATTCCTATCCTTCATCTGGATTTTTAGACAGCGATTTGTTGGTAGTTTCGCAGGTGGCAGGAAAAGTAATTGTTTATGTAAATAATACCCTGACAAATGGAACAATAAACTCAGGGCAAAGCATTTTGCTAAATGCCAGCTTAACAACAGGTGACAACTCTGGGAATATCACCCTATATAATAATGGAACTTCAATTAATATCGGAACAAATGCCTCAACAATTTCTAACTTAACAACTTATGCTGATTTAGGCTCATTTAACATAACAGCATATTATTCAGGAAGCCAAAACTATACATCTGATTGGGCAGATTCAGCAGACCAATTATGGGTTGATGTTAGTGCTCAATTAACTTCAGCTCCTCAAATTATTAATCTAACAGTTTCAGAGGGTCCAGCAATAACATTAAATGAAGCAGGCAATATTAATGTAACAATAAATTTTACAGTAGAAGACGCCAATGGTGTTTCAAATCTTAAACCATTAGCAAATGTAAGTTTCTTTAAACCAAGTGAAGATTCAAGAATCAATACAACATGCTTTAGAGAAACAGCAGCATCTGGGAATAATGCAAATTTTTCATGCCAGGTTGATTTATGGTGGTTTGATGACGACGGAGAATGGGTTATTAATGCAACTATTTCAGATGCAGATGGATTAAGAGCAGAAAATAGCACCAAGAATATTACAGTAAATCCTTTAACAGGATTTAATCTTGGGCCAGGAAACATAACATTTGCCACATTAAATCCAGGAAGCCAAAACCAAACAGCAAACAATATCTTAATATTAAACAACACAGGAAACCAGGATTTTTTAAATGGAAGCATTACAATTAATGCAACAACACTATGGGGCGAAACAATTAATACAATTGGCATTTATGCTGGAAACTTTACTGTTTCAAACACATCAACTGGGGGGAATGCCCAATGTGATATATCTGGAAAATGGGCATCAAGAATGAACGAAAGTATGTCATCATGGAGATATGTTGAGAGTGCAAACATCTCAAGAGGCAATTATACAAAAAATGATGGATTATCAGGGCAAGAGCAATTATACCTGTGTATTTATCAAATTGGAGCAGAATTAACTCAGCAGTCATATTCTATTAACAGAGCAGGCTCATGGACAATTCAAGCATTAAATATTTTGTCGCTTATTAAGGAATTTGTTGGATTATTTGAAACCTCACTAACAATAAGAATTTTGTTGGTTGCTGTTGTTGTCAAGAAGAAAAAGCAGAAGAAAAAACAACAGGATAAAAAACAGGGGCTTGAAATTGAAACCAAGCTTAAAGGCGACAAACTTGCCAAAGCAATAACACTATTAATGGAAGAATTAAAAGAAAAACATAAATTAAAAGAAAATGAAGTTGCACAGTTTTTAGAAATAAGCCAAAAAGAAAACATTCCAATAACCATCTTCAACAAAAATCTTGGAGCATTAGAAGCTCTGACAAAATACATGAAAGAAAATCTTAATATGACTTATAAAGAAATTGCAGATGCTCTTGAAAGAGACCAAAGAACAATCTGGACTTCTTATAAAAAAGCAAAAGAAAAACAACCAGAAGCATTAGAAATAAAAGCCACACAATTTTATCTGCCGATTGAAATATTAAAGAACAGGAAATTTACAATTTTAGAATCAGTAATACTTTATTTAAGAGAAAAACAAATGAAGCATAAGGAAATTGCTAAAATGCTTAATAGGGATGCAAGAAATATTCAAACAACTTATTCAAGAGCAATAAAAAAATTAGCAAATGAAAAGTAAAAGTCTAAAAAATAAGCTGGCAGAAAAAATAAGCAGATAAAAAAGATACCTAAAGAACAGACAAATTAATGTTAACAGCTAATAAACATATCAGCCCCTAATTTATAGCATATTAGAGTTTTAGCATTCTATACAAATTTTAAACTAAAAATTAATATCAAAACCATAAAATCCACAAAAAAACCCATAAACCATTATAGATTTAAAACAAAAGAAATATTTAAAAGCGGAATAATCCTCTATAGATTATTAAAAAGGGTGTAAAATGAATAAAAAAGGTAAGCAATTCTTAATTGCTCTATTTTTAATTATCATCTTATTATCAACATTATCTTTTGCGTCTGCAGGGTTTGCTGACTGGATTAGAGGAAAATTAACACCAACAGGAAAAGCAACAACTTATACTGGTATTAATATCACAGTTGGGGCTGGAAACGCACCGCAAATTATACAAATAGGGGGGGTTTTTTTAAATCATAGCATTTCAGATGTAACTCTAAATGAAGCAGGAAACGTAAATGTAACAGTAAATTTTTCAGTTACTGATGCAGATGGAATTTCAAATTTAAGGACTATTGCTAATGTGAGTTTTTTCAGGGTAGGTGAAACACAAAGAATTAATACCACATGCGGAAGATATGAATCATCAGGAAATAATGCGAACTATTCATGTCGAGTTGATTTATGGTGGTTTGACCAAGGTGGAACCTGGACAATAAATGCTACAATATCAGATGTCAGCGGGAATAGGGCTGAAAATAGCACTATAAATGTAACTATTGGAACTTTAACAGGATTTAATCTTGGGCCAGGAAACATAACATTTGCAACTTTAAATCCAGGAGCAGCAAACTCAACACCTACTACAAATATGAGATTAAATAATACAGGAAACCAGGATTTTGCCTCTGATAGCATTAGTGTTAATGCAACAACATTATGGGGTGAAACAACCACAACAATAGGGCTTTATTCTGGAAACTTTACAATAAGTAATACAACAAGCGGGGGCAATATTCAGTGTGATTTATCAAGATCAACATTTAATGCTTCAGCAACATCATCTCGAATGAATGTTACTTCAGGAGCAAGTTATGTAATAATTAACGGAGCAAATTTATCAAGAGGAAATTCCACGATTAATAATGGCGCTGCAGGACAAACAAATTTGTATCTTTGCTTGACAATTGTTGGTTCAGAATTAAGCCAACAATCATATTCAACTTCCTTAGGAAAATCATGGACAATCCAAGCTGTATAAATATGAAATGACGAATAAAAATGGTTGATAAAAAAATGTGTATAAGGAAAAAATTTGTAATTTTGACAGCATTTGCTTTTACACTAACAATTATTTTATTTATTAACTCTATTCTTGCTTTTGCAATTTCAGCTCCTTATATGGGTGAAGAAAAACAAATTAAATTAATGCCAGGAGATTCAAGGAATATTGAGTTCACAGTCCAAGATGCAGGTGCAACAGCAGAAACTAATGTAGCAGTTCAAATTCAAGAAGGCACTGAAATAATACAGATAACTGATGCATTTGATTCATATACTATCCCAGTTGGAGATAAAACTTCAGTAAATACAAGAATAACTATCCCAAGTAATGCGCAGATAGGAGATGTATATAAAATAAAATTGGCATTTGCAGTAGCTGCTCCTGATGGAGGATTTGCATTTGGAACAAGCATAGTGCAAGAGTTTAGTGTTATTGTAGGCAAAGAAGAAACACCAGCTCCTGCTGTGCAACCAGAGAAAAAAGAGCCCAATACTCTTCTTTATGCAATAGGAATTTTAACAATAATTATAATCTTGCTCATACTTTTTGTAATTAAAAAAAGAAGTCAGTAAGCAATATATAAATAATATTAATTATTTTCCAGCTAAAGCTGAAGTTCCTTTATTAATTTCTAACATAGGCAACAACAATATATAACTGAATATAACCAGCAAGCTAATAAGTGTTTGGCATTATTCATAAAATCCACAAAGGTTACTAACCAAAGTTAGCAGGTATAAACAAAACGCTTATAAAAAATACTTCTAAAAAAGATATAATTTTAAATACTTTTATTCTATCTTAGTAATATGGAGTGTAAACTTGTTTTGATAATGACATTATTTTTAATAACTGCAGTAATTATATCAGGCAATATATCAGCTTCATTTACAATAACAGGAAAAAGAATAGGAAATGCGTCAGTTACAGGAGATGTAACACAGCAAGCAAGTTTAAAAATAGTTCTTGATGCCAACCCTCCTAATATAACCTTAGTTGAACCGAAAAACAAAACCTACAATTACAAAAAAATTAGCCTAAATTTCTCAATTGTTGATGATTTATCACCTGTAAACAAAGTCTGGTATACTGTAAATAATGGGACCACAAATACAACTATAACAGAAAATACAACAATAAATTTAAATGATAAAGCAAGCTACACCATTATCCTTTACGCGAATGATAGTTTAGGGCAATTAAATAGCACAAGAGTAACATTTTTTATAAATGAAAGTTATGGATGGACTATTACTTCAGATAAATACTCTTTCAATGATGACAGTTATAATAATGATAGTAGCCAGAATTATACGGCATGGTATGAAAATATGGGAAAAGAATATATGCAAAACATATCTGGCTTTACTCTTGAAATCCCAAATTACGGGAAAATTGTTTTCAATACTCCATTAAATATAAGCCGCTGGCTGGATGATTTGGACGATAATTCTAATATTAATAATAATACTATTCTAATCAATTCCACTAATTTACCAGAGTTTAATATGTCAGCAACCCTTTATTTATATAGTTTAAATTTCACAAATCCACGAATGTTAAGAGATGGTGTTGTATGCCCTTCAACAATCTGCACACAACAAAGTTATTCAGGAGGAAGCTTAATAGTTAATGTAACTGGATTTAGCGAATATCAAGCAGATGAGACTCCTTCTGAAGGTGGGGGAAGCGATGACAGCGGGACAGGCGGAGTTAGTGAAAGTGGAGGAGTAACAACTGTCATAACCCTGGATGAAATAAGTGTAGACAAACAAATGATTAATATAAAATTAAAGCAGGGTGAAACAACAACAATAAAAAAAATAATAACCAATAAGTTAGATAGGAACCTGATTGTTGAAATAAAAACAAGCAGTTTGAGTGATTTCGTAATAATATCAAATGAAAAAATCAAATTAACTCCAAAAGAATCAAAAGAGGTTATTTTTGAAATAACTATTAAACCAGATACAACTCCTAATTTGTACCAAGGAGAACTAATTATTACTACTGAAAAAACCCAGGAAAAAATACCAATAACAATAGAAGTTGAATCAACAAAATCCCTATTTGATATTGATGTAACAATCCCAACACAATCTTTAAGGGTTCTTCCTGGGCAAGAATTAATTGCTAACATAAATCTTTTTAATATAGGAGCTCCTAAAGGAGTTGATGTTTTGATTAATTATGATATAAGAAGTTATGAAGGAAAAAGTATATATCAGTCATCAGAAAGTGTTGGCATAGAAACAAGAACAAGCCTTTCAAAAAATTTTCAAATACCAGAAGATGCTGATTTTGGAGATTATATATTATATATTAAAGTTACATACGATGGGGAAGTAGCAAGCGCAAGCACATGGTTTTCTATTGGAAAAAAGCCACTGGAGAATATAACAATAGTGCTCTACCTTATAATTGCTATATTAATGGTTATGATCTTAATTGTTTTATATGAAATACAAAAGATTAAAAAATATCTAAAACATCATTATAAAGTAAATGACAGCATGTTATCAGGGGAAATAACAATAAAAAAATAAAAACTTAAAATGATTGACTCAATAATAATAATAAGCATTATTTTCGGATTAGCAAGTATTTTAGCTGGAATTTGGGTAATTGGTAGATGTGAAGGAAAACTTAGGACCACGGCAATTATTTTGGTTACTGCTGCAATTGTTCTTACTATAAAAACAGCCATAACAGGTGCTTATACCTTAACCGGTTCTGCAATTAATTTAACTATATTAAGGGAAATTGGTTATTCAAGAACCGTGGACATTTTTCTGTATTTCTTTATAACATTGTTTATATTAATTGCATTAGTAATCATGAACAAAATGATTTCTGAGATTGCAAACCAATATGGGAAAAAATAGAAGTGCTATCTCATAAGTCCAGTTTAACCATTATCTCATTAACAACTTCTTCAGGGATTTTTTCTTCTGTATTAATAACAAAATCTGCCTTTTTTTCCTGCTCACGATAATCTATTCCATAAACTGCTTTAAAGAGATTTATTTCAAGCTCTTCTTTTTCTTTAAGCTTTTTCCTTGCTTTTTCAATATTCCATGCCTCTCTTTTAGCTATTCTTTTTGCGCGAGTTTCAAAAGAAGCTGTAATCCATATGCACTTGTCAGCAATATCTTTCAAGAAATGAATTCCAAGTTTAGAGTCTATAACAATGCCTCCTTTTTTAGCCAATTCAACTTGCAGATTATCTAAATAATCATGAAAATTTTTATCTTTGGCTTCTTTGGTTTTTGTAAAGTTGATGTTTTTATCTGTTTCTCCTGCTCCTTCTCCTCTTTTTTTAAATTCTTTGCCTATTGAAAAATATTTTAGTGCGAGTTTATCAGCCAGCAATTTTCCGATAGTTGAACTTCCACAGCTCGTTAACCCAGAGATAACAAATGTTTTCATCAAAAATAAAATTATAGTTACTTCTTAAACCTTTTTCTATTGACAATCCCCAATTTTGCAAGATGATATCTCCTTAATTTCAAAATCCTTCTAATCATAAAAAATGCAAAGATAACAAACACTAAAATTATCACTCCAGTTATAAATGTATCCCTTGTGCCTACTTCACCGCCAAAGATTGCAAGCCCAGTGGGAGTTAAAAAAATGTTTTCCTGGATAAATGTTGAATAAATTTCTGAGTTTAAATTAATCAGCAGATTAAAATCCCCTTTCAAATTAGAAGCAATAGGAAGAAGGGTTTCAAATTCAGCCAAAGAATTTGCTGAAATTGTTCTTTGCTCTATCATCTCTGCAACTTTTTCATCATCAGAATTATATAATAAAAACTGCAATTCAACAGTTTGATCAGTTCCTGAGAGTTCTTCCAAAGAATAAACAATCCTAACCATATCTGCCCCTGCTCTTTTTACATCAATAAGTTTAAGCCCTATCTTTTGCTCAATAATCTCTGCATTAAAACTCACGCCATCACTTATTTCTTTGCATGTTAAAGCAACCCCCAATTCATATTCATCTGCACGTGCATTATCAGGCACTTTTAAGTCAAATACAAAATTATATTCTTCCCCCGCAGATAAACTTTTGGTACCTGAAACAGAAAGCCAATCAGCATAAGAACCAGTTGACTCTATTTTACAATCATTCAAAAAGACAGTTCCAGTATTTTTGGCACTTAGAGTAATTTTCTTTGAATCTCCTGGGTTAACAATTAAATCATAAATTGATGCAAGAGTTAAAGAGATTGTTGCTTCTGGAGTCTGCTGGATTATTGTGGTGCTTCCTCCGCCCCCACCTCCTCCGCCGCCTCCACCAGAAGTTCCGCTAGAAGTTGAAACACTAAAACTTGAGCTTGCATTATCTTTAGAACCAAAAGTATTATTTGCATAAACATTAAACACAAAATCGGCGTCAATAGTAACACCAAAATCTCCACTTATAGAGCCATTAGAGCAACTTATGCTTGTGTTTGCCACTTCAAGGTTTGTTCCTCTGTAAACATTATAAATACAACTCACATTGTCACCAACCACCCCAACATTAATTGGAATTCCTGTCCTGCTTAATTTTGCTCCAGAAGGTTCGTTTATTGTTATAGCAACGCCAGTGGCATCTATATCAAAGCTCACATTATCACTTCCAAGCTTCCCATATGTATCATTTGTGTAAATTTTTAAATTGTGACTTCCTTGAGAAGTACTAAATGTTGTATTCACGCAACCTGTTAAACTTATATTTAAGCCATTATCTAACCAATACCAGCATGCATCTAAATTACCATCGCTATCGCTTACAGTATATGTTAAATTCAAAGATTCATTAGCTAAATATAAAGTATTTTGTGGTTCAATAAGTGTAATTGCCGGAGCAGAATTTAGCAATGCATATCCAATTGAAACATTATAAACTGAGGGGGTTATAGAAGAGCTAGGAGTTGTAAAATCTACTTTATACTGGAAATATCTTCCCTGCAGGCTGAAACTGGCCTGATTAACGCCCTGCCAACCCCCATCGCTACAATCTACCTGGGTGCAATTTTTAACCTGAAATGATAAATTCGTATAGTCTAAAACCGAGTTAAGTCCAAAAACATTTCCGTTGCCCCCATTAAAATTAGTGTCATTTACTTTTATAAATATTACTCCCCCATTAACAGACCTTAAAACATCTTCGCTTCCATCAACTACATAAATATTATTCTGCTCATCAATATAAGCGACAAGTCCATCGTTGCTGTCTCCTGCTCCATTAATATCATCATTAACCAATGTCCAACTAACCCCATTATCAGTAGAGCTCCAGAAATCCTGCCTATCAATAATATAAAGATTGTTATTTGAGTCCATAGCCATATCATCTGCATTATTTCCTATGCCTCCATTAAAATCATCTTTAACAAGATTCCATGTAACACCCTGATCAAGAGAATTCCAAACATCAGATGCTCCATCTACTACAGAAATAGCACCAGAATTATTTATAACAAGTCCAAATACAACCCCATTCCCACCATTAAAATTAGAAATTAATTTTGAAAAAGTTACCCCCCCGTCAGTGGATCTCCAAACATCTTGGTCTCCTTCTATAATATAAATATAATTATTGCTATCAATTCCTAAAACATCCCCGTTCTGTCCTTCTGCCCCATTATAATCATCATTAATCTTGACCCATGTTAAACCCCTGTCTAAAGATGTCCACAAATCCTGATTAAAAAGCAAAAATAATCGCGTTGAGTTTTTCTCAAGATCAGTGGCCCCATTTCCTTCTCCTCCATTATAATCATCTTTAACAAGATTCCAACTAATCCCAGAATCAGAAGATTTCCAAAAATCTGATTGAACATCCACTGCATAAAGGACCGGTAATGAGAGGGTTACGCCAAGGTAACTTAAATTATTCCAAACAGCATCAGTTCCAGCATCAAAAATCCTGCTTATATAAGTTCCAGTTAAATTGCTTCCAGAGAGAACAACCGCACTTCCATTGTAAGTCGTATTTGAATATGTTCCTAAATCAAAATTATCTTGATTTAAATCTGAGAACATCGCAGCATAAATTAATGCTATTAACAGAACTAAAACAAAACAAAATATAAGACTAACTAATACAAAATTCCCCTTTTTCATATCTCCCCTAATACAATCTCTTTTTTAAATATTATCACAAAACAAGGAATAAAAGAAATCTTTAAATAACTCTTTTAATTAAGTTAAATATGGCAAAAAAGAGCTATGCATTTATAATCCTCTTATCATTAACAATTATTTTGTTATCCTCTTCTGTTTTAGCCCAGACTAAGATAAGTGTTTCAACAATAAAAGAAACTTTTGATGCAGGTGAGCTAGTAACACTAAAGGTTTCTTTATTCGATACTAACAATGCCCCAATTAATACTGAAGTAAACATCGTATTAGAAGACGCAGAAAAAAGAGTAAAAATAGAAAAAACAATCCAGTCAAATAAATTTGTTGATATCAGCCTTGGAGAAGGAGCTACACATGGTTATTGGGAAATAACTGCTAACTACCAAGGACAAGAAGCAAAAACAATTTTTATTGTAGAAATTAAAGAATTAGCCAAATTTGAATTAAATAAAGATATTTTAAAAATAACAAATATTGGTAACACAAAATATACTAAAACTGTCCAGATTATCATTGGGGGCACAATTGGTATAAAAGAACCAAAGCTCAATATTGGGCAAAGTGTGGGATACCGGTTAATTGCGCCTGATGGAACATACAACATAAGAATAACAGACGGGAAAACAACTTTAGAAAAAGGAAATATCCAATTAACAGGAAAAACTATTGGCATTCTTAATGAAAATATTGGCAAGGGTTCTGTATTAACAGGAGGCATCAAACCAGAAGATGAAACAACAGATGTAAGTGTCTTCCAAAATAAGTTTGTTTATGCTTTTATACTTGTTATATTTGGGGCAATGATTTTGCTTGCAATTGAAAGAAGATACAGGAAAAGGGCGGAATAATTTCTTGTTAAAAAAATTTCTATTAAGATAAAAGTTAATGATAAAACGCGATTATAAACAAGTTATTTATTAATTAGACCCAAAATTCAGTTAACACATTTTTTATTAATTAAAAATTATTTTTTAAGCACGAAATCTCGCATTAAAATAACTAAATAGTCATGGGTTCCCTCAAACCTTTCCAAAAACTGCTCTTATATTCTATCTCTTCTTGAGTTAAAAGCCTTTCATAAGTTGTCCAACAATAATCACAATGGACTGTAACTGAACTGCCATATCCACGAGCAAGCTGAAGTTGAGAGGAAAAATAATCTCGCGGTTGTTTGTGTCCGTCTCTTGCACAATCTTTTCTTCTTTCCGGGATAACTTCTTTACACATATAATCAAGCCATTTAGCAGTTGAGCTTGTTTTGTTAGCAAGTTCAACCCTTATTTGTTCTTGAAATATCCCCATGAGTTTTACAACTGAATGAGATATTTAAAGATTGTTGTGAAGATGCAAGAAAAATATTGATTTGTTAATTTTAACTATTTTTATTTTAAATAGCTGACTTTTCCGTGATAAAAGCCAGCCTGCCATCTTGACTTTAAGATAACTATAAACAAAAGCGGAGGGTGGGACTCGAACCCACGAAAAACCGGGCTGCAGCCGATTGCAGTAGCCGCTGTGCCACCTCCGCATGCAAAAAGTAGGAAACCCGCATTTAAAGGCTTTTTGTTAGCGCTTTAACTTTCTTTTCAATTTTATCAATAATCCTACTTATCTCTTGTTTATCCAAAGAAATAGCGTCTTTGATTTCCCATTTAATTATTTTTCCAGAAAAATCATGAAAAAACTCTTTGGAAACATTGTCTGCAACAATAACAATCATCTCAAATTTATCAGCCAGCTGTCTTGTTAATTGCCTTGGAGTTCCTGCAACATCATATCCTTTTTCTTTCATTAAAGAAACAACAACTGGTTCAACATAAGGTCTTGACTCATCTAAAATTAAACCAGCACTTTCTATTTGAATTTCTTTATTTTTATTCAGCTTGTTAAAAATTGCTTCAGCAACTTTGCTTCTGAACCTATTATGCCTGCAAACAAAAAGAATTTTCATTTTATGAATTTTAAAATCTCTGGAATCTCATTAACTTCATTAAAATGTTCCAATCCTCTTTTTATAATTATTCTCGCGTCAAGTCTAGACTTAAATTTATTAACTTCATCTAAATGCACATAAGGATCATTATTTGAAAAAATCGTTAAAAAATTATTACAATGATCTAAAACTCTTTCGAAATCAATTTTTTCGTGAATCCAAGGATGTGCAATTTCTAATTCTTCTTCACTTTGATTAATTAAATCAAACCACGGGGCAACAAAAACACATCCTGCAATTTTTTTATGCTTATGTAACTTCTCCAAAAACCTCATTATTGTTTGACAGCCAATACTGTGCCCTACAAAATATGTTTCTTCATCGACATCTTTTATATTTTTTTCAAAATATGAAACCCATTCTTCAATTTTTGGGTGATCTGTATTTGGCATATTAAATATCTCAACATGAAACCTTTTTTTAACCAATTCTTTTTTCAACCAATCAAACCAAGGTTCACTGGAAGAACTTCCCCCCCAACCATGAATTATGCATACCTTTTTAACCATCTTACAAATCCCAAATGCCCCCGACAGGATTTGAACCTGCGACCCCTAGCTTTCTTCCTTTTTCGTGTCTCGCGAAACCTATGCATAATGGCTAGAAGGCTAGTGCTCTATCCAGGCTGAGCTACAGGGGCTCATAATAATAAATAAAAAAGTCTATTTAAAAGTGTTTGTCTTACTAAAACAACAAAATTTAAAAGGTTCATACACCCAATAAAAAAGGCAAAATGAATAGGATTAATTTAGAAATCGAGATGATTACTGAACAAGAAATCAAAGAAGCTGGTTCAAGACTAATTGAATCTATGGTACAAATCCACAAAAATTCTGGCGGACAAAATTTAGATAGCCTGAAAAAAGGAGGATCATATGCAAAAGAAGCAATTGACAAAGGGTATCATGACGGAGAAAGCGATACTCTTGATAACATAAATTATTTTAATTTACATATAATGCCTTTAATAACTAAAATTAAACCCTTAAAACATCTAAATCATTAACCAAATAACTTTGTTTAAACTCTTTTCTTGCTTCATCTAAGATGACTTTGGGGTTTTTGTCATATCTCTGGCTTAAATGAGTTAACACAAGCTTCTGGACTTTAGCTTTTTTTGCAATATCTGCACACTGTTTTGAAGTCATGTGTTTGTATTCTTTTGCTTTTTCTTTAAGTTCATGGCTAAAATCCGAGGCACAAACTAAAATATCAGCCCCTTTAGCAAAATTTGCAATACTGCTGTCAAAAGCAGTATCCAAAATCACAGAGATTTTTTTGGCTTGGGTGGTATACACTAAATTTTTAGCAAGATATTTTTTATTTTTGTATATTACATCTTTTCCCTGTTTCAGTCTGCCAATTAATGGACTATTTGGCAATTTAGCTCTCTCTAATTTTTTTTTGTCAATTCTAACCTGCCCTTTTTTAACAAAATTATATGCTAAAGTTGGGGGGCCATGAAACATGTTTTTAGCTTCAATAAAAAAATCCTGGGTTTCTAAAAACCTGCCAGAAACCTCTTGGACATTCAGATTAATCTTACCTGCAAAAACAAAGGTGTTTAATAATTGATGCATAAACTTTTTGGTGCCTGTGGGTCCATAAATACACAAAGTTTTTTTATAGTTATTTAAAGCCAATGTCTGCAATAATCCCGGTATTCCAAGCACGTGATCTCCATGCCAGTGAGTAATCAACAATCTAGTAAGCTTCATTGTGCTTAGTTTTGCTTTTCTAAACTGCCTCTGGGTTCCTTCCCCACAATCAATTAGAATATTTTCATTTGCATAACTAAGTAAAATCGCCGGATGATTTCTACTTGCAGTTGGAATGCTGCTGCTTGTCCCTAAAAATGTCAGTTTAATCATATTTTAAACAAGAGAAAATGATTTAAATAAGTTGTGAAATTAATCTCAAAAATTAACTGGGTGTTAATATCAAACTTCTAAGTAGGTGGATTACTAACTAATCCCCTACTAAAGAAATCTTACTCTTTTTTCAAACTTGTTGATGCAGGAGATATAAATATAATTGTATCTCCACGTAAAAAAGTCAAGCCAATGTTTCTTTTCGCTTCTCCACTTTCCATCTCCTTAGTATTGTCTAATACAAGGTTGATGTGTATATCAAAAGCTAGCAGAGTGCCAACAAACTGCTTGTCTCCTTTCAAATGCACTAAGACTTCTTTGCCCTTTGAATTGTTTAACAAATCAAGAGGCCTTTCAATACCGTTAACCATTATTAATTTTTGATGAATAGCTTTTTAAATGTTTTTGTTTGACAAATGAGGGTTATTTAGTCTTTTATCACTTGTTTGGTATAATATAAGATTAATAATCATACAATATCAGGTTGAACATATAATCAGTATAAGCCACTCTGGTAGGATTTTTATCACAATTAACAATTTCTTCAAACAAAACAGAAACCTATTTAAACCAAATTTCTCAACATTAAAATATGAAAAAAGGAAGAAAGGTATCTGGTGGAAAATATATTCAGAGAAGGAAAAAGAAACTTTACGAGTCTGGAAAACAAAAAAAAGAAACCAAACTAGGCAAAGAAAAAAGAAAAACTAAAAAAGTGGCCGGAGGAAATAAAAAAAGTTATTTGCTTGCGTCGAAATTTGTTAATTTAATCACTAAAGAAGGAAAATCAAAAAAAGTTGAGATAAAGAAGGTTCTTGAAACTCCTTCAAATCATTTTTTAGCCAGACAAAACATAATTACAAAAGGGACAATAATCCAAACAGAAGTCGGGAAAGCCAGGATTACATCAAGGCCAACACAAGAAGGAGTTGTAAATGGGGTTTTGATTGAATGATTATTGAAAAATCATAATTTTTAGTTATTTCAAATAATATGCTAAATCAAAACCTTTTGAATTATAGTAATTAACCTTGATTTGCATCTGCTACAATAATGCTTAATCATAACATTATTGTACCATTTAATTGATAATCTCCTTATCTTTATTTTGAAGTGATTAATTGACAAATCCTCAACAATAAAAACCTTTATAATGTGTAAAACCCTTTTTATTCTATGGAATTAATAAAGAAATTTATTACTGTCACTGGAGTTTTAATTGCTGCTGGGGTAAGTCTTCCTTTGATTGGCTGTGAAACAATACAGAAACACCCAGACCTTGCAGGAACAATTGGCGGAGCAGGAGCAGGATATGTAATTGGTGGAAAAAAAGGAGCTGTTATTGGAGGCGCTGCTGGTTATGTAATTGGAGACAAAGTGCAAGACGAACAAAGGGATAAGGAATTAAGAGAACTTAGAGAAAGACAAGAACGCTTGGAAAGAGAGCAGCTTCCCAGAGATTTTAGATATTAAAAAAGCACAGGCAATAGCAATAATCTGAATTGAAATGCTTCTTAAAAACAGGTTTATTCTTTAGATTGCACCAAATTTAAGCTCTTTAGAGGTTTAGGTGCAAAAATTCTTCTGTCACAAAAACCCCAATAGTTTATGTGCAACGCCAAACCAAGCAGCTTTGCACTTAAACCCCATTCTGTCACAAAAAGGGTATATTGCTGTCACAAAAACTATCTAAATTAGGGAGAAGAGTGGATTAAAATAGAAAAAGAGGGAAATTCTGTCACAAAAAAGAATAGCATTAGTAAATAGCTATTAGAAGGAAATAGTTAAAAATTAGAAGTTCCTGTTAGTATAACTTTTTAGTGGTATTAGCCTTTAAATCTAATCAAGTTTAAATAATCTTTTATAATGATTAAAACTCCAATAAAAAAAATAACCAATCCAAGAATATAAGAATTTTTAAAGAAAACAAAAACTCCCAGAATAAGCTCTAAAATTCCAACAACTAAATAAAATTTATCTTTTTTCATTTTTTTCTTCCATTCTATTTCTAATAATTTAAAGTATTTATTATTAACTGTGTCCTAAAAGTAAAGAGTTAAAAATTAGATTATTCTTAAATTATTGTTAAAGTTATTAGATTTATAGAAAAATGAAAAGGTGGCTTGAAAGAGATTTTATACTTGTTTTATCATTAGGAATCCTTATCGGACTTTTGATTCCTATTTTAATATTTAATCTTAAGGAAGCACTTAAAGAAGAAGAGTGTTTTTGTGATGTTCCAGCTTTTACTGACCCCTGTTCTATTTGGAATAAAGATGCAAGAGATAAAGAAACATATGATTATTGCGAAGCTAGAAACTGGACATTTTTGACTCAAGAAGAAAGTGAGAAGATTATTGAATCATATAAACTTAAATATTGCGAGTGTTATGCTAAGTTGGCTTTATTAAATAAGTCCTGATTTAAGGCGACTTTTTACACAGGATAAAATATCATAATCCATAAAAACCTCAGAAATCCTTACTTTTCATGTCTAGGGGGCTTTGTTTAATAAGTCTCCTTTTTAGGGCTTTGTTTAATAAGTCAATCAAACTCCGACTTATTAAACAAAGCCTCTCCAACCATATGGAGTTTTAACTATTCTTGTAGATTTAGCCAAAAGCTTTCCTCTCTCTTCTCTTGAAAGCTTTTTCCAGTTTGTTTTTAATGTTTGTTCCATTGTTTATACATTATGGTACCATAAAAAGTATATAAATATTGTGGTACCACAATAAATAGATTAGTTTTGATAATCCTGAAGGGGTTTAGAACAAATACTTTTCCGAGTACTTTAGAATAATCACTCTTTTTCTAAAATAATTTTACCCTTCTCTATCTTAGCTTTAAGATTTTTATTGATAAGTCCAGATTTTTCGGCGACTTCCTTTGGTATTGGAGAAATAGTGTACTTGTGATAGTACCCATTTCCATCTGCTCTTTTTGTTGACTTTACTTTACTTAATCTCATAATAAATCTATTGAGACGAACTATATAAATATAGTGGTACCATAATATTTAAATATACCACTTGGTATGGTGTAGTATGACTAATCATACTAAGTCTTATAAATCATACCCCCATAATTTATATTATGAAAAAGGGGGTTGTGAAAGAGAAGATAACCATCTCTATCAGCCCAGAGGTTCTAAAAAATTTAGACGACTATCGGGAAAAAATAAAACCAGTTCAGCCCGACAGGTCTCCTTTAATAGAAATAGCCATAAAAGAGTATTTGGCGAGGGAGAAAAAATGATGGAGATAAATAGAGAAAGCTTGTCAAATTTTCTTAGTTTGATTGAATTTAAACTAAAAGACGGCGAAGAAGAAACCTATTCCAAAAAATATAGAAAACATAATGCCTATGAGATTGTAATAAAAGTAAATAGAAATTTTAAGTCTTCTTTAATTGATTATGGAAATAAGATTAATGTCGGTAGAAGAACAATTACAAACTTCTCAAAACCAGAAAACTTTGTTATTTTAGAGTGTGTTGATAGATTATTAGAAAAGGGATATTCTCCAGAAAAAATCTTTCTGGAAAAAGATTGGAGGCAGGGTCATAATGAAGGAGGAAAGTTAGATATTCAAGTATTGGATAAAAACAATAAGAGTTTCTTGATGATTGAATGCAAGACATGGGATACTGAATATAAGAAATATGTACAAGAGACATATATGGATGGGTCACAAATATTCCCTTACTTTAATAATGATAAAAATACAAAATTCCTCTGCCTTTACGCTTCTTACTTGGATGGGGAAAAAATTTTTTACAAAAGTTCTATAATAAAAGTAACTGAGGATATGAGAGACTCAGCAACAAGTCAAGAAGCATTTGAAAGATGGAAACCCCAAGTATTTGAAACAAACGGGTTATTTGAAGATGTTGCGGAACCATATCAACCAAAATTCACAGGGTTAAAAAAAGAAGACCTTGTATCTCTGACAAAAGATGATGGAGGAGATATTTTTAACAGATTCGCTGAGATACTTAGGAAAAATGTTGTTTCAGATAAAACAAATGCTTACAATAAAATATTCAATTTATTCCTATGTAAAATAGTAGATGAGTATAAAACAAATGAAAAAGACAAACTTAAGTTTCAATGGGAAGAGGGTGAAACTAATGAAGAGGTATTATTGAGACTAAATGACTTATATAAGGAGGGAATGAACGAATATCTAAACTTGAAAATTTCTTCTGTAGACATAGAAAAAATTGATAAACAATTGAAGAATTTGGCAACTGACAAAGAAAAAGAAATAATAAAACAAATGTTTATAGAGCAAAAACTTTATACAAGTAATGATTTTGCATTTAAAGAAGTCTTTGATAAAAAGACTTTTGATTTCAATTGTGTAGTCGTAAAAGAAGTTGTTAAACTATTAGAAAGGTATAAAATAAAATATGAAACCAAGCAACAATTTTTAGGAGATTTCTTTGAAAGTTTGTTGAACACAGGAATCAAACAAGAAACTGGTCAATTTTTTACACCAGTTCCAATAACCCATTTTATATGTAGCTCCTTACCAATCTATGAAATAATAAAAGAGAAAAATGCCAATAGAGAAAATCATGTTTTACCATATGTTTTAGATTATGCTTCTGGTTCAGGGCATTTCCTCACAGAGATAATGGAAATCATTAATTATTACATGGACAAAATTGATGATAACTTCTTCAATAATGCATATGCAAGAAAAGAATTTAATCGGAATAAAGATAATTTTCTTTGGGCTGAAGAGTATATCTATGGAATTGAAAAAGATTATAGGTTGGCAAAAACTACTAAAATTGCTACATTTCTTAATGGGGATGGAGAAGCTCAAATAGTTTTTGGTGATGGGTTAGATTCTTTTTCAGAATCTAAAGATTATATGGGACTTCTTAAATCAGAAAGGAAGGGTAAGGATAATCAGGTCTTTGATGTAATAGTGACTAATCCGCCTTACTCTGTAAATGGATTCAAAACGACTCTAAGAAATGGGAAAAGTAGCTTTGATTTATTTGAATTTTTATCTGAGAAATCAGATGAGATAGAATGTTTATTTGTTGAGAGAGCAAAACAATTATTAAAAAATGGAGGCGTAGCAGGAATAGTTTTACCAAGCAGTATACTTTCTAATAAAGGAATTAAAACAAAAACAAGAGAGTTTATCTTAAAAAATTTTGAAGTAGTGGGGATAATTGAATTAGGTTCCAAAACATTTATGAAAACAGGCACCAATACAATAATACTTTTCTTAAAAAAACTAAATAATTTAAAAGGTTTAGAAGTAAAGGAACATCTGGATAATGCATTTAAATCTAAAAGGGATGTTACTATAAATGGAATTAAGAATCCTATAGATACTTATCTAAAAGAGGTTTATAATTCTAAATTTTCTGATTTCTTGTCTATTTTAAACGGAAAACCTAATGAGAAAATAATCAAATTAGATATTTACAAAGAATACGCAAGTGAATTTTATAAAATAAAGGAAATAAAAGACTTACAAAGAAAGAGAGATTTTAATGAATTATCTGAAGAGGAACAGAAAAAAGTACTAACTGCAAGATTATGTTCTTATATATCTGAAAAGGAAAAAGAGAAACTTTATTTTTTCATATTAGCTTATGCTCAAAGCCCCGTTTTAGTAAAAATTCCAAGAGAAATAAGGAAACAAAGAGAGTTCTTGGGATATAAATTCTCAGAAAGAAGAGGTAAGGAAGGGCTTAAATATTTAGATGAAGAAGAGAAAACTACAAGTTTATATGATGTAGAGGGAGTAGATAATCCTGAAAAGGTAAACTATTACATTAAGAATAATTTTTTAGGGAAAAAAACAGAAATAGCAGAATCTTTACAGGGAGTAGTATTCTATCAGAAATTAAGTAGCTTAATTGATTTTAGACAAACCGAATTTAATAAAACAATAAATCTAAATCCAAAAGTAGAATTTGAAAGTAAATATGAAAAGGTTAAGTTAAAAAATAATTATGAAGTTGAAAAGGGTACATCAATAACAGAAGAACAAACGAGAAAAGGTGGGATACCAGTAATTGCGGGTGGAAAACAACCAGCTTATTATCATAATTCCTCAAATAGAGAGGGCTATACTATTACTATAAGTGGTTCTGGAGCTAACGCAGGGTATGTTTCCTTTTTTGATAAACCAATATTTGCTTCGGATTGTTCTACCATCAAATCAACTAACGAAAGAATAGCCTCAACCAAGTTTCTTTATTATTTATTAAGCCTCAATCAAGAGTCTATGTATTATCTAAAAAGAGGAAATGCCCAACCCCATGTTTATCCAAAGGATTTAGAAAATCTGAAAATACCTCTTCCTCAAATATCAATCCAAAATGAAGCAGTGCATAAATTAGATAAAATGGGTAGCGAACTGATTAAATTAAAAAAGGTTAACGAGAATCTTATTAAAGATAAAGAAATAAAATTAAAAGAAATAATCACAAATAAGTACCCTACTGAAAAATTAAGTAACTTATGTGAGGTTGTTAGAGGAGGGTCGCCAAGACCTAAAGGTAGCCCATTATATTTCTCAAAAAAAGATACGGGAATACACTGGATTTCTATATCTGATTTAACGAGATATAAAAAAGGTAAATTTATCACTAATACAATAGAATTTTTGACAGAAGAAGGTAAGTCAAAGAGCAGGTACTTGGAGAAAGGGTCTCTTGTCTTAACAAATAGTGGAACGGTAGGAATTCCAGCATTCTTAGGGATTAATGGTTGTATCCATGATGGTTACCTAACTTTCCTTAATCTTTCTAAGAAAATATCTAATAATTATTTATATTATGTTTTTAACGCTATGAAAGAGCATTTAGAAAGCATTGCACCTGAAGGAAACCAAAAGAATCTAAACACAACTATTGTTGGAAATTTGGAAATTGCTTTGCCCCCAGAAAAGAAACAAGAAGAAATGGTTAGCCTTCTTGATAAAATCAACAAGGAAATAGAAGAAAATAATTTAAAGATAAAGAAAATTCAAGAAGAACAACAAAACGCCCTAAATGAGATTCTTAATTAGATATTTCTATACATTTAACCAAAAAAGATTTTCCTTAAAATTATAAGCAAATTTCTGGGGTGAAGATTTTTTCCATTTATTACTACCAGCCTTTCTATATTTTATCTGAAAATAAAAATCCAATGAAGAAATCTCTTGAATCACGACTGTTTGCAATTAAAGAATTCTAACTTTCTCTCTCCAATTAGGATTAATTCTGCATTTCATCATCTTATGCTTTCCCTCTTTTTTACAATTAGTTATTCCTGCTTTATCTAACTTCCCCAATCTACTCTGAACAGTAGCTGGATGCACATTAATTGTTTTAGCTATTTTTGATGGGGTTACTGCAAGTTTTAATGGAACTATCGTTCTAATTATATCCCTATCTATTGGGTCTAATCTTATTTTTTCTTTTGCCATCTTATTGAATATTCTTTATTTTTAAGTGAAGCTTTAAATATAAATATATCTCCTTTTTTAATTCCAACAATCTCCGCAAATAAAGAAGGAATGGGAAGTACTAATTGCCTTCCAGTATGTTGAACTTTTACCTCTTTTAATATCTCTTGAGGCTCTTTGATAGTTGGATTTAATACGTCACCAATATTGCTTTTTTTCATATATTATGGTATTATTACCTCTATATAAATATATCTGTATATCATATTATAACTATTCAATTACGAAACATTTATAAAGGTGTAATATAGTAATATGATAAGATTACAATAATATAAAATGAAAAGATATAAAGGATATAGTGTATTAAAAGCACAAGCAGAGCATAACCTAGAGAAAGAAGCTATCAGGAAAATAGAAGAAAAAATATACAAGAATATTCCTCTTCCTCCAAAACCTCAAAAGAAAATAGAGGATTTCATTCCTAAGGATACAGAATACTGGCACAAATACAATCAGGCAAAAACCAATGAGAAAAGAATGTTCTATTTGTTATTAGATGATTTATTGAATATGATACAAGAGCCTTATCATGATAATGGAAGACCTCCTGTTCCAATAAGAGATTTGTTATTCTGTTCCTGCATAAAAGCATATAACAACTTCTCAGCAAGAAGAATATCAAGTGATTTAAGGCATGCAGAAAATATGGGATTTGTAAAAAGAGTTCCACATTACAACACACTTCTTGCTTTTATGAATGATGATTTTCTTACAGACATGTTGGGTAAACTGATAACAATAACTGCTCTTCCATTAAAAAGCATGGAAACAGACTTTGCTTTGGACAGCAGTGGTTTCGGAAGTTATGAATATGAAAAATGGGTAAGGGTAAGATTTCAAAGAGCTTTGGGAAGCGAATATTCAAAAAGAAATTATGTCAAGGCACACATTGCTATAGGAACAACAACACAGATAATAACTGCTTGTGAAGTTACCCCTGGAAATGAATCAGATACAAAACAACTTCCATTATTAGTAAGTAAAACTCATAAAAACTTTGAACCAAAAAGATGGACAGCAGATAAAGCTTATAGTTCTCGTAAAAATATGCAATTAATAGGAAGCCTTGAATCAATCCCTTTCATACCATTTAAGGATAATGCAACAGGAACTTCAAAAGGGTGCCCAATTTGGAATGCCATGTTCACTTATTTTCAGATGTACAAGGAAAAATTTGATAAATTTTACCACAGAAGAAGTTTAGTTGAATCAACTTTTAGTGTTTTGAAAAGAAAATACGGAGAATTCCTTCGCTGCAAGAATTTTGAAGCCCAAAGAAATGAAGTCCTGTTAAAATGCCTTTGCCACAACATTTCTCAGCTTGTAGAGGAAATTTATCAGAATGGCATAAACATCAAATTCAAGCCCCTTGCGACTTCTTAGGCAGAAATCACTTTTGCCTTAAAAGGCATATAGTTTTAAGGCAAAGCCAAACCAAGCAAAAGCTTTATAAAGGCGAAAGGTTTATAAAACTTATCCTCAAATCATTTATAAAACTTACTGTTAAACTTTAGAGTTATAAAAACTTAATATTTTAAAATGGCTTTTGTAAGAAGATGCCCTGAATGTGGCAGCATAAACCTCACGCATGATGAAGCGCATGGAGAGATAATTTGCAATGATTGCGGACTTGTTATTGAAGAAAAAATGGTGGATACAGGTCAGGACTTGCAAGGAAAATTTGATAAAAGCGAAAAAAAAGGGCGTGGCGGTGCTCCGATGAGCATACAAAAATTTGACAAAGGATTAACCACAAATGTCGGTGAAATTTCTGATATATACAAATTAGAACCTGGGCAAACGCGTAAATTCTTAAGACTTAAAAAATGGCAAGAGAGAGTTTCAACTTCAATTGAGAGAAATTTGAGGCTTGCAATGGCAGAACTCAGAGTTATTGCTTCTTATCTTAATTTGCCAAATGTTGTGAGAGACGAAGCTTCTAGAATATACAATTATGTTCTTCAACGCGGACTAGTAAGAGGAAGAAGCATGGAATCTGTAATTGCATCTTGCTTATATGCTGCATGTAGAAGTTATAATATACCAAGAACACTGGATGAAATGGCAACAGCTTCTGATGTAGAAAGAAAAGAAATCGGAAGAACATACAGGTTCGTTGTAAGAAAACTTGGAATCACAGTTAAGCAAAGCTCTCCAAAAGATTACATATCAAGATTTGCTTCTGTTCTTAAGCTCTCACCAAAAACCCAAAATGATGCCCTTAAAGTTTTAAAGCAAGCAGAAGGTGCTGAACTAACATCTGGCAGAGGACCAGCAGGGATTTCAGCAGCTGCATTATATGTTGCAGCTTTAATGAATGATGAGAAAAAAACACAAAGAGAAGTTGCAGACATTGCAGGAATAACAGAAGTAACAATCAGAAATAGGTACAAAGAATTAATTGAAAAACTTGAACTGGAAGACAAGTTAAAAATTAAAGAGTTTGAAGCAAAAGCTGTTAAAGCTAAAAAGAAATAATTTTTTAATTTATAGCTATCTATAACACAGCCAAAAATAATAAATTAGCAAAATAGTGCACAATATTATAAATGGCTTATATTAGATAAGATAATTTGAGAATTTAACAATAACTGCTCTTTACTAATTTTTAACTAACTCTTTTTAAAAATTTGATCAAGTCCTAAAGATTTTTCTAATTCCTCTAAAGTATCTAAACCCTCTAATTGTTCAAGTCCTAATTTAACCTGCAGATAATTAAACTCATCAATTTCCTTTCTGCCAGTTGCTTTGAATCCTGGCTTAAGCTCTGGGGGACATGCTTCAACAAAATAAAATCTATCTTTTTTATTTGGCATTTTTTGGCAATGTAAACAGGATAACCATGATTTAGGTTATAATAACTAATATTTAATCACTTTTAACACTTATTAACAGCCTTTCCATTTTAACTTACTTCTCTATCTTAAATACCCCCAACACAATCTTACAAATAATTAAAAAATGCGGGAAGAAGGATTCGAACCTTCGCAGGCACTAAGCCACTTGGTCCTAAGCCAAGCCCATTTGACCACTCTGGCACTCCCGCATGTTTCTATTAATTTACTGCTCAAAGTCAATAGCATAATAGAAATCCATTGATATAAAAACCTTAGTATTTTAAATATCTAAAATATGCAATCTATAATGATTTGTCTAACATATCTTACTAAATTTATCTAACCAATTTATTTAAAGTATTGCTCTAAACCAATAGCTATTTCCTCAGCAAGAAGTTGTTTTGAAGCAGATTTTTTTAAAATTGCTGCATCTTGGGAATTTGAAATAAAACCAACTTCAACTAAAACAGCAGGCATTGTAGCTGTTTGCAAGACAGTCATATCAGCCCCTTTAACTCCCCTTGTTGTAGCTATGTTAATACTGCTAACAGCTTCTAACATTAGCCTGGCAAGATTAAAACTCACATCAAAACCAGCTCTTCCGTCTTCTCCAGCATTTTTTTTGCATTCATCATCTTTATCTGGATTAGACACATAATCGATTACCCCCTTTGTATCTCCTTGCTTACCAAAGCAAAAAAGATAAACTTCCGCACCATTTGCTTCAGAATCTTTAATAAAATTTTCATCTTTTGGATCGCCAAAAGAATTTGCATGAATACTGATAAAAACATTTGCATTTTTTTGGTTAGCAATTGCAGTTCTTGCTGATTTGATTGGATCATCTGATAGAACCTTCTTAGTTAGGTAAACTATAGCCCCTTTATTCTCTAATTCTCCTTTTAACCTCGATGCAATATCCCAAACAAGCTCTGCTTCATCAATACCATTGCCACTCGTACCAGTTCCTTTTCCACCATGCCCAGGATCAAGAACAATTATCTTGCCAGCAAGTGAAGATGTTGTTGTGCCAGTAGTTGATGAATCATCATCTTTGTTGCCCATTGAAGGATCACCACCGCCTCTTTTAGCAGGATAACACCCTTCATCTTGAATTGTTTGGTCAGAATAACAGCAATAGTCATTAACAAATTTTAAAAAGCCAAAAAAACCACCTCCAAATTTGCAAACCAATTCTGCTTCACAATCCCCATTATTATTACAATCGCCTTGATTATATGCTAATAATTTTTTATCAGAATCAACAGATTTTACTTCTTCAATTCTAATTTTTGCTGTGCCATCATTATTCAAGCCAATAAAAGTTATAGAGATGTCTTCAACATTATTATTGTCGACATCATTATCAACATCAAACTTTTGTGATATCCCCTTTTGCAATTCAAAAATTCCATTTATTAAAGGATAAAGTTCAAGTGTTAGTTTGTCATTTTCAATTTTCACAGCTTTGATTGTAATAACAGACATTGTTCCAGATGAAGGTTGTAAAATATCTAATAAGAATGGCTCATTTTCTTTAATATCTTTTATTAATACTTCTCCAGATTGTTGTTCAAGCACAAATTCACTACTACCTTCTATTTGTGAAATGACATCAGCTATTTGCGAGCTTTGCCTTTCTCTTTCCAGCCATATAACGTTCCTAATCAAAGCATTATAAACTCTCGCCCTAAACCATGTAAGCTCTGCTTTTTGGAAAGAGTAAAATACCTTTGTGTAATTTAAGTCAATTGATTCTAAAGCGTGAAGTAAAGCATTTTGATTAACAACTTCTGCATCATTTAAATCCGGAGATGTACCAACTAATTTTATTAATGCCTCTCTTACCCCTGTATACTGCTCATTGTTCAGATATTTTCCTTCATTCATTAATCTGTTAAGGTTATATTTATTCAAATCACCTAAAGTCTTGCCTTCAAGTATTTCCATTGAATTTTTCACAGAATTTTGGTCAAGCCAGCACCTTAATTTTTGATTATCACAATAACCAACATCAGTCCATCTTTGTTCATTTCCTACTCGTGTGCCAGGATTTGCAGTTGCACAAATTCTGATTATCCCGCTATTATAAAGTTCAGGATTAATAAACTCCTCTGCACCTGCCTGAATATTTGGATTAATCATGCTATACAAACTCGGGCTTCCTGAAACACACTCTGCTTCTGTTTTAACATCTTTTTTAGTTGCCTGCTCTTTTTGATAAGACTCTGCTAAATAATCTAAAGCGAATGAGGTAGTAACCTGCTTAAATCCGCACTCTGTTTTGGCATTAACACTAACGCACAATTCTTTATATCCAGTTGATGCAATAAAATCAACTGTTTCAGAGCCAGTATCTCCTTTTGGAATATACCCATTTGCAACAGAATAAGTTGGGTTTACCTGGTATAATGACAAACCTTCTGGATTCCTTAAATAAACTCTGAAATAAGCCCCCCTGTCATTTCCAGCATAAATATGGAAAAATACTTTATACTGGGAAGTTGCAGGCACAGTTGCAGTTGTAAATGGAATTTCTTCAAATCTTGCATAAAACTGCACAGGAGAGTCTGGCTCAAGTAATTTGTCTAAAAACTCCCCGCTTGCAGGATATCTTGCAGAGATAAATGTCTTGCAAACCTCTGTGCCAGCTTCTTCTGTAGAACGCGCTTTAAATGCATTAATAGAATTTTTAGCATAATATTGCGTGAAATAAGAAACAGAGTTTTGTGCATTTTGCCAGGCATTCGCAACACCAAGATATTCTCCTCCTCCACGGACATTTTGCCCTGCAACAGCTTCAAATATTTTTGGGATTATTAATTTTGTAAATGGCACTGCTTGTCTCCAGAAAAATTCGCACATATAAATGCTCTGAATTTCATCACAAATTCCAACTGTTTTTCCTGTTTCAAGATTTTCCTGTAAACAACCTTTGTAAGACTTCATAATGCTTACAAAATTATCAAGCCCTGCGTGAATTCCTGTCAAGCAAACAGGAACAGCAATCCCTTCCTTACGATTTGGCAGGCATAATGCAATACTCCCAACAATTCCTGACTGAACAACATCAGGCACAGTATAGCTTCCTCCTAAATTGCATCTGCTTGAAGGACAGATTACAGGGTCACAAACATTAAACAAAAGCTTGCAATCTTTTGGAGACATAAATTCCTGGCATTGCATTTCAGGAACACCTGCTGCTGGATTTCCAACTCTAATTGGCTCTGCAACACCTGGAATCCTTATATAATCAATTCCAGCCCTATACTGGTTCTCAGCTGTTTCAAGAGCTCTTATAGCAGAACTGATTTTTCTTCTTGCTTCTGCTGGTTTTAAGCAAGAAACCTGATCATAAGACGCTCCTGTAACCATGTTTATTCCATGACAGATATCATCTCTAATGCCGTCAAAAAAGTCTTGTCTTCCATTTGCCCCAACATTGCATAAATAAAAACTTCTTACTGCGCCAGACTCATCATATGAAGCAGTGCTTCCAAATCCCTGCACAGTCTGCTTTGTTGCAGCATACCATCCATTAACCAAATCAAATGGAACAATTGCAGCTTTTCCTTTATATGGCTCTGTTTCATAATACATTACTTCTGCATTGCTAAATCCATTTTTAGTGCAATCCTCTTCTTGGATTGAAGAGAATGTCATTTCTCCAATTTTGTTTATATCTTGCTCTATTATTCCTGCCTCATCCATATTCCTTAGTCCTATAATCCAATTTCCCGGAGGTGAATCAGGAGCGCTGTCCCTTCTTGCTAAAGGCGTTCCACCTTCATCATAAATCTCACTAACAGTATAAACTATTCCTCCACTTGCTACTTGTTGCTTTAAACCCAAAACATAAAATTTATTATTGTAATCTACTGCCTGGATTTGTCTATCTTTTGGTATATTCCCAAATCCTTCAGCAATAGTTTGCCCATTACTATAATAATATCTATCTATTTTTTTATTATATTTAACCAGGCCTAAACTCTCGGTTTTCTGAGTATCTTCCAAACTGCCCAAAAAGTTTTCTTGCTGAACTTCTCTTTCATATGTATTTTTGATTTCAATTAAATTTTCATTTAATCTCCTGCCAACTGCATCTTTCATCTCATTTGTAATTCCTTGCTGATTCAAAGTTTCCATGTCAGTATGAATGTCTCTTAAAGTGTTTAGAGGAACTTTATCCAAATATTTATTAACATTATTGCTACTAAATTCGGTGTTTAAATTATTATTAGAACTAATATAATCCTGAACTTTTGGATTTAGTATATTGAGGTATTGATTCCTCACCTGTTCTGTATTAACAATTCTTGTTCCAAGCTTTATCTCGGAATTATCTGGGTCTTTGTCTAATGGTTGCAACACTCCCTGAACATTTTGTATAGCTTTATATCTTAACTCAACATCTTTATCAACTTCACTGGAATAATGTGTCAGACACTGATCCATTGTTTGAAACTGCCTGCCTTGCCCAATCTCACCACTGCATTTAGGATACCAGATATTTTTCATTATATCGTGCCTTGCAATTCCTTTGCCTCCAAAATTGGCAAAATAATTTTTCACAGTTAAATAAGCTCCAACACCCAAACAAGCTCCTTTAAACCCTTTTAACAAACTTCCAATATTATCGTTTATTTTTTCCCATTTTTCAATCTGCTTGTCTAAGCTCGCAATTTTTTCCTTGATTTTATCAGGGCTTAATTGAATTGCCCGCTTCTCAATTCCAATCTTAAATGTAAAATTTGCCTCTGTTCCTGCATTGTCAATGCTTGGCATAACATGCACTTTTGCAAATTGATTTAAGTTAATCTTATTAACAGCAATCCTGTATTCTTGTTCTCCAATAATTTTATAATCTCCTTCTTTAACCTTTATAGTTTCAGAACCAAAAATATTATCGGTTAGTTTTCTCTTAACATATACATCAAAAGTTGCAGAATCTGCTTCCAAATCTTTTAATTCAATATACTCTCCTTTATCAGAAAGAAAAACTTTTTGATTCTGCGTCACTGGTTTTCTTCCATTGTAATTTGCATCTGCTGCTCCACTAATCTGCACTTCAACCCCGTAATCTTTAAATTTAGGTTCAGAAACTCCTTCAAATTCAATCATTCTTATTCTCCCTCCAACATAAACAGTCTGAGTTACAGGTTCTTGATTTGAAAGTTTTTCTAAATTATTTAATACATCCTGAACAGAACCCCCAAGGTTGGAAGATTCTGGGTATAATTCAATAAACTCTTTTGCAAGCTCAACCATTTTAGATTTCTGATTAGCAAAATGAGCCATTAATATTGCTTCATATAATCCTCTTTCTGCATAAGTTTCTGGCAATTCGCGATTTTCAAAAATAACTTTTTCACCAGCAAATTGAGTTTTAAGTATTCTGTAATTTTCCAAAGCATTTTCAAAATAAATTTTAGCATTTGCATCCTGAATCTCTATGTCTCTCGGTTCTGCAAAACCTTTGAGTGTAACAATCAAACCTGCAGATTGATCACCAACTAATCTTGCAGCAAGCCCTGGAAATAAATTATTAGTGGGGTCCTTAGCAGTAAGAGAATTAACAACTTCTCCTTCTACTATATATCCTGCAGAGGATTTTATAAACGCAGAGAACTTTGTTCTTGCCTCTCCAATTGTGCTTAACAAAGTATTTGGATTAGTTATTTCCCACTGCCTTGCCAGCTTGTAAATCCTTTCCATATCAGATTCGCTTAATTTGTCAGAGTGTATCTGAGGCGCACTTAAAAAAATAACATTTAAATCATTTTCTTTGCCAGTATCCCCTTTTATATAAGCAGCTGCAATAAAAATATTAGTGTCTTTATTATCAGTATAAATTCTGTCCCCAACATTATAATCTTCTGCTGGTTTTCCATTAACTTCCAAGCTTATTTTTGCCCGTTTAGATAGCATAAACTTTTCACTTATGCTATCATCTTCCTTGCAGGAAACCTCAACTACCTGGTCTAATCCACGATTAATTGCTTTTAAAAGTGTGCATCTATTATCCAAAAATTTGTCTCCTTTCATAACCTGCATACTATCTCCACCAATGCTGAATTTTGCCATTTCCTTTGGATCCACAAACCCATCTAATCTAACTTGCAATCCTGCTAAGCAATAAAATCCAGGCATGTAAATCTTGCTGGACGTCTGCCCTTTTCTTAAAGTAAATGTTCCAATCCTGTTTTCCTTGTCAGAATATACTGCAATAACTGCTCCATCTTCTCTAATTGATTCTGCTCTTACAAATCCCCTGCCGCTCCAAAAACCATATTGTGCATAATTTTGCTCCCAATCCAAATCACTTAATTCTGACAGAGAAAAATCAGCTTTTCCAATTCCAAATGCATTTTGAATGTCATATCTTAAAAATGCAGTTAATTCTCCTTGAACATAATCTGGCATTGCAGACTCATTTGGCTGCTGTTTTAATATAATAACTGCATACCCGATATTATCGTCAACAGGAGTATTAATCAAATTAACTCCAGGAGAAAGTGCAGCCTGAGCAGGATGAAATCCAACTCCGCTTATTTCTCTTGGGTAATTTCCCTTAAAAGAAATGTGGTCAATTGAATTAACATCAATTAAAGGGTTTATCTTTGTTGCCATAATCGGGCAGAATACAGGAACATTTCTCTCTTCCAGCAAATCGCTCCTTACAACAGCAGGTGTGCAAGATGCAGGAGCAATTTGCAAAACAAAATCCTGCCCTGCTTCGCATTTTTCCTGGCTAAAAGTTGTAAAAGCATCTACACCACTTCTTGCAAAATAATCAAATGAAGTTGGCCTTGAGTATTGTGTGCTTGTTCTGCTGTAAGCAGCAGAAATTATACTCACCAAAAGAATCATTAAAACCAAGCCTAAGCTAATTAATAAAACTACTTTAAGACTAACACCGCTTTTAATTACGCCTAAATTATTATTCTTACCCACCTTATTTATTTTTACCATTCTCTTATTCAACTTACCTTTTTTAACCCCCACCATTTTTTCATTTTAAGTTTGTATCCATTTTCATCTTACATTCACAATTAAACTATTTTGTTCAAACAATAACTGATTACTCTGCAATTGTTCTAATGTTGATGGAATTGGCAGGCTTGTAGCATCAATTTCAACTAACCTTCCCCCTGCTAATTCTGATTCAACAAAATAATACGGCTGTGAGCCTCCACCAGACAAAGCATTTGTAACTGTTTGCTCAGGAATATTAATGTCAAAACATTTTTCAGTTGTCATACCAAGTATTCCCCCTAAACCAGGATTTGGAACATCAATGCATTGCGATTTAGAAGTTGCTTCTAATTTTAATTGAGAATCCCTGTAAATCTGAACAATTATTTCATAATCTCCTTCGCTTAGCTTCACGCTTTTTTGCTCAGGATAAACAACTGATGTTGAATATTTTTCAGAAACAAAATTAACAATTGCTTGCCCAGTATAAGTTCTTCCATCTAATCTTAAATTTAAATCCAATTCATAAACTTTTTCAAGGAATAATTCTGTTGCACCTGATTCAGTAGTTGAAAACAAAGTTTTTCCCTGCCTATAACCTTCTGCATCTGCTAAAATATAACCATTGACGCACTGCGGGAAGTTTTCAGACAACTGTCCATTTTCTGTTTCGCCAATTGAACATTTTGTTCCAAAACACTCAAAAGAAATTTTAGCATCTACTGGATTTATTCCCAAATCATAGGTATTAACGCTTACTTGAGTATTTTTATGCTGGCAAAGTTCTGGCAAACCAACTATTGCTCCGCTTCCCTCTAAAGCCTCTCTTTGTTTATTACCCTGAATAACAACTGCAACTGGAAACTGGAAAATTTCGCTCACAGCCTCGTCATAAACCTGAATCAAGACAGGGTAGTTTACATTATAAACAAAATGATAAGGAACATAACAAAAGCCAAGTATGCCTAATCCGGGCTGGTCTCCAACAGGACTTGCAATCAAGATACTTTCTTCACTTGGATCAACTTCAAAACTATGGGGCCAATTTTTAGAAGTTAAGAATCTGACATTTGCCTTAGGAGAAATATCAACCATAAAATAATCATCAGCTTTTTCTTGCACATCTCCTCCTTTAACTTTTAAGGCAAGAGTGTTTGCTTCAATTGCATTTTCCAGTTCATCAAAAACTTTTTCTGCATCCCATATTTTAGGCGCACATGTAATTTCAACTCCATCAACAGGGGCATATAATCTTAAGACATCAACTCCGTAAGTTTCCAAAAACAAAGTATCCTGCTCATGATTGTATACTTCAAGTGCAGCTTTGTACAATTCTCCTAATTTTGAATTAACATTTATTTCATGAGAACTTACTTTTGCTGTTTCCTCTGCTTTGCTAATTTCCATCAACATATCTAAATTGACCATGATACTTTTGTCACTAATGCTCACTTTAGCTTCTGGCTCTTGCATAATAATATCATATCCCTGTTCATAATAATCATCAAAAACACATGCACTTACTTTAGATTCAATAAAATCAGCAAGTTGCTGTTCCATCTCGGTTTTACTTGGAACTTGTTCTTTCTGAAAATTATTTCCAGAAACATAATACCAATAAGGCACAGGATTTCCTAAAACATTAAGCTGTGAAGAAAACGGCATATATTCGCTTCCTGTATCAAAATTAGGCAGATAGATATATCCTGCTTGAGATTCTAAAACATCTATTCCAGTTAATGTATCTTGTTCAAGACAAGATAAAAATGTGTTATAAACCGGCTCTAAAGATGCAGGAAGTCTTTTTTGAAAAATCACATCTTTAAGCAAAAAAACTCCTACAACAAGTGAAACTATAATAATTGCGATTATTATAAATAAAGTTATCTGCCCCCTCTTTCCTCTTTGATAATTATTGCTTTTCATCTTTTTTTCCAAAAACCCCAATTTTTTTCTTTATTAGTTCTATAATTTCTGTATTAATATCTTTTTTAAGATTGCCTTTAAATTTCTCCCAAAGCTTCTCATCTTCTATAAGAAGCAAATATTTTTTCATCTAACCACCCCTATTCTCTTTCTTACACACCATGAATTTTAATAAAATCTTTATATATATAAATGTTTCTTAATTAGTTACTAAGTTAGTAACTAAGTGAATTATTTGCGATTAATTAATAGAGATTATTATTATATAACCTACTGATCACAAAGTAAATAAGAAATATACTCTAAAACCTATAATTGAAAAAACCGCATAAATTAAACGCACCAAATAAATTTACTTACTACTGGCTCTTAAATAATTAATTCCACCAATAATTATCAAAACCCCGGCAATAGCAAAAATCCATTCATTCAATGCAGTTATAGCATCTGGGATTTTAACAAATGTGAATTTTAGGTTAATTAAGTATAATCCAAAGACCAAGTAAATTAACAAAAAAATTAATGAACCTGTTTTACTTTTAGCATAAATCTCAGAACCATAATCTCTTCTTGACATAGATATTATTAGTGATGAGCATATTTAAATATTTACAAATTGAATAAATCTCCAATTAAGTTTAAGTAGTTATTTAAAGGAAAGTTTGATAAAGAAAACCTTGGTTGTCTTTATAGGCCCTGTAGTCTAGTGGTATAACATGTCCTTGACGTGGACAAAACCCCAGTCCGATTCTGGGCAGGGCCATTTAGTCAAAAATAAAAAGCCATACATTAGATTTTTAAAGCCAGATTTTCTACTCAATTTATAAAAAATGAAAATCCCAAAGAAAACAAATAGGTATTGCCCATTTTGCAAGAAAAAAACAGAGCACAAAATTAAATTAGTGTCTACAGGAGCAAAAAGAGGAGCTTTAAGAAGGGGCAGTCTACAAAGAGGAAAAAAGCGAGGAAGGGGAAGAGGTTTTGGAAATAAAGGAAAATGGGGCTCTAAACCAGCTGTCTCAAAATTCAAAAGAAAAACAAAAACAACTAAAAAGACAAATATAATGTACACATGTGAAACATGCAAAAAGTCACACTATCAAAAAAAAGGAACACGTTCAGGAAAACAATTACAGGAATAATTAAAGATGAAAAATGGCGCAAATAAAGAAAAGAAAAAAGTTTTTTGATGTTGAAATGCCAATAGTTAGCAAGGATACACAGCTACAAGCATACAATATTGAAGAACTTCAAAATAAATATATTACATATGATCTAACCAGACTTCTTAGGGGCAAAAGTATGGAGATAACATTAAAAGTGGTAGTTGAAGGAGACAAAATAACAACAACTCCTTACAAGATAAAGCTAATGCCATATTTTTTGCAGAGAATGATGAGAAAAGGAACAAATTATATTGAAAGTTCTTTTTCAGCAAAATGCAAAAATTCTCAGTTAAGAATTAAACCATTCCTCATAACAAGAAAAAAAGTTTCCAGAGCAGTAAGGAATAGCCTTAGAAATAAAGCAAAAGATGAAATATCTGAATATATAAAAGAAATGACATTTGAAGAAGTTTTTGATGAAGTAATCAAAAATAAGCTCCAAAAAACTCTGAGCTTAAAACTTAAAAAGATATATCCTCTTTCTCTTTGCGAAATAAGAATTATGAAAGTGGAGAAAGGTGTTTAAGCTATTTAGTTAGATTAGCAATTAATTAGTTTGGTAAATTTTATTCGAGAGTGTATTAATTCAAAAAATCTGTCATCTAAGATTATATAATTGTCACCAACGATTAATCAAACTTTTGTTATCTGATGCAATAATACCTACCATTAACTAATTAATAATATGTCATCAGAGTTTTGTATTAATAATTCTCCATACTGATAATGCCAAGCACAAATAGAAACAACAAATTTTAAAAGCAAACTATTTCTTATTCAATTAAGCCTCTGTAGCTCAGTGGTAGAGCGGCTGCCTTGTAAGCAGTAGGTCGGGGGTTCAATCCCCTCCGGAGGCTTATTTATCTAAAAAGAAATGTTTTTAGGAGTAATTAAAGATTGACTTAAACTAATTTCTTGGATTTTGTTAAAACGTCCGTTTTTTGAAGTATTAGTTTTATTGGAGAATTTTTTGTTAATCATCTAGTTAGAATATATAAACCCCAAAGTATTTATTAAATTATGGATTATATTACTTCAAGTATCATCATTATTGATGTAATTTTAATGATTGGAACATTCGTATTGTTTATATTACAAAAAAAATTTAAAATTAAACAGAAGGCCATAGACAATGTATGGGAGTTAGTAAAATATGTTACTATGGCACTTGTGGGTTACCAGTTTGGTAAAGGACTATAAAAAATGCCAAATTTTTTAACTGTCATTGGTATTGTTGTATTTGTAGTAAGTGGAATAATGAAGAATAAGCTTGGAATGGCAGTTGGTGTTGGACTTATCATTATTGGTGCTTTTACATAAATCTCTCCTCACAGAAAAATTATTTTATTTCCCATTTAATACACCATAAAAACCCCAAGAGCCTTTTTATACATAGTTTTTCCTGAGAAACAATAGTATCTCCTGTTATTGGAAACTGTGATTGTTGTTGGAATTCGGAATTAATTTTTTCCTCATAATATTGATTAATTATCAATGCGTCTAATATTTGGTTATATGCATTATTACAATTAGAAGGAATTATTAAATTAGCATGACTAGTACATTGAGTGTCTTCATAATTTTTAGCCCCGCTCAATTGAACTCCAGAACCAACAATATGGTCTGAACTAGTGTAAATAGTGTAATATTCAACATCTCCATAAGTTTCATCATTAGAGTTTAGGTCATTCAAAAATTGGCTATTAAAGTTAAGGTCCTTTAATGATTTGTCTTGATTATAATTACATCCATTTTTAATAAGGGCTTCAATTAAACCCCCAAGATTCCCATTTGCACCATGATTCGGTGTTCCCAACATAATTAATTTGTGTACCTTTTTATCTCCCCCAAGATAATTAATATAATATCTTGCGGTTAATCCCCCCATACTATGTGCAATTATATTAACTTTGTAATAACGGGAGTTGGACAATGCTTTATCAATTTCTTTTTGCAATTGAAGTGCATGCTCTCTAATTCCATATTCTGCTAAATTACTACAAGTTATATCTGAATAATCTATATTATATGTTTCTGCTTTTGCTGTTCCACTAGTTTGAACAATCTGAGTATCCCACTTTATGCTTTTTTCGAGCTCATCAAATGAACTTCCACTACCAGTCCAGCCATGAACAAAAATTATTGGGTAATCATTTATATTCACTACTTGATGAGTAGAAAGGTTTAATTCATTTATTCTTTTTCTTTGCTCATCTAAATTTTGTTGATAACTTTCTTCAAGAGTAGTGCATTTCTCTCCACTATCTCTTATCTCACTTTTTCCACATCCATCTTTACATAGCAAGGTATAACTTTGATTAACACATTTGAAATATGAACATTCCCAATTAGACACACAACAAGCTTCTCTTTCTGTTTTAGTATTGCCACAGCCATCATTACAGTTTCTTGTTCTTTGTCCATTTACGCAATTTGACCAATCTCCACAATTCCATGAAGGAGTACATTTATTTTCTTCCTGAAACTTAACCCAAGCACTTAAGCATATCCCCATTTCATCCCGAGTGCATAAACTATCTTGCCATTCTTTTTCAATGATATGCACTTCATCTTCTGTATTACAATCAATCTTTGAAGGATAAGAACATATATTTCCTACTGAAGCTTCACCTAAAAAATTAGCAACGAGTGCACCCCCTACAAGATAATTATTATATTGTGCGGTATCTATAATTATTCCCTGGTTATCGGTAATCTTTATAGAAATATCCAATCTATCTGTAACTGAAGAAATTTCTGTACGAGCAATCCCCCTAACGTCTGCTAAAAGGTTAACATATTTTACTTTTTCTTGATTATAAGAATTATCAGCTTGAATAAATACAAACCTATCGGGTTCAGTTTGGACTATAATATTTGTTTGGTAGGCTGAAACAAACCCACTTAAAAAGATAAGCAAAAATACCAAAAGTATTTGACGATTTTTCATTAAACGCCAACTAATTCTAAATATAAAAATCTTTCTAACTTTTAATTCTTTCTCAGCCTTCCTAACTTTCCCCCGTGTCCGCCCTTTCTAAACCCTCCTAATCCTCGGTCCCTGATATGTCCTGACTCTTAAACTAACACCTAAATCATGCGCAACTTTCTCGCATTTTTCCATGTCTGGAACTGGAATTCCGCGAGGCAAAACTCCTTCTGGAAAATCAACAGCAGTTGCTTCTGTTTTTAAACCAGGCTGATTAAAGCACTGAGAAATAAATTTTAGCAAAAGCTCATAAGCCTGACTGTCCTCTTCATTTTTAATAAAATTTGGCCTGCATAACTTATTATATACTTGACAATTCTCAGCATTTAAGCTAACTGAAATCCTACTAACACCTACACCAACTAACTCTTTAGGAATGTTTCTATTAGAATAGTGATAAAGCACATGCCCGTTTGTATCAACTCTTATTGGCTTGCTAAATTCTTGCTTAAGTCTTGGCGACAAAGGTGAAACAATATCATCTAATCGCAGTAAAGGTTCTCCAAAACCACAATATACTATTTCTTCAAAATTTCTACCAGAAGCTTTATCAAAAACATCTTGCCACACTTCATTTAGACCAGGATCTTGCTGAAGCATTAAGTTATACTGCTTTAACCCTTGTGAAAAATTGCTTAAACAAAAGATACACTTATTATCGCATCTATTTGTAACATTAAGATACAATCCATTTTTGGTAAAATAGGTTATGCTTGGTTCATTCTTCAACAATTTCGGCTTTTCCATCTTCAATTAATATCTGAGCTATTTTGAAAGGAATGTTGGCAATCTGCCCTTTGCTAAAAGGACCCATCTTTTCGCCTTCTAATCCCATAAATTCCTCAACATCTGTATTAAAAACAACGAGCTCATTTTTCTTTTCTTCTTTTTTTCCATTTAAAGTTTCGCTTATTTTTTTATCGCTTTTATCAACACAAGCCATCAATTCTTCAAACAATTCTTTTTCAAAAGGTAGCATATTATCAAAATCTTGCTTGCTTATCCCTGTTTCAGCTGCAATCAAAACTAGATTAAGCAACTTTTTTCTTCTCCTAATCATTAACTCTTTGAATAAAGTCATAGCATTTTCAAGCTGTTTTTTGGTTTTTATAACAACATCTGAAAATACATCATCTTCTTTGACTGAAATTTCTTTTTTTTCTTTTAGATAATCAGCAATTTCTTGGATAAAGTTTTTTGGCAATGGCTGAAGCTGTTCACTATATCTCTCTTTACGCGAAGCCTCATAGATATCATTATAAGTTATCATTTTTCAATTTTTAAGCCCATATCTCATCTTTAATTAGTACTACTGTAATTTAATCGAGTTTAACTAAAACCCCATACTTTAAGCATATATCTTTTATATTATACCTTAATCAAATAAATCACCTATTTTTAATGATTATTATATTGAAAAATGAGCATTTTGCATATGTTTTGAGAGTATTATTCATCAATCTAAAGTTAAAAATCATGAACTTAGTAAATTAAATTTAAGTACGTAGCTAACGTCTTATAGATTAACTATTATCTTACTTTACAAATCCAGCCTTTTTCAAAAGCATATCCCCATTCATTCCCCCAAAATTGCCTATCTGCGCTTCTTTCTCACAAAACTTCTTGGCTTTTGGAACCTTTTCAAGCCCGTCATAATATAAAACAGGCACAGGGTCAGCTGAGTGAGATTTAAACTTACAGGGAGTTGAATGGTCACAGGTTACAACAACTTTAATATTATTTGGCGGAGCAAATTTCCTTAGGAAATTGAATAAAACAGAATCAATATATTCCAGCATCTGTTTTTTTTCAAGTGGCTTATTATCATGCCCTGGAATATCTGTTTCTTTAATATGAATATAGGCATACTCATATTTTTTATAATTTTTTTTCAAAACCTTAACAGAAAACTTGCATGCCTGAGCCAAACCATCATACAAATTCTGATATGCATCTAACTGCTCAAGTACAGGATAAGGCAAATCAAAAACATCCATGCCGCATAATTTTGAAAAACCAATTTCCAAAGGCATATATGCAATGGAAATCCATCTCTTGTAGGGTTTTAATTTAGGAATTTCTATGCCAGCGCCTCTTACTAATAAGAAATTAGCGGGTGCCAAACCCTTTTTTCTTCGTTGTTCATTGATAGAATGCTTGTCTAAAATTTCGTGAGCATATTCAAGAAACTCATTAACAACATTGGCAGTATATTGTGTAAGTTCGAGCTCATCTAAAGGCAGACACTTTTTTGGATTAGAAAATTGTTTTAATTTCCCCTGCTCATAATATGAAATGTCATTTCCAGAGATATTATCTGAAAAACCCCCTTTGAATACCAATGTTGCTCTATGCTGAACAGTCACCTTAAAAATAAAATCAAAAGGCAGTTTTATCTTTTTGTTTAAAGTTTCTGCGAGAGTTTCAGCCTCTTCTGTAGTAAGGGTTCTTCCAGCTCTTCTATCAGTAATTTCATTTGTTTTGCGGTCAAATGTTGCAAAATTTACTCTTAAAGCCAAATCTCCGCGAGTGGTTTTAATTCCAGCACCTGCAGCCTCTAATTGTCCCCTTGTACTCGATATTAATTCATTGCCAAAAATAGAAACAATAGCCTCATCTGATTCAGGGATAAAACCTGGTTTAACAGGCCACATATGCCCTAATTCTCCGCGGGCAGCTAAAAAATCAAGATTTGGCATATTTGCAACTTCCAAAGGAGTTTTTTCTCCAAGCAATTTGTGGGGTAAATCAGCAGCTCCGTCAAGTATTACAAGTATGCCTTTCATAAAAAAACCAAAGCATTTTTCTTTATAAAAATTTGTATATATTTTTAGTAGTGATAAATAATAAATAAAAATGGATAATACTAATGAAAAAGCATATATATCTAACGATTCTGTTCTATATACATAAACAAAGGCATAAAAAATGTTTAAATTTTTAAAAGACAAGCTAAGCAATTGGGCAAAAAAGATAGCCAAAGCTGAAGAAAAAAGAGAAGCGAAAAAAGAGCCAGAAAAAATAGAAAAGGCGAAAACAAAAATTGAGCAAAAGGATAAAGAAAAACCAGTAAAAGAGGAAAAGATAAAAAAACCAGAGAAAACAATTGAAAAAAGGCTTGAAGAAGCTGATGAGAAAGAAAAGCAGGAAGCTGAAGAAGAAAAACAGGGGTTTTTTGCAAGATTAAAGTCAAAATTCACCAAGATTAAAATTTCTGAAAACGAGTTTGATATTTATGCAAATGAATTAGAAGAGCTTTTGCTTGAAAATAATGTCGCATTTGAGGTTGCAGAAAAAATAATCTCAGGACTTAAGCAGGAAATTGTTGGCAAAGAATTGTTAAAAAAAGAAATTGAGGGTGAGATTAAAGATGTTTTTAAAGAGATAATTAGAAAAATACTTATAGAACCATTTGATGTAGCTGAAAAAATCAAAGAAAAAAACCAAAAAGAAAAAACCCCTTATGTGATTGTTTTTTTCGGAATAAATGGCACAGGTAAAACAACCACAATTGCAAAAGTTACTGAATTTCTCAAAAAGCAAAACCTTTCATGCGTTTTGGCAGCAGCAGATACTTTCAGAGCAGCAAGCATTGAGCAGCTACAAAAGCACGGAGAGAGGCTTGGAGTAAAGGTTATTGCAAATTCATATGGCAGTGATCCGGCAAGCGTGGGGTTTGATGCAGTAGCTTATGCAAAAAGGCATTATATTAATGCTGTCTTGATAGACACTGCAGGACGAATGCATACTGCAAAAGATCTGCTACGAGAAATGGAAAAAATAGTTAGAGTTACTAAGCCGGACTTGAAAGTTTTTATTGGAGAATCAATAACAGGCAATGATGCGGTGGAGCAGGCAAAATCATTTAACTGGAGTGTTGGCATAGACGGAATTATCTTAACAAAAGCAGACATTGATGAAAAAGGCGGAACAGCTCTCAGCGTTGGCTATGTAATAAAAAAACCCATTTTATATCTCGGCACAGGGCAGGAATATAATGCGATTGAACCTTTCAGCAAGGAAAAGTTTATTGAAAGGTTGGGATTGTGAAATTGAAGATAAAAGATAATTAACAAAATAAGGATGCGTTAATTCAAAGGGGATAATAGTTGTTTAAGACTAAAACCACAACTTTATTAACCTTTAATTTTCTTTTTAGTTTATGTTAGAGAAATTTGGAGAAGTCTTAAGAAAAGCTACAGATAAGATAGCTAATGCCATATTCCTTGATAAAAACCTCGTAGATTCGATAATCAAAGATCTACAAAGAGCCTTAATAGAAGCAGACGTAAACATTAAACTTGTAAAAGAATTAAGCGATAAACTGAAAAAGGCGGCATTTGATGAAAGAATTAAAGGCATAGAAAAAAAAGAGCATCTTATCAAAGTTTTACATGATGAACTAATTGCTTTGCTTGGAGAATATAAACAGCTTAAATTACAAAAAGGACAAAACAGAATTCTGCTTTTAGGTTTGTATGGGGCAGGAAAATGCGTCCACGCAGAAAGCAATATTCAATTAGGCAATGGGGATATTATTAAAATTGAAGATCTTTATAATAGATATAAAGATAAAAATGAAGAAGAATTAGAAGAAGGAAAAATAATAGATATATCTAGTAAAAATCTGTTTGTTCCTTCATTTAATTCCAATACCGCTAAAATAGAAAATAAAAAAGTAACGCATTTATGGAAATTAGCAAAAGATAACCTGATTAAAATTAAAGTAAATAATGGGAACGATTTTTCAGTTAAAGTAACTCCAGAACATCCATTTTTTGTCCTTAGAAATGAGAAAATTGTTAAAATAAGAGCAGATGAAATAACATTAAATGATTATATATCTATTCCTAGAGAAATAAAAAATGATGGCAAAATTATTGGATTATTTGACGAAATTAAAAAATTAAATCTTTATACCTATTTAAGTCAAGAAGAAATAAAATTAATTTTGAAAGAAAAAAATAAAAATTTAAAGGAAATCTGTAAAGATTTGAAATTCAAGAAAAACTATTGTCATTTTACTTCAAGAATCAAGAGAGGTCAAGTCCCAATAGAACTAATAGAAGAAGGCAGATTTAATCTCTTAAGAATAAAAGAATATAATAGTTACAAAATTATTACAATGCCCTGTTACTTAACGCCAGAATTTGCAGAATTTATTGGTTATGTTATGGGAGATGGAAATATAGGGAAAAATTATATCCAAATATCTAATGAAGATACAGAGATAATAAAACGAATAAATGAACTCTCAAAAATTCTTTTTAACATAACTCCCTCAATTAAAAGAGACTTTAGAACAAAAAAAATGTATAAAGTTATAATAAGTTCAAAATCTTTAATAGAAGTTTTTAAAATATTTGGACTAAAAAGAGGTAGAAAGGGAAAAGAATTAAAAATTCCACAACAAATCTTACAATCTAATAAAGATACAATAAGGTTATTTATTAGGGCTTACTTTGATTGTGATTCAAGTCCTTCAAAAGGAAAAAGATTTATAGAGCTAATCTCTGAAAGCAATATCCTAATAAAACAAATGGACTTGTTGTTAAGAAGATTTGGCATTTTGTCAGCAATTTCAAAGAAAATTATTAAAAATATTTCATATTGGAGACTTTCTATAAAAGCGCGATATGCAGAAACTTATGCTGGTGAAATAGGATATTTAATAAACAGAAAAACAAAAATAATAGCAGGATACAAAAGGATAGGAATAGTTCAAGGAACAGGAAATCAAGATATGATTCCTCTAGGTAAATCTCTAAAAGAACTAAGAACAAAACTTGGATTTTCTATAGGTGAAATACAAAAAAATGCTGTTTGTAGTTATGGAATACATGAAAAAAAAGGTTTTATATCAAGAGAGAACCTGCTAAGACTTATAGTTTATTACCAAATTAAAAAAAGAGGGATATTTCTAAGTTTGTTGCAAGACATAGAAAATAGAAGTTCATTAAAGGATAAATACTCTAAAGAACTAATAAATGGGACACTTTATTACTTAAAAGATCAAGGAATTATTAATCTCGAAGATAATAAAAATTTAATCCTTTCACAAAAGGGTCAGTTATATCTGCAACAGATAAATGAAAACCAGTCAGATTATCTATTAGAAATGTTAGAGATGCTTGCTAATTCAAATGTATGCTGGATGCCTGTAAAAGAAATAAAAAATATCTCAAATGATAAGGAATTTGTATATGACCTAACAGTAGAAGATAACCATAGTTTTATTGCAGAAGGGTTTATAGTTCATAATACAACAACAGTTGCAAAACTCGCTAATTATTTTGCTAAAAGAGGAAACAAATCTGCTGTTATTGGCTTAGATGTACACAGGCCTGCAGCACAAGAGCAATTAAAACAGCTTGCTGAAAGAAACAAACTGAATTATCTAATTGATATTAATGCAAAAAACCCAATAAACACCTATAAAAATTTCAAACCAGAATTATCAAATTATGATGTACTAATAATTGACACAGCTGGACGCCATAGTTTGGACAAAGAGCTTGTAGCAGAAATTTCTGCATTAAATAGGTTAATTGAGCCAACTGAAACAATCCTAATCATGCCAGCAGATATTGGACAAGCGGCAAAACAACAGGCACAAGCTTTTAAAGAAATGCTGCAAATTTCTGGAATTATTGTCACAAGAATGGATTCCACTGCAAAAGGAGGGGGAGCATTAACAGCATGTGCTGAAATAAAAGCACCTGTTTATTTTATTACAACAGGAGAAAAAATAAATGACATTGAAGAATTTAATCCAGAATCATTTTTATCAAGACTTTTAGGCATGGGGGATCTTCAGATTTTAATTGAAAAAGTCCATTCTGCCTCAGACACAAAAAAACAAGAAGAAATTTCAAAAAGACTGCAAGAAGGACAGTTTTCTTTAGAAGATGTCATTGAGCAAGTAAAAACTCTTGGCTCTGTCGGCGGATTTGATAAAATAAAGAGTATGATTCCAGGATTAGGCAAAGTAAAACTTCCAGAACTAAAAGTTGAAAACCAAGAGCAGAGAATAAAAAAGTGGGAGCATATAATTAAATCAATGACGCAGGAAGAAAAAAACAATCCAGAATTATTAGAAAGACAAACAACTAGAATTGCAAGAATAGCAAAAGGCAGTGGAACACATACCAGCGATGTTCGCAATTTGCTCAAGCAGTATAAAATGCTAAAAGAAGTTATAAAATCAGGCTCAACAATGGGTGTGGGTGAAGGAACTCTTGACCAAAAACAGCTTATTAAACTAGCAAGAAAGTTTGGGAAGAAAAAATTTAGAATGTAAAATGAAAATTCTTATAAAAATAGGCAGCGCACTTTTAAGCAAAGGAAATTATTTAGATCATAAATTTCTAAAATCAAAAATAAAAGAAATAAGTGAATTGCATAAACAAGGAAACGAGGTAATTATTGTAAGCTCTGGGGCAGTTGCTTGCGGAATGGAAATAGAAAATCTTCAAAAAAGACCGCAGGATATATTAGAACTGCAATTACTGTCCGGGGAAGGACAAATAGAATTACTTGGACATTATCAAAAATTGTTTTTAAAAGAGGGTATTAAAATATCCCAGGTTTTACTAACTCACCATAATTTTGACACCAAAAAGGAAAAAGAAACAATAGTGAATATAATTAATAATTATCTCAAAAGAAAGATAATCCCTATAATTAATGAGAATGATTTAGTAAGCAAAGAAGAATTTGAATCCAACAAATTATTTAGCGATAATGATATTTTAGCTGCATTGATTGCAAAGGAGATTAGAGTAGATTTAATAATCATCTTAACAGATGTTGATGGGCTCTATAGTGAAAATCCAGGAACAAATTTAAATGCAACATTAATTGAGGAAGTAAAAGAAATTACTGAAGAAATAAAAAAAATTGCTACAAAAGAAAACAACATGCTTGGATTAGGTGGGATGAATTCCAAAATAATCGCAGCAGAAATTACAACAAAAGAAGGAATTAATACTATTATAGCAAACGGCAAATACAGCATATCAGACATTTTAAACAACAAAGTTAAAAGAACTTTGTTTAGAGCAAAAAAATAAAGAAAATGAAATATAAAATAATTTTATTTCTTATGGTAATATCCCTATTTAGTTCAATACTCATCATGCTGCCAAAAGAGATAAAAGGCATGTGCGTGCAAAACACTTGTGAAAGTGTTACTGATTCACAATATGGAAAATTTCTAGGGATAAGCAACTCGTATTATGGTGTAGTAATTTTTTCATTTTTAGCCATTGTCATTTTTCTTCACATTAATAAGCCAACAAAGATAAAAAAACAAATAATATCCATAGGGGTTATTACAGGCTCAATTATTGCGTCATATTTCATTTATCTCCAAAAATTTGTTTTAAAACAGTACTGCACTTACTGCTTAATAATTGATATATCGCTTTTAATTGCCCTCATTATTCTTGTTTTTGCACCGAATAAAAAGATTGCTTAACAAATAAAATGCTACAAACTCAGAAGATTATTGCACAAGGCGCAGAAGCTAGAATAATTAAACAAGGCATCAGCATAATAAAAAAAAGAATAAGTAAAGGCTATAGAATAAAAGAGCTGGATAAAAAAATAAGAAAACAACGAACAAAATCAGAAACTAAATTGCTTGAAAAAGCATCTAAACTTGTTAATATACCTCAACCAGTTAAAGCTGATAAATATAACATAACCATGCCTTTGATTAATGGTTTAAAACTCTCAGATAATTTAGATAAACTTCCATTGAACAAGCAGCTTAAAATCTGCAAACAAATCGGTAAAGACACTGCAAAACTCCATGATGCAGATATCATACATGGAGACTTGACAACCAGCAATATGATCTTAGTTGACGATGAAATTGATAATAAGGAAGATGGTGTTAATAAAGATAATAAAAAGGCAAACAGCATAATACCTAACAAAAGATTAGCTGATACTAAAATCAGTAATAATGCTGATAACCTCGGTTTAACATTTAATAATAAAGTTAATAACCATGGTTTATCAAAACAAAAATTCAAAATCTATTTCATTGATTTTGGCTTAGGATACACAAGCAAAAAAATTGAGGATAAGGCAGTTGATATTCATTTGCTACGCCAAGCTCTAGAAGCAAAACATTTTAGAAATTGGGAGAAGTTATTTGGTTCTTTCATCAAAGGTTATAAAATATCTAGCCAATCGCACAAGGTGCTGGAACAGCTTAAAAAAGTTGAAGCAAGGGGGAGGTACAAACATTAATCAAAACCCTTAAAAATCACTTAAAACTCTAATTTCTATTCAAATCACCAATGAGGCTAACTTAAAGGAAGGTTTAGTAAAGGAAACCTTGGTTGCCTTTACAGCCCTATAGTATAGCGGTCAAGTATACAGCCCTTTGGCCGAGCAAACTCGCAAGGCAAATGTTTGAAAAATATCGAGTGAGCTTGGGAGATAGGCTGGGACCCAGGTTCGAATCCTGGTAGGGCTATTATTCATGAGAATACTGGATAATTAACTAATAAAAACAACTAAACCTTTTTAAACCGAGTTTCACAATTAAAAAAATGCCAAAAAAAGCAGACAGAAAAAAACCAGAAAAAAAAGATGAAAAGCCAACATCCCAAAAACTTAGCGAGGCTGATTTTGAAAAGACTGTAATTGACTTGGCAAAAAAAGGAATAACCTCTGAAAAAATTGGAGAACAATTAAGGCAGCAGAACATTCATCCAAAGGAGCATAGCAAAAAAATTTCTCAAATTCTCAAAGAAAACAAGCTTTATATTCAGCCAGATATAAAAAATGTCAAGGAAAAACTTGAGAGAATAAGAAAGCATTATGAAAAAAATAAGCAGGATAAAAGAGTAAAAAGAGAGATAGACAGAGTTGCCGCAGGATTGCGAAAATTGAAGAAATACTTCGGAGAACAATAGTATTTATTAAGCAAGATTAAATTTTATACTTGAAAAAATGAAAAAGAGGATAGAACAAATAGCAAAAAAATTTCTTGAAACAGTTCATGACAAAGATATAATTATTCTAAGCCATTATGACACAGATGGCATAACTTCTGCAGCAATAATGATTAAAACACTAAGAAGACTTGACAAAAAATTCTTTGTAAAAATTGTAAAAAATTTAGAAGAATCCATAATAAGCAATTTGCCAAAAGACAAAGTTGTTATTTTTTTAGATTTAGGCTCTAATAGTCTTGGATACATCGAGCAGTCTAGTTTAGAAGATGTTTTTATTATAGACCACCACCAAATAATTCAGCAGATTCCAAAAAATGTTAATATAATAAATCCTGAATTGCATGGCAAAGAAAAAATAAGCACATCTGGATTAACCTACTTATTTTGTAAGGAACTGCTACCAGAAAGCAAAGATTTGGCAAAACTCGCAATTGTTGGAATGATTGGAGATGTACTTGAAAAAAATATAAGCAGATTAAATAAACAGATACTTGAAGAAGGAGAGATAATTACAAAAAGAGGTCCGCTAATCTATCCTTCAACACGCCCGTTAAACAGGGTGTTGGAATTTAATTCAAATCCCTATATTCCAGGAATTACTGGAAACCCTAAAGGAGTTTTAAATTTTCTAAGAGAAGCTGGAATATGCAGTGAAAACGGAAAATATCCTTCTCTTATGGAATTGGATGAACAAGAAATGTCAAAAATCACAACAGGCATAATGTTAAGAAGCCCAAAAATAAAAAATGGGAGTGATATCATTGGAGATATATTCCTTATTAAACTCTTTAACAAATTAGAGGATGCAAGGGAAATCAGTGCTATGATAAACGCATGCGGAAGATTAGGCGAGCCACACATAGCAATCCAACTTTGTTTGGAAATCCCAGATGCTAAAAAAAAATCAGAATCATTATACGTAAAATACAAAAGGCTAATTATTTCAGGTTTGGAAATCGCATCGAAAATTGAAAAGATAGAGGGAAAAAGCTTTGTAATAATAAACGCAAAATCAAGCATTTTAGACACATTAGTTGGAACAATAGCAAGCATCCTGTCCAACTCTCCTTTTTATGAGGATGGCACAATGATTATTACAATGGCTTATGCTGGAAATAAAATTAAAGTTTCAGCAAGAGGAGTTGGAAAGCAAGGAAGAAATGTCCGGGCTGTTTTAAACGAAGTTGTTGAGAAAATTGGGGGTGAGGTCGGAGGGCACGAATTTGCAGCTGGCTGTCTTATAGACAAATCAAAAGAGCAATTATTCATAGAAGAAATTCAAAAGAGCCTTGAAATTGAATTAGTGAAGATTTGATTGGATTAATGTTAAAGGATAATAATAGTCTACTCAATAAAAAACCAGTTAAACCTTACTGTTAACCCCCATTAATTATTAATCTCGCTATTAATGCCCATTATTAATCAACTTTTTTGAACTATTAAATTAGCAATTTAAATAAACACAATCATCACAACCTTTAAAACCTCTTTTTTTCTATCTAAATCATGGCATTAGAAGAAGGAGACATTGTATTATGCACAGTAGACAGAATAGTTGGAACAACAGTATTTGTTAAAATAGAAGGTGAAGATTCAGAAGGAAGCATAATTACTGCAGAAATTGCGCCAGGAAGAATCCGCAATTTAAGGGACTATGTTATCCCTAAAAAGAAGATTGTATGCAAAATTCTAAGAGTTCAAGGCAAAAATATAGAGCTTAGTTTAAGAAGAGTTACTTCAAAAGAAAAGAAGCAGGTAATAGATGAATACCAGCAAGAAAGAAGCTGTGCAAGCATTCTTAGAAGTGTTTTAGGTGATAAAGCTGACAATGCTATTAAAGAAATATGCAAAGCAGATAAATTATCTGAATTTTTGGAACAATCAAAAGAAAATGAAAAAGAGCTTGAAAAACTTGTGGGTCACGAAAATGCGAAAAAAATACTAGGAATATTAAGAACAGAAAAAAAGAAAAAGGCTGTTGTAAAAAAAGAGTTTGGCCTTAGAACAGCCAAATCCAACGGTTTAATATTAATAAAAGAACTTCTTGAAAAAATCAAAGATGCTGAAATTAAATATCTCGCAGCAGGAAAATATTCAATAAGCACAGAATCAACTGATTTAAAAAAGGCAGATCAAAAATTGCAGGAAATAATCCGTGAATTGGAAAAACAAGCAAAACACCTTGGCGTTGAGTTCAGTGTGAAGGAGAGATAAAGAAGGGGCATTAGCAAGATAAAGTTAATAATAAAAGACGCCAAAATGTTGTTAAGATTCAAAAGATTATTGAGTATAATGGCTGGTATTAAAGAGGTTATATAAGCTCCATCAACTATCAAAATTTTATTAAGTTATTCAAACCAGCGTCTTCTGATCTTCTTCAAATTGTGCAACACCATATTCCCCATCATATCCTGGCTTTATTTTTATTTTCGCCTCACGATTTTTTAAAATAAGCTCTATTAGTTTGTTTTCTATCTTTTTAGACAATAGTGCCTCTTTTTTAACATTTAACAAAATCTCAAACTCAGTTCCAAACTTTTCGATTAAGTTATTATAAACTTCCCATGATTTTTTGCTTTCCATTTTAGTCGAATAAGCTAAAGCAATTAATTCGTGCAATGGAAGAAGCTTAAGATAAGGTTTTGCACTAGCAGGTTTAAACCCTCTTGGCTGATCTTCTAATTGCTTAACCCTATAATCCACCCCTATTATTAATGGTTTTCCACAAACAGGACATACCCCATTAAGCTCTTTTGTTTTTTCAGGAGAACAGGAAAAGTTGCATAATCTATGCCCATCCCAATGATACTTGCCATATTCTGGAGGGGTTTCTATTGTTGCAATTAATCCATCTCCAGTCCTTATTGAATTCATTATCTCTTTATAGCTTAATTTTTTTTCATCATAAATTATTTTATCAACTTCAAAAATAGTTGATTCTCTTCCTAAACGCCAGGGCCAAAAGCTATGTGCATCTGAAAAGCTGACTATATTTACTTTTTCATTTAAGCTCCATAGCATTTCAGGGTCTGCACTCATTCCAGATTCAATTGCATAAATTTTTTTTGTTTGTTCTTGGAAACAATCTTTTAACGAATCAAATCCAGATTTACTCCCAAACAACCCAAACCAAGGAGTCATGCAATGAGCAGGAATTATCTCTATTTTATCATCTATCTTTTTAAGAGACTCAACCAAATCCGGAGATGTCATTCCAAAAATAGGCCTCCCATCGTAGTCTAATCTCCCCTTGCTTGCTAAAAATTCTGTTATTTGATTCGCAACCTCTTTATTTGGAGCAAAAATTAAGTGGTGAATTGCTCTGCTTTTTCCATCTTGACGATACATCAAACTAACTTCTGTTTGCCATAAAAATGGAAATCCACTAGAAGTATATAAAATTCCATGCTCATTTTCTGTCAGTTTTTCATCAATTTCTTTTCTTCTTAAAGGATGTTGAAAATCTCCAACACCAAGAAGATTTATCCCTTTTATTTTCGCATATTTCTCAAGATTTTCTATGCTTATATTTTTACTTGTTGCACGAGCATATTTTGAATGAATTTGTAAATCAGCTATCAACCAGTTTTTTTCCATTCCTGATAATAAAAAAGAAGAATTAAATAGTTTTCTATAATAATTGAGATAGATATTGATAATAATTAATTGAGATAGAAGATGATGATAAATAAATTAGCTTGTAATTGCATACCTATACAATTCTAGAGTAAGTTAACTATCATTCTTACATAAACTTAACCAATTTATATCAAAAATTTTAGATTAAAAATCACAATTAAATTAAGTTAAATAGTTTGCTATGATGGTTAATATAAATAAAAAGAAAATTTAATGGTGTGGTTTAATTGCTTTAGAATTTAAGGAGTATCAGAAATTGGACTGATTTCTTCCACAACTGGTGCTTGATTAGTATCTTCACCTGCGACTAAAAATGCCCACCAAGGTTTATTAACTTCTATAAGTTCACCAGTAATGGGATTAATTAATGCCTGCAAATCAACATTTATATTAAACAATCCAAACAATTTTCCTTGTTTTACAGATTCTGCCATAAAAACAGATGTTAAAACTCCTTCTTCTGCCCTTTCGGTTAATTCTATTGAAATACCCTGAGCTTTTATAGCATCTAATGCAATTTGGTGGGCCTCATCTGGCATAACAATTATGTCCTGCTCAGCTCCTGTAGAAAGTTGAGATTTAATAATTGTTGCACCATTTTTAATTTCTTCTTTAACAGATAATTTAGTTGTAACTAAAAAACCTTTGACTTCAATTGAGTTCTTAGTTTCTTGCACACCTTCTTCTGTTTCTACTTTATTTTTTAGAATAATCTCTATTCCATCTGGAGTTGTAATTGTAGTTTTTTCTGTACGTTCAATTTCATTTCCTTCCATCTCTACTTTAACAACAACTTTCACCTCATTACCATTTTCATCTATAAATTTGTGAATTGTTTCGGTCTCTGTTTCACCACTCTCCCCTGTTTCTATTTTGGATTCAATAACGACTTCATTTCCATTTTCATCAAAATAACTCCTTGTTTCCTTTATCTCCTCTTCTCCATCTCCATTTTTCTCAATTTCTGTTGTAACTGTGACTTCTCTTCCTTGCTCATCAATAATTATCTCTGTAGATTCAGACTTATCATCGTTACTACTTCCTGAATTATCTGGATCATCACCAGTATTCCCACTTCCATCACTACCGCTTGAACCTGAACCGCTTGAATCACCATCCACATCTCCACTACCACCTTCAGAGCTTCCACTTCCTGAGCTATCACTTCCTGAATCACCACCTCCATTACTACCACTATCTGCCAAAACATTTATAGGACCAAAGCTTAATAAAACCCCAGATACTAAAAAACAAGTTAGAAATAACAATACTTCTTTTTTTAGCCTAGCTTGATCTTTCATTATGATATAATAGCTTTTATATTTATAAAGCTTTATAAATAAACTTTTCAAATAATTTTAATGAGTAATAAGAATAATAGTAAAATGGAAGAGCAAACCCTTGTTTTAATTAAGCCAGATGCAATGCTTAAGGGTTTGGCTGGCTGTGTTATAACAGAACTGCATTCTTTGGGGTTAAAAATGATTGGATTAAAATTGGTTAATGTTAAAAAAGAATTAGCTGAACAACATTATTGTGAGCATAAAGAAAAACCATTTTTTGAAAAACTGATAAAACACATAACAGGGGAATTTCACAATAAGGAAAATGTCATTGCAATTGTTTACAAAGGAGAAAATGCTATTAAAAAAGCAAGAGAATTAGCTGGAGCAACACATCCAGAAGATGCTCATCCAACAAGCTTAAGGGGAAAATATGGCAGAGTGCACAGTAAAACAGACTGCTTTGAAAATGTTGTTCATACTTCTGATAGTAAAGAAAGCGCTGAAAGAGAAATAGCTTTGTGGTTTGATAAAAAAGAGCTTGTTGAATAAGTTTATAATTATTTAATTCTTTTAAAGATGGCATTTTTAAGTAGGTGGGTGCGTAGTATAATGGATAGTACGAAACCTTGCGGAGGTTTTAATCCAGGTTCGAATCCTGGCGTGCCCATATTAACTTCATAACATTATTGAGTCAGAGGTTCAAATCACCGTTGGGGGCGTCCTTAACAGCGACGGCAAATGACATAAAATGTGTAATAAATATTGTGTCATGAGATTTTTATTTTTTCAGTATAAACTTTAAAATTAATCTATCAAACCAAGTTTCCTCAATCTTGATCTAATCGCTCCTGGCTGTCGCATTAGAATTTGTGCAATTTCAGAAATTGTTTTATTTTCAGAGTTTAAAACCTTTAATCTTAAATCATCTTCTTCTTTCCAAGGTTCATAAGCATTTGCGTAATTCTCTTTTATTTTTTTTAATCTTTTATGATAATCTGTTTCTGAACCATCTTCTTCATTAGAACCCACTAGCTCATTATTATCTATGCTTTTCTCTTTTAAATAAGTTTTAATTGTCTCTAAGAACAAATCCCCGAAATCTTTTAATTTTTGCTGCCCAACTCCCTTAATATTTAAAAATTCCTCATTATTACTTGGAAAAAAGCTAGCCATTTCTCTTAAGGAAACATCTCCAAATATAATAAAAGGAGGAACATTTCTTTGAACAGCAATCTGCTTTCGTAGAATCCTTAATTTCTCAAATAATTCACGATCATACTCCTCAATTTTTCCTTTTTCTTTTGGAATTAATGTTTTTTGTTCTATTCTTTCGGGTTTTGATAATTTTAAGCAAGAATCGCAAGCTCCACAATTATCCTCTAAAAAATCCTCTCCAAAATACTTCAGTATCTGCTTTCTTCTGCAAGAACCATCTTCACAATAATTCATAACTTGGCTTAATTTATTTCTTGCATTGTTTTTTGTCGTTTCATCTTCTATCTTATCAATAAAAAATTCATGTTTTCTTTTGTCTCCCCTTGAATAAAAGAGTACACAATCGCTTGAAAGCCCGTCTCTCCCCGCTCTTCCTATTTCCTGATAATAACTTTCAAGGGTTTTTGGAAAAGTATGATGAATAATCAATCTAACATCTGGCTTATTAATACCCATTCCAAAAGCAATTGTTGCTACAATGATATTAGCTTTATCCTTAATAAATAAGTCCTGATTCTTTTTTCTTGTTTCATTATCAAGCCCTGCATGATAGGGGAGGGCACCAAATCCTCGCCCCCTTAATCTTTCTGCAATATTCTCTGAATCTTTACGAGAAAAACAGTATATAATTACAGATTCATCTTTATATTCTTTTAACATAGTTATAATTCTTTCAATAGTTTTATTTTTTTCTACAACCATTAAATTTAGATTTTTTCTATTAAAACTCGAGATGAATATTTTTGGTTCTCTTAAAGATAATTGTTTTAAGATGTCTATTCTTACTTTTTCTGTAGCTGTTGCAGTTAAAGCAATTATTGGAGCATCTGGAAAAAGTATTCTTAAAGATTTTAAATTTCTATATTCTGGTCTAAAATCATGTCCCCATTCAGAGATGCAATGAGCCTCATCTATAGCAATTAAATCCACTTGCAAGGTGCTCAAAAATACTCTAAACTCTTCTAAAGCTAATCTTTCGGGAGCAATATAAAGAAGCTTTATTTCTTTTTTTTGAATTTTATTCTGTATTAATAGAATCTCTTCAAAAGAAAGTGAAGAGTTAATGTACTCTGCATTAATGCCATTTGCCCTTAAACTATCTACTTGGTCTTTCATTAAAGAGATAAGTGGAGAAATAACTATTGTAAGCCCTTCTAATTTTAAAGTAGGAAGCTGATAACAAATTGACTTTCCACCCCCTGTTGGCATAATTACTAAAGAATCCCTCTTTTTTAGAACATTATCGATGATATCTAATTGCACTGGTCTAAATTCATTATGACCAAAATATTTTTTTAGTAGTTCAATCATTCTTAATCCATTATAATCTCATTTAAATCTGTTTTCATCCCATTCCCCAATACTCTTTTATAAATTTCATAATCTTCTTCATCAAACAGAACTAATATAATCTCTTTAATGATATCTGATTTAAAATTCTCAAGTACCTCTGATACTATCTCAGCAGATTTTTCAATAGGGCATCCATAAGCCCCAGTAGATATTGCAGGAAAAGCAATACTCTCACAATTATTTTCTTCTGCTAATTTCAAACAATTAGTATAGCAGTTTTTTAGTAGGTTAATATCTCCAGAATAGTATCTTGGTCCTACTGTGTGAATTATTATCTTAGCAGGAAGATTATATGCTTTAGTTACAATAGCTTTTCCAGTTTCAAGCCCATTAGGGATTACTTCTTTTCTTAGTCTAACACATTCTTCCTGCAAACTATGCCCTGCTGCTCTCCTAATAGCCCCATCAACCCCTCCGCCACCAAGCATCCCAAAGTTTGCAGCATTTACAATAGCATCTACTTTAACTTTAGTTATGTCTCCCCTAATTATGCTAATCTTCATGCAGAAACGAATAATGTTCGGTTTAAATAATTAATAGCGAGGGTTATAGTTAAAGATGTCAAAAATCAGTTAAAGATTAGCATAAATGTTATGCATACAATCTTTGATTTTGTAGGCTAAGCCTACAAAAAAGTGCCATTTCCAGCCCCAATATGAATTAAATGAAGTTTAGAGTAGAGCTAGGAAGAAAACAGGATCACGCTAGTAAAATAGAGAAAGTGCTTAATGAAGATAACTTTTTAATGATGTCAGCAGTATAATAAACATGAAAATCAAAGACATATTAAGCATCATACTTGCAATCGTTGCAGTAGTTAGCTTTATCATATTTTTTAGAAGTGCTTCGGATGTAGAGCAGTTTACAACTGCTGTTTGGAGTTGCTTAGTTACTGCAGTATCTGTTGCTGTACTTCTTGTTTGGAATCCCTGGCTGATTGGCAAATAGCCAGATTTCTTTAAGGAACATGTACCTTTAAGTTCCTGCCCTCGTTTGGGCGTATTATCTAAGGTTTACTTTCTCTGACAAAAGCCCTTTATCTATCAAATTTTTTCTTGAGATTGTTGAGTCTTTCTCTAAAGTTTTTGAGCGAATCATCTTCAGCCCCCAGAATTTCTATCTTTATCTCGAGTGCTTGCAATAAGCTTTTATCTATTTCTTTTGCATGATATCTTCCTCTTTCTATTCTCCCTTCTTGAATGTCTTTTTCTAATTTAGAGAAATGTTCCTCTATCTCCTTTTTTAGACTGTCTATTCCTTTTTCTAATCTTTTAATTCTTTTAACCATTTTTCAGATAAGTCCAATAGAATTTCCATTTCCTTTGGAATTATTTCTCTTAATTCTTTCTCATTCCTCTTTATTCTGATATATGCGAAATAGTTCTTATCCCCGCAAATTTTCAAGAAATCTTCTTTGGAATATGATTTATTGGATCTTAAGCATTTCAGCAAATATAACTCCCTTAATCTTAAAACAATCGAATAAGCTATTCCATCAGGTATTTTTTTATTATTGTCTTCGCATATCTTTACAGTGTCTTTATTAATTTTCAATACCCTGCCAATTTCATTCAATACCCTTTTAACGTTCAATCTATATTTGCTTATGGAATATCTTTCAATTAGGTCTTTATTGATTATAGTTTTCAATTCTTTTAGCATAGATGTATAATATAAACTATCAGGCAAGTTTTTTGAGAAATTTTCCTCTGAGATTAATAGAACCTCATAATTCCCATGATTGATTAACTTATTTGTTTCTTTTGTTATCATTAAAAGGTCTATATCACTATAAGGGTCATAATCCCCTCTTGCATAGCTTCCATAAAGGTAAACTCCTTTTATTTCTTCATTTATATTGTTTTTGAGGATTATTTCCATTACTTCTTTGGCTATTTCTTCTTTTGAAGGCTGTAAAAGAGTTACGACTACCTGCTTATTCAGCCATTTTCTTGGCAACAAAACTCCTGCAGAGGTTCCAACCTCCCTAGTTTGTTTTATTAAAGTTTCCATATTATAATGCATTATAATGCATTATATAAATGTTTCTTTTTTGAAATAACATTAACCTAATGTTAATTCTTTCGTGGGGGCATTAATCCTTAGGATTAAATCTTTTACATAAAACAAAAATATTTATAAACTATAGTTGTTTACAACTAATTATAGGGAGTTATAAAAATGTCAACCACAATACAAATTTCAGATAATGTAAAATTAGTTTTAGATAAAATGAAAATGATAGAAAGGGAAACCTACAATGATATAATTGAAAGAATGATAGAAGATGATTTAGATATAAATGAAAGAACTAAGAAAGAATTAGAAGAGAGAAGAAAAAGCAAAGATTTTATTTCTCACGCAGATGTCAAAACAAAATTTGGGCTATAATGAAATACCAGATATTTTATGAAAAAGAGGCTTTAAAGGAATTAAACAAATTAGAAACTTCAATTTCTAGAAGAATAATAAAAAAGATTGATGAAATGTCAAGAAATTCATCTTCTTGTGACATTAAAAAATTAAAGGCAAGTAATGATTACAGATTAAGGGTTGGGGATTACAGGATTCTTTTTCTTTTTGATAAAGATTCAATAAAAATTCTTAAGATTGGACATAGACAACAAATTTACAATTAAATGAAGAAAACATTGCTAAACTAATCTTTAAATGCCAAGAATTAAATTTCTTTTTCCCCTTTATGCCAACCAATTAATGGAGAAAATTTTTTCCAAAATGGGTTTTTATTTCCCCTAAAAGTCAGATAATTTAACTGAAAACAACTGCCTTCTGCATAACCAACGCTTCCAACCTGCAAAGTGGTTTTTTTCTCTTTTTCTTCAGCTTCTGTTGCTGTATGTGTGTTAAATATTGGGATTACCTTTGCATACCAATGATTGTCACCAGCTAAGTTTAATATTCCAATTTCAGTATAACTTCCGCCTTTTGCTAAACAACCATAACCAATTAAAAAATCTCTTTCTCCTTCCCTGTCAATCATCACAGAAGACATTCTAATGTTATATCCAGCACAGCCAGTTGTCGCTAAAATAGTTCCAGCAACTGCACTAGCTAAGATTTTCCTTAAACCTTTCATGTTAGATCAAGAAATAAGCACTATAAATATTTTTGTGCTAATAGTATGCTTTTTATATCCAAAAGATCATTTATTAACATGAAAAGAGGCACGACAATAATATTAATGATAACAGTAGTAGTAATCATCATCTTAGCCACATTTATATTCTCAAATAAAGGTGCAATTTTAACCAAACAAACCCCAAAACAAAATGAATCATTAACACCTAATTTAAACCAGAGCAATAATATAGATATAGAACAAGCAACAAAATATGAAGGACCCCCGCAATTTATTTTGGCATTCCCTGCAAATTCCATAATAAGCCCGTATGAAAAAATTTTTGTATATGGAAACCCTAGTCAAACTGAAATTGATAGATATTCAAATGCAATACAGAAAACGAGGACAGATTTGGCAAATTTTGTGAAAAAGATTTCGCAGTCCCAATTAACGCTCACATTTGAAGAACAAGACAAAATTGGGTTTGGTCCTGGAAACCTGCCAATTTTAGCAGATTCTAACATCAGGAGCATTTCATTGGCCAACAATATTAATGAAGGTTCAGTAACTTTTATCCCAGAGTATAAATACACTAACGATGAAAACTCAACAGCGTCAGAAGATACATTCACAATCAACCAAGAAGAATCAATAGATACATGGATGCTGGTAATTAGCTGGAAAAATGAATATTCTGAAATAACTTCTATGCCAGTAATCAAATTATACTCAGAACACGAACTCTTGCTAGGAGAATATAGCCTAAGCATAAAAATTAGATTAGAAAACACCACAATACCGGATGACTCTAATTTAAGCAGAAGTGCAACAATAAAAGTCTTTGCAGAAACCAGCATAGTTTTGCCAACAGATGAAATAACAATAAATAAAACTGGACTTGAAAATTCAATAAATTCAGAACAACCAATAATCTTTTTAGGGGCTGACTGGCTAATTGACAAGCTGTATAACTCGTGTGAAGGCATTGAATATCCTGGGGCAAGTAACATGGGAGTAGCTGAATATATTTCAAGCCGTTTAAACTCTGCAATTTCTGATGCTGATTTTGCAAAAAAGGAAGGAATGCAATGCCCTTTAAAAGAAATTACAAGTGACAAGCCGCAGGTTATGTTTGTGAAGAATACTGAAGCATAAACTTTGATATTTATATTATCCTTACAATAACTTAATTAATAAAATAGTAAAACTAAGGTATTACTAAAAAAGCTGGATAAAATTGATAGATGGTTTAAACCAAGATTAGGTAATCAAATAATTTCAACAAATATCTAAGATTAAGACATAAATTAAATAATCAATCTTCCTCAACAACCCCGTCTCTAATGCCAGCTTGTGTCAAGAAAAATACGCATTCATTGTCAGGCAAATTAGGAGAATCAATTAATTTCGCAACTCTCGAGTCTTTTTTTCCTCGGCGAAAATACATTCTGTAAGTTGAGGCGTGTCCTACAATATTCCCCCCAATAGCTGTTGTTGGGTCTCCAAACATCTGTGCAGGATTTGCCATTACTTGATTTGTAACATAAACTGCAAGATTATGTTGCTCTGCAATTTTCATTAACTGATGTAGATATTTATTAAGTCTTTGCTGCCTGTCTGCAAGCATGCCCCTGCCTGCAAATTCTGCTCGAAAATGCGCAGTAAGTGAATCAACAACCACCAATTTTATCGGCTCCCCATTTTTAATCATTTCTGAAATCTTATCAAGCAATAAAATCTGATGGTCAGAATTAAATGCTCTTGCAACAAATATATTTTTTAAAACTTTTTCAGGATTTGCCCCAATTGCTTCTGCCATTTGCTTAATTCTTATTGGACGAAAAGTCCCTTCTGTATCAATAAAAACAGCCTTGCCATTTGCACCCCCTTTATCCAAAGGCAACTGCACATTTACTGCTAGCATTAAACCCAACTGAGTTTTCCCACTTCCATAAGCTCCAAATGCTTCTGTTATTGCTCTGCTCTCAACCCCTTTTCCACCCAAAAGTGCATCAATATTTTGACTTCCTGTTGTAATATTATGGACATCCTCTCTTCTTCTGGCATATTCTGTTCCTTCCTGAAAACCCAAATCCAGCATTTTGCGTGCTGCCTGTATAGCTTTTCTCGCAACAGCAGCTCCAACACCTGCTATTTCAGCTAATTCGCTTGGACTCATTACAGCTAGACTCATTAAATCATAGATCCCAGCTGATTCGAGCTTAGAAGCAACAGCAGGCCCAATTCCAGGCAAATCAGTAAGCTGAGGCTCTGTTTTAGTTTCTGTTTCACTTTCAGAATTATCTTTTTTAATTGTCATACACAAAAAAACAAGCCAGCATTTATAAGGTTTATATCTCTTGAATATATTATTTAAAAAAACCAAGATTTAATGATTATTGAGTATTTCTACAATTAATTTCATGGTCTTTTATTAGCTTTAATATTTTAGCTAATTAAACAACTAGTTAGTAAGCCCAAAAGAGGCTTTGTAGCTAACTTAAAAACAAACAACCAGAAATCCACAATAAACTAATCTAGAATAACCTTATTAAGAAATCAATTAAAAATAAGCAACAATTTTCATAACCAAAAGAAAAGCGTCTGCTAAAACAAAAAATACAAAAACACTAACTTCAACAATACCACCAACCCTGATTTTACCAGCAATTTTTTTCTTTACAGGGAAAAACGGCTGTATCCCATCAATTGTAAAACTATCTGCAAATAGGTGCAGGCTATAACCTACAAAAAATCCAAATGCCAAAAAGGGGATAAACAAAGTAAATAAGATCGTTATTAAAATAAGGAAAGTAAAGCTGTGGATTAAACCCCTATGCTTAACAAACCACTGCAAGGATCTAAAGATTCTTTTTTTACCGAGACTGGAAAACTCAGTATCAATATCAGGAATCAGGGTGGCTATGAGAGCGATAGTTACAAAAACCAGCTTATTTTCAACATACCCAATTAAAACCAAAATTGCAAATGCAACAATTGCAAGATGTGTTCTGGTCATCATTTTCTAAGGCTTATTTGTCAAGAAATACCCCAGGATATATTTGCTCTTCCACTCTTCTGTTTCACAACTCTGCTCATTTTGATCTATATTAGGATCTGCTGAAGGCATATAACTCCCTGTTTTAGCACTAACACATTGCCATACTGCATGTGTATTTTCTTGTTCAAAAGGATAAGCATAACCTAAAATAGCTTTTTTATCATAATTCTCGCAATCTCTAAATATATCAGTTTTATATTTTTTATCAAGAGAACCATAACACTCATAAATTCCCCTTGTCCCTCTCCTATATCCTATAAGCAGATAACCAATAGTTGTTTCTTTAAAATACCCGTTTCCTCCGGCTTCAATTTTTCCAGTGCAGTCTTTGCCTGGATCTGCAGTTGCTAATCTAAGCCCTGTTCCGGGATCATAGCATCTGTAAATAAGCCTTATATCATTCTCAGTTATTACTGCCTGCCCTGTAAGTGAAAAAGAAAGAAAAAATGTCAGGCTAATTGCAATAACCACTGCAAAAAACAAATCTTGTTTCTCCGCCTCTTTTGCCATTAAAAATATAAGAAAGAGGAGTATAAAAACTTCACGTTTTTATATTGGGCTAATTTTAATAAAAAAACAAGATCTAGATTAGAGCCAGATTAGTTTAGGATATAACATGGATAAATTACTAAAAATAGATACCTATTGCATACTACACCTTACCGAATTAACTAAAGTTCCCTTAAAAACATGCCTTAAATCTTCTCTAAACTTTCAATCAATTCGACCAAATTAATTTCTTCTGCACTATCTATTACAAACTCTAAATTATTAAACAGCTTGTTTGTCCTGGCATTTCCTGAAAATAATAATTCTTTGCCAATTAGATCAATTTTCTGCTGGATAAAACTATCTGTGCTTTCCATGTCAGCAGTGTTCAGTCCCAAGGATTTAAATGCCCTCTCAAACAAAACTGCTCTTATGTTCTCTGTCCCATCATCTAAAACAATGTTCATCAAAGCTTTTTTTTCAGGAATAATTTTGCCATGAACCCCGCAAACAAAATTCTCTCCTTCTGAAACAGCTTTTTTACTGCACTCAGGGCAAACATAAAAAAATCTGGGCTCAAAAACCTGAACAATAAAGGCTCTTATTTTTACCTGATCCATTGGCTTCAAATCATTCAAATTCTTTTCTCTAAGCATAATCACTTCCTGAACATTTTCTAAGTTCTCGCTGCTTAATTTAAATTCTGAAAAACTGCTAAGATGCAGTTCATTATCCCTCATTGAAGCATTGGCAATTTCAACAACATCTCCCTGCTTAATCTTGCTTTTTTCAATTAATTCAATATGGTTAGTATCCCATAAAACAATTTTTATATTAGATGTGTCATCTGCAATAATTAGATTAACAACTTTATTTTTCTTTTCGTTTCTTTCAAACTCCCTCACAGGAAATATACCAATTATTTTGCCAAGAGTATTAACTTTTTTCATGCCAGACAGCAGCTCATTGATTTTTAATTTTTCATTATCAAAGTTTATTCCGAGCTCAGACGCTGTAACTTGCGCAGCTCCTTCCTTACTAATTAAACCAGAAAGCTTTGCTCTTTTGGCTTCTACTCTTCTGTCAATTTCCTCTTTATCCAAACCAGAAGCTTTAGATATTTTTTCTAAAATCCTTTCATAATTTCCGTGAATCATAAACCAAAAAACAAAGAGTTGTTTTTAAGCATTATTATACAGAAACCTTATAAACCTCTTAAAATAAAATTAAGCATGGGAAACACAATCGTAAAGATAAAACTTATGCCCACCTCTACTGAAGTAGATTTAAAAAAAATAAAATTAAAAGCAGAAACTATAATCAAAAAAAGCCATGGCACTCTTGGTGAAACAAAACAAGAGCCAATTGCTTTTGGATTAATAGCTCTTATTTTAACATTTTTAATTCCAGAGAGCCAAGAACTTGACCCAATTGAGAAAGCCCTTAGCGCCATAAAAGATGTCAGTTCTGCACAAATTATTGACATGAGAAGGGAATTTGGTTAGATATAAAAACATAAATTAAATTTAAAACTATCCATAATATGATAACAGGGGAACAAGCTGAAGAAATAAAAAAACAAATTATTTCTCAAATGGAAAATTTTCCTTCGCTCCAGAAAGAACAAGCCATTCAGCAAATAAATGCAATGAATAATGAACAGCTTGAGCAGTTTTTAATCCAGAATAAATTGATTAAATCTACAGGGGATAATGAAGAGGATGAAAATTCTGCTAACAATACTACTGATAATAAAACTGGTGAGCATCCCCTTCAATGCATATTTTGCTCAATTATTAACAACCAAACTCCTTCTTGCAAAATAGATGAAAATAAAGAGGCAATAGCAGTACTGGAAATAAACCCCGTATCAGAAGCACATGTGCTAATAATCCCAAAAACCCATATTTCTGATATAGAAAAACTACCCCATTCAGCTTTTTTCCTTGCAAAAAAAATTGTGAAAAAGATCAAAACAAAGTTTAAGCCAAAAGATGTTTCAATAATCTCCTCAAATGCTTTTGAGCATGCAATACTGAATATCTTGCCTGTTTATGAATCTGAAAATTTAAACTCAGCACGAAAAAAAGCCAGTGAAGAAGAACTTGCAAAAATCCAAAAAAAACTTGCAAAAACCCCAGCAGGATTAAAAACAACAAGAAAACCGAAAATTAGAAAAATAAGAGAGGGGGAAAAAATAATATTGCCAAGAAGGATTCCGTGATTTTGATTTGAAATTAATAAGTTAAAATAAGGTATAAAGTAGTGTTAAATGTCAAATATCTGCATTAGGTAATTAAAAGTAGCAGTAGCTTATATATTACAATTAATAATCTCAAAAATTTAATTAATTGCCTAAACTAACTAACGCCCTATTAATAATTTTGTAAATTAACCACTCCCTAACTAGGCTAATCAAATTAAAATTAACCTGTAAATAAAATATAGATATATCAAAACCAAAAAACTAATTAAAAAAACAGGAACAAATGGAATCCCCTGCTTTATTAAGACGCTTTTTTTATGCTTCTTAATCAACTTAATCTCTTTATCACTTAACCCTTCCCAATTTGCTTTAATAGTTCTTTTTCCAATTCTTACATCTTGATAAAGCCAGTCTCCAACTGTCAAATTTTTAGCTGCAACTTTTTTAATCATACAAGCTTCTTCAACAGATTTTGCATAAATATAAAGATAAGGCATTATCAGCACTAGAACACCTAAAGCAAAAATGAGAATATTAAGCATAATAAACCCACTCCCTATGATTATAACTGCAACTGCTGTAATAACATTCATCATTATGATACTTTGCTTAATCCTCTTGTTAAATTCTTTTTTAAAACCGCGTAAATTTCTCAAAGCCAAAAAACCGCTAAAAATAAAGCCATAAATCGCGCCTGTAATTAAAAAAACTACGAGAAATAAAACAAACACATTCATATTAAACCAAAAACTCTCAGAAAAAGGCAGAACAGTTCCCAAAGCAATCATTAATTTTCCGTCGCCACCTGCAAACACTCTTCCATAATAAAGCAGGTTTCCTATAATAAAAAATATTGCTAAACCAATTAAACCCTGATAAAAAAAAGCCGAGCTTCCTACATTAAATACACTATAAAAAAACCTAAATCCCAAAGCAAATGCAATTAAGCTAAAGCTTAGCCAATTTGCAACCTCTCTTTGCTTTAAATCCTGGACACTTGCAGCAATAATCCAGATTATTGCCAACACCAGCAAGAATATCACCTCATACATGTTTTAATATAGCAAGCATCGTTTAAAAAATGTTTTATGAAAAATTGCCGAGATATAAATGATAATTAGAACATATTGCTAATGATTAAGAGCTCCTTGGCATATAAGTTAAGTTCATTAGTCAAATTTACTAAAAATCACACTCCTCCGCTAATTTGAACAGAGCACTTTCTGCATAAATGAATTTCTTTTGGATTTCCATCTTCGTCTTGTGAAAATGAAACAGCTCCAAAATCTTCGATTTCATCTCCGCAAATATTACATATTTTTTTGCTCATTTTTTATTCTCTGTCTTATTTCTCTCAGAATCAATTCTAATCCTTCTACGCCCTCCAACTTTATAAGGATATCGCTTTTTATCCTTATATTTGTCTTTGAGCTTATTTCTTTTTTGGGAAAATGCATATTCCATTTTTTATCCTTATTATCTCCATTTTTGCACCAAATTGCATTTATTTTATTTTTTGAATTATCGCAGAATTAATTTAGGGGTTTATTTATTAGGAAATGTAGCTATGGATGTAACATCGTAAATTTCAGTTCCATCTGTAATTTTGCATTTATCAACTTCTCCTTCTTTGGAAAGCACACCGGCTTTTTCATTTACCATAATTTCCTCACAAGGTTTTTTGCAATTCAAAGCAGGGCAACTGGTAACACTATATTCATTAAAATCATCAACAGCTGAAAATACTGCGCAAGTTGTTTTAAACTCCTTTTTCTCAGCATCTTTTAGCGTTCTTACTTTTGTACAAAAATCATAAGTAGCATCAGTAGAGCATGCAAGAGCGCATCCCTTAACAACACTGTCAACATTGTCTCTTGAAAGCCATGGAGTTAATTTATCCCACCCAATAAAAAATCCTAAAGCAAGAACAACCAGCACTATTACCCCAAGTACAATAAGAATTATTGTTGCTGTGCTTAGCTCCTGCCCTCTTTTTTGCATATTTAACCAAAGTAAAACTTGTTTAAAAATGTTTTGTTAGTGTTAGTAGTGAATTGGTGATAAAGCATAGTTAATAACCAAACATAAACCTGTCAACATTAATAATTTAAATCAAAATTCAAACATAATTATGCAAATTAAAATTAAGTTATGAAAATTTTCTTACAAACACTAGTCACTTTTGGGGTTTTAATTCTAAAAAATGCTTAATATAAACAACCGGCTCTTCTCTTTTTTGCAACCACAAAAACCCATGCCTGTCTGTTTTCATGATTGATTTTTCAAAGATTATCTTATCTTCTCGTGAATCAGCAGCAATACTTAAATCCGCAAAATTCTTAATGGTAACAAGAGAAAACTCCATTTCTTTATTATAAAAATTAAATTTCTCTATGTCTACATTTAAACTTTCCATCAAGTTAATTCCTGGAAAATTATTTTTTTTAACAGCAGAAACATAAAGAAAACTAAACAAAGCCATAAGGCAAATTGCAAAAACCCCAATTACCAAAATTGTGACTGGTATGTCTGCTTTTTTATTTTTCATTTTTCAACCTCTCTGTATATAATAAAAGGCACATATTAAGTGATTTATCATTATCTATTTTATATGAAAAAATTGTTCTTTTATTTGCAGCATAACCAAAGCATTTTTCGCTGAAATAAGATGTATCTGGCGCATAACCAGTATCTATCACGCCTCTTTTTGAGCTATAAAAAATCTTTAACCAAAAATTTGGATTTAAGTCCAATGTTCCATGATAATCATAAATGTTATCAAATATTTTGTAAGCTATTAGCCCTGTTTTTTCATTTAAGTTATCCCCTTTTTGCAGATAGCTGAATACAGTTTGCTCATCACTTGCATGAGTTAAAAAATAAGCACTAACAGATTTTACAGCCAATAGTTCAGTTGTCTTTGCATCTTTTACTTTTGGCAAAACATCTGAATCTAGATTCTTTTTTGCAAGAATCGATGTGGCATAAATAGAAATAGCCAAAACAATAACAATAATCAAGGTTGCAACTACCCAAGTCATTGTTTCCCCAACTTCCCCATGCTTTCTGCTATTATTTAGCATTTTTTTCTGTTTTTCTAACACTGGCAAAAATCGTAATCATAATTTTTTTATTATCCTGGCTAAGAGCATAAAACTTCTCTTGAATACAAATTGCCTGTCTTTTATACTCAACATCATCAGAAAAACAACTTGAAACAAAATTTGCATTTCCGACTTCTATCACTTCGTGAAATATATTTTCAGGATTATCTAATTTATCAAAAGAAATATTGACATAATACTGTCCTTCACGAATCTTAAAAACTTCCTCTACATCAAAATCTAGATTGCATTTTTCTAAAAAATTACCAGAATTTATTTCACCAACATTATCAAGCACTCTTCCGCCTTGCGCAAAACAGGTTGCAATTTTATCAATAAGTATGCTTACTTCCATTTCCCTCACATCACTTGGATGCCCATAAAAAAGGTACACCATTACAAAAATTCCTGCCGCCACTAATGCAAGAATTGCAAACCAATAAACTGACAAAATCATATCAGTGCCCTTTTTATTCTTCATTTTCAACCTCGTTTAAATTTTCGGGCAGGAATTCTTGTTTAGGATTTACAATAATAAAATGCAGATTTTTAATTGAATCATCATAGATATTGCCAGGGAATTCTGAAACATCCACATCATTAAAAAAAGAATATTCATAACCGCCTTTTTCACTTAATTTCACTTTCACTATATTGCCATAAATGTTAACTACATCTGCTCTATTAACTTTATTCTTATCAGCCAACTCAAAACCCTCTTGCATATTTATTTGAATTTCTGTTCCAGCAGGAGCAGAATTAATCAGCAAAGCAATTTGTTTTGCATAGCTTTGTTCAAGTAAAATAGCCCCACTACCTTGTTTAAACAAAAACAGCATTAATATTATTAAAAAAGCCAGATTCAAAACAATAAAAATAATATTTTCAGCTAAAAAAGTGCCTCTTTTTCTTTTAACCATAAATAACACAATAAATAAATATTAATAAAACTTCTGTTATGAGGTTCTGTAAAATCTATTGATAATAGCTTATAATTATCACTAATAAATCTATTATTAGTAGCCCACTAATTTTTAGGGATAAAAACAACAAACCCTTAGATAAATTAGCAAGATTAGATTATATTCCTATCTTTTTGAATTAACAACGCTAAGAATAAGTTAAAATCTCACCGCATTTTAATCCCTTAAATTCTTCTGAATTAATTTCAATTATAGAGGGAGACATAAAACCGTTTCCAGATTCTCCTTCAACTGCCATAGCAATAACCTTTTGGTAATTATATGAAACAGAACCAACAAAAATCGCAACAGTTAACCCTCCTAAACCAACAACTGCATAAACAGGTGCTCCAAATATGCCTGCAATAATAGTTGCCAAACCCCCGCCATAGGTAACCCAATAATTCCTAGTGGGAACAATACCCATCATTATATAATGCTGTTTATTCAAATCCAAGCTACCAAAAGCAGATTTTTCTTGAGTTAACCTCTCCCTTAAGCTCTTTATGTCATTAGAACCAAAAAAATATTCTAAATAGGTAACACCTTCTTTTGGCCCATTATTTGGTAGATAAGAATCATAAAGAGCATCTTCATCTAATTTTCCAGATTCGAGCTCTGGAATTTCTTCCTGCAAACTATCATCAAAATAAACTTGTGAACAGATAGAACATTTTAAATCAGTAAACGTTTCTTTGTTAACATAATTAACTTTTCCCTCGCCAAACATCCACCAGCAATTTGCCATTTCATTTGCCAGAGCATTATAAACTCCATTAACATCCCTAACCTCATAAACTTCTGGTTTATTTAATTCCTCACAACTTCCATCTGCAGTAATACAAACATATTTTGTATAACATTTTAAAGAAGTTTCTGTAAAACCAGCAATATTACTTCCCTTTTTAAAAACAGAATCCCTGCACACATCAGCATCTGTTTCTTTTCCCAAGTTCAATTTCCATAGCAAAATCAGAATAACTGCAAAACTTACAATTAGAATTATTATAGTTACCAATTGAGTTGTTGTTAGTTCACCTTTTTTATTCATTTTGTTCTTTTCACTCATCCTACCCAAAAACTCCAATCCTTTTTAGCATAAAATATAATCCAGCTAAAGCTATCACAAAAAATGCAACCAGTATTATATACTTTATTAATTCTTCAAATTCCATTTAAATTTTAGCTATGCTAATTTTTTCACCCTGCTCTTTTTTAATTAAAATATTAGTCAAACCATCCTCAGGATAGTTTATTTTAATCTCCTGGTACTCTCCTTTAAAATTACCAATCAAACAAATTCCTTCTTCACAATACCCTAATTGTCTGTCAAAAACATCAACAACATTATCGCAAATGCATAAACAAGTTTGTCCTGCACATGAATTTGGTTTTTTCTCTTTGCCAAAAAAAGTAAATAAGTACCATCCTGCAGGATTTTTCACTTCATATTGCTTTGAACCCCCTATTTCACCAGCCACAACCTCTCCTGTAAAAATACTAATGCTTTCTACAGAACCAAGCAAGGTTTGTTTTGCCTGCTCTCTTTTTTCAGCATTAACTTTGCTGAAATATAAAGCACTTAAAAAATAAACCAAGAATACAATGCAAATAACTGCAATTATAATTTTAAGAACAGTTTCTCCAAGTAAAAAACCTTTTTTGTTATTCATTTTGTTAGACTCAAGATTAATTCTGCTTTGCCTCCTGGAATAATATTCTGGAAAAAATCAATTACATAATTTTTAAAAAATAAGAAAAGCCCGATAACAACAACAGCTACAACAAGCACCCCAATAGTAATTTTAATCAACTGCTCAATTGTTAGCTCCATTATCCAAACCTAAACAAATCTTTAATTTTATCAATAAGATTAATCCCCTTGCCTTTTAATATAAAAATTGTTAACACTAAAATAGCTAAAACAGCAACTGCAATTAAGAGCCATGGCAAATACTCGCTTACTATCCCTTTTTTACCTCTTTTTTTCAATAACTTCATGCTGTATAAAGAAAAAACAAAGTTATAAATTTAACTAAGTTAAATTTATAGTTAATAGCAACTTGTAATTAAGATTGCAACATCATCAAGCAGTTTATCACTTTTTGGATATTAGTTTATGGAACTAAGCTTTATGAAAAACCTAAATAATAAACATTCCCTACCTTTTAACTTGTTTAACATCTTGTAATTTTTTAACTTAACCAACTAATCCACCTAAAACAATTGATGCCAGGAAGAATAATGCAACAATAGCAACAAATGAAACAATCAAATAAAGCAAAACCCCGGTAGACAAATTCTTGCCTATTTGATTTGTTTTTTGCAGTTTATCCTCGCCAGCATCTATGGTAACCAAGGTGTCTGTTAAAATAAAGATTACCTCAATTATGTAAATGCCAATTGTAATCTGCAAGTAATATGGAGGAATCATTTTAAGTATGTCAAAAATATTCAGCAGATTTCCAATATTGCCGCCTAACTCTGCTGCTTCGCCTCCAGCAAGCCTTGTTAAATCCAGCCTGTTTAAAATAGCAGTGATCATCGCACCTAAACCAACAACAATCCCGCTTAGCAACGGAGCAAGAAATACCATGTTGCTTTTCATATCAGAAATAACTTCAGCAAGCATATCTTTAAGCCTCATTGTTATTTTGCTTATGTTTTTCATATATTCTGAAATGCTCATCAAACTTATTGCAGCTATTTTCAAGCCTTTTTTAGCGCTCTCAATTAAAATTCTCATACTTGTTGCGATTAGATCAGAAGGAAAATAATTAATAGCCCCTCTCTGAATGTCAAAAATAGCTTTTTCCACATCCATGCCACCTTGCTGTATATTATAATTTACTCTCCTAAAAAAATTCTCAGTTTTTAAGCCTCTTGCTGATTCTGCAATTTTCCCAAAAACCAATTCAGGAGGAACCCCATTGCCAAGCCTGTTTCCTAATTGAAATAAAGAGTTAGCAAATTCTTTTTCAAGTTGTTCTGTATTTTCTCTTTCTTTAATCAGTTCTTTTGTTTTCATGCTATAAGCTATTGAAAAAAATACAGCTATACCAAAGGGTATAAACAAGCTGAAAATTAAAGCTCCTGGTCCAAATGGACCGACAAATCCACTGCCAAAAGCCTTAAAATCAAAAAATTTAATATCACTTCCAAATATTCCTAACCCAATTTCGCCAAAAGTAAAATCCTTTGCCAAACCAAGCCATTCAGGTATTTGAGTATATTGAAAAATCAAAGGCAAAAAACCTACTATCAAAAGAGGAAATGCGACTAAAAAAGCAGTAAAATACGGCTTTCTGCTTGCATATTTATAATAAATAGGGTTTCTTTCTAAAAGGCTGGTTTCACCATGCCCACCAGGCCTTAGCATCATAATATTATTTGTTAGAAAAAATGCAATAAATGGGATAACCAAGTTATAAAAAATTACGACATGATACCATTTTAAATAATCTCCAATTAATGCAGACGCCAAAGGAAGCAATGCTATTCCTAAAACAGGCAGAACAACTGCGAGCATGTAAACATTAAACAAAGGAGCCCTGACATCATGAGTAAATTTTAACATTTTGTCATAAACACCGTCAAGAATAACCTGCAAAGCTTTTTCTAGCGTGATAATTCGCCTTGCATTATCTGGCTCAAATAAACTGCTTTCAATTAAATGAAAAGACTCAATAAACTCAGTGCTATAATCCCTCCAGGTTTCAAGATAATTATCTAAACTTTCCTTAATAGTGGAAAACCTGCCAATTTCAACATCATAAAACACTTTTTTAAAATCTAAAGTGAGTGGATATTGCAAATGCTCTGCTGAAAATGCAATTGCCCTTTCTAAATTTGAAGTATGCCTCATATAAACTACAACATAAAGAATAGCCGGCACCATCTGGCTTGAAGCTTTTAATCTCCATTTATTTGCAAGCCTTGCAGGATAAGTGCTTGTATAATAAAACACAAAGACTGCTAAAGAAAGCACTAAGACAAAAAATAAGATAAGCAGAGCATCATAAATTAAGTATGCTACAAGTGTGATAACAGCTCCAATAAAAAAAACTCCTAAAAAAGACATAACAGCAAGAGTTAAAGCCTGCCAAGGTTCTATATCAACATGCGCAATTTCAAGCTGCCTCTTAATTCTAGTAGCATCTTTTTCAGAAGGCTTGAGCTTAATAATACTCCCTAAACTTCTGCACCATCTTTCATAACTTGAAAGTTCAGGAGCCATCTCCTCTTTAAACCTTACATACTCTCTGCTAAAATTAACATTTTTAATTTGAGGTGTGTTTATTTCTTTTTCAAGCCTTGCGCTATGCTTTCTAAGAACTTCATCAACAGTTAGCCTTCTATCTGGCATAATTCATCCTCTTTTTTATACGCAATTTATAAAATGAATAAAGAAGGGCGATTAATAAATGTTTTTAGAATTTTGTTTAGAGAGCTTAAAAACAAATAACCTTAGAATTATAAAAAATCAACCTTTCTTCCCCTTTATCTTCTGATTAAGCCACTTCTGCCATTCTGGAAAAACTTTATCACCCAATGGCAAGCCAATTTCCTGCCCAATTTGGTCAGATATTTTGTGAAAAGCGTCATTGCTCAATGCATTAAACTCAGCTTCAAGCAGTTCTGGTTTATTTAATTTATTTGCGACATCAACAATCTCCTGCTTAACTTTTGCCCTCAATAAAATATTATCATAAACAGCATCCCAATTTCCTGCCCAACCCCTGATATTTGATGCGATATCTTTTATTACTTCGCTGTCCCCGTTAATTAAATCCTGTGTTGGTTCTAATTCATCTTTATTAATATTATATTTAAGCAAATCAACAAAACCTTTTTCATCTTGGGGGTCTTTTATCCAGTGTTTTCTTACTTCTGTTAATTGGAGCATTCTTTTCCAGCTATGCAGACCATCTGGGCTTTTAATAGGATTTACAATAATAATAACGTCTGTTGCTTTAAAACTCGTGGCAGGGACTTGCAAATCATTTACAACCCTGTCAAAAACAGCATAAGGCGAGGCACCATGAATAGTTCCTGCAACAACATTTGCCAAAGCACCAACTCTCATTGCTTCATAAAGAGCTTTTGCTTCATCACTCCTTACTTCCCCAACAATTAAACTTGAATCACCTAACCTTAAACTTGTTCTTATTCCTTCATCAGCAGAAACCTCTGTTGTTGATTTTAACAAAGCAGAACGAACTTTCATTCTTAAAATATCATACTTGAGTTTTCTCATTGCATCAACAGGTAATTCAAGCGTGTCTTCTATCACAATCATCCTGTATCTCGGAATAGTTTCTAGCATCAAACTTCCTAACAAAGAAGTTTTACCAGAACTTCTTGTTCCTGCTACAAGTAAGGTTCTGCTCCCATCAATTAAAAAACTCATTAAACCAGCTGCAAAAGAATTAATCATTCTATTGTTGATAAATAAAGGAAGTGTCCATGGTTTTTCTCTATGCCTTCTTATTGCATAAGCTAATCCAGTCGGAGACAAAGGTTGCTGAATAATAGCAATTCTTGCATTAATTTCCCCAACACTAAGCTGAGTATCAAGAATAGGATTTGCTTCATCTAAAGGACGTCCAGAAATCATCCTGAATTTAGCTGCCCATGAGTCTGCATCTTCTTGGCTTGGGAGGATATTAGTAGAGCACTCATCATATTCTTCATGCTTTACAAAAACATTTGTTAAAGCAATTGGGGAGTTTAAAACAATATCCTGAAGTTTTGAATCCTGTAAAAGCACCTCGATTAAACCAAAGCCAATTGTGTGCCTAACTAAAATAGTTGCTAATCTATTAAGTGAGCTATAGCTAATCTTAATGGCTTTTGAGTCAGCCAAATCCTGCAGTAAATCCCGCGAAATATTAAAAAAAACCTGCCTTGTTCTTTCTGTATCAACAAACTCTTCTGCTTGTGGCTGGTGCTCTATTAAAACTCCTTTAGCAAGATTTAAAAGAGCATAATGATCTTCGGGAAGCAGATTTTCAGGGGGATTTAAGTGATAAATTAATTTAGCCTCTTCTTTTCTTCTTAAGATTGTAACGCTGGATTCATCATGACTTCCTTTTGCAATTTTATACTGGTCAATAATTTCAGCATCTTCTGGCAAATCAGTTACAAGCCTGGTAAAAGTAAAGTTTGGAATAGTATCTGCCTTGAAAAATCTTTGATAAATACTCCTGTTGCCTTTTGCATAATCATCAAAATAAAAAGAGGCTGCTTGTATAAGTTTTGTTGCTTTTAATAATTCAAAAATCATTTCTAGGGTGTAAATGTAATTTTTCTGGCATGCTTTGCACTCATCTCCAACTTTATCAAGCATAATTCTTGCTTCAATGATAAATCTTCTTAAATCCATGTAAGCTGCAATTGGATCTTGCTTTAGCATTAAAAGAAAAGAGAAAATTTCATTATACCTCTGGCTAAAAAACTGGGAACACTGCAGAACCAGTTTTTCCTGGGACAATATTTTTTCCTGCTTAACAAGGTATGAATAAAGCTGTGCTATTTCTAAAAGATAAGAGATTTCGCTAAAATCATAATTGTAATTTTTTTGCTGAACAAACACGATTCTTGAAATATTTGGAGCTTCTACAAGTATATCCACAGTGCTTCCCATAACTTCAGGGTACTCTGCCAGACTTGGCACAAAAGGCGCCCCTAAATAATTAATATAAAGCACATCTTCTCCGCCTTCTCTTGCTACCTCATATGAATAAAGAGGCGCGCCTTCTTCAAATATCATAAACAGAAAAAGAATATATAGTTTAAAATTGTTGTTGTGGTAAGAAACAATTTTAAGTTATAGAGGCTTTTAATAAAAAATCTAGAGATATTATTTAGGAAAATTTGTAGGCAATCTATAATTTAAGCGTAGTAATTTATTAATTTAACAAGTTTTTTATATATAGAACACCCCAATTAATCTTCTTAATCCATAACAAATAATTAAATTTGTTTTCTTTGGAAACAAATTTAAACCCTTTTTACATTTATTTAACATGGTAGTAGAAGAAGGATTTGATTATGTCGGGCAGGCAATGGGCGAGTTTAATGTCAAAATGCGTGACTTGGAAGACAGACAGAGAATCATGCGGGACAGATTGCTTTTAATAGGCAAAAACCTTTTAGAATTCAAGGAAAAAACATCAGAAGATGTTTTGGGTATAAAAAAAGAGCTTGAGAAACTAAAGCAGGATATGCAGAGGTTGACAAGCTTTTTAGAAACAGCATCAACTGAATTTTCAAAATTTGCGAGAAAAGAGGATTTGGCAGTTTTAATCAAGCAGGCAAAAATGTTTCAGCCATTAGAGTTTGTCAGAAAAAAAGACTTAAATGATATTATTAAAGCAGGAAAAAATAATTGGTAGGTAAAGGCAGGCTATAATAAAAAAGATTGATAATCAAAATAATAAAATTATAGATGTAAAATTTATCGTAAGTTAAGCATATCAATTAACATAAAAGCAAATTTAAATAAATTAGGCTAAAAACAAAAGAGTTAAAACAAAATGGGAATTTTAGAGCAGGTTGAGCAGATGAAAAATCAGGGCATACCTGATGAGCAAATTATATCTATAATGCAGCAGCAAGGCATAACTCCTGCGCAAATAAATGACGCATTGAGCCAGACGCAGGTTAAGAGTGCAATAGCTGGTCCAGAGATGGAAGATATGCAGCAATCTATAATGCAACAAGGCCCTTATGCTCAGTCAACTCAAGAGCTTGGAGAAGAAGGAATTCCCGAACCGGGAGCAGAATATGGAAATGCTGAAAATGAAACTTATCCTGCAGATTCTTCTGGTTATGAGTACTATACTCCCCAAGCAGCAGGAGTTAGTACAGACACTATGATTGAGGTTGCAGAGCAGGTTTTTACAGAAAAAATATCAAGCATAAATAAGAAAGTAGAGGATGCAAGTGAATTCAAAACTATTGCTGACACCAAAATTGAGCACATGGAAAAAAGGCTTGTAAAATTAGAATCAGTTATTGACAGAATTAATGCAGCACTATTAGACAAAATAAGCACATATGGGGAAGAATTAAGCCCTTTAAAAAAAGAAATGGAAATGGTTCAAGATTCTTTCAGCAAACTAATAAATCCTTTAGCAGACAAAGCAGAAAAAAGACATGCACACAAAAAATCAGGGCACAGGAAATCAAGAAAATCCGGGCATGCAAAAAAAACAACTATAAAAGCAAGGAAAAAATAATTAATTGTTAAGCAACTAAGAGCCAATTGGTTAATTCAGCATTTACATAATAACAAAGTGTAATTAAATATATCTAACTTATCAAACAAAATCCTATGCCTACCAGCTACCCATCTAAATACCTTAGAATAATTATCCTACAACCTTTACATACTTAACTAGATTAAAAAATAGGATTAATCCTTTTGCTCAATTCTCCAAGGACCCAACTCAAAATCTTTAGCCTCTTTTGGATTTGATGTGCCAATAATGATTGCAAGAGCAATTAATATAAAAACAATAAAGGCAACCATTGGCCAATTATCATACCACCACCATCCAGAATACCAGCCAACACCAGCAGAAGTTTGAATCAAAACAATTATTGCAATAATTAATCCAATTGCCATTAAAGTATACATTAATCCAGCTTTTTTGGGATTAACAAAAAAGCCTGCTAAGATTAAGATAACTAAAAGCACAGCCAAACCAACTCCAAGCCTTGGGAATACATTGGAAAAAAATTCAGGAACAAAACCAAACTGCAGAGCCATTAATCCAACAGAAAACGCAATAACAGCATCAACTGCTCTGTTTTTTCCAAATAATTTCATAGAAGATAAAATTCCGTAGATTAAAGCAAATATAAGCAAAAACGGCAGAGCATAACTAAATGCTCCGATTTCTGCCCACTGGTTTAGAATATTTCCAATTGTGCCACCAGAATAACTATAAGAAGCTAATGAAATTATCCCTCCTAACATACTTTAAATATGAAAAAAGAATTTAAATATGTTTCTAATATGTTGGGCTGAGAAATAGTTAATGTAAATACAGCTTATTCACAATTACATACTACTAATCAATTATCCGCATATAACCCCAAAAAATATAACTTACCTAAATTAACTTTAAAAACCAACTATATAATCAAAATATACAAATGAAACAAAACATTCCAAAACACATTGTAATAATCCCGGATGGCAACAGGCGCTGGGCAAAAGAAAAAGGACTTAAAGCAACTCTTGGACATAAAACAGCTGCAGAATATAATCATATAGAATCGTTGATTACGCAAGCAAAAAATTCAGGGGTGAAATATCTTTCAATTTGGGCATTTTCAACAGAAAATTGGAAAAGAGAAAAACAGGAAATAAAAACAATCTTTAATTTAATCTATAGATTGATAAACCATTTTAGCAAAGATATTTACAAAAATAAGATAAGATTTAAGCACCTTGGAAGAAAAGACAGAATTCCAAAAAAATTAGTGCAGGCATTAGAAAAATTAGAACAAGAAAGCAAAAATTATTCTGGGTTCAATGTTCAGCTTTGTCTTGATTATGGGGGGAAAGATGAGATTATCAGGGCTGTAAACAGAGCAATAAAATCAGGAAAAATAGAGATTAACGAAAAAGAATTCCATGAATTCTTAGACACAAAAAACATCCCAGAGCCTGATTTAATAATTAGAACATCAGGTGAACAAAGGACAAGCGGAATAATGCCTTTTCAGTCTTCTTATGCTGAATTGTATTTCACCCCGGTTTATTTCCCTGATTTTAATTCCCAAGAATTAAAAAAAGCAATTGAAGAATTTCAAAAAAGGCAGAGGAGATTTGGGGGTTCTTGATGTGTTAATTAATAAATTGCAGTATGTTGAATTGGGTACAACAATAATCATACATTTATCACATCATATAATCTATTAACTTTCAACAACCCTAAAATAATTTATACCTCTAAATTAGAAATCCACTATCCCGCATTAAATTTAAGATACAAACTCACTCTCCCTTATATTTCAAAACAAAAATCACAACTCCGACAAGAACTGCAATAAAAGCAACATTTGTCCAGATAGTATTGCTCCATGAACTATTAAATAAAAAATCATATAATTCGCTGTCAACTCCTGCTGCCCAAATCACTGCAATAATAACTGCAACAGTTATCAGTACTACAGCGCTCCATTTCATCCAGCCTTCGACAACAAGTCCCTTTTCTTTATCACTAACAACAAAGCCATAAAGCAGTAAAAATACGAATAATACAACAAGCGCGATAGTTAAAAATAATATTAAATTTTCAACAAATTGTTTTGGGAAAATTGCTCCGACAAAAATCACTCCAATAACAAACGCAACAATAGCATTAACCTGCTTTTTATCTTCTCCTAAAATTTTTGATTTTTCTAAAATAGCAAAAACCAGTGCAAACATCAATAAGAATGGTAAGATAAACTGCGTAAAAATCCAGTGCTGCAAGATTGTTTCTTGGGCCATGTTTGCTTACTATATCATCTCTGCCGGAATTTCTTCTATTTCTGATTCAGGACTTGGCAAAGCAGTTTTGTTTATTATAAAAACATCTCCAATTGCCTTGACAAACTGGTGTGGAATAATAACACCCCTAGCTCCTCCAATCAATGAGCTCATAACTCCTCCAACCCTTATTCTCCAGCCGTCAATTTTGTTCTCCATCAGATTTGCTTCTTCTACCTCTCCAAAGTACTCACCAGAATCAGTGTAAACCTTGATACCCATAACCTCACTTATTTTCTTTATCCTCATGATAAAATTTATTCAGCCTTATTTAAATAGTTTTCCATAATTCAATATATAAGCGTTATAACAATATTTATAAAAAAACACTTCCTAATTTAAGCATGCTAAATAAAAAAGAAATCACAATTACAGCTGTTGTAGCAGTTGTTTTAGCATTTTGCGCAAGTTTATTTACAGATACTTTAACCTTTTTTTATGTTTTAGCGTCTATATTGATTATTTTAACTGTGAATACTACTGCAAAAAAAGTAGCAGCATATTATTGCGATTCAGAAATTGAAATTAAATTATGGGAAATTTCAAGGTTTGGATTTAAAGCAAACTGGAGATTTAAAAAACCTGCTCCGGCAGGCTTGATTATCCCCTTAGTAATAAGCATGCTATCAGTTGGCTATGTTAAATGGCTTGCTGCACTAGTTTTTGATGTAACTCCAAAACCATACAGGGCAGCTAAAAGACATGGGCTTTATAGATTCAGCGAAATGACAGAATCCCATATAGGATTAATTGCTGCATCTGGCATTCTTGCAAACCTTTTCTTTGCAGTAGTTGGTTATTTGATTGGAACACCAGAACCAATGAATTTTGTAAGTTTAAGCGTATTTTATGCGCTTTTTAACATGCTTCCAATTTCAGATTTAGACGGAAATAAAATATTCTTCGGAAGCATTGAATTATGGGGCTTTTTAGCTTCGCTTGTATTAATAGCAGTAGCTTTAGTATTTTTAGTGGTGTAAAGCACAATAAACATTAAAAATACGAAAATAATAAAAATACAATGATAGAACCAACATTTAAACAAGGATATGAGGATTGTATGCAAAATTTAGAACAAAGATATGCTACTGAAGAATATATAGAGGGATACAGGCAGGGAAAAGAAAGAAAGCATTTGAGATGGTTGAGTAAGAATCTAGATAGGTTATTTTCAGAAGCATGACACAAAAATTTAAAAACAATTGGCTCCTTAAATATTTATGGCAGAAAGTATTGAAGAATTGCTTAAATCAAAACCAATAACAGGGGGCTTTGCAGTAATTGCATTTATAGGAGGTGTTATTTTTTTAAGCTATAGCTACAGTATAACCGGAAATGTGGTTTTAAATAATAAATATTCATTTAACCTTCTCTCCTTGATAGGGTTGCTTTTAGTAGTATGTTCTGGAATATTAAGCCTTTATTCTATCAAAAAGAAAAAATAAACTGCAATGGAATTTTTGCAAGATATCTCTCCGCGAGATTATCAAAAACAGATTTTTGAAACATGTAAAGAGAAAAATTGCTTAGTTGTGCTTCCTACTGGATTAGGCAAAACCCTGGTAGGCTTAATGATTACTATTCACAGAATGAAACAATTTCCAGGAGAAAAAGTGCTTTTTCTTGCTCCAACACGCCCATTAGCAGAACAGCATTTAAATTATTTTAAAAAACATCTCCCGGAATTGTTTGGCGAGATGACTCTTTTTACAGGAAAAATAGATGCTTATAATAGAAAAAAACTATGGCAGTTTTCTGACATTATTTTTTCAACACCGCAATGTATTGCAAATGATTTAAAAAAAAATCTTTACAACTTAACAGAAGTTTGCCTCTTAATTGAAGATGAAGCTCATAGATGCTTAAAAAATTATGATTATAACTATGTTGCAAAAGAATACAACAAATATGCGGGAAATCCAAGAATTATTGGTTTAACTGCTTCGCCTGGAAGCGATAAGCAAAAGATAAAGGAAATATGCAATAACCTTAAAATAGAAGAAGTTGAGTTAAGGCAAAGGGAAAGCTCTGACGTAAAGGAATATCTTCAAGAGCTTAAATTTGAAAAAATCAAAATTCTTTTTCCAAAAGAATTTGAAGAAATACGGCACACATTAAAGAAGATTTATGAAAGATATGTAGAGGAACTTAGAAGCAGAAGCGTACTTTACGGGCCGGCAACAAAAACAAGCCTTATTCAGTTGCAAAACAAAATCAGCACATCTCTTGCAAGAGGAAATAGGAACTTTAATTATATGTTAGCTGCTTCTGCATGTGCCCAGGCAATAAAACTTCAGTATGCCATGGAACTTTTAGAAACCCAAACACTAAAAGGTTTTACAAACTATCTTGAAACTTTGCTTAATAAGTCAAAAACTGGCAGCCGGGGAATAAAACGCCTTGTTGCAAAACCAGAATTTACTTTTTCTTATCTTAGGGCAAAAGAACTTTTGGAAAAAAATGTTGAACATCCAAAACTTTCACATATTAAAGAGCTTGTGAAAAAAGAAAAAGAAAAAAATGAAAGGGTAAAAATTATTGTCTTTGCCCAATTTAGAGAAACAGCGTCAATAATTTCAGAAAATCTTAATACTATAAACGGCATCAGGGCAAAAGTTTTTATAGGGCAAGCTAAAAGAGGCTCTGGAAAAGATCAAAGAGGCTTAAGCCAAAAAGAACAGCAGCAAATAATCCAAGAATTCAGCCAAGGAAAAATAAATGTGCTCTGCGCAACAAGCATTGGAGAAGAGGGGCTTGATATACCAGAAGTAAATGCAGTTATTTTTTATGAACCAGTACCAAGCGCAATTCGGAAAATCCAGCGGGCAGGAAGAACAGCAAGATTAATGCAGGGAAAATTAATAATCCTTATAACACAAAAAACACGTGATGAAGCATATTATTATGTGTCAAGAGCTAAAGAAAAAAAAATGTATTCTGCCATTGATTCAATAAAACAAGAGCTTAAAGAACCTAAAAAATTAAAACAAAAGATACAAGAAAAACTAAGCAAGTTTATTCCATAAACTATAATTGCTACAACATAAATCTTTATAACTTTAAATGGATAAAGCTTAATACTAAAATGGCGAAGAGAAAAAAAGAAAAAAAGTTAGAAGAAAAAGTAGTATATATTATAGGAAGTTTGAGAAACAAAAAAGTTCCGCATTTGGCAAAAAGGTTAAGAAAACTTGGTTTTAAGGAAGTCTTTGATGATTGGTTTTCCCCTGGCCCAGAAGCAGATGACTTTTGGAGAAAATATGAAAAAACAAGAGGAAGTACTTACAAACAAGCATTAAAGAATTATGCAGGCAAGCATATTTATGAGTTTGATAAATTCCATATAGACAGGTGTGATATTGGGATATTATATATGCCTTGTGGGAAATCCGGACATCTTGAATTAGGCTATATGCTAGGAAGTGGAAAAAATGGTTATGTTTTATTTGATAGAGAACCTGATAGGTGGGATGTTATGTATCAATTTTGCGACGGAGTTTTTTTTAATTTAAAGGAATTGGAAAGAGAATTAATAAATAATAACAAAAGGAAAGAATAACATTACTTCTTTACTCCATGTGCAATGCTTTCATTCATGCCAGCAGAAGAAATTTCTATAAAATCAGCTTTTCCCCTTAAATCTTCAATAGAACAACATCCAGTATAAGTCATACCAGAAGCGAGCCCTCCTAAAAACTTTTTTATTATTTCTTGAACAGGACCCTGATATTTAACCAAGGTGGATTCACCTTCTACGCTAATAATCTCTTCATCTGTTTTTCCATCTATGCTTAATCTTCTAATAGTTGCATCATAACTTGCCATCCCACGATATTTTTTAAATTGGCAACCATCTTTTTCTATAATTTCTCCAGGAGTTTCCTCAGTACCAGAAAAAATACTCCCCACCATTACAGTATCTGCGCCAGCTCCAATTGCTTTTGTTAAGTCTCCAGGATTTCTTATTCCGCCATCAGCACAAAGAGGAATCCGGCCTTGAGTTTCCTCATAAGCTTCCATAATTGCTGTTATTTGAGGAACTCCAGCACCACTCATAATTCTTGTTGTGCACATTGCACCAGGACCAACACCAACCTTAATTGCATCTGCACCCTTGCTAAAAAAATAATGAGCAGCATCTTTAGTTGCTATATTCCCAACCATTACATCAACTTGTGGATAATTTTTCTTAATCCAGTCAAGAGTTTTGCCCGCATATTTAGAATGTCCATGAGCAATATCCAGCACTAATAATTCTAAACCAGATTCAATAAGTTTAGGAACCCTTTCTAAATAATCTTTTATGCCTATAGCTGCAGCAGCAATTAAATTTTCACTTTTAATTTTTTTAATTTCTTTAACTTGACTATCAATTGATAAATAACGATGAATGATTCCAAGACCACCGAGTTTTCCAATCGCAATAGCCATTTCAGCCTCACAGATAGTATCCATATTCGCAGCTATTAATGGAATAGCAAGCCTTATATTTCGCGAAACTTTTGTTTTAAGATCAACATCCTTCCTAGAAAGAATTTTATTATACTTTGGCAATATCAAAACATCATCATAAGAAAAACCCTTCCCCATAATTTTTGCCATTTTATTTAAGTTTCCCTAAAAATAATATAGATTTAGACTATAAAAACATAATTAAACCAAAAAGCACACCCCAGAATTAACAAAATGACAGATGTTTTGGACATATTTTCAAAACCCAAGATAAAAGAAAAACCTAAATTAATTATAAATCCAAAAATTCTAGCTGATTATCGCGAAAAAAATTCAATGGTTCCATCTGAATTAATGCATCTTGGCATTGAAGTTGAATTTAAACACTTAAAGGTTGCTGATTATCTTGTAGGTGAGGTTGCAATTGAAAGAAAAACAGTATCTGATTTTATTTCTTCAATGATAAACAAACGCTTAATTAGGCAACTTGAAGAACTTCAGCAATACCAATATAAATTATTGATTATAGAAGGTTTAGAGGAACAGGAGCTTTACAATGATAAAAGTGAGATAGAACAGGGCGTGAATGCTAATGCTATAAGGGGGTTTTTATTAACAATCTTATTAAGGTTTAAAGTGCCTATTATATTTTCAAAAAATGAGGAAGATACTGCAAGATTCATTAACCTTATAGCAAAAAAGAAAAGACAAGAGCCCTCTCTTAATGTAAAAAAGAAATCGCTGAACAAAAAAGAGCAATTACAATATCTTATTGAAGGCTTTCCAGGCATTGGCCCAAAAACAGCTCAAAAACTTCTAAAAGAATTTAAAACAATTCGCAGCATAATTAATGCTCCACTTGAAAAAGTCCATAAATTAATAGGAAAAAAATCACATATTTTTAAGCTAATTGATGAGGAATATTAACCCCAATCAGATTAAGAAGATATCATCTAAAAAAATTTTATAACTATGCTCAGCATTGCATTGAAATAATTCTTTAACTAAAATATAATGAACATTTGCCTTCTCTAATACACCTAACAATATCTGCTGAAGCTCTTTATCATTTTCCTTAGAAATAACATAAACAACAAGGTCTGGAACATCTAAAATAACTTTTTTAGTTCCTCTAACTACCTCTTCTAATTTTATAGGAATGCCCATCAAAATAGAATAAGCAAGTTTCTATTTATAAAAGCATCTTAACTTAAAAAGATATAACAAACAACAAAAATCTTATAAATCTTCAAAATATTTTTTGATTATATCATCAATTTTTCTGGATTAATCAAAACATTAATAAATAGAACGATAGCCTGTTAATTGTAAGTCACTGCTTTTACTACTATAATCTAACATACTGACTTTTTATATTATAAGTCATCTCATTTATCGCAATTCAAACCTTTCAACTTAAATTAAATTTTTCAATAGTCCTATAAATTGGCCCTTGCTTTGTTAATTCAGATTTTATTAAACTAAAATAATCAACCTTAAAATCTAATTTCTTAAAATGAATTTTTCCCAATGTCTCAGCCAGTTTATTTTTATTTTTAACAAACTTTACTCTTGCTGTTGTTATATGCGATTCAAACTCTCTTTCATCAGCATTTCCAATTTTACCTTTAATTGCCTTATACAACCCTTTTAATTTATTATTCTCGCTGATTAACTCCACCCAGATTACTTTTATATGCTCACGCGACGGAAAACAGCCAACTTTCCCAATAGAACATGAAAATTTATCAAATTTAACTCCTTTTAATTCATCTATAACCTTCTTTGCTTTTTCTTCGCTAATTTCTCCGAGGAAATTTAAAGTTAAATGCAGATTTTCTTTTTCAACAAACTTGCCTCCAAAAACATCCTTTTCCATCAAAGTTTCAAACTCGTGAAATATCCTTGCTTTAATATGTTCAGGCAATTCAACTGCAACAAATGCTCGCATTTTTTAATTACCCTTCCCCCTCGAATTTAATCTTTTTTCTTTTAAAATCCCTTTATAATGTGCTCGGTTAATAAAAAACAAAAGGATAAAGCCAGCTAAAGAGAATAATCCAACAATAAAGAACAAGAGATCAAAGCCAATAGTGCTGGCTAATTCTGCTCCAAGATATGCTGTTAAAGCTATTCCCACGCCAACAGAAGTGCTCCATATAGCCCATTCAAATCCCTTATGTTTTTTATCCATATAGGTTGTAAATAAAGAAAACCACGTAGGATATGCCAAAGCTGTTCCAAAACCATATATCACTTGTGCTATAAAGATATGATTAACATTTTTAGCAAAAGAGTAAATAAAAGGCACAAGAACAATCAAAAGAGTTCCTGCAATCAATAAGATAACTTTATGCCTGTGCTTGTCAATATACATTGAAAGAGGTAACTGAATTGCAGATTTAGTAACCCAAAAGATTGTTGTAGCTAAACCAACTGCAACAAGACTTCCGCCAATTAAATCCTCCTTAATAAATATCGCGAATATTGGGGCAATCAAACCAAAACTGCTTAAAATTAAAACATCTGACAAGATTAACATCAACAGCTCTTTTTTCATGAAAGAGTAGAGGTTTTCCGGATTTAAAAAAGTTGTGAGTTTGTTAATATAATAAAATGATAAATAAACAATCAAAAGTTTAAGTCATAATCTAATACCTCCATAAAATTAGCTCTACTTAGCGTCTTTATGCTTAACAACCTCTTAATCAAAAACAATCTACAATAATTCACTTAAAATTTTCGCCCCCAGCTTCGTTGTAATCATGCCATGCTTCTCGTCTAAAACAGGATTTATCTCAACTAAATCAACTGCCTTTAAATTCTTCATTTTATTTATTCTCTGAATTAAATAAATAAACTGTCTTGAAGTTAAACCTCCTGGTTCAAGATACCCAGTTGCAGGAGCAAATGCAGGATCAACAACATCAATATCCAGGCTTAAATAAAGCTCTTTATCCTGGCTAAAAGCAAATTCCATCATAATATCACAAGTATCGTCTAAATCATTTAATAATTGGTTAGTATGTACAATCCTAATATGCTTTTCATTAATAAATTCAAATTCTCTTGCATCTAAATTCCTTATTCCAACCAACAAAATGTTCTTTGGATTAAATCCAGTCTCAATCAAACCTCTTAACCATGCTTCATGAGTAGGATAACTCTCACTTCCTTTAACAAGAGGCATGCAGTCAGCATGAGCATCAAATATAATCAAAACAGGTTCTTTGCTATTGTCTTTACAACTATCTAAAAAAGCCCTTGCCAAAGAATAACTTATGCTATGATCGCCCCCAAGAAATATTGTCTTAGGTTTATCACTTAAAATTTTAATAGCATTTTCATAAATCAACTTATTGCTTAACTCCAAGTTAGAATTATCTAAATGAATCTCTTCTAAATCAAGCAATTTTACATCAATTGGCTTGCCTTGCTCATTGCTATAGATTTCCTTTAAACTCTCAAGTATTGCATTTCCTGCTTTCTCGCATCCTTTTGTTTTCCCCAAGCCATTAATGCCAGGAACTTTTACGATAAAAACCATAAAAATAAACAAGAAAAGATGTTTAAAAAGATGATTGTTTTAAATTTATCTCGCTATCAATAGGAATATCACATCTGAGAATAGTAACATCAAAAAGTCCTTGCGTTTTACCACATGTCAAAAAGGTAAATTTTTGAGCACTGTCAGAAACTTTTAGTTTCTGAAGTCTTAAAAGGTGTGGTTTGTTTGGACTTTTGGATGCTCAAGATACCATTACATACTAAAGTGTATGGTTTTCTTCAGGTATCTTGACATAATAAAGACTATCTTAACAAATGCTTATTTGCCTACTATAAACCATCTCCGAAGATAATTTTACTAAACAACTTACCTTAACTTTGGTACAAGTTTAGTTAAAAAATCAAAAACCTTTTGAGCATATTCTCTATTTAATATCTTTCCATAATATGTAACAGAATTTCTGAAGTATCTTAGTTCATTTAAAAAAGATATTTCGTTTTCTGGAAATTCAAGTTTTTTGAGATATGAAATCTCGGCTTCATGGGCATAATTTCCCGAAGCATAATGCCCATTTAATAAAAGTTTTGCTCTTATCTTTTCAAGCATAATATCATAACAATCTTTTATTATAGAATTTGCATTTTTATCATTAATTCCCATCGCATTAATTCTTTCTTTCAATGCTTCAAGAGAAACTTCAGATTCTTTTATTAAAAATTGCGCCCTTGATTTATCTGAGGTGATTTTTCTAACTACACCTTTCTTTATGTAATACTCAAATTCCTGTGGCAGTTTCATAATTCCACGCCCCCAGACAAAATTATTCCATTTAAAATATTTTCTTTCAAATGTTTGTGAATTTCTTTAAATGAATGATAAAAATTGATTATAATCTTCTTTTGTAACAATCTTTCAAATATTGTCAAATTTAACTCATTATTTTTTTTGCCTTTTAAACCAATTACAGCAATGTCAACATCAGAAGTTTGAACATCTTCCCCCCTTGAATAACTCCCAAAAAGAATAATTGTTGCTCCAGGAAAACTATTTTGTAAAAACCTGGCCAATCCCGATTCATAAATCATTTGTAAATTTTCAACCCTTTTCAATTCAATTGCTTTTTGATTATCTTTATTAAATTCAATTGACCATCTGCCAGAATCTTTATCTTTGGTTATTTTTACCAATCCTTGTTTTTCCAATTCTGGTAGAGCTTTTACAACACCCGCTTGTGTTCTATTCAAAAGCATTGCCAAGCCTCTTGCATTAAAAACTACTCCTGCTTTTATCATTAAATACTGCAAAATCTCCTGCTGAAGTAAAGTAAACTCTGATTTATATATCTTTACCATAGTTTATATATGTAAACTGCAGTTTATATGTCTTTCTGTTAATGCGAGATAAACAAGAAAGAAATAAGGGGTTTAAAAGGTTAATTGATGCAAGAGCCAGATGATAATTAACTATGTAACTACATAACGCTAAATTAAATTCTTATGTTAGAACAATGTAAACTCAAGTTTAGATGTCTTTACTGGGGTTCAATATATATTAATTGAAAATTAGATTATCTGACTTGCCCTTATCGTCTCAACTTATAAAGAAGATAAATAAACCTTTCCATAGGGCTCATCGCCTTCAGGATAAACCATACCTTCATACTCTAATCTTGGTCCGTTTGTCAATGGGAAAACAATAGTGCTTTCTTCTGTAACAAATAATTCATTGCTATTTCTCCAAGTAATAGAAATTGACATAATTTCTTCACCATTTCTTCCAATATTAGCCCATAAATCTTCAGATAATTCATGATTAAAAACTACAGCACCATCATCATGTAAAGAGATTTCATTGCCTTGCAAATCAATAAGTGAAATGCTATCAGAAGAAAAGCTCCCGCCCTTATATTCAGTTGCAAATAAATAAATACTAGAACCGCCAACTAAATCACGCCTATTAGGTGAATTTTTAAACTTTAATGAATACTCCATAACAATTTCATTTTTAGGTATACGTATCCCTATTGTTTGTTCTCCATCTTTATAATCCATATCACTAAATTCAGAAAAAAGCAAGTTAGGCCCCACGGCTATATTTTGAGTATACCCGAACTTATTTCCCTCATCATCTATAAGAAATGTTTCTCTCAAAAAATTAGGCATTTCAGTGTCATCAAGAGGGGTTGATTTAATATCTGTTAACCTTCTACCTAAAGTTAATTTAGTAGATGCTTGCTCAAACAAATATCTATCTCCTTCTAATGTTGGAGCAGGAGGCTCTAAACCTTCTCCAGCAACACACTGCTCATAATCATAAACTCCAAAAGTTACCACATTAAGAATTCTGCAACCCAGTTTTTTGAAGAACTGTGATTGTTCCTTTATATCTCCCCCAGTATCTCTACATACTCCATTTGTACATTGATTACTCCCACACTCATAATTATTTTCACAAGAACTACCTTCTATTTTCTGTTTTTCTATATCATTATCTATTTCACAATACTGCCCTTCTATTCTAAATCCAAATGGAATACATCTATCCCCAAGTTTACAAGTATTATCTGCACATGCTACTACGCCACCTATACATCTTCCGGTATTAGCATCACATCCATTGGGACAACTTCCACAACCTTCACTTCCAATCTTCATGCAAGTTCCTGTAAGAATATCACAAGTATATTCTATTTTTGGGACACATGAATTTCCATTTGCATCACAATACATCTGTTCAGTTGTTCCTGGACAATCTGCATCAGTTGTACATTGAGAGGAAGGAATAACAAAATCAGAAGAATATTTCTCAAGATATGCATCAAAAAGCTTTTCCAAATCTGTTTCAGATACAGCCCCCACATCAACATCTTCTAGAAGCAATGCGATTAACTTATCCCCTGCATACCATGCAATAATATAATCTATGAAACCAGTAAAACCGGCATTGTCTCTTTCAAGAACAGCATAATTATTGCCATTCCTCTCTTCATAATTTGGAGCATTAAAACCTTCTGTTTTAGCTAATGCTTCCATGCTTGAGATAAATGTTTCTGAACCTATCTTATAACCATGCACTTCCACACCAACATTAGACTCCCAGATACCACCAGGAATATAATTATAATCCGCGACATAAATATTGCAGTTTAAATCATAAATTAATCCACAATCATCATCTGTAAATGTTTGCATGTACTTGAAATTTCCAATGTCTTGTTCAATTACATAACTAATGGGGGTTTCAACAACACAAGCTCCATCTTGACAGCCATTTGGGCATATATAATTTATCTGTTCAGCAATATTTGTTTCAGTACAATAATATTCTGCTAATCTATTTGTTCCATCATTAAAACAATTATCAGTCTTTGATGTACTGGAATCTGTTGTTGTACCTTGAATATAATAATCTAACCCCCCATCACTATCTGTGCATGTAGTAGGTGATACCATACATGCTCCATCAACGACACTATAACCATTTGGACATTGATAATCATCCATTTGACATCTCAACCCATTGCCTCTATCCACACAACTTACTTCCCTCAACCAACCATTATTATCACCATCGCTAATTATAATCCCATCAGCCATATTTCCGCCAAAAGAATCAGTACAAGTACCTCGAACAAAAATATCAAACCCCCCATCACTATCTGTGCAAGATGTGGGTGTTGGAACCAACAACTCCAAGCTTAATTCATCCCAGCCAAACTGATGTGTTCTTCCGTAGGAATCCATATAAATTGTTGGCTGATCTCCTTGGGTAAAAGAAACTTCATCTGTGCAATAATTCTGCCAATTATAATTTTGCCAACCAGGACTTGGTGTTGTTTTACAAGTGCTTCCAAGACATAAATTACCTTGTGAAGCCCCTGCTAAATTTGCCCCATTGGCGCAAAGCTTGTATTTTCCTGTTTCAGGGATAATTATAACTTTCTTCGCGATTGGTCTAAGACAACCTGGACATCCTGACTCAGAAGAATACACAAAGGCAAGAAATTTACCTCCAAAAATTGATGATAGGATATTGCCATAACTTGATACAGCCCTTACATCTCCTTCTGTTTGCCATCCTTCTTTTGAATCTAATTTATCATAATAAGGAATAGAGATAGTCTCAACATCTTCTCCTGGTCCAAATTGTGTTTTACTAAAAAATTGCCTAAAAAAATCTCCAAAAGAAAAAGCAGACACAATTGAAAGTGATAAAATAAGAACTAATACAAGAAAAAAATAAACTTCAAATCCTCTTTTCATTGTAAATTATTAAAGCCCCCCCCCCCTTAAAAACATTTGTTTTTTTTTGAAAAAAGCAACAAACGAAAAAAAATCCAGAAAAAACCAAAAAATCATGGTTAACAATTGTTAAATAAACTCAGGGTATAAATTAATAAGAACAAACTTATTTTGGTATATTGGGAGTTTATTAATTATTAATACATTCAATTTGTTTAATTAATCTTCAGGCACCAAAGCCAAAAAGCTGTAGTCTTTTAATTTAGCCAGCTTTTTAACTTCTTCTAATTTAACACTTCTAACATTTTTCTCAAATTTATAAAATTCCTCTGCATTGCCATTCATTTCTTCAACTAATAAATTAACCATCTGGGCTTGGGAATCTTCCATGCCAATGTGATAGTTTCCAATCAATTGCTCTTTCACTTCTTCAAGTTCTTTTTGACTTAAATCTTTTGAAACTTTTTCAAATTCTTCAAGAATTAACTGCTTGACTTTCTTCACATTTTCTTTCATTGTTCCAACATAAACCAAACTATAAGCAAAATATTTATTGCTCTCTGATGCGCTTTTTACAGCGTATGCTAAATTTCTTTTTTCCCTGATTTCGCTAAAAAGGCGAGAAGACATACCACCTGCTATTAAGGTAATTAAAACTTCAGCAGCATAGTTTAATTTTTCTTTAGATAAAGGAGAATGATAAGCAAAAACTAAATTAGCCTGGTCAATGCCTTTTCTTTTCTCTACTTTCATATGGTTTTTTTGCTTAATCTCAAAATTTGGCACTTTTCCTTTTTCTTTACCAAAGTTTTTTTCAGCAAATTTTACAAGTTTGCCAAATTCTGCATTTCCAACAACACACAACACCAAATTGTTAGGAGTATAAACCTGTTTAAACCTCTCAACCATCTTTTCCCTGTTAATGCCAGACATTGTGTCATAAGTTCCAATCAAGCTTGGGCCAAATGGCTTATCATAAAGGTAATTTTTTATTTCATCTAAGACATACATTCTTGGCTGGTCTTTTCTCATTTTAATTTCCTCAAAAATAACTTTTCTTTCTTTTTCAAGCTCTTTAATATCAAACAACGGGTTTTTAACCATGTCACTCAGGACATCCAAAGCAATCTGCAAATGTTTAGAAGGCATTTTACACCAATAAGCTGTTATTATTTCGTCTGTAAACCCATTTAATTCTCCACCATTTCTTTCAATTTCTTGCGCAATTTTTTGTGCATTACGATTAGGAGTGCCCTTATATAGCATATGCTCAATAAAATGGCTTATTCCTTTTTCATTTTCACTTTCATTAACTCCGCCATTTCTTACTGCAAATGCCACAGAAACAATAGGCAAATCCCTTTTTTCAAAAACAATAGTCATGCCATTTTTCAAAACTTTGCGATAAAATGTAGGCTTCATTTTTTAAAAAATGAAAAAGAGTATAAAAAGATTTGCTATAAGTTTAGTATCACCAATTAAGTAACACTATGTGGTTTAAAAGTTGATAAGTATATCAGTAAATTGCATAACACCTTTTAGCATTAACAAATATTGTTCTTTAATTTATACAATTGTTATATAATTACGATAAAGCCGGTATGAGAATAAATTAACTAGGGTGGATTAATAGAAGAACATCAAACTTGTTGATAGTTACTTATAGCTGGTAATTAACATAATTTTTTACATTCCATTATGGCTTTTATGCTTAGAAATTTTCTTAATTAAAAATTCCCTAATTTTTTCAGCACCTTCCATTGATACAGCAGGTAGATACCCTTCAGAACCTACTGATAACCCTCTTCCAGAATAAACTGCTGAATAACCAGCTGTCTGAATTTGTATAGATGAAAAACCTAAAAGTCTTGCTAAAATTCCCCTGTGAATATCTACATTTTGCACTCTTTCATATGGGATGCTTTTATAAGCTTTCCAAATTATTCCTTTCTCAATTTTTAATTCATTATGCGTAAATTCATATTTCCAAAACCTATAAGAAAGCCTCGCATAAATCTCCCCGATAACTAAGTATAGAAATAGAAATATAAAAATAAAAACTACTATAAAAAATTGTGCGGCACTAATACCGGCCCGCGTAAATGAAATATAACTTGAGATGAATATCACTCCTAAGAAAAAAGTTAGGATTAACGCTTTAAGGTAAAATCCTATCCTAAAAACCCACCTTGCCCCAGGATGCAGTTGTTCCATGTCTAATTAATACAAGATTATTTTATAAACCTTCACTTCTTTAACCCTTCCCAAACACCAAATATCTCTCTCCTCCAAGTTCAAAATCATCAATTATCATGAATCTTTCTTTAATAAAATTAACAAGCCAATTTCGTTGAGCATGAAAACTTCTGCGTTTTTCAAAACTTTTTGTGGCAAAACTCACAACAATTTTGTCATTAATACTCACAACACTAATAATCTCATTAATTAGTTCTTTGGAATAATTTCTTTGCAAGATTTCAAGCCCATCAATCACCTTAAATAATAAAGCAATCCTTGGTTCTGGCTGTTTTTTAACAAGCCTTTTAACTCTATCAAGCTCAAATAGACTAAAATGATGTACTTTTCCCTTAATCTTTTCTTCTTTAAAATAATCATTTGTTAAATCTACGAACTGTCCAACACCTTCTACCCCGATATAATTAATTCCATTAGGCATTAAGGCATAAGTGAAACCATTAACACCTGCGCCTAAATCTACAATTGATTTAAAATGAATATTATTAAAAACACGCTTATAAATTTCAGAATAATAAGGTAATCTTTCTCGAGTTGACCTGTGCCTTTTCAAAACCTCTTCAACACTTAACTTTCTCCGCGTCATCAATCTTTGTCCTGAAAAAGCTGAATAAATTTTCCCTAATAATTCACGTGTCTTTTTTACTTTTTCCTCATCAGTATAATTGTTATTGTTGTTTTTTTTAAAAGCCAGTTTAACATCTATTAATGGCAATCTAGAATATATTTTCTTTTCTATAATCTTTTTGATTAATTTATGCTTGTCCATTTTTTAAGCTAAAGCTCAATTTTCTTATCAAATGATTTACTATTTAAAAGTCCTTCAAAAATTCTTAATTGATAAAGCCATTGCTGTCTCCATTTGCCACCTTTAATTTCTCTATACTCTAATGAGTAAATTGCGTTTTCTCCTTCAAACTTTTTTGCAATTCTTCCAGGAAACCACACTTCATCCTCACTAAAATCAGATTTTATCAGTAAATAAGTCCCTTTAATTTCCCGAATGCTCAATGAAGGAAATTGTATCTTAAATAGGAAATTGCCTGGTCTTACCTTTAAAACCAAACCGTTTAGCCCTCTCTTTTTAACAATTACTCCTTCTCCTCTTTTATCTTCAATATCCATAATTTTTTAAGTCAAACAGGTTTTAAAAAGATATATTTAAAGTATAAAAAATGGCATCTACAAATCAATCTCCGCAATACCAAAAAGCAGAAGCAAAATTTTTGGCAGCAAAAACAGATGAAGAAAGACTAATCTACTTAGAAGAAATGATTAGAGAATGCCCAAAGCATAAATCAGCTGAGGCAATGTTATCTAATCTAAGAAGTAGAAGAAAAAAACTTCTTGAAAAAATAGAAAAATCAAAGCAACGAAAATCGAAAAAATCAAGCAAACTCGGAATAAAAAAAGAAGAAATGCAGGCAGTTATTATAGGGCCTACAAACACTGGAAAATCTTCTCTCTTAAATGTACTAACAAACGCTAATTCAGAAATAGCCTCTTACAACTTTACAACCAAACATCCAATAATCGGTATGTTAAATTATAATGGAATAAAAGTGCAACTTGTTGATATTCCAGCAATAGAATCCGAATATTTTGATAAAAGCACAGCTTATACAACTGACACAATATTAATTTTAATAGACTCATTAGAACAGCTTCTTAATGTTTCAGAGAAAACCTTTATATATCCTGCTAAAAAGATAATTGTTTTAAATAAGATAGATTTGCTAAGTGAAAAAGAAAAAAGAAAGATATCTGCATTTTTGCAAAGTAAAAAATTAAATTTTACATTGATATCTTGCAAAACCAAAGAAGGAATTGAAGAGTTAAAAGAGAAAATTTTCAGGAGTTTTAACAAAATCCGCATATTTACAAAAGAACCTGGAAAGGAAAAATCAGAAAGACCATTTATACTTGAACCAAATTCAACGGTTAAAGATATTGCAGAAAAGATCTTTCATGGTTTTTCATTAAAAATCAAAGAAACAAAAATCTGGGGCCCATCATCAAAATTCCCTAAACAAAAAGTAGGCTTAAGCCACATTTTAAAAGATTTAGATGTTGTGGAATTTAAGACAAAGTAAGTGAATTTCGGTCGGAGCGTAATAATATTTACTCTTTAGAATAAGCCTCTTTTGCAAACTTTTCCAAAACAGCTCTTTTTTTCTGGATTGAGTTTAAAAGAACAGAAATTTCTTTTGCAACTGCATTTTTCAGGTCTAATGGGTGCAACTTTTTACTAACGAAATCTTTTTCTACCTCTTCATAACTCTTATAAGACAAATTTCCACCATACTTTTTATCTCTTTCAACAATAAAACTTTCTTTTTTATCTTCTTTTATTACCATCAAAACATATTTTAAAAAAGCCATAATGCCATTATCTGGATTTCCAGCAATACAATCTGCATTATTAATTTTTTTCTTAATAGTCTCATAATCATCAAGCAAGTCAATTTTAGAGCCTTCAATACTTGCTGACATTTTTCCTTCACTACCCTGTAATCCAGGAATCAAAGGAGTCATAATCTCAATTCTTGGTTTATAGCCTATTTTTGGCAATATCTCCCTTGCCAAAACCATGATTCTTCTTTGATCAACTCCAGCATATTGAATGTCAACATCAAGATACTGCTCATCCATGATTTGCATTAAGGGGTAAATAAAACCTGCAAGCTTTGCGCTATCTCCCTGAATATTTTTCACAACTTCAGACGCTGATTTTCGGGCATCATGCAATGAAACAAGAGTTGAAAGTTGCAAAACATCATACATATATTCTGGCTTAAGCTGAAATTCACTGCCTTTGATAAATTCAAGATTTTTTGTATCAACTCCCACAGCTTCAAACATCAAAGGAAGAACTTTTTTATAATAATCATATCTTTTTTCCAGAACAATCCATGGCGTATTGTCCAAAGCTCCGTGCAAATCAGCTAAAAGAACCTTAGCTTTAAAACCAGCTTTAATAAAATCAGCAAATTTTAAAACCCAAACAAAATACCCCACATGAGGCTTTCCAGTTATCGCCGTTCCTAAATAAACAACCGGCTTTTTCTTTTCTTTCAATAATTTTTTTAATTCTTCTTCTGTTATAACTTCTTCGGTATTTCTTTTAATTAGTTCAAATCTCTCATCAACACTTAATGTCTTAATCATGAAAAACAAAGAGATTATTAATTATTAAAGCTTTTGTATGACATGCTAATAGAAATTATTTCAGCCTTACTTATTGGCATTCTCGCGGGCACGTTCACAGGCTTAGCTCCAGGCATTCATATAAACCTTATTGGCGCTTCTGTTGTTTCACTTTCAGCATCATCTTTATTTTTTTCTTCAATAAACCCTGTTTTTCTAGTTGTTTTCATTGTTGCTATGTCAATAACCCACACTTTTATTGATTTTATCCCAAGTGTTTTTCTTGGCTGTCCTGATACAGATACAGAATTAAGTGTTTTGCCTGGACATGAATTATTAAAAAAAGGGCAAGGCTATGAGGCAGTTATGCTAAGTGCATATGGCGGCATAATTGCAATAATTCTCTTAATAATCTTGGCAATTCCCCTCTCGCTATTTTTTTCAAATTTTTATTTTAAAATAAAATTTGCAATCCCTTATATTTTGATAATAACTTCATTACTACTCATTTTTATAGAGCAGAAAAAATTTTCAGCATTACTTGGGTTTACTCTTAGTGGAATGCTTGGGATTCTTGTACTTAACTCAGGTTTCAACTTAAAAGAGCCCCTTTTACCATTATTAACAGGGCTTTTTGGTTCTTCCTCATTAATATTGAGCATAAATCAAAAAACCCAAATTCCAAAGCAGGTTATTAAAAACCCAAAAAATAAAAATTTTTTTAAACCAATTTTAGGGGCAGTAATTGCCTCTCCCTTATGCGGTTTTTTTCCTGGTTTAGGAAGCGGACAAGCAGCAATTCTCGGGAACCTTGTTACAAAAACAGACAATAAAGGTTTTATAACCCTATTAGGCGCAACAAACACTCTTATTATGGGCTTTTCTTTTCTCTCGCTTTATGCAATTGAACGCACAAGAACAGGCTCAGCTGTTGCAATTCAAGAATTAATTGGTTTTTTAGACACCAAAACACTAATTTTAATTTTAGGAATTTCACTTATATCTGGCATTATTGCTTTTTTGCTTACCTCTTTAATTTCAAAGAAATTTATACCAATAGTTGAGAAAATAAACTACGCCAAACTTTCAGTTATAACCCTAATATTTTTATCATTTGTTGTTCTCTTGTTTTCTAATTTTCTTGGTTTTATTGTATTCATTGTCTCCACTTTTACAGGAATTTATTGCATCTCACTTGGTGTGCGAAGAACAAATATGATGGGGTGCCTTTTATTACCGACAATTGTGTTTTATTTGACAATTTGATAAAAGTTAGTTTTAAAAGTTTACAATTTAGAGGATAGCCTAAAAATTAAATTTCTTAATTGATAATAAAATAAGCACACCTAATTATTATCTTTAAATCAATATTATTAAATTTATATTCCCTTAAAATTGAAAGATATTTATTCAAACTTACTCAAAGTGGTTTTTTTATCGAAGTCTAAAACCACTTTTGCAAAGCTTCTTGTTTTTCTGCATCTTTTCCAAATACTGCGTCAATATACCTGCTTGTTAGTTCAAGAGTTTGCTTGATATATGGAGATAAATTATATTTTTCAGCAAGTGATAACGCAGGCTCTAAATATTTTCTAATTCCTCCTTCATGAATAGTAAAGATAATTTTTCCGCTACAAACAGGGCAAACTCCGGATAAAGGCGGCCGTCTAATAATCCCATTACATGTTACACACCTAAATTGTTGCATGGAAAATTTTCTTAGATTTCCCCTCATGTCCCGTATAAAATGCCTCTCAATAATCAACCTTGCAACATCGCTTGTATCTACTGCCCTGATTTTTTCAACAAGCTCCATCTGATGCTGAACCTTCTCTTGCATTGTTGCCAAAAGTTTGTAAGAAGAACATAAAACCCCTTCATTTAAATTGCTTGTATTATGGGTATATCCAAAACCAGAAAACGGATTTTTGCCTTCGCTTAGAATAGTCCTTAATGTTGGTATTTTAACTTCAGATGAATGTTTTCTTTGTTCTGCAAGCCTATAAAGTTCAAGAGGATATTCAGTAACAAACTCAAAATCAAGAATTTGTTCATCTACCTCCCCTGCAGCGATTTTCCCATTTAATACTAATGGTGCATCTTGTGTCCCACCCCTATGCCCTGGTAGAAATTCCTTAGAAAAATTAAGCAATACGTCTAAAAGCAACATAACTGCAGCTTCATCACCATCACAATCACGCCTGATTGCTGCATGCATGTACGGACTAGCTAATAAACCTTGTGTATTTGAGAATCCTATTATTCGACAAATAACCCCTGCACAATTATGCGGAGCCATGCATACTCCTAATTTGCCTATTAAATCTTCCCTTTTTCTAACTTCATAATATGCTTTCATTCCATAAAATCTAACGAGCAAAGAATCAACAAAATTTGCAATTTTTATAAAAATATCATCTGCTCTTTCATCAAATGACGCAGGTGAAGCTGGCAAAATAACATCATGAGGCATAAGTTCTAAAACCTGTTCTTCACTTACAAGATCTTGATTATGAATATCTTTTTGATAACCCAACCCCTTTAATTTTTCCACACTTGTAAATATCTCTTTTGGTTTAAAATGCGTCAAAGGCATTTCAGTGGCATCATACCTTATTGTTCCATCTTTATTTACTTGCAAACCAAACAACGCTCTTAAAATCCCTTTAGCAAGATTTTCTATTGCATGAGCATTAGAGCTGGTTCCCCGGACTCCTTTTATTAATGGTGGTAATTCTTCTTTTGTCATCTTGAGCATTTCAATTGCTTTGTGCAAATAATAGCCGATATCTAAATTTTGGATGCAATATCCCTGCCCCTTCGCATGTTCTGGACAACTTTTTTTGAAAAACTTATTTTTGCATTCCGGGCAATAATACATTTTTTCACATGCACTGCCGCATCCCTCACAAATAAAATAAATCGTTTCCTTCTTGCAGGTTTTGCAAAAATAAATTGGGTAGCTGGATTTAATCTTTCCTTCTTCACACGATGCCTGCACACTTCTTAATCTCCCCCCTTCCTGTCCAACAGGAAATAGAACATTTGGACTTCCTACCAATTTTCTAATTTTTGCTTTTTCTGGCCTGCCCATTCTTGCACCGATAAAATCACCTGCTTTATCTTTAATTTCAAATTTTGAAATAGAATTAATAATTTCAAGCACAGGTTTATCAAAATTTATTCTGCTTACATCGATTACTTCTGTAAGTAAGAAATTTTCTTTCTCTAAAATACTAATGTCAACTCCAATATTTGCAAGCAGTGATTTACTATCAATATTAGAAATAACAACATTTTCAATAGTTACATCATGGGCTATTCCAATAAGTTCCAACGCGCGTTTCCCAAAGCTAAATCTCTCTTTCTCCAATTTAGTATATGGAAGAATTATCTTTTTACTTACGTTCGCATGCTTTAACCATTCAAACAATGCTAAAAATTCTTTATGTGAGATTTGTGACCAATAGTATGTAAATTTAGGGTGCAAAGGGATTTGATAAGTTTCACTTAATTCTGCTGCTTTTTCGAAATTAATTTTAAAACAATCTACCTCTTTTTCAGTTACAGGACATTTCTCTCTTAAATCCAGCTCCCACCACTCTTCAACATATCCTGGTTTTAAAAGTTCATGATTTCTATTCAACACATCTCCAAAAGGGAAAAGTATATCTCCCAAGTAAATGATCTCTTCAATATCACGGTAAATTTTTTTAGCTTCTTCAATACTCTCAATTTTTTTAACGCTTCCATTATACAATTTAACAATTGGACCATCAATATCATCACAAACAGAAACAACACAACCTTTTGTTGGTTTTTCAAGCTTTAATTGTGTTCCAATAGCTATAAACCCATCGGTAATTGCCATTGTTGCAGGATGAACTGAAACAGCAGAAAATCCATTTGTCCTGCTTCGTCCATACCTAAACCTAAAAGCCCCGGAACGTGAAGGATGACCAAAAATAGGCCTGCCTGCAACTAAATCTTTAACATAAGTTGGAGAATCATCTGTTTTTCCTGCATCTCTCTTTTTATGCAGAGTTATATACTCTTCTAAAAAACCCCAATCACTAATCTTAAATCCTTTTTCCTGCAATGATTTTAGTAATCTATACCCTTTTGCTGCTTTTTGAGCTAAACCCTCGCCAAGAATTAAGCAAAAACCGCTTCTCAGGTAATTTGTATCAACTCTTTCTAAATTTTTATAATTAGATACCTCTAATTTTTCAGAAGCTTCACCAGCCAATTGAATTGGCAGGTTTTTAACTAAAAAAGAGATTTCTTCGTCAGTTGGCATATACTGCAGATTAGATATCCTCTCGTGAAAATCATTCAACTCTGAAACTGCTCTTTTACACTCCTCTTCAATAGGATCGTATTTTGCATAACCAAACATTTCTCTTAAGTAATCAATAAGTATTAAAACAAGACAACCAGCTGTCGTACCTGCGCTCCTTATTGGACCAGAAAAATAAGCAACAAAATAATCTTTGTCATCCCTGGTCTTCCTTAATTTTAATTCTGTAAAACCTTCCAATGGACTTGATACAACCCCGAGAGTAAGATATGCAAAGCCTATTCTGATTCCTGCGTCAATTGCTTCTAATAAAGATTTAAATTTGCAATATTTTTGTTTAGCTACTTCTTCTGCAATTTTAAATGCCACTGCAGGATCTAATTTTCCATGTTCTTTTTCAAGTTCTGAAATTCTTTTAACAATTTTAGCATCATAAATTTGCGGGTATATTGTAGAAATCAAACCGACAACTTTTTCAGCTAAGCTTCTCGCTAAAGGAATTTCTACTTTATCTTTAGGATCCAACCCCTTTTTTCTGGCACTTTCTGCAATATCATAAACAATTTTAATTTTGTCTTCCAAATCTTTAAAATATTGTTGATTGTTCATTTTTAGATTTTTGATTGTAATAAAAATGGTTTTAATTCATTAAAATCATAAATAGTATATTTAGCTGCTTCTTCAACACTTTTGTGTTTAGGGTTGAATGCAATTGGTAATCCGACAACTTCAAAGACAGGAACATCATTTAAGTTATCCCCAACAAAACAAATCTCTTCCAAAAAGATTTCAAATGTTTTTGCGATTTTTTTAACAATCTCTCTTTTATTAGATAAGTCAATTAAAATTTTTCCTTTTCCTGTAAAACTGCTATTTGATGTTTCTATGTGATTTGAATAGCAAAAGTCTAAACCCAGCTCTTGAGAAGCTTTTTCTGCAACAAAATCAATACCGCTTGTAACAAGTCCTTTCAAATATCTTCCATCTAATGAAGAAAAAAAGTTTTCAACACCTTTTGAATAAGGGATAGGAAAAACAACTTTCTCTGCCTCTGAAACCGGCAACCCTTTGATTAGTGAAAGCTGTGCATTAAACCATTCATCATAGTTTATTTCATTATATCTCTTTTGTGTATACTTATCCCTTACAGCAAACCAATTAGCTCGCTTTATTTGAGGTAGAGCCATTGCTAATGCATCCCAGCTAGACCTAAATGGTTCATTGTCATAATCCCAGCAAGTTCCATCTCCATCAACCATAAACGCTTTTATCTCCATTTATTCAAAATCTAAAATTTTAATTGCACGAGTTTTAAGATTGAATATTGGCACCTTGCAATGATCTGGTGTGTTTCCAAATTTTTCTTGATAAGCTGTCATACTCTCCCAACAAGAACCTGATATAGTAAGAATATTATTAAAGTACGAAACAGCACTTTTATGAACATGCCCGGAAAAGAAAATGTCTGGAATTTTTTTAACGATGTGAACATCCTCGGTAGTAGGAGAGTATTGCACAGATGAATGCGTTGGAGCTAAATGCCTGTTTTTTAAAAGATAAGCAATAATTTTTTCAGGATTGTTCATTGCTTTTTCTTGCATCAAGGATCCAATATTGTTAGCGTAATAAGTATATGAAAAACCATGATAAGTGAGTACATCAAACCCTGGAAAATTTTTTTGGGCTCCAATATTTACCATTGCTGGATTTGCTGTAAGAATAACATTCTTCAAATTATAAAGTGGCCAGGCATATTTTTCATCTAGGAAAGGTTGGGGTTCCATGAGCCTCACTCCATCATGATTTCCCGGAGAAATTATTATTTTGATGTTTTGTCTTATCTTGCCCAATAATTCAGCTGCTTTTTCAAATTGTGATTCAAGATCAGTAAAAGCCAAATCTTTTTCTTGAGCGGGGTAATTTCCAACACCTGTAATAATATCACCTACCAAAAAAAGATATTTTATTTTATTAGTTTCTTGTGTATTCGGTAATTTTCCATTAAGGTAATCGATAAACCTCAAAAAATTTTCTTCTAAAAATTTTTTGCTTCCAATATGTAAATCTCCTGTAAACAATGCTAATTCTTCAACAGGGGATTTTTTTCTTTCGAAAAGTATTGCTTCTGGAAAGATAATATCATTTATGTATACAATCTCTCTATTTCCAGAACATTTTAATCCAACAACAGCATCAAGAGCAAGCTCATCTGCTTTATTATAAAGCTCTTGCTTATTCTTATTAACTAAAGCTAAAACTTTACCTGTCATATCTTCTATTTCAAAAAGAATATTGCCGTTTTTGGTTACCCTCTTATTCAGTACAATACCAATCAAAGAAATTCCCTGCCTATTACCATAAATCTTGTCTATAGAGACTAAATTTGAAAGTTGGTTTCGTTCTTGCAAAATTTTTTTCATTTCAGTAAAACGATTTCTAAAATAATTAACAAAATCTTTAACTTCTATTTTCCTGCCTAAATAATTAGGAACAGCAGAAACAATCTTCACATTTTCAAATTGTTGAACATCTTTCTGCGTTTCTTGCTGAATAGGAATTGCAACTTCTTTAGAGATTTCAATACTTAATCCAAGCTGAATTTTCAAACTTTCAATTAATTTATGATTATCCTTTGGTAAATCCAAAAGGATTCTGCTTAACTGGTCTTTATTTTCATAAAATATTTTTTTAGTGATAATTTTTTTTTGAGTTTGTTGTCCAATATCCTCTATAAGCCTTTTCGAAGTTTCCACATCATTAGATTCAGAAAAGAGAGCTAAAATGTCTTTATCTAACAAAAAACCTTTTTCTAAACAAAATTTCAATATTTCTTTAGTTTCCATTTTTATCTATTTTTCTTTTATTTATTTTTCTTCTATAAAATGGGGGCTTAAAAATTTTCCTTAATTTTTCTTGTTTCCATTTCAAATTTTAATTATAATTTAATGAGTCGTGAATGATCTCCTTAACTTTCTCAGCAATTTTATTGCTTACTACTAATTTAATCTCTCTCATTCTACCACCCCTTCCCTTAGAGATAACTCTTACATTAATTATTCCAAGCATATCAAACTCTTGAATAATATCACTAACCCTCCTTTGTGTTAAAATCTCTGTTTTATGCTTCTTGCAGAGCTCTTGGTATAGATTATACACATCTCCTGTAAAAACGGGTTCTTTTTTATCTTTTTGAAGTTCAGATAATTCAACAATAGCCAGCAAAACTAATTGAAACTGCTTTGGTTCTGTTTTTACAACATCTAAAATTTTATCTCTTTCTATTTTTTCATTGGCTTCATCAATGTATTTTACATGAATTTTATTTGAATTATCCCTCTCTGCTAATTCACCAGCTATCCTAAGCAAATCTAAGGCTCTTCTTGCATCACCATGTTCACGTGCAGCAAAAGCAGCACATTTTTCAATTACGCCATCTTGAAGAACGCCTGATTTAAAGGCAAACATTGCTCTTTTCTTTAAAATTTCCTGTAATTGCAAGGCATTGTAAGGTGGAAAAACAAGCTCTTCTTCTGATAAAGAACTCTTAATTCGTGGATCCAAGCTATCTAAAAAAGTTAGATCATTGCTTATTCCAATTACACCTATCTGGCTCTTAGAAAGTTCTGAGTTCAGCCTTGTAAGATTATAAAGGAAATTATCAGAAATCTTTTTAACTGCCTGATCAATTTCATCAAAAATTAAGATCAAAATCAGTTTTTCCTTATCAATTATCTCAATAAACTTATTATAAACCGCAACAGTTGGCAAACCAGTATCAGGCACGCTTCCCCCGAGTTTTTTGATTAATTCAGCTAAAATTCTATACTCTGTATCTGAAACCTTTCTTAATTTGCAGTTAATATACTCTATTCGAAGATTAAAATCAGGGTTTTTTCTCGCTCTCTTTAATAATTCATCTCTTACAAACTGAATAGAGAGCGTTTTACCTGTGCCAGTTTTGCCATAAAGAAATAAGTTACTTGTTCGCTCTCCTCTTAAAACAGGAGCTAATATTGCTGCAATTTGCTTTATTTGCTCTTCTCTATGTGGAATAGCAGTGGGTTTATGCTCTGCTTGTAAAAGAAATTTATCCTTAAAGATTGCTTTTTTATCAAAAGAATCAAAAATTTCGTCCAGCTCTTTTCCCATCTTTCTTAAAATTATGTTGTTTATTTAAGCATTTAGCAATTCAAAAATGTATAATCCTACTCACCTTAATTTCTTGTGGAAAAAAATGAAAAGTAAAAACTTCATCGTGAAAAATCAATTTGTTTTATAAAAGATTATAACTACTTAAAAAAGAAAACACCTAAATTTCTCATGGAAATTTAGGTGAACCTCTCCGTATCAAGCTACGAAGCATCTAAAAATAACATACTTATATTCTACAAACAAGACTGGATTTTATCTTGAAAAATTCATGATACAGCTAAGATAGTTAATCTTGCATAACTAAACTAACAATCTTGGCTTTTTCAGACTTGCCAAAGTTTTCACCTTACAACAAGCTGTAGAGAATAGAGGAATTAATTAAAGTTAAGTTAAATCATGTATTTATACATTCTACATCAAAAGTTACTTTATGTTTTTATATATTCTATATTAAAAGTTAGAAATTAATCTTCCTCTTTAATTAATAAATAATTTTGCATTATTTTCTATTTTTTATTTTATTATACTTTATACTATACTATATACTATACTATATAAAAATTTATAATATAAATAAATAGAATAAATTTTAGAGTTTTGCTTTTTAAAGGTTTCCATACGAAATTGAGGGGTGAGAGTCTTTCATTCCCCTAAGTTCCGCCGAAAAACATATAATTTTAAATCTACTTAAATTTATAGAAATGTTTATAAATTGCTTGTGTGTAAATGAAATATGTCAAGTGAAAAGAATCCTTTTAGTGCACTTTTAGGAAAAATGATTGTAACAAAAGAAGGTAAACGATTGGGTTTTGCTAAAGATATCACTTTTGAAACTAAATCAGGAGAGCTCATTAATATTCTTGTTAAAGATGCTACTCCTTATACAAGAAACCTTAACCTTGAACGAACAAAATCAGAGGATTTATTAATTCCCCATAGCGCAATTATTGCCATAGGGGACTTTATTATTGTTTCTGAAGAAGATTTAATTTAATCTGTTGGATAAGATATAAAATGAGATATATCTTTCAAAGTAACTCCCAAAGGACATCCTATTACATTTTACAAGCTTTAGCTCATAAAAAACTAGTGAGTGTTAGACAATTGAGGTATTATCTTAGAAAAAATTAGATACTTTTTATTATGGGCCTTCTGGTAATTTGGATGACATTTTAGAATCTAAGATAGCTTTAGGGGAAATTAGATTAATTGATAATTCTTCAAAAAACCGCCAAAAGTTAACTTTAACTAAAAGTGGAAGAGCATCACTACCAAATCTTGTTCTTAGTACTTGTTAAGTTATACTCATAATAACTAATAAAGCTGTTTCTATTTTTCGTCTACCACAATATTTAAAAACAACCCCCTAATTTAGATTATAAAATGAAACTAATAGGCTTAAGCTTTGACAAAATATCTGCTGAAAAAATAGGTGAAAAATTAGAAGGCGTTAAAGTTGATTCAAATATAGAAATAATTGACATAAAAAAGGCTGATTTTGACATTTTAAAAGACAAAGAAGAAATGCTTGATATTAAATTTCGGCAAACTATCCAATATAATCCTGATTATGCTAAGCTTGAATTTAAGGGCATAATGCTTGTTTCTTTAGATTATAAAGAAGCAAAAGAATTATTAAAAAACTGGCAAAAAAATAAGAAAGTGCCTGATGAATTTCAATTAACTTTTCTTAATATCATTATTCATAAGTCTGCTCCAAAAGCAATGCAACTTGAAGAGGATTTAGGAATTCCTTTTCATATTCCTTTACCAAGAATTGCCAGAAAAACAGATTGATTCTTAACTAGTTCTTCAGTTTTGTTAATGCTAAGGTTTAAAAAAATTGAATCTATCTTTTATTATGGAAATATCTGCTCAAAAAAAAGAGAAGATTCTTGAACAGATTCTCGCTTTTTTATACTCAAATGCTCCACGGGCTTTTTTTACATCTCAAATTGCTCAGGAAATAGCAAGGGATGAGGAATTTGTAAAGAGACTGTTGCAAGATCTTAATAAAAAAGGACTTATTCTTGAAGTCAAAAAAAATGCAAAAGGGCAACCTTATCTCAGGAGGCAACGCTGGAGAATAAGTGATAGGGCATATGCAGCTTATCAGGAACACCAATAATTTGTGGAGTAATCTGTGTATTACATGAAAGTATTTATACAGGAAGTTTTTTAATTTAAAATGGATCACATAAAAGAAGCTTTTCAAAAGGTGAAAGAAGATATACAAGAACTCAAAAAAGAGCTTAATTCTTTTAAAATATCTTTGGAAGATATACTAAAAGAGATGGTTAGATTATGTGAAATTGTAGAACAGTTTTCTGGGAAATTAAAAGAAAATTCCAGGCAAGAAGTACTAAAAGAACCTTCTTCTGCTCCCACACTTAAACCTAAAATTCCCACATCTCCATTAGATATTCCAACACATAACTTTAGTTTAAAACCCCTAAAACCCCAAAATTTGCTTATTTCCACTGGAAATGAAGGGGTTCCAACAAACAGACAAATAGACAAACAGACAAACAAATACATCACTTTAGAGCCAAAAGTAGAGAAAAAAGAGGAAAATCCCATTAAAAACGCTTCAGAAATATTTGACTCATTAGACAACCTTAAAAAAGAAATTAGGCTAAAATTTAAAAGATTAACAGAACAGGAGATTTTAGTGTTCTCAACAATTTACCAGCTTGAAGAAGAGCAAGGCCAGGTAGAATACAAAACAATTTCAAATAAATTGAATCTTAGTCAAAGTTCCATTAGAGACTACGTTGGCAGACTCATCCTGAAAGGAATTCCCGTCGAGAAAAAAAGAATAAATAACAAAACAATCCTTCTTTCAATTTCTCAGGACCTCAAAAAAATAGCTTCTTTATCTGCAATTCTCAAATTACGGGATATTTAACCTAGATTTCCTGTACACCGAACAATTATAATTCTCACTAATTAAAGTTCACTATTTTCTTAAATTCCCTAATTTTATCTTTTTAAGGTTTTTAAGTCTAACTTCCTATTGTTTATTACTTTTTACTTAATAAAATCCCCTATTCTGCTAGTTTTTTCTTTAATTTTTGTTCTTTATTAACTCTCACTTTCACCTTTTTTAGCATATATTTCTTCATGCTTTCAGGCAAGAAAACTCTCTTTTTTCCGTTTTTCTCAATAATCTCCTCTATTAAGTTTGGATTCTTTTGTTTTATTCCGTTTAACTGGTTTCTAATTGTTGATCTCTCTTTTCCAAGAACTGTAGCTAAATCTTCATAACTTAGTTTCATATCTGTATTTAATAAAACCCATACAATTGCTTTTTCAGTTATTGAAAAATGGTTAAAATTTGGTGTTTGGTCAGCTGTTTGGTCAGCTGTTTGGTCAGCTTGAACACCTGCCCGTTTATTAGACAGCTGTTTAATTGTTTTAAATCCTCCAGCTGGGCGTAGATTTCCTAGTATAGAAACCATATTTTTTACTCCTTCAATCTCTTCATTTGTCGTCGATAAATTCTCTTTGATGGTATAAATATCACTTTCTTGTTTAATTCTCTGAATATCTAAGTGTTTAATCCACTGAGTTAAGTTTTGGATGTCGTTTTTTACAGAATCAAAACTCTTTTTTGTGTCTTCTTTGACTTTTTCAACCTCTTTTTTTCTAAAAAACCACCCAAACATATTATATATTATAACCATATATTTAAAAATCTTTTGTTTCCGAAGAAAATTCAAGTAAATTTCAGAAGATAGCGTGTGTAAAATTCTCTGGCAAATATAATCAAATCCTGGAAGCCTCACTAAAAATATGCTGTTTATATCAAAAAATCATTTTAAACAGCCTGACTAAACACCTTTAGTCACCTTTAGGCAATTTAAACAGGTTATTTGTAGGTTATTTATCTAAAAACTTGCACAATTAATATTGCTATTACATTCTGCACTAAGCATGTCTTAGTGCACAAACCTCGCCTGTATATAAAAAATTGATTTAAAAAACACTTGCCAAAAAGTCTATATTTTATAAAACAATAATGGTTAAATACCCTTTAAATGTCTGGTTGCAATGGAATACACAGATGCTCAAAGAAAAAGAATAACTCCTGGGTTTTATCGTGATGAAGATTTTGTGGTTTATTGTCTGGAATCTTCAAAACCAGTATTGGGCGTTGATTGTTCTTGTGGAAGAAGAGGAATTGGCAAAGATTTCCAGGGTTTTTGCTCTGAATTAACTCCAATTTCATCCTTAGATCAAGCTTTATTTAATAAAAGGTTTAATACTCAAGCAAGGGAGTTCATAAAACTGAAAATACAAGAAATCAAAGAAAATAGTGCTCTTTCTTCACATGCATATGAGCAGCTGGCAGGCCAAATTTATGAGGCCCAGCAAGCTCTTAAGGCAGTTGGCAAGGGCAATTCTTTAGCAAAAATGGTTTCTGTAACAGATGTTGATATAACTGCATTTCCTGAATTTGATAAGAAGTATAAAGTCGGACAAGGAGGAGTTACAAGGATAATGGCTTTAGAGCAATATACAAAAGATCTGACTGATTCAGTTAAAATTTTAGCTAATTGAACTTAGGTAAGCTAAGTGAACACAGATTAAAATGAACTCATAATAGGATGGAAGAAATAAAAAGGTTTAAGGATTTTATTTATAACGGGGATCCTACAAATAGGCAGTATTATTCATTAAAGCGGGGTCATTATACTTGCACAAATGTTATTGGACAAGAGGGTGTACATTCCACACTTTCTGCAATTATTCTATACAAGCATCCTACCTCTCATTTACAGATAGAAGAGCAAGTTAAGCTTTTTGATTTATCAGAAGATATTTGGGTTAAGAATCTATAAGATACTAATTTCTTAATATTTTATTAATACTCTCAACATTCTACTTCTAAACCCTTAATAAAAACAAAATATTTATTAACTTAGAGTCCTCTAAAGTCACGTGCACCACGATTGTTATACCCTAAGTTCACGATTAATCATTTAAAATCTAAGTAAAATAACAAAAAAAGGAGGAAAACCACAACATCTAACACGTCCGAGCTGTGAACATTAACAATGATTTATGCAATTTTTTTTGATGAAGAATGAAACTGGAAGAATACTATAATAAAAAATGAATAAACGAAAATCTGTTCCAAAATCTTTGCGAGAAAAGGTTTGGAGTTTAGTTTCTGGAAGATGTCATATATGTGGAAAAAGGCTTAAGAAAAATGCGAAAAAGGGGGAATATGGCGGGTGGCATGTGGGGCATATTAAAGCCCATGCAAGAGGCGGATCACAAGCTATCGGAAACCTCTTACCAACTTGCAGAGATTGTAATCTTATCTTGAAACATTCTGGAAGCAAGAGAATCAAAAAAATATTACGTCTTGGAGTCTGGGGAGAGGCAGAGATCAGAGGAAAAACAAAGTTAGGAAAACAATTGTCTGTATTATATAGAAATAGAAAATTGGAAAGAGTGAGAAGAAGAAATGATAAAAAAGGTTAAGAAAGTTAATATAAAATTTAAAAAATGGGCTGGTAAACCTATTAAAAATACAATGGGCAATAAAGAGGTCTTAGATGTTAATGGAGAACCTTTATTCGCTGAATTAGCATATTTAACATATCTAAAAAATGAGGGTTGGGAGGGAGTATGGATTAATAATTGGAGAAAGAAATTTCAAAATAAAATGCCTTTTGAACAGCCAGATGGCACAAAAATACCAGACGACAAACTTGAATTCTTAACAAAATTATGGAAAAAAAACAAAGGCAGAGGCGGAACATGGGACATCTTTGCCTGGAAAGGCGAAAAGGTGCTATTTGTTGAACTTAAAGGTCCTAAAGATAAAATCAGGCCTAACCAAATTAAATGGTTTTTGGCGTCACTGAAGGTAGGAATTCCCTTGGAATCTTTTCAGATAGTTGAATGGAGTAACCTAAAATGACCCCCAAACCATCAAACCAAAACTCAACAAAGTCTTTGGCTGCAGTTTATATAAGAGTTTCAACAGAAGAGCAGGCAAAACAAGGTATTTCTCTTTCTGCCCAAGAAGAAGCTCTAAAAAACTATGCCAAAGCTTTAGGCTATGAAATTATAGAGGTGTATAAAGACGAAGGCAAGTCAGCAAAAGACATCAAAGGCAGGCAAGCAATGACCCGCTTATTGGTAGATGCTCAAAACCATAAATTTCAGGCAATTTTTATTTATAAATTAGATAGGTTTTCTCGTTCTTTGCGTGATCTAATAGAGACAATTGCTAAACTAAAAGAGTGGAACATAGATTTTGTTTCTTTGCAAGATAAAATAGAAACAACAAGTGCAAGCGGAAAGTTAATGTTCCACATTATTTCAGCATTTGCAGAGTTTGAAAGAAATGTTACGGGCGAAAGAACTAAATTTTCATTAGATAAAAAAGCCAGAGACGGTAGTCCAATAACAAGAGCACCATTTGGCTACAAAATAGTTGACAAAAAACTCATGCAAGCAGAAGATTCTTATCTTGTGCAAGAACTTTTCCAAGAATTTTTGAATACAAAAACAAGCCTCACACAGTTAGCAAAAAAATATAATTTAAGCGTGAATGGATTAAAAAAAGTTTTAACAAACCAAACTTATTTGGGGAAAATTAAATTTGATGGGCAAATACATCAAGGAAATCACCAAGCTTTAATCTCCTCAACTTTATTTAATCATGTTCAAAATAAGTTAAAAACTTTTTTAAAAAGTGAGAAATAAGATGAATATAAAAAATTTTTATGCAATAAACTGGTTGCTTCGTTTAATTATTCTAGCGTCTATTGCATATTTTCTTATTAATAATAAGCTAAATGTCGGAGTTTTTTTATTAATTTTTTTGATTATTATCATTTTTACAGTAAAGCTATCCCAAAAAATTGAGTTAATTTTGCTTATTTTGCTTTTAATTCACATTGCAGGAATTTTATGGCTCTATACCACAAACTGGTTTGATTTAATATTTCACTTTGTTTGGGGCTTTTTTCTCGCACAAATTATTTTAATTTATTTGAAATCAGATAAAAAAACAAGGCTATCCATGTTATTAACAACATTTTTCGCAGTTTCTTTAGCAACTCTTTTTGGGGTTTTGTGGGAATTTTTTGAATTTTTTTGGGATAGTTCTTTTGCTGTCAATTCCATTTACCCCCGCGCTCAAGTTAGTCTTGCAGACACAATGGTAGATTTGATATTAGATGTATTAGGAGCAATAATAGCGAGTTGTTTCTATTTTTTTAAGCATCAATCATAAACTTTTTATCTCATAAATATTTTTAAATCCGCGATTTCTACATGCATAGAGATGTCAAGAAAAACAAATATCGCAAAAGAAGGTGGTCTCACATTGAAATCACAGCTTTTAGTATTGTTGATTTACATCCAATTGAAGATAACGATACATCTTTAATTGCTTATTGTTCTTGGTTAAATCATCCAGGAGTATTATCTGAGAGAAAATATTATGAATGCAAAAGAACAACTTGTCCTCATCTCCGTATATACAAAAAAATTTAAATTAGCTTATCACTCATCTATAAGACTTTTGTCTTTTTCTTCTAGCTTTACTATCCCCTGGTTTATAAGCTTCTTTTCTTCTTATATCTGCAACCAAAAGAAATTTATCATAATCTGCAAAAGCTTTTCTCAATTCTTTTGACTTAGAAAAACCTACAATTGCTCTTGCTAATGCAAGTCTTGCTGCACCTATTTGTCCTTTATCACCACCACCCCTTACTGTAATATTAACATTAAAATTTATTTTTCCCAGAACTCTTTCGGCAATTCTTAGCGGTTCTTCTATTTGTAATTTGTCAAGAAAATAGAGGTTAACATAATTTTTTTTATTAATATTAATTTTGCCATCTCCTTCTGTAAGAACAGCTCTTGCTATTGCCGTCTTCTTTTTTCCTGATGCAATTATTTTAATCTGTGCCATTTTATAACGAGTTTTGAATCTTTCCAACTTCTATAAACTTATACCCTTTTTCTTTTCCCGCAGAAATTTTTTTCCTCGATTCAAATTCTTTTGGGACTCCCACATAACATCTTATTTTTTTGAATGCTTCTCTTCCTCTTCCGGTCCTATGGCTTGGCAACATTCCCCTAATAGCCCTTTTTACAATTTTTTCACTTAATCCAGATATTTTTGGGCCCTGCTGTCCGCTTCCAACCCTTCTTTTACTCTGAAGAAATTTTTCTTTTATGTCTTTTTTATTACCTGTGATAATCACACTTTCGCAATTTACAATTACAACTTCTTCTCCTCTTAATGCTTGCTTTGCTGTATAACTTGAAAGCCTTCCCAAAATAGCATTTTTTCCGTCTATAATTATCATTTTATTTTTAATAAAGGAACCATTTTGACCTTAGCATATTTATGGGTTTTTCTATATAGAGCTGGATAACTGTGATTATAACCTTTTGCAGAAAAATTATAAGCTAATATTTCTTTACCACTAAGTTTAAATATTTTTTTGGTAGGATAATCCTGGAGTAATCTTTTTAAAAGAGGGCTCCACTCATAATCGATGAGTACTTCTAAATATTTTCTGGAAACTCCTACTAAATTAGTGAATAGTTGCCCCATCATTTTATTATCTTTACTCCCTTTGCGCTAGGGTTTTTTTTAATTTCTTCTATTAATGGAACAATTTCGCATCTGGATTTTAATAGCTTTTCTCTTGCTGATTCAGAAAAGTCCAGTGCAGCAATCCTTATCTTTTTTTTAATCTCTCCCTGCCCAAGCACTTTTCCAGGCATAGCTATTGTATCCCCCTCTTTAACATTTTTATTTAGATAGTCTAAATTAATTATAATCTGCTTTCTTCTTGGCCCAGAAATTATTCCGGCAACTTCAACCCAAGCTTTTTGTTTTTTCGCAGCGATGATAGTATTAACTATTTCAGGATTTGTTTTCTTTTTTGTTTGTTTTGATATCTTTGTTTTTGACTTCATTTTTTATTAAATAATCTTAACAAGAAGTATTAACTTCCTGCTAAACGCGTTAACTCGCAGTTGTTTTGTTCAGCAAAAATTAGTTTATAAAGCTTGTTATTATCTTAAATTAACTATTGTGCAAAATAATAAGCCTTTTTATTATCAATGCGCTTAACAGAATAATTAAATTTTTTAAGGAGTGTTTTTATTTTACCTACAGTTTTTCCTCTACTCTCAAAAATTACCTTTGGATGCATCTTAAGAGTTTTAATCGCCCCTTTTAAAACTTCTAATTCTGCTCCCTCAACATCTATTTTTATTAGCTCAACTTTCTTAATATCTAAACTCCTCAATAAGTTGTCTAATTTTATTTTCTTCACTTTAATATTCTTATCCGGAATCTTAGCGTTATTATCTAGCCCATGATGATACTCTTTTATTAACGAATGATGTCCTGGAATTTCGTCGATATACAGATCAGTTAAACCGTCTTCAGCAGCGCATGCAGCTTCTACAACTGTAAAATTATTTAGTTTATTTATTTCCTTGTTCTTTTTTATTATTTTTACATTTCTGGGTTCTGGTTCAATAGCTATAATTTTCCCTTTGTTCTTTATTCTATTTCCCACTTTTATTGAGTATTTCCCAATGTTTGCCCCGATATCTATAAATACACCCTCATTAAGATTAAAAAAATCTTTTAAATATGGCTCATGGAAAGAACTTGCTACCCAAACAGACTCCATTCTTTTTCCACAATAAAAAATTCCATCATTATTTTTTAGTGTAACATTAAAAATCAGTCTTTTATTTTTGGTCAATAAATAAAATAACAAAGCCAATTTATCTTTAATGGTTCTACCCTCTTTTAAAATGCCTAATCCCTTGATTAGCTTATTTTTTATGTTTGTTATATGCATTTGATTAAATTCTATTTCTTAGAGTATTAACTTTAAAATAATATCTATGCACTAAGGAAATTTATGCTGAAGACAGGATTCTAGCTTGCACGCCCCAAGTGTTGTTATAAACTTAACATTGGGTTAAAAGTTATTTGTCTATTTCCTTAAGAATTTTTTCCACTTCTCTTGTAACGTATCTTATAACTTCTTCTTCTGTTGCTTTTGGATTTTTTTCTTTGTACTTTGTTGCGTGTGAAGCTCCAGAAATGATACCCATCTTCATTCTGTTTTTATCTTCTCTCATATTTACCTATCCAAAACATAATTTTTAAAGATTATGATGATTAAGTATTTATGCGGGAAGAAGGATTCGAACCTTCGCAGGCACTAAGCCACGTGGTCCTTAGCCACGTCCATTTGACCGCTCTGGCATTCCCGCCGTATATAATCTTATAATTAAAGAAGCATATAAAAAACTTTAGCATTTTTACTCCAATAAGGTTCACATTCATTTATCTTTATAAGCTAAAATAGCTAAAGCAATTGAGGAAAATAATATAGCTATATCTCTGAATAAGATGTCTAATGCGCCTAGATTAAACAATATTATGAAAAGTGTTAATAAAAAAACAATTATGGATGGATAAAAAACCTTCTTGTTTGATAAAAGCCAAAAACCTAAAAAGATATTGAATATTGAATGAATATGCAAAAAGGTATTTCCATCAATTATAGATCCTGTCCAAACAGGTATAAAACCAATCCAGGAAGTAGGATTTAAAAAAGCAGAAATAGCTGCATAAAAAAGAGTTATAGAAATGCCTAATCTTAGAAACAACAACGCAAGATAATTATCCTGGTTTTTAGTTATATTAATCATAGAGCAATTATTGCACTGTTATAACCCCATTTAGATTAGGATTTAGATGGTCATGATATCTCCAATCCCCTTTTTCGTTAAATGTAAAGGAAAAGGATTCTCCTTTATTAAGTCCCGTACACGAGTCAAATATTTTATCTCCTTCTGATGTTCCGCATTTTTGTATATCTGAACCAGGATAGACAGTATGGGTTGGATGCAATGCAGAAGCTGGCCAATGTTCCATTGTGTTTTTATTAGCAAAAGTAACAGTATCCCCCTGGTTTATTGTAAGAGATTTTGGAGAAAACCCAGAAGATGTTATTTCTATTGTATAACTCTGAGGTATTTGAGAATTGGCTATTTGATTGTTATTATTTTCCACTGAATTGCCAGATATGTCTTTTTGAGGAGAATTACCTGAAGCATATTGTGAATTATTTAAAGAGTAAAATAAGAATCCTGCTACTATAAGTAAAATCAATATTGAAGTTATTAATAATTTCTTTTTCATTAAAAGATAAAAAATGTGGGGTATATAAACTTTATGAGAAATTTAAAGGTTAATAAATAGTTTTTAATAACAGAAAACTTTAAAAATCAAGAATATGTTTAAAACTTGAAGACGGCCATAGTAGGTTGGAAACACCTGTTCCCATTCCGAACACAGAAGTTAAGCTTCCTACGTTGTCTGCGTTAGTACCCGACAAGGTGTGAAACAGCAATGCTGTCTTCTTTGATTTTTCTGAAAACTTTATAAGAGAAAGTTTCTTTTATAATATATGAAAATAAAGTTAAATAAAATTGAGACAAATGAATATATTAGTGAATTCTTTAAAAATATTAAAACCAAAACTTCAAAAGAGATTAAGGGAGTAAAAAGATTGGCAATGAGGTATAACATAAAGTTAGGTAAAAAAAGAAAGTTATTCTGTAAAAAATGTTTTTCACCAAGATTAAAAGTTTTAAGTATAAAAAGCAAGATTAAGAGAGTTAAATGCGGGGAATGTGGAGATGTGGGAAGGTGGAAGGTAAAATAATCACAATATGCCAGCCTAAATCTATAACCCATTAAACCTTTTAATATTCAATTAAATTTCAAATTGTGTATATAATTATTGCTGAAGTCTAATTTAGTGCCTTTATACATATCACAGAAACATTTATATATTAAAATATATTATTATAAATATATATTGTAAAGCATACTTTTTACAATATAGAAAATGAATAAAGATAAAAAAGTTATTATAGCCTTGATTATATTATCTATAATTATTATAATACCTGTTTTATTAAATGCTCAAAATACAACAGTTTCTGTAGAGGCAAACATTATTTTAATACCAATAAATACTACGAGTAATGAAAGCATAGTAAGTGTTAGTGTTACTCCGGATTTTGTATATTTAGGAGATGTTGTCGTAGGAGAAATTTCTAATGTTGTTAATGTAAGTATATCGAATACTGGAAGCGTAAAACCAGCAAAGATAACAGCAGAACTTGTTAATCAAAGCGATAATATCTTTAACACCCTTCAATTAAAAGATAGCAGTGGTTCTTGGGGAAATATAGCTAATTTTACAACAAATGTTTCATCAACAAAAAGAATAGATATAAGGCTTAATTTAGTAAACTTCAATGCTGAGCTTGATGATGATGTAGTTGGTCATAAAAATGAAATAAAATTTTTAGCCATGGCTGCTTAAAAGTTGGTTATCAAATTTTTACTTTATGTTTCAGCAATGATTCTCTTTCTTAATATTGTTTCCGCTGTTCAAATAGGCATTTCTCCTCCGCAGATAGAATTTGAAGGAAAAACAGAAGAAAAGATATGCAGAACAATAACATTGTTCTCAGAACAAGAAGAGAAATTTATAGGGATTGATAAATGGGTTATTGAAAAAAACTTTGTAAAGGATATAAATAAGTACAATACAACTTCATCTGCTTTAGGCATAAATTTTTATTATCCAAAAGAATTAATTGTCAAAGAAAAGTCTGAAATAAAAGTATGTATTGAGGGAGTTGATTCTGGAGATTATTATGGAGCTATAATCTACAGCACAAATAAAAGTGTTGCAATTGGTTCATGGATAAGTTTAAAGGTATATGGTAGCAAAAAGAATCTCCAAAACAAAACAAAGGAAACTATTTTTATAACAAGCAGAACAATAGAGGAGAATAATGGAGACAAAAAGCTATTTCTATATCTAAATTCTGTCCTAACAATTATTTTAGCTTATTTTTTGATTGTGTTGTTAAAATCCAAAGAAAGTTAGATATAAGAACAGAGGGTATGCTGTAAAATAAAAAGAGAAAATGCTACACCCACGCTAAAATCTAACATAGAATAAACAGTTTAGCTTAACTTTTTAAGATTTATTTCTTTATCTAAATATTTTAACTATCCTTGTTCGTTTGGTTTTAAGTATATGGCTAAAAAAGCGATAATAGTATCCTCACTAACTTGTATTCTCTCAAAGTATGCTTGTGATGTAGCAGTAATTCTTTTTTTAATCATCTGATAAGCAGGATCTTGTGATTGCTTAAATCTTTCGATGAATGCTAACATGTAATTTGCCTCATTATGACCATTATTTAAGGATTCTAGAGAAAAATCAGCAACTAAATCAGATAATTTATCTTTAACTGTATCAACATCTTTAAGAATGTGTCTAAGAAGAAATCTTCCATCAGCACTAGAATGAATAAGACCTACTTTATGCCCTTTTTTATCTTTATATGCTTCAATAAACTGGCTAAGATTTAATGATTTCATTAAATCTAATTGTTTTTCTATATCTGAACTAAATGTTGCTGTTCCACTGTTCATATTTAATAAAATTGCCTTTGCTATTTAAACATTTATATAAAAAATCGCAAATTAACTCTTTTTGAACTTCCCTACTAATTCAATTAGATCAGTTTGTCCTAAGAAAACACTTCTGCAACAGTATCTTTCCAAACCAAGTTCATCAAGAACTTTTTTTGCAGGTTCACCATCTGCAACACGTTTTTTAAACTGCTCCCATAAATGCCCTACTGGTTTGCCACAACTGAAGCAACGTATTGGTATGATAATTTTAATCTCCTAAAGATATTAACCCTTTGTTATTTATTTTGTATTTGTATGGATAACTTTCGTGTGAAATAAAATCAAAGTTTTCTAATAACCTTAATTCAGAATAAATTTTACTCTTTTTTAAAGCTTTCTATGAACTAAAAAGTTACGCGAAAAAAAGGATTATAAGAATTAGGGCCATACTCCAATAAGTGCATCGAGAGAAATTGTCCCTGCTCCAGTGAAAAGAAGAGTTATAGATGCTCCTAGCAATATTAAATCAAATTCCCATCCTGTTTTATCCATTACATAGAAGGGAATCTTCCATTTGAATATTTTGTAGTATAATGCTCCTAACATCACAACACCAAGAAAAAATGCACCCACTTCAGTATAAACTCCCAGAATTACCGCTAATGAAGAAAAAAATTCAACTAATCCGAGTATAATCACAAAACCACTCAGCCATCCTATGCCCTTTGCCATTGCTCCAGGCATTTTTAGCTTTGGAATAGCATGATACGCAAAGATAACCCCTAAAGATATTCTTAATGTTAAAAGTCCCCATTGTTCTAATCCATTAAAAAATAACATGTTTTAATGTATGTATCTTGATATTTAAATTTTTGGTTCTTACTTTTTTTATCAGTTAAATTTAAATAATCAACTTTAAAGTAAGAGTTAAGGCAAAAATGAAAAAACAAAACTTGCAGAATGTAATAATAAAACTTGAAAATGTGGGAAAGTATTATTACATGGGAGAAGAAGGAGAAAATGTAGTCAAAGCTTTAGACGGAATAAGCATTGATGTTGAAAAGGGAGATTTTGTTGCAATAATGGGTCCAAGTGGAAGTGGGAAAAGCACTGGGATGAATTTAGTAGGAAGCTTGGATTTGCCGAGTTTTGGTGAGATTTATCTTGACAATGAAAATATAAGCCATTTGACAGAATCTGAACTAGCCCAGGTAAGAGGGAAAAAGATAGGATTTATATTTCAACAGTTTAATTTAATTTCAAATCTAACAGCTAAAGAAAATGTTATGTTACCTATGCTATTTCAAGAAACTCCTAAAGAACAAAGAGAAGAAGAGGCAGAAAATTTATTAGGATTGGTTGATTTAAAAGATAGAATGGATCACTATCCAAACCAACTGTCAGGAGGACAGCAACAAAGAGTTGCAATAGCAAGGGCATTGGCAAATAATCCTGAAGTTGTTTTAGCAGATGAGCCAACTGGAAATTTAGACAGCAGTACAGGAGAAAGAGTGTTAGATTTCCTAGAGAAGTTGCATAAACAAGGTACAACAATCGTTATGGTAACACATGATCCAAACATAGCTAAAAACCATGCAAAGACCATCTATTCAATAAAAGATGGTAAAATAGAGGGTGTTTCTAAAAACATAAATGGAAAGTGGGTAAAACATTCAGTAAATTAGGCTACTAATATCTAATATGTATTAACTTAATAAGAGTAACATATTAGAAAGGTTTATAAAGAATATATTATTTGTGAAAATAAGTAAAATGATGCAAGAGATAAAACCTACACAAGTAAGAAGTTTAGATGAATTAAGAAACTTGGCAGTTGGCGAAGTAGTTAAAGTATTCATTGGAGGCCGGGCATCTGAATTAGAGGTATATGAAGGATTTAAGGAAGAAGATGGTCCTGCGTTTATACAGCAAGGAAGAATTAATGAAACTATAAGGTGTGTTTCAGCTCTAGAAGAGTATCTTATTTTTTTACCTACAACAGGAGAAATAGGAATTAATCAATATGGAGTAAGGAGATTTGAATACCAGCCAGATGATCCTGAAACAGAAAAATTATATAAAAATGCTAAAGAATTACTTGAAAAAGCAGGAATGTGGAGGAATTAAAATGAAAAACAGAAAAATTGATGTTAAAGAATCAGAGGTTATTGAAGATACAAATAGTAATTATGTTATCAGATTATTCCTTGATAAAAAACAATCAATGAAAGAATTAGCAACAGATTTAGTAACTGCTTTAAAAGAAGAGTATCCAAAAAAAGAATACTCAAAACCTTCAATTATAGACACTATAGAAGGTTCTGTAATTTGGTCTCATCCTTTCTCAAACGTACAAATTAACCTAAATTATGATGAAACAAAAAATACGGCAGAAATCCAAGCAACATCTGATGAAGGCAGATTATTTTTGAGGAAATATCATGAAAGGTTATTTCCAGAAAGATACAAAACACTTGAATATGAAAGTAAAAGTGATAATGACCCTAATAGTCATATCTATTCAATTTTTGAAACAGATAATACAAAAGAAAAGAGTGTTAGACTTACTAAAGTTAATAAAAATACAGGAAAAATATTGGAGGAAAGATTTTAAGTTAAAATGAACACAAAAAATCTCTTAACTATAAGCGCAATAGCAATCTTCTTAGTTTTTTTTAGCCTTGGTTTTATTTCAGCTGTAACAGTTGAACAGGTAGATGCTGATAAAATAATGCCAGGAGAAACAGGTCATATTACTATAACAGTAAAGAACACATTAAGTGAAGATATAGAAGATGTTTCTTTGATTTTAAACTTGGATAAAACAAGTTTTACAACTATAGGGAGCAGTGAAGACAGCGAAGAAGAGATTAAAGAAAATAGAGAGGAAAGTTTTAGTTTTATTATCAAAGCTCCTAATGACTTAAAACCAGGAGACTATAACATACCTTACACAATAAAATACACAAATACAGGAGATAATGAGGAATATGAAAAGCAGGGCAGTTTTGGTATAGCAGTAAGTGGTGAAACAAAATTACTTTACTCCATAGGAACTGAAAAAAATGTTGTTGGTGAGCAGGGAAAAATCTCTTTAAAGATTATCAATGCTGGTTTAGGTGATGTAAAATTTGTTTCCATAACAACTTCTAGCCAAGGATTTGAATTTTTATCAAGCAATATTGATTACATCGATAAAATAGAATCAGGAGATGATGAAACAGCAAGTTTTGATGTTTTGTTTATAAGTGAAAATGCAAAATTAACAGTTGTTTTAAAGTATAAAGATTTTGAAAATAAAGACATAACTGAAAGTATTGAACTGCCTGTTAAAGTTTATTCAAGAGAAAAAGGGCTTGAGTTAGGAATAATAAGCAAAAGTAAAATTCCTTTTTATGCTGGAGTTGTTATAGCAGTTATAATCATCTGGATAATCTACAGACAAATTAGGAAAAGAAACAGGAGAAAAGATAAAGAAAGAAGGGAAAATGAAAGAGTAGGAGGTTAACCTCCAATGATAAAAGATTATTTCTTTTTGGCTGTTGGTAACTTAAAGCATCGTGGTTTACGAAGCTGGTTGACAATTCTTGGGATATTCATTGGAATTGCAGCTGTTGTTTCTTTAATTTCATTAGGAGCTGGATTAAAAACAGCTGTAACAGGGCAGTTTTCAACACTTTCTGTAGATAAACTTACAGTTCAAAATGCAGGAACAGGATTTGGGCCTCCTGGTTCAACAGTTGTGGAAAAGCTTAATGAACATGATTTAAGATTAGTAGAAAATGTTAAAGGAGTTGATGTAGTAGTGCCAAGATTAGTAAGAGTTGCTAAAGTGGAGTATAACAAAGAGCTAAAGTTTAATTTTGTTGCAGATATTCCAAGTAATTCAAAGCAAATAGATATAATTTATAGTTCATTAAATCTTGAAACTGAAAATGGCAGGTTGCTAAAAGAAAGTGACAAAGGAAAAGTAGTTATTGGAAAAGATATCGTGGATGAATTTAGCAAGAATATAGAAGTTGGTAAAAAAATAGTAATACAAAGAACAGATTTTGAGGTTATTGGAATATTAAAGCCAGGAAGCAGTTTTCAGATAAATCAAGTTATATTAATGCCTACTCCTGACTTAAAAGAACTCCTTAATATTGAAGATGAAATTGACATTATTATTGCACAAGTTGAAAATAAAGATAAAATAGAAGAAGTTGCAAAGAGCATTGAAGAAGAATTAAGAAAAGATAGAAATTTAGATATTGGAGAAGAAGATTTTTCTGTTCAAACACCTATAGAAGCTCTTGGAACAGTAAACACAATTTTAAATATTATTAATCTGATTGTAATTGGTATCGCCGCAATTTCTCTTCTTGTAGGAGGTGTAGGTATAATGAATACTATGTATACTTCTGTTTTGGAAAGAACAAGAGAAATTGGAATAATGAAAGCTGTTGGAGCACAGAACAAAGACATACTTTTGATTTTTTTAATAGAATCTGGTTTGCTTGGACTAATAGGGGGAATTATTGGGGCAGGAATTGGTTTGGGTTTGGCATTTGGAGCTTCTTTTGTTGCAAACAATGCTTTAGGAACTAACATTTTAGATGTGGCAATTTCTTTTCCATTAATAATTTCAGCAATTTTATTTTCATTAGTTGTTGGAATAATTTCTGGAACTTTTCCGGCAATCCAAGCAAGTAAATTAAGCGCTGTTGATGCGATTAGGAGTTAAAATGGGAGGAACAAGAGTTGTAACTTTTGAATCTGATGAAAACTTTATTAATTTTTTATTAAAATTAAACAAGCGTAATAGGTATATACGAAAAGTTTTAGAGCATGAAAAAGAACACCTAAATAAAGCAAGGGAATTAGGTTATGATTCTCAATTAGCAGTTGTAGTATGGGATACTATGCCTCCAATATTACTTGCTGAAACAATAGAATATGTAGGAGCAAAACCAACACTACAAGACCAAATTAAAATAGCTCTTGCACCTCAAAAACCAAGCAAAGCAGATTATAGATTAGCAAGAGGACTTGGAGAGAAATTAAAATGTTGAAAGATTATTTTATTTTAGCTGTAAGAAATATTAAAAAAAGAAGATTAAGAAGTTGGCTTACCATGACAGGGATTTTTATTTCAATAGCTGCTATCTTTGTTCTTGTTTCTTTATCTCTTGGGTTGCAAGGAGCTGTTAAAGAACAATTCAGGCAATTAGGAACAGATAAAATATTTATTCAACCAAAAGGGCAGCTTGGGCCTCCTGGAAGTTCAAGTGTTGCAGCAGAATTAACAACAAAGGATGTAGATGTTATCAAAAAAGTTTCAGGAGTTAAGGAAGCTTCTTTTATGGTATTTGGAAATGCAAAAATAGAATTTAATGACAAAACAAGATATTACCTTATTTCTGGGATGGATACTGAAAATGAAAAAGCACTTGAAGTTCTAATCGAAAGTTTTGGATTAAATGCTGATGAAGGCAGGCTCTTAGAAAAAGGAGATACAAATGATGTTGTGATTGGTAGTTTATATAATAATAAAGAGCTTTTTGGAAAGAAGATTAATATTCGGGATAAGATAATAATAAATGATAAAGAATTTAGAGTTGTTGGAATAGCAAAAAGTGTTGGAAATCCAGGTGATGATCAAAATATTTACATGCCTTATAATACTTTTCAAGAACTGTTTAACTCTGGAGACAGAATTGATTTTATTTATGCCCAAGTTAATGAGGGAGAAAATATAAAAGAAATTGCACAAAGAATTGAAGAGAAACTTGACAATTTTAGAGATGTTAATGAAAAAACCCGTGATTACAGCATTTTAACGCCAGAAGAACTTTTATCAAGTTTTAATACAATACTTCAAATAATTACTGCTTTTTTAGGGGGAATTGCGGCAATCTCTCTTCTTGTCGGAGGTATAGGAATAATGAATACTATGTACACAAGTGTTTTGGAAAGAACTAAAGAGATTGGGGTTATGAAAGCTGTCGGAGCACAGAACAAAGATATACTTTTAATTTTTTTAATTGAGTCTGGCTTGCTTGGACTAATAGGAGGGATAATTGGTGTGGTGCTTGGTTTTGGAATTGGAAAAATAATTGAATATATAGCAATAAATTCCCTTAATACAACACTCCTTAGGATTAATGCACCTTTTTGGCTTATTTTTTCTTGTTTAGCTTTTGCTTTTTTAATAGGAGCTATTTCTGGAATTATACCTGCTTTTCAAGCAAGTAAAACAAATACAGTTGATGCTCTAAGGTATGAGTAAGTTTATTTCTAAAATTAAAAAATTAAACACAAATCTTTAAAAACTACCTTTGATTTTAAACAAAATCATAAAATTAAAAAAGGTGAAAGATGACAAAAAAATGTATTTATTGCAGCGCTGATGTTGAAGATACTTGTGTTATTGATTTTTGTGAAAAGTGCGGAGTAGGCGTATTTGGACGAAAAATGTTTGATGCAATTGTTCAAAATATGGAAAGAGCAAGAGCCAATGGAGATTTAACTCATTCACAATCTGATTCTTTTCAAAACTCCACAAATCTTAAAGATTTTAAGTGAATCCTTAAAACATACATTTTTAAATAAGCTTTTTCTGAGAATTTTATGGCTAAGAAAAAGCGTAAAAATATAAGAACTAAAGGAAAAATTAGACTTAGTAGGTACTTCCAACAATTAAAGCAGGGGGACAAGGTTTCGATTGTTGCTGAAAAAGCTTTACAACCAAGATTTCCAAGCAGAATGCAGGGCAAAACCGGAACCGTCGAAACTAAGAGGGGAAATGCATTTGTGGTAAAGGTAAATGATCAAAATAAAGAAAAAACATTCATTATTGAGCCCATACATTTAAAAAAAATAAATCCTTCTAAATAACAGAAAATGATAAAAAATCAGGAATCTTTAAGCATGATTGAAGCTTTGGAATTAATGAAGAAAGCAGAATCAGAGAATATTGAACTAAATGGATTTATAAAAAAATTTATAAATGTGGATGTAAAAGATGCTACAAAAATAAGGCAAGCAATAGAAAAAATGAATTTATTGAAAGTTAAGCCAGAACATATCGCTAAACTGATTGATTTATTGCCGGAAACTACTTTTGATTTAGCCAAAATTTTTAGCGATGTAAGCTTAGATGAAAATGAAACAAAACAAATACTTGATGCTATTAAACAAAATAAATAAAATAAAAAATGGAAAAAGAAGAAACTGCTATAATATTAGATTATTTGCCAAATGGATACCCCTTAGAAAAAAAGATGATGCCAATAGCACAGGCTATAGGAGAGAAAAATTTTATACTTTTAGAATTAGTTCCGAGAAGAAGCATGCCTTTGGAACTTGGTGAGCAAGTTTATGTTGGGGATGGAAAAAGGGATAAGATATACTACATTCTTGGTAAATTAAATAAAGAGAAGCTTACAGAATCAGCAAAAGAACGATTGCAAGAATTTATAGAAAAAATAGTGGGGGCTCAAGAAAAAAAATTTGTTGAGTTCTTTAATAAAGCGGAGGCAATCAACAAAAGGGTTCATCAAATAGAGCTTATTCCAGGATTCGGTAAAAAACACATGAAAGAAATTTTAGAAAAAAGAAAAGAGAAGCTTTTTGACTCTTTTGGGGACATGAAGGAAAGAATCCCTAATTTACCTGATCCTGAAAGAGCAATATGCAAAAGAATATTACAAGAACTAACTGGGATAGAAAGGCATAATTTGTTTAGTCAATAAGCGAATATAAAAAACATTTAAAAACCTATTCTGGTGAAAAGCTATATAAAATACCCAAAATGGAAATAAAACAAAAGCAAGAAAAATCTAAAGAAGAAGAAAGAATAGTCAGAATCTTATCCCAGGACATAGAAGGAAAAACAAGCATTTATGCGGGTTTGGCCCAAATAAAAGGAGTATCGTGGAGCATGTCTAATGCTATTTGTCATGCTTTAAAATTTGATAGGTATAGAAAAATAGGTTCTTTAACAGATGAAGAAGTTAAAAAAATATCTGAATTTATGAAAGCTCCAAACATCCCCTCTTTTTTAGTGAATAGGCGGTTTAGTTTTGAAGAGGGAACAAACCAGCACCTAACAGGTTCTGATTTAGATTTAAGAAAAGAATTTGATATTAAAAGACTGAAAAAAATTAAATCTTACAAAGGAGTAAGGCATACCGCGGGATTGCCCGTGAGAGGACAAAGAACAAAAGCACATTTCAGAAAGAATAGGAAAAAAGGCGTGGGAATTAAAAAGAAGGTGAAGAAAGAAGAAAAGTAGACTATAAACAAAATGAAAAGAAAACACAAAATTTATTCAAGGCCAAAAAGGCCATTTGATAAAGAGAGAATTGAAGAAGAAATGGCGATAAAAAAAGAATTTGGATTGAAAAATAAAAAAGAGGTTTGGAAAGCTGAAGCAAGAATTAAAGGCATAAGAGAAAAAGCCAAAAAATTAATTTCTGCTGGCCCAGAAGAGCAAAAAGCCCTGTTTAACAGGCTTAAGAAAATGGGGTTTGCAGTAAATTCAATAGGGGATATACTGGCATTAGAAAAAGAAGATTATCTTAATCGAAGACTTCAAACAATTCTTGTTCATAAAAAACTTGCTACAACTTCAAAATCTGCAAGACAATTAATAACTCACAAGCATGTTTTAATCAATGGCGAAGTTGTTAATACACCCTCTTATATTGTTCCAGTTATATTTGAAGATAAAATTTCTCTTAAGTCACACAAGGTAGGGAAAAAAGAATCAAAAAAGGAAGAAGAGAATAAAGAACAAGATGAGGCACATACTGTAAAAGAGATAACCAATAGATTACAAAATGAGTAAAGAAGAAATAAAAGAAACCAAGGAAAAAAAGAAAAGGAATATAGAAGCAATTGTAAATATCTACACATCTTTTAATAATACTTTGGTTCATGTTACAGATATGTCTGGTATGACTTTAAGCAAAGTTACAGGGGGGGTAGTAACAAAGCATGATAGACTTAAAGCAAATCCAACTGTTGCAATGTTTATTGCAAAAAAAGTAGCAGATGAAATAAAAGATCTTGGGGTAAACTCACTTTACATAAAGATAAGAGCAAAAACAGGAAATCCTGCTCCTGGACCAGGCGCTAATGCCATAGTAAAAAGTTTATCAAGAGATGGATTCAAAATAGTAAGTATCACTGATTCAACACGTATTGCAAGAGGCGGCCCAAAGAAAAAAGGCGGGCGCAGGGGTAGAAGACCATAAAGAAAAAGGTTTTAAACTAAACTAAACATGTGATAAAATAAGAAAAAATGAAATCAATAAAATTAAGGAAAATTTTAAACTTTCATTTTAAGGGAGAGAAGTAAAAAAAATGAAATCAAAAGAAAAAATCAAGAATAGCATTACTTTCGCAACTGAAGTAGAAGATAGTTTAGTAAATGCTATAAGGAGGTATCTTAATGAAATTCCTATTACTGCAATAGATGAAGTTGAGATATTCAAAAACGATTCTGCGTTATACGATGAAACAATTGCTCATAGAATTGGATTAATTCCACTAAAAACAGATAAAAATGTTAGTGATAAAGAAATCCTGAAGTTTAAGCTTTCTATTAATAAAGAAGGAGTAGTATATTCAAAAGAATTAAAGGGTAAAATTGAGCTTGTTTATGATGATATCCCAATAACTGTTCTAAATAAAGACCAGGAACTTGAAATTTCAGGGGAAACAAAAGTTAGCAGGGGTAATGAACATGCAAAGTTTTCTCCTGGGTTACTTTTTTATAAAAACATGTTAGAAATCAAAACTGGTTCAAAAACAAAAGAAATTGCGGATATTTTTTCACAATGCCCAAACAAATGCGGGCAGGGGATTAGATTAGAAAACAATAAAACAAATGAAATTGAAATATGTGATTCATGTGAGAAGTCCTTGGAAGATTTAGGGGTAGAAATTATACCAGCAGATAAATTAGTAGTTTATGTGGAATCTTTTGGGCAGTTGGATGTAAAAAATTTAATTCCTTTGGCAATAAAGCAGATTAATAAAGATTTAAACGCTGTTAGTAAAAAAATTTGATTCTGTATTTTATAAAGAAGATTATTAATTGATATAACCAACATTCTTGATAACTAGTAAACTAAATTTGATAATTGATTGCATATTCTTGACTAAATTTTTTATCATTTAATTATATATTGGGATTGTATATTGTCTTGTTAGATACTTAAAAAACTAAAATATTAACTACAAAACACATTTTAAAAACCTAGTTATATTATTAATGTCAAGCAGGGGTAGCGAAGTGGTCAAACGCAACAGCCTCAAAAGCTGTTCTCTTAGTGAGTTCGGAGGTTCGAATCCTCCCCCCTGCATGAATTTTGTGGGAGGATTTTATAGTGGTATGGAATTTGCTTCTGTAATAATAAAAGGTATGGAGATTTATTATAACTTTATAAGAAAACATCAAGGAATAAATTGTTGTCCTTATGAATTAGCTATTCCTGATTTAGAGTTAGGAAAGAACAGATGGTTAGATTTGATTAAGATGATTAAAGTTTAAGATAATTCCTCAAAAACTCCTTCTGGAGCATAATTTCCTTTTGATTCTTCTATAATTACATAAATATCATAAATTTTGATTATGTTTCCAAATTTCTCTCTTAAATCTAAAATGAAATCTCTTAAATCTAAAGAATTTTTAACAACTATTCCAACATCAAGGTCCCAATTTTCATGACCAATATATTTATAGAAATAGATAATTTTTTTATGTTGTCGTAAAAACTCTTTTAGTTGAGTGTTATCTTCATTTAACTTTAATTGTAGATTATACCATTCGTAACCTAATTTTCTCATATCAATTGAAATAGTGTAGCCTTGAATAATTCCAGAATTTTTTAAAGCTTAGCAAGAAATCTGTCTGCTTTAGCTGACAGATGAATTGCGTTACTTATTTATTTCTAATTTAGTTTGATTATGAATGGGCTGGTTTCTAG
>JAGVXI010000009.1 GCA_018303855.1 Candidatus Pacearchaeota archaeon
TTCTTGAGTGCTGTCAAGATTGCCAATCCTAATAACAATCTTGAAGTCTCACGAACTAAAGTAGGGAGTTTACATAAGCAACAAATCTTGATGTATTAAAATTGATTAGATATTATCCAGGTTATTCTAAATTTAAGTTGCTAATTAGCCCTATTATCTATGTCGCTCTCTTTTATTCCTTCTAGAACTATTTGATTAGCATCTTTAATCATCATATCTATTGTTTCTTCATCAATACCATGATTCATCGCTCCCTGACCTATTGTCTCAATATCAGAAACATAACAGCCGACACAATGTAAACCATAACTCATTAAGATAGGTGCAACTTCTGGAAACCTTTCAATGACTTCCATAATCTTCATATTCTTTGTCACCAATTGTTTTAAAGCTCGTTTTTTTGTTTTCATTTGCTCATTTTATTTATCTTATCTAAAAAAGAGGACAATAAGTTTTTAACATTATCTAATCATCTTACATCCCCATATAAACCTTTTTATATGCATCCTTTTTTAATAAGAGTTATATCCCTCATTAGCTTTTAGTATTTTGAGATAAATTCTGGATAATCGGTAATTTAAGAAATCTCTCTAGCACTCCTGCTTATATTCAAATATTTTTCTTTAACCTTATTGTTATAATCTATCCTTGTCTTTTAAATTGCTCATTGTTAGTTAGAGAAAACATCAAAGTGATTAGTCTATTTTATTTTTTAAATGTTTTCAGAATTGAAATCAAAAAGTCTTGTTTTTTACCACACACTTTAGTGTGTGGTTTGTTTGAACTTTTGAATGTCCAAGATGCTAACTCCATACTTTAGCATGGAGTTTTCGCAATGCATCTTGGCATAAGAAATCAACAAACTTTTCTTCCGGTTTTTTCAATATACTTTTGATAATACTCTTCTGCGTGGTAAAATTTAGTAGCTTTTACAATTTCTGTAACTATCTTTTCATTTCCAAGTTTTTTTTGCAATACCTTTTTTGATTTGATAGCTAATGATTTTTGACTGGGATTATGATAAAAAATTGCAGATTTATATTGGGTACCTACATCTAAACCTTGTCTGTTTAAAGAAGTTGGATCATGCATTTTCCAAAAAGCTTCTAAAAGTTTTTCATAACTTATTTTTTTAGTATCAAATTTAATTTCAATGACTTCTGCATAACCTGTTTTACCGCTACATACTTGCTCATAATTTGGATTTGGATAGTTTTTATCATCTCCTCCCGTATAACCCACTAAAGTTGATACAACTCCTGGTAATTTTGAAAAATTATATTCTACACCCCAAAAACATCCTGCAGCAAAAGTTGCCTTGTCTATATTCTTCGGATTCATAACAAAATTATATAATTGGATAATATAAATTTTTCTAAAAGATGCAAAAATCTGCCATAGTAAGAAAGCACAATACTTTCTTAAATATTTCTCAGAAGTTTGAGATTATATCTGACCATTTTGGATGAACTTTTTCATTGCCTGTTCAAGGATTACCTGAGGAGCAAATCCTTTTCTACTGCAAACTCTCATGAATTCATCACATACAGCCTGATCCATCATATATTCTATCTTTCTTTTCTTTGCGCCAGGTGGGTGTTCCATTATTTATAGAAATAAATTGGCTTTATAAATATAATCTTGCAAAACATACCTGAAATAGGAATCGATTAAAAGTGATACAGTTATAATCAATTATAGATCTCCGGCAGGTCTCCAATTATCTGGACACCATACAACAACAGTATTATATCTAGGTTCATAAGTTGTTTTATATAAAACTACCTTTCTTTTTTTAGCTTCGGTAAGAGCAATCTCATCTGCCTCTAAAGTTTTTTTACCACTAAAAATAGTTTTAGTATCGCGCCATCCTCTTGGATTCTCTTCTAATCTCCTTCTATAAATATCTTCTTCACGCAATGAACTTCTTGATACTGGACCATTTCCCTGGTTAAAATTACTTCTAAAATATGCCGAACAGGGGTCATTTGGAGTTAGAGCTATAATAACTTCTATATGCGAGCTGGTATCTCCTATGTGATCTGGTCCAGCAATATCTATTTCTTTGCCTAAATATTCATTAACCATAAAGATTTTAAAAAATATACCTATTTAAATCTTTTTATCTAGTGTAACCTAAAAGTAACAAAGTGCCTGGACATGAAAGTTAATGAGAACATTACACGCCAGTGCTAGGATTCGAACCTAGGAGCCCCGAAGGGCACGGTTTTCGAGACCGTTCCGTTAACCACTCCGGCACACTGGCATAATCAAAAATAGCAACTAGTCACAATATTAAAAAACAACAGCTTAAATCATTTATGCTTTTTTATTCTAATTATTCTCTTCTTTTTTTCAATTAGTTTTTTTATCAGGATAATTATTATTATCAGTAATAGCAATAACAATGAAAATGCAGCTACCCAATAAGGAATTGGAATAAATGGAGTTCTTCTTTCTAAAAATTCCTCTGCTTCTCTTGGAACACAAAGCCTCTCTTCTGTTTTTAACTCATTTGCGCATTGGTTTTGGTCAGTACATTCTCTTGCTTGAAAAACTCCAATGCAAACACCCCAGTCATCGCAATACCATGAATTAGAGCAAGTTTCTTTTTCTTGGCTAGGAGGTTGTGTTGGGATTGCGCCACCTCTCCCGCCACCGCTTCCTGAAGGCTGCGGTTGAACACTATCATTTGACAAAATTGTAAAAGAACCTTTAGTATTATCAGCGAGAGCCACAGGCAACAAGATAATACCCAAAAGCAACATAAGCGCTATACCTCTTTTTATCATCTATTAAACAAGCTTAATAACTTTTTAAAGAATTTGATTATGAAATTTTCATTTTTATCTGAGCTCTCTTGGTTTTCAATTGCTTTTCCTGTAACTGTTATGTTCTCTTGGGTTTGATTACCTTTGATTGCATTATATTGAATTATATTAGATTTATTATCAGAATCTTCTGTGATAACAAACCTTCCTGTTGGGGCTAAAATTGTTGCAGAGATATTTACAAATATAAATAAAATAATTAATAATGTAAAAAAGGCTTTTGCTGTCATAAAAAAACAAGGAGCCTGTTATTTTTAAAGTTCGCTGTTTTTATTTATTTATGATGTGGCAATGTAGTATTATTTTAAATGTAATGTTCAAATTAAGCTATTCACTGCTTAATCCCTAGATTAAATAATTAAATCAATATTCAGCTTAAAATGGTTTCAAAAATACCAATTTTTAGTAGGTAATTACAACCAAGTTCTAGCACGTCGTCTTCTGATTAGGTAGAATATTATCAGAACAAGGACAAGTATTGACAAAACCAACAGAGTTATCCAAACTATTACATAATTTGCTGCTTCTTGCTCAAATCTGTTTTCCCTTGATCTATCCGAAACCACATCAACAGTTATAGGAAGTTTGCAAACCCTCGGAATAATTCTACTTCCTTCTGTTTCTCCACTGGGAGTGCATTCCATGCAAAATGTAGCCTGATATTCCCCAAAAGCAGTTTGTTTTGGAACAATAACCTGCGCCTTAACATTGTATCTTTGATTTGCCTCTACAAGGTATTGTTGATTAAATGCCAATTCCAAACCAGAAGTCTCTTCTACAAGTGGAACACAGGTAACAGGGTATTCATCTGTCTGAATTTGGAAAGTAAAATAACTTGACTGGCTTGGTTTAAGCTCAATATTCTGCGGTATTGGATAAGAAACTCCAATTGCAGAAACCAGATTAATGCTAAAAAAGATTAATGCGAACAAGGAAATAGTTAATATCAAAAAAACTTTGGGTTTACCACACACTAAAGTGCGTGGTTTGTTAGTTTTTTGGATGCTCAAGATTGCATTCCTCCACAGACTAAAGTCTGTGGTTTTTTAAGCATAAATTCCTCCTTGGTTTTATTATTCAGCATTTTATATTGCCTTTGCCTCATTTTTTATCTTACATTCCTCTTTTATATTTTATTATTAAACCCCTAACATATTTAAAGCTGACTATAAATTACTGCTATGTCTGTTTCATAAGTTCCAGTGGATAATCCTACTGGTGGATTAATATGGAAATATGTTGAAAAATCTTCGTTTAATACTGGAGAATTACATAACATTGAATCACAAATTTCTAAACCAGTAATAGGTTTAAATGAAATTTTTAATGATGGTGATTGCCATTCTGGGAATACTAAAGGTGTTTGAAGTATCTCTGTTGATTCTCCTTGAGCATTTTCATCATCTATTTGAAACTGGTTTGAGTATGTAGACAAATCCCAACATTGTGGATTTGTTGTTGTGTCGCCTAAACAGCAGTCAGGTGAAGTTAAAGGGCATATATAACCAAAATCAACATTTCTCGGGTCTGTTGCTTCCCATTCTATATTCAATAAAACATTCCCGCGATTAACCATAAAAAATTCATTAAGCCCTGGATTCCACTGCCCAAGCTGAATATCATCTCCTCCTGATAAACTAGGGTCCCCTAACACTATATCAGGATCATTAAATAAGTAAGGAAGTGAATTATATTTCCACTTGTGATTTGCTGAACCACCTGATATCCATGTAGTTGATGCGCCTGCTTGACTATCAACTGGTTCTACAAACAACTTATAAGTTTTAGGTAATTGATAAAATTCTATTCCTTGAACATCACTTATAGGAAGAGACAATGAAAAATTGCAGTTTTCTGCTGCTGAAATTGCAGAGTTATAAGTTAGAGTATAAGTTCGATAAGCATTGTTTGACAAGTCGCATGTACTAAGATCAGTGTCTTCTATCAAACATAAAACAACTTGGGTTGTTGAAGGAATGCTTGCACAATCCACATCAGCATCTGTCACAGAAGCAATTACATTAACTGATGTTGTATTTCCTTGCAATGGAACAATAGGGCATGAATCTACAAATTCTGTGCATGAAGCATCATTTCCAATTATGGCAGTGTCTGATAAATGAATATCATCAAATACAGGAAGATTGTCAACTAAATTAAAAGCGGTGTCATAATCAAAAGAAATTATGCCAAAATTATCTGTGCTCCAAATTCTTGCATATGCTGTTGTTATTGCTTGAGTTGCTCCTGGAGTCCCCCACGGAATAGGGTTAACAACAGTTGAAGAAGCAACTGCTAATGAAGAAGCATCAAGATAATCTGTATCCCCAAAAGTTGTTGCTCCTGCTTGAATATTATAAGTTAGAATATCTGCTGGCCATTTATCAATACTTCCATCATCTGGGTCTGTTGCTACCCAACTTAAATCAGGGGTTTGATCATGAGTTTGAGAGGGAGTTAATACAGAAGGTGTTGCCGGAACATTATTGATTATATTAAAACTAAAAGATGTTGTAGTTATTTGCCCATCATTGTCATCAATTATTATATCTAAATAAAATGTTTTTGAACATGAAGCCCCAGAACAATCTGCCTGTGTTAATCCAATTGCCTCTGGTATTCCTTCCAATGTTCCTAAGGGGTCAAACCCGTATTCATAATTTATTTGCGCTCCTGCTGCGCCTTGATGCTGTCCAGGAGTCACTTGGGCAAATCCGTCATAATTAATAACATTACAACCTGCTGTTGCAGAAGGATTTGCAGAAGTTCCAATACAAAGCCTTGCATTTAAATTATTAGGATTTGGGTCTTTAACATTAAATCTTAATTTTGTGTTTTTATCGTGGGTGTCAATTATAACTGAATTATCCCAATTTCCAGCAGCTGGCCCATCTTTTACCGCAAAAGTATCTGCAACAACATATGGTGGTTCATTGCCAATAACAAACCTTCCTTTTGTAGCTGACATAACAAAGTAAGACATAAAAATTATGAGAATAATTACAGCTGGAATTAGCGCTTTTTTCACTCCCCCTTTTTTATCCATACTATTTTATGAAGATTTTCTAATTTTTAAAAGTTTGGGTGCCAAAACTTTTATGGGGTTCATTAATTTAATCTCCTAAATAGTTAATTAACTGGCATATTTAAATTTTATTTCAGTTTAAAATGATGATTATAGATAATTCTGTTAATCGTAACACTTTCTTTTCAGAATTATCTATCTGGAAAATTCCCAAAACAAATGCCCTAATTAAGGGAATTATCCATAATTGATATTGATAAATTTGAAAAAGATGTTTTAACGATTAATGAATAAGATATGTAATCTTTATAATTTAGGTTAAGTTTATTCCGTTTAATTATCAAACTTTATCCAAAAAAAATTGTTTAACAATAAATTTTCAAGATATTGTCAAAATAACATCCCCCTCGTAACTTCCCCTCTGAATTTCTGGAATTTTCAAATTAAAGTAAGTTTTATATCTCTCACCAACCCCATCAAGGCAAATTGATGAGATGCATAAAGCAAGTTGGTTTTGAGGGAAATAATCAGGCTGATAGTTTGTTATAAACGCTGGTGCAATGCCTGTTTCATCTTGAACAGGCTCAAGGAAAAATTCATCGTCGTCAATCTGAAAAGTGTTTTCTCCTGTTGAGTTTTCAAAAGTTGGCCAAAAATCTGTGCAGGTTATAGGCTCAATGCAAGTAAACCCTGAAGAAGTCCATTCTAATAAAACAGGAACATTTCCGTGATTAATTAAATCCAACCCGCTTGAAGGCACACCAATATTCCACTGCCTTGCATTTAACTGCCCAAAATCAATTACACTTGGATAAGAAATTGCAGCTAATGAAGCATAGTCAAAAATTGTTTCAATTGACAAAATTCCTGATTTAACATAAAGTTTCCAGTTATCCCCTGGCTGATAAAAAGGAAAATAATCCATGCCCTGATAACCAAACCTGCAATTTTTTCCGGTTTGGCTTTTAAGCTGTAAAGGAATTTTTATTGTATAGTTGGCACTGCTGCAAAAAGCAGAAATTGTTGAATTGCACAAGTATGCATTAACAATGTAGGTTTGGCAGTTGCTTGCTTTTAACTGCGTGTCAATTGTGATGCCTGCGTTAGCTCCTTGTTCTGGAGTGATGAGCGTATTAACTCCGTTGTTTGTATTTCCAATGTATGATATACTTAATGCACCGCCTAGCGCTCCTCCCTGCTCAATGACTTTAAAATAATCTAATTCATAATTATTTGTTGCATAATCAAATGTTGCGAAATAATAATCGCCGAGAAAATTTGCAGGCACAACATATGAAACTACCTGCCTTTTTTTGCAGATTGTTGCACATGGGACATTAATTAAATCAACTAATGTTGCATCTTTATACACATAAATTATGTTGTAAAAACCTAATTTTGTTGGAGAAACAGTGATTGTTATTATATCTCCTGGATAAACAACAGCAGGGGATATTATCGTGATTTCTGCAGAAATTACATTGATTAGGAAGATTGTTAATGATAAAAAGGTAATAAAAATTAACTTAGACTTGCAGTTATTATTTACTCTTAGTATATTATTATTTAAGTTTAACACTCTTTTTTTATATCCATCCATCATTTTATATCAAATTTAACCTGCTATCATTAAGCACAATCATTAATACCACCTTTATATTCAGGAGCTTCATTTGGGCAAAGATAAACCTGTTCTTCTATTTTTGGAATTACTTTTATTTTTGCAATATCCTGCTTATAAGGGATATAAATTGGCTCTGTTTTATATGCACCTACATAAGTATGGTAAGGAGTTGGAATTCTCTGCACAGAACCATTATTAAAAGTTATATCAACAAGAAAAAAATCTCCGAGGATTAAATCTCTTTTGTTCTTAATTGTAATTTTAAGCAAGTTGTTTTGCTTGCAGGCATCTGAAATCTGTATATTTGCGCCTTGAATGCAGTTTAGGAATTCTTGTGTTTGCCCAACATTGTACCTATCTATTAATGTTTTAGTTGCCAGCCATAAGATTGAAACAGCAAATAAGGAAAGCAGGATGATAATTGTAATTGCTATAACCTGGGATAAACCTCTTTTATTTTTACTACTTACTGCCTCTTTTTTCATGCATGGAAAAAGAATAGAATGTATAAAAATGTTATTGATAAAGGAAATTACTGCCTTATTTTTTGCTTAATGTCTTCTTACTTATCTTTTTTAGAATAATGAGTAATATTAGCATCTTATCGGCTTTATTATACAAAAAAATCATAAAAAATGCAGTAAGAGAAAAATATATAAAAAAATAAAAAAATTTTACCTTAGCTTGAAAATTGCTGTGACTTGCGCCGAGATTGTTTGTTCGCCTGGCTGAATGTTTGTTGTTGCAACTTTAGCCTCTTCTGCAATTGCAATTCCTGAATCAGCTCTTGCCTGGTATATTGGCCAAGGATAATAATCAAAGCTGTTATCTGAAACTGAAACCAATGCTCCAAGTTTTTTGTTTAAACCTTCTGCTATTGCTTCTGCTTTAATTCTTGCGTCTTCTGAAGCAAGTTTTACTGCTTCTGCTTTATACTGATTTTGTTTTTCCTGGCTTAGTTCAAAATTTATGTAATTAATGTTTGCTCCTGCATCAACTCCGGCATCGATTACATCCCCTATTTTATCTGCATCTTCTGTTGAAAGTTCGACTTTTAATGAGTGAGTTGCAGTATACCCTGTAATCTTCTGGTTTCCATTATTCCAGTCATAATTTGGGTAAATGTTAAAATTTTGGGTTTCTATTTGCTTTCTTTCAAATCTTTCTTTTATAAGCTCTGTTATTACACTATCAACAATCTCTGCATTTTTATCTTTAGCTTCTTGTGCTGTATCTGCTTTTGTTTCAACATTAAAATATACTGTTACTAAATCAGGAGTTACATCAATGGAAGACTGCCCATTTACTGAAACAGTGTTTGTTATTGAAGGATTTAAATTATTAAAAACTAAAAAACCTAGGAATGCTACAAAAACAATCCCAAGAACAATGATTAATGTTATTGCGACTGATTTTTCCATTTTACCGCGTTTATCTTTTTGCATTTTTTTACCTCCTTACAATTTTTATTAATGTCAGTGACAATATCGATGATATGAGATAAATCATTAAAATTTCAGTAGCAATTGAAATATAAGTAATTATTGTTGGGACAACTAACTTATTCGAGTTGGTTATTAAACTATAAAATGAAGTTAAAGAATTAACTGGATAACATGGGGCTTTAATGCATTGAACATTAATTTTTACTGGAATTATAGGCAAGAATACCAAGATTATTAAAAGCATAATAAATAAGATAATATTCCAAATGTTTGGTTTAAGATTTTTTTTATTAATCATTTTACAATTTTCTCCAATTTAATATTGAGTACACAATTAACGCGAAAAGTGCTCCTATTAAAAACCATGTCCATGCTGGGGAAACAGAAGTAAAAAATAAATTCCCTTGTACTGATTCAATGGGAGCTTGGGCTAAACTGGAGGTTACTTCTTCTATATTAATAGCAGATTTAGTTATATTACTGCTATAATCTTTTGATGAAACATAAAATTTAACTAAAAAAGTTCCTATGGCAGATATAATAATTGTTGGTAGAATTGCCTTTAACTTTAAAGAAACTTTAGACATGGGTTTTGAAGAGATAATAATTGACTTGTTTGAGAGTTTGTATAAAACAATTTTTTTCCCTTTTGTACTCCAAAAATGAGCTTTTGCTTTTTCTATAATGCCGGCATTTAAAAGTTTATTTAGATTATATTCTATGGTATTAATGGGAGCAGTTAATGTTTCGGCAATATCTTTTTCACTTGCGTCTTTTGTTTCAGCAAGAAGATCTATTATTTTTTTGCATGTTTTGCTTCCGAGCACATCTGCAAGTGCTTTTGCTTTTTCATCATCCATGGATATTAAAAGGAATTTTTTTTCTTCCATAAAAAACATAATGAAACAGCATTTATAAACAAAACGATTAGTTCAAAAAATATTGAAGCTATAGCCTGGATGAAAAATGAGAAATTTTTTTAGCTTCATAAAATCTTTTTACAGATTCAAAAATTTGTGCAGTTTTTTTTCCATATCCAAACTCTATATTATTAAGAGTTTCATCTTGTGGGTTAAATGCAATACGAGTTCTTAAAACTCTATTGCCCAAAAGACAAACACTTAAACTCAAACCTGCTGGCTCTGTAACTCCCCCAATATAAAAAGGTTTTATTTCATAATAATAAGAAGGATTTTCCTGTATTAAAGTTTTTTATAGTTCTTTAAACAACAATCTTGGGCTTAATTGAGTCATAATTTTAGCAGCCCTGCTTTCCTTTTAAATCTTGTTATCTTATTTTTTTGCTCTTGTTATTATTTTAGGCTTACCCATTTCTGAGAAAATAAAGAGGTATAATATTTCTAAAATTCCTGCTGTGTTTATTAGAGCAAGCATAATAAACCAAACTATACTTCCTTTTCTAGCAGATTTCCATAATGCCAAAAGCTTCCATACAAATGACCAAATAATAAGCACAATCAAGATTCCTAATGGAATACCTAACTGCATTGAAAGAATTTGAAAATAATCCATAATATTAAACCTCTCTTAACAAATAACAAAATATTGTCTTATTTTTAAATGTTTTTGATGACAATTAGATAAAGAGAATATTTTTGCAATGTTCTATATAAACAAAAACAGTAATATTTAAATATATATTATACAGGTTTTAAGTATGTTTCAAATTCTAAAAAAAGAGATAGGTGAATTATAAGATGGGAGATTTAGAAACAAAGATTAATAATGCTACTGAATTTACTATTAAACAAATAAAAAAAAGAACAGGGGAAGTGGTCTCATTTGATATAACAAAAATTTCTAGTGCAATATATAGGGCAATGGAAGCGGCAAAAGAAGAGGGGATTAATTTGCAAAATGATTCTATAAGAATAGCCCAAAATGTGGTAAAGGATTTGCAGGATAAAATCGTAAAGAAAAACGGAGAAACCGGAGGCGACTATGTTCCAGAAATAGAAGAGATACAGAACCTTGTTGAAAGAAATTTAATTATTTCTGGTTTGGCTGATACAGCAAAAGCATATATCCTATATCGTAATAGAAGAGCCCAAGTTAGGGTTAGTAAAAGGGATATACCAGAAAGGGTAAAAAAGTTAGTTAATGATAATAAAAAATATTTTAAAGATAATCCTTTAGGAGAGTTTGTTTTTTATAGAACATATTCCCGATGGAAAGGAGATGAAGGAAGAAGAGAAACATGGATTGAAACTGTTGGTAGGTATGCTGATTTTATGAAGAGAAATTTAGAAACAAGATTAAATGAAGATGAGTATAATGAGATTAAAGATTCAATATTAAACCAAAGAGTCCTGCCTTCTATGAGATTATTATGGAGTGCGGGAAAAGCCGCAGAAGCTACAAATGTAGCTGCATACAACTGTTCATTTACAACTCCGACTGAACTAAAAGATTTTGGTGAAATAATGTATGTTTTAATGTGCGGCACAGGAGCTGGGTTTTCTGTTGAAAACCAGTTTGCTCAACAACTCCCAATTGTATTAAAACAAAGAGGAGAAAAAGCTCCAACACATATTATAGAAGATAGTAAAGAAGGATGGGCGAATGCACTCATTAAAGGAATGGAAACATGGTATGGTGGTTATGACATTGATTTTGATTATTCCAAATTAAGACCTGTAGGAGCAAGATTAAAAACAATGGGAGGCAGAAGTTCTGGACCAGAACCATTAAAGTTATTACTTGGATACACTCGTGATAGAATTTTAAAAAATCAGGGCAGAAGACTGAAAAGTATAGATGTTCATGATATTAATTGCAAAATAGGAGAAGCTATAGTAGTTGGCGGGGTTAGAAGAAGTGCAGAAATATCCCTCTCTGATTTAGATGATATTTTAATGAGAAATGCAAAAACCGGAGAATTTTACAACAAACATCCAGAAAGAAGGCTGGCAAATAATTCTGCAGTTTATTTAGAGAAGCCATCAGCAACCGAATTTATGAAAGAATGGCTGGCTTTAGCTGAAAGTGGAACAGGAGAAAGAGGGATATTCAACCGAGGAGGGTTAATTTATCAACTTCCCAAAAGAAGATTGAATGCCCTTGGTAGTCGTATTGATTCAATGGGAACAAATCCTTGCGTAGAGATAAATCTAATAAGAAATCAATTCTGCAATTTAACAACCATGGTTGCACGGACTTATGATACCTTAAAAACTTTGCTTAAAAAAGTGGAGATAGCAACTATATTAGGAACGTATCAATCAATGTTAACTAACTTCCCCTTCTTATCAGATAAATGGAGAGAAAATTGTGAAGAAGAAAGATTGTTAGGGGTTTCTATAACAGGAATAATGGACTGCCAAATCTTGCAAAATCCAGAAGTATTACAAAAATTAAGAGAACGCGCGATTGAAACAAATAGGCATTATGCAAAAAGATTTGGAATCAATCCCTCAACATGTGTTACCTGCGTTAAACCAGAAGGCTCAGGCTCTAAAGTTGTGGGTTCATCTGAAGGAGCTAGTGCAAGATGGAACGAACATTACTTGCAAAATATTAGGATAAGTGCTAGTGATCCCTTGTTCCAAATGTTAAAAGAACAAAAATATCCTTACTATCCTGAAGTTGGGGAAAGTATGACTAATGCTACAACTTATGTTTTGCCATTTGCTGTAAAGTCACCAGAAAATGCAATAGTCAGAAAAGATTTAAGTGCAATAACCCAGCTAGAAAATTGGAGAAGACTAAAAACAAATTATACAGAACACAATCCCTCCTCATCAATATACATTGGTGATGATGAATGGATAGAGGCAGCGCATTGGATATATAAAAATTGGAATCAAATTGGGGGGTTGGCATTTTTCCCAAGAGATGACAATGTTTATCAGTTAGCTCCAAAAGAAGATATAGATGAAAGGGGATATCATGAATTGCGCTCTAAACTTCCTGAAGTGGATTATTCTCAAATAATAAATTATGAGAAAGAAGATGAAACAACTGGAGCAAAAGAATATGCATGTGTTGGAGGAAGTTGTGATATTTGATGAAAAGTTTGTCAACAATCCTTCAATAACAGATAAGCATTGTGATTAATTAATACGCACTTTTTAACCAGTAAAGCAGATTTAATGTCATAAAAGTTTATTTGTATTAGAAAGTTAGAAACATTTTTAAGCTTAATTAAGTTCTTAAATAATTATAAAAATTAAAATGTCTTCAGTTAAAATCAAAGTAAAAAAACTTCATGAAGAAGCAATTCTTCCAAGATATGCGCATGAAGGAGATTCTGGAATGGACATTTTTGCTCTTGAGGAGACAATCATAAATCCTCTTGAAAGAAAAATTGTTCGTACAGGAATAAGCGTCGAGATTCCTAATGGTTATGAAGTACAATTCAGGTCAAAATCAGGATTAGCTGCAAATTACGGCGTTGTAATTTTAAATTCTCCCGGAACAATTGACTCTACTTACAGGGGCGAACTTTTAGCAATATTATACAATTCAGACAAAAACAAGCCATATAAAGTTGAAAAATATTCCAAAGTCGGGCAGATTGTACTAAAGAAAGTAGAACAGATTGAACTTGAAGAAACAAAAAATCTTTCATATAGCTCCCGTGGTATTGGCGGATTAGGAAGCACTGGACTTTTTATAAAAGATGAAAAATCAATAATTCTTGGCTTAACTGGAAGCATTGCATCTGGGAAAGATGTTATTTCCGAATATCTTAAGGAAAAAGAATTTTTATACATTTCTTTATCAAGCATAATAAGAAACATGGCCAGCAAATATGATATTGAAATAACAAGAAAAAATCTTCAAGATTTTGGCAACAAATTAAGAGAACAGCATGGCTCTGGTTATTTAGCAGAAGAAGCCTTGAAAATTATAAAGGAAAATAATTGTAAAAAGGCAGTCATTGATGGAATAAGAAATCCAGGAGAAATTGAAGTTCTAAAAAATCAAAACAATTTTCAATTTACATTGATATCTGTGGATTCTTCATTAGAAACAAGATACCAAAGATTATTAATAAGAAACAAGCCAAGTGATCCAAAAACATGGCAGGAATTTATCAAAGCTGATGAAAGAGATAAAGGCAGAGGAGAGAGTGAAACAGGACAAGGCGTTGCTAAATGCATGGATTCCGCTGATTTTAAGTTAATTAATGAGAAAGATATAGAAAGTTTTAAAGTTCAGATAGGTGAGTTTTATAATAAAATAAATAAAAAGTTATAATGTTGCTTATTAATAGAATCTAGTTTATTATTGGCATGATTATTGTTAAATAATAAAGTACAAACATAGGAGTTTTTAAGTTGTTAAAGCATTAAAATGTGGGTTACTATTATATTAAACTTCAACCTTTAAGATATAAACTTATTACACACAGAATTAAAGCTGATTAAGATAAAACCTGTAATTTCCGCAAATTTTATAAACATCTTTTTTCCTATTTTAACATTATTAAAATGGCGCAAACTGAAAAAGTTCAAGAGCTGAGCAACAATGGCTCATTTGATAAATTTATATTAAAAGGCATTGCATTAGTTGACTTCTATGCAGATTGGTGCATGCCCTGCTTAATAATGGCTCCTATTATGGAAGAACTTTCTGAAAAGTTTAAAGGCAGGATTAAATTCGGAAAATTAAATGTTGACGAGGGAAGCAATTTAGCCCAGAAATACCAGGTTAGCTCAATTCCTAATATGATTCTTTTTAAGAACGGGCAGGTTATTAGAAGATTTGTTGGTTCTCAATCTGCTGATGATTTTGAAGACAAGTTGAGAAAGTTTGTTTGATTATTAGTTATAACCACAAACCATATAGCTATATAACCTTATTTAATTTAATTAGTATATCTAACTTTAAAAGATTACAGCTAACTTAAGATATTTAACTATTAAGACTTCCAAGAAAAACCTTTTAAACACAAAAATATTAATGAAGCTACGGCTCCGTAGCTCAGCCTGGCAGAGCACTGGACTTTTATTCATGGTAAAGATACCAAAAGAAATCCAGGTGTCGAGGGTTCAAATCCCTTCGGGGCCATAATAAACTTATTTCAAAATCTATCTAAAAGCCCCTTAGAATTAACAATAATTTAAAAACGGCTTTGCACCTAAACTAAACCACTTTTGGTGCAAGAACTACTTATGGTGCAAAGCCATCTCGCCCGAAACATTTAAAAACCAATTTTGAGTAACTTTTAGTATTGAAAAGTTGTTAAAGTTTTTCAAATATTATCCGATTAGAGAAAATTACGCAATATCAACTCCACTTAAACATAGATTATAAAGCATAATCAACCCCATTCAAATGCACATTTTACAGCCTAAACATATAAAATTGTCTGAGAAAGAAATGCAAGTTATTCTTAATACTCTTAATATTTCTAAACCTCAGCTTCCAAAAATATTTTTTGATGACCCTGCCCTGCCAGAAGGTTGTACAATTGGAGATATAATCAAAATAGAACGAAAAGAATCAAAAACCGGAGAAGTTTATTTTTATTATAGAGTAATTGTTTAAGTTAATTTAATATGTAAAAGATAAGCGAAGATAGTTTAATGTTAACAGGGACGGGCAAATGAGAAAAAGTAAGTTAATTAATAGTAGGGTTTTGGGCGAGCGCAAGATTTAATGAATTAAAAACAAAATCTAAAAATGGTTAAAAAAAATCAGCATTTAATAGTAAAGAAATATCTAGAGGGGCATTCATTAGTTGAATCAAACATAACTTCTTTTAATAACTTTATTGATGTTAGAATGCAGGAAATTGTTTATGAAATCGCTGAAACAATAAACAATGAAGATTTTGAAATAACGCTCGGCAAAATAGAAATCGGCAAACCAGTTGTTACAGAAGCTGATGGCTCTACATCCAGCATAATCCCTGCTGAAGCTCGTTTAAGAAATCTAACATATTCTGCTCCTATTACACTCGAGATAACTGTAAGAAAAGATAATCAGACTGACAACCAAACAGTTGAAATTGGTAAAATCCCTGTTATGGTAAAAAGCAAGATATGCAATACCCACGGCATGTCAAAAGAAGAGATGATAAAAAATTATAATGACCCTCTTGACAGCGGGGGGTATTTTATCATAAATGGAAATGAAAGAGTTATGGTTATGGCTGAAGATTTGGCAGAAAACCAGCCGTTTATTGAAGAGGATAATAGCGGCGAGTTAAGATTAAGGCTATTCTCACTAAAAGGGACATACAGAATCCCTGTATCAATTTCTGAAGCTAAAAATGGGATATTAGAAGTCTCGTTTTCAAGATTTAAAAATCTGCCAGCACTGGTTATGTTTAAATCCCTTGGGTTAACCAAAGAATCTGATATCTCAAAGCTTATAGGAAAAGAAACAGACAGTCTTGTCGTTAATCTTTACGAATTTTCAAGCATAGCCACACCAGAAGATGCAATGATGTATATTGCTGAAAAAGGCTCTTTGCAAGGAACAAAAAAAGAAATGCTGGACAGGGTAAAACAAAGAATTGACTCTTATTTATTTCCTCATATTGGAACAAAAAAAGAGGACAGAATGAAAAAAGCAGTAACTTTATGCAAATTAATAAAACAATTTTTAATCGCAAAAGAAAATTCCAAGTTAAGAACAGACAAAGACCATTATGCTAATAAAAGAGTGAGGCTTTCTGGAGATTTGTTAGCAAGCTTATTCAGAGTTAATCTTGGAATTCTAATAAGGGATATCCAGTATTCTCTGCAAAAATCATCTAAGAGAAAAAAATTTTATTCAATTAAAACAATCGCAAAATCAACGCTGTTTAGCCATCGTGTTGAAAGTGCAATTGCTACTGGTTCATGGACAGGTGAAAGATCTGGAATTACCCAAAATATGGACAAAACAAATTATCTTGCAACTGTATCTCAATTGCAAAGAGTTTCCAGTATGCTTCCTGGCGAGCAAGAAAATTTCATGGCTCGTACACTTCACCCAACGCATTATGGACGATTTTGCCCTATTGAAACTCCAGAAGGAACAGAGATAGGATTAAGAAAAAACCTTTCAATTCTCTGCCAGATATCAACAAGAATTGAGCTCGAGCACGACAAATTCCTAAAATCTTTAGAAGAATTTGGATTAGACAAAGCAGGAATAGACGGCTCTGAGATTTTCATGAACGGAACATTTATTGGCTCTGTTAAAAATCCAGATGAATTTGTCAGGCATATCCGAGAAAAAAGAAGAGGAAATGAATTGCCTGTGCAACTTAATGTTAGAAATGACAAAATTATGCAGACAGTTATTATTTCAACAGACCCGGGAAGAGCATTAAGACCTTTAATTATAGTTGACAATGGCGCTTCAAAATTAAAAAATGAGCATCTTTTAGCATTAGAAGAAGGTAGCATGAAATGGGATGATTTAATTAAACAAGGAATAATTGAATATTTAGATGCAGCTGAAGAGGAAAATTGTTTGGTTGCTTTATATGAAGAAGAAATTACTCCAGAGCATACTCACTTGGAAATTGACCCTATTGATCTATTTGGAGTTGTTACTTCTCTTGTTCCCTATGCAAATCATGACCAAAGCTCGAGATTAAACAGAGGAAGTAAAACACAAAAACAAGCATTGGGATTATATGCTGCAAATTATCACTGCAGGCTTGATACAGATGTTTCTGTTTTGGAATACCCTCAAAAGCCAGTTGTGAGAAGTTTTGTATATGATACTTTAAACACCTATCCTGCTGGGCAAAATCTTGTTGTAGCAGTCATAACATATGAAGGGTATAATATGGAAGATGCTCTGGTTTTAAATAAGGGAAGCGTTGATAGAGGAGTTGGAAGAAGTTATTATTTCCGTCCTTACAGTACAAAGGAAATGAATTACGCTGGGGGGCTTAAAGATGAGATTGCAATTCCAGAAAAAGATGCATCTGGTTATAGGCTGGAGTCAAGCTACAGATTCTTAGATAATGATGGGGTGGTATATCCTGAAGCAGAAATTAATGAAAGTGAAGTTTTGATTGGAAAAATGTCTCCTCCAAAATTCCTTTCAGAAGCAAGAGAAATTTCAATTAAAGCAAAAAAAGAAGCTAGTATCACTATGAGGCAGGAAGAAAAAGGAATTGTTGATTCTGTTTTTATAACAGAAGATGGAGAAGGCAACAAAATTATACAGGTTAAAACAAGAGACCAAAGGCTTCCTGAAATTGGGGACAAATTTGCAACTTCACACGGGCAAAAGGGTATTATTGGTTTAATTGTTCCGGAAGAAGATATCCCATTCACAACAAGCGGAATTAAACCGGATATTATTTTTAATCCGCATGGTTTGCCAAGCCGTATGACTGTGGGCTATCTTCTTGAACTACTTGCTGGAAAAGTTGGATGCGTAAGCGGAGAAGTTATAGACGGAACTCCTTTTTCTGGGAAAAACAAAGGAGAATTAGAAGGTCAGTTGAAGAGCTTAGGTTTTAGATTTGATGGAAAAGAAACAATGTATGATGGCATAACAGGCAAAAGAATGGATGCCAAAATATTTGTAGGAAATTTGTATTATCTAAAATTAAAATATATGGTGAGCAACAAAATTCATGGCAGATCCTCTGGAAAGATTGCACTATTAACGCGTCAGCCAATAGAAGGAAGATCAAGAGGTGGAGCATTAAGGCTTGGAGAAATGGAACAGCAGGCTTTAGTTGCTCATGGAGCTTCACTTCTTCTTAAAGAAAGATATGATTCAGATAAAGTTTTATTGCATATTTGCACAAAATGCGGCTCAATTGCAGTAGAAGACACAATAAGAAACAAAATCACCTGCCCTATTTGTCAAAGTGATGATACAGAACCCATTGAAATTTCATATGCATTTAAATTGCTGATGGAAGAGCTACAGGGCTTGCACATCCATACAGCTTTTGAATTAAAGAATAAATATGAATAATAATTTAATATGAATGGAATATTAGTTATCAATACAAAAAGCAACATGGAACAAGAAGATATGATAAATAATAACAAAAGTATGTTTCACAACGTTAAATATCCTTATTCAGCGGTTTACCAGTAATTAAAATTACAATAAAACAAATAAAAACAATAAAAAATCAAGAAAAAATGAAACCAGTAAAAATCAAGAAAATTTTTAAGCTTTCATTTTGCATAAAAGCAACAACAAAATGAAACCAGTAAAAATCAAGAAAATTTTTAGAACAAAATTAACAAAATGAAACTAGTAAGAAAAAGAATAGCAGAATTGAAATTTAGCTTGTTTAGCCCAGAGCAAATTAAGAAAATTTCTGCGGCAAAAATTGTAACTCCTGAACTTTATGATATTGATGGTTATCCTGTGGATGGAGGATTAATGGATCTTAGATTGGGAGCTATTGACCCCGGGGTAAGATGTAGGACATGCGGAGGAAGGTTAAAAGAATGCTTAGGGCATCCTGGAAGCATTGATTTAGCAAGGCCTGTGATGCACTTGAAGTATATTCCATTAATTGAATTATCTTTAAGATGTTTTTGCCATGAGTGTGGAAAGTTTTTGTTAAGCGATGAGAATGTAAAAAAATACGGAGCAACAGAAAGAGCAAAAAAAGCCAAGGATATTAAAAAATGTCTGCATTGCAACGCCAATCACGAAAAAGTCAAACTTGACAAACCAACAAGCTTTTTTATTGGCAAGAAAAGAATTTTTCCTACAGAAATAAGAGAAATTTTGGTTAAGATACCAAATGAAGAACTGAGAAAAATTGGTGTTAATACCACCACCTGCAGACCAGAATGGGCAATCCTAACTTCATTGCTTGTTCCTCCAGTAACAGTAAGACCAAGCATTATTCTTGAAACAGGAGAAAGGTCAGAAGATGATTTAACTCACAAACTTTCTGATATTATAAGAGCAAACCAGAGACTTTGGGAAAACTTGAATGCTGGAGCACCAGAAGTGATTATAGAAGATTTATGGGACTTACTGCAGTTTCATGTTACAACTTTTTTTGACAATACTGTCGCAAGAATCCCCCCTGCAAGACATAGGAGCGGGCAACCATTAAAAACAATAACAGAAAGAATTAAGGGCAAAGAAGGAAGAATAAGAAAAAATCTTGCTGGAAAAAGAGTAAATTATTCTGGAAGAACAGTGGTTTCTCCTGACCCATACATGGATATTAATGAAGTTGGAGTGCCATACGAAATCGCTAAAACAATCACTGCAGCTGAAACAGTTACTGATTTGAATATTGAAAAACTTAAAAAATTAATTTTGTCTGATGAATACCCAAGTGCAAACTACATTGTCAGACCAGATGGAAAAAGAAAAAAAATAACTTCTGATTTAAAGGATGAAATAATTAATGAACTTATGCCTGGATACAAAGTTGAAAGGCATTTACAAAATGGGGATCTTGTCTTATTTAACAGGCACCCAAGCCTTCACAGGGGCAGTTTAATGGCACACTATGTGAAAGTGCTTCCAGGAAAGACATTCAGGCTACACCCTGCTGCAACTTTTCCATACAACGCAGATTACGACGGTGATGAAATGAATATCCATTCCCCCCAAACAGAAGAGGCTTTAGCTGAAGCAAAAATACTGCTTGATGTGAAAAAGAATTTAATTTCGCCAAAGAATAACACAAACTGGCTTGGATGCAAATCAGATGCAATAACTGGGAATTATTTATTGAGCATTGGAGAATTCTCAAAAGAATACGCTGAGCAAATTTTATACAGGGCTGGAATTGAAAAGCATTTTAACAAAAAAACAGTCTCTGGGTTAGAGATTTTCTCCGGAATAATTCCTAAAATCAATTTTTCAAACAGCAGTATTAGTATTAAAGACGGCGAGATTACTAGCGGAGTGATAGATAAAACAACATTTGCTGAAGAAGATGGTGAATTAATCAAAGAACTAGACAAAAAATTTGGAGTAAATGAAACTGTTGAAACAATCCAAAAAATTTTCAGACTTGGAACTGTACACTTAACAGGAAGAGGAATAACTATCTCTGTTGAAGATTTGGATTTGGAGCAGGATGTTATTAATTCAGCTGATGAAATAATCAAAAAGGCTGAAGAACGGGCGCAGGAAATAGTGCATGCATATAATGATGGAACACTAGAAATTATACCAGGAAAAACAAATGAAGAATCAAGGGAAATTAAGATGCTTCAGGTTTTAAATAAAGTCAGGACAGACATCGGAAAAATAGTCCAGGAAAAATTTCCAAAGAATAATCCAGTAAGCTACATGATTAAATCAGGAGGGGGAGGAAATATCCTTAATATTACGCAAATGGCTTGCTGTGTTGGACAACAGGCATTATGGGGCAGAAGAATTGACTTAGGTTATAATGAAAGAACCCTATCATTTTTTAAGAAAGGAGATTTAACTCCAAAAGCACACGGGTTTATTAAAAGCTCGTTTATAAAAGGATTAAGACCAGATGAATTTTTCTTTGGGGCAATAACAGGAAGAGATAGCCTTATGGACACTGCATTAAGAACGCCAAAATCAGGCTATTTATACAGAAGACTGGCAAATGCCCTTCAAGATTTAAGAGTAGAATATGACGGAACAATCAGGGACAGCAATAATAAAATTATAGAATTCAAATACGGCGATGATGGCATGGATGTTTCAAAATTGCACCTTAATGGAAAATTAGAACCCGGAGAAGCTATAGGGATTATTACTGCACAATCATTTGGAGAATCCTCCACGCAAATGGCTTTGGATGTTTTCCATTTTGCAGGTGTTCAAGAAATGCAGATTACCCAGGGATTGCCAAGGTTAATTGAAATTTTTGACGCCAAAAAAAAGCCATCGTCTCCAAAGATGGAAATTTATCTTGAACCAAGCTATAATAATGAAAAAGAGGCCAAAATTCTTGCTGAAAAAATAAAAGAGGCAACAGTAAAAGATATTGCTTCTGAAATCTCCCTGGATTTTTCAAATAAAAAAATTGAAATTAAGATTGATGAACATGCATTGAAATTAATACATACATCCATGAAAAAAGTTATAGAAAGACTTAATGATGCTGGCTACAAAGTAAGGGAAAAGTCAGATGGAATTAGCCTTAATGCCTCTGAATTTGATTTTAAGGATATGTACAAGCTTAAAGAAAAATTGAAAAGGGTGATTATTTCTGGGATAAAAGGCATAAAACAGATTTTAATCGTAAAGAGGGAAAGAGATTTTGTAATCATAACCCTTGGAACAAATATGAAAGATATTTTAGGGCTAAAAGAAGTTAATAAAAACAAAACAATCTCAAATGATTTATACGAGATAGTTGAAGTTTTAGGAATAGAGGCTGGGCGGCAGATAATCATAAATGAGATACAAAATGTTCTTCAAACTCAGGGGCTTGATATTGATATAAGGCATTTAAAGCTTGTAGCAGATGCTATGTCTAACACTGGGGAGATTAAGGGAGTTACAAGGATGGGAATAGTCAGCCAAAAATCTTCGGTTTTGGCAAGGGCAAGTTTTGAAACTCCTGATAAACAATTTGTTAATTCTACAATTAAAGGCATAAGGGACAAATTAAGCAGCGTGATTGAAAATATTATTTTAAATCAGCCAGTTCCGATTGGTACGGGCTTGCCTGGATTGCTTGTAAAGGTTATAGGTCCACTTAAAAAAGCAGAGAGTGAATTAAAGACAGCCACCCAAAAAGTCGTTGAAAAAGCAAATAGATAACAACTTTTTGTAATAGGATGGTATATTTAATACTGAGATGCAACAACTTGTATATGCAATATAACTTTTTAATACATAACAATTAAAGATAACTCCAAAGTTTAATCAATTTATCAAAAAGTCCTTGTGTTTTACCACACCTTAAAAGGTGTGGTTTGTTTGGACTTTTGGATGCTCAAGATTGCATTCATCCATGCTCTAAAGAGCATGGTTTTCTGCATTGGCAATCTTGACATAATAAATCAAACAAAAATGTTTAAATATCCATTGTTTCTCTCATTTTCAATTCAAGAAAAATAAATAAAGTTAAAAATAAGGTGATGACTAAACTATAAATGTAAAATGTTAAATAAGGTTGAGGATGTTATCAATTAACAGAATAAATCAGTAAAACAAGATGACAAGCACATTAGATATGCAGCATATGAGGTACATTAATCTATTTGAAAAATTTTCAAATATTAGTACAAGGCACTGTTTTGATTATAATGATGCGATAACATTCGCTGTTCCTAAACATCTTGTTTCAAAAGCAATCGGAAAAAATGGGGTTAATGTAAAAAAATTAAATGAAATTCTTGGCAGGAAAATAAAAATTATTCCTGTTCCTGAAGACATAAACGATGTCAAAGAGTTTCTTGGAGCAATTGTCAGCCCTGTTCATTTTAAGGATTTACAAACAAATGATAATGAGATAATTATTAATGCAGGTGCTGAAAGCAAAGCAGCCCTTATTGGAAGGAATAGGAGGAGGCTGATTGAACTGCAGAAAATTGCCAAAGCTTATTTTGGAAAAGAATTGAGGATTGTTTGAAAACATATGATAAACGGAAAAACCGTAATTGCTGAAGTGAAAACACAGTCTCCTTTTTTGTTTAGTTCTCCTAAAAGTTGGAATGAACTATTTGATATTGCTAATAATTTTGGGGATATAATTTCTATACATACAGATAGTTGTTGGGGTGGAAGTTTTAATCTACTAAAAAAAGCAAGGAAATTAACTAAAAAACCCATACTTGCGAAAGGACTTCATAAAAATAACTCTGAAATTGAAAAATCTATTGAACTTGGTGCTGACTTGGTTTTAGTTGTGGGGAGATTACCACATATTCACAAAGAAAAATGTTTAATTGAACCATTAAATCTTAAGGAACTTAAAAGAATTCCAGAAGATTTTAAAGTGGTTTGGAATTCCAGAGATTTATCCAATGGAAAGATGAAAAAAGAAACTTTTAAAGATGCAAGAAAAATCTGGAAAGGATGATTATGCCAAGCCGGTAACATTAACTCAATTAAGGATATAGAAAAAGATGCAAATGCCATACTTGTTGGTAGCAACCTAATAAATTTTATAGAAAGCTGTAAGAAACCTTTTTAAACTAACTTCCTCCATTAACATTTAACAAAGCTGGTCAGTTAAGTTTAAAAACATACTTAAGATTTTTAATATACACCTGATTATTTAATATAAGTAAAAATGGGACTGAAAAACGCAAAAAAATTAATTAAGGATAGGAAAAAGTTCAGATGGAAAGACAGGCATTATATAGTTAAAACTCTGAATTTATATGCAAAATCTGACCCACTGGAAGGAGCTAATCAGGCAAAGGGCATTGTACTTAAAAAAATCCAAAAAGAAGCTAAACAACCAAATTCTGCAATGAGAAAATGCTGTAAAATTCAGCTTATTAAAAACGCAAAGCAAGTTACTGCATTTATCCCTGGAAATCTCGCACAAAGATTTATCGATGAGCATGATGAAGTTATGATTGAAAGAATTGGCGGGAAGCAGGGAAGAAGCAAAGGCGATATTCCTGGCGTTAGATTCAAGGTAATTAAAGTAAATGACCAGCCATTAGACAGATTATGGATGGGCAAGATTGAGAAAGGTAGACGTTGAAAATGAAACATTTTCAAGCATGTAAATTTCAGAGGAAATTCAAATAAGGTAAAATGGGAGAAGAAACACTTTTGACAAGAGAAATGAACCTCCTACATAGTTTGTATAATCATTTAGTCATAGATAAAAAAACCCCTGGAATGTTTAGAGAAATTTACTATAACGGAGTCACCAACAATCAATGGGATTTTGACAGTGTAGCTGGTTTAGAGAAAAAATCATTAGTTAGCGTTAGTAAAACTTTAATACAGGCGGGAATTGTTTGCTTAGATTTAACAGAACAGGGAATTAAACACGCAGAAGAAAAAGCTATTTTAACTGAAGAAATAAAAGGATTATTGCAAAGAATTACTAAAAGTTTTATAGGAGCAGTAGATGATGAGGTAACAGTTTCTTTAATTAAAAATAAAATAGGGTGTAATATAAAGATGGATACACCTTTTGGAGTGCATTATCTTTTCCCAGAAATGACTGATGAAAAAAAAGCAACAGATAAATATAACACTTTAACAAAAAAATAAAATGCCAGAGCAAGAACAAATAAAGCAAGAGCAAGCAAAGCAAAAAGAAGAAAGCAAAAAATTCAAAATCTTTGATTTATATAATTTAGAAGAAGTTGGAGTAGAAGACTCTGGATTAAAGAGTGTTATAAATTTAGAGCCAAAACTTGTCCTTAAAAGCCAGGGCAGAAATGTTGGAAAACACGGGCAGTTAAAAGTAAATGTTGTTGAAAGACTGATAAACAGACTTGCTGTTGCGGGACACAGGGGAAAAAAGCACAAAATTATGTTTGGACATGTAACAGGCAAGTACAGCAAAAACACAAAAATTATTCTTGATGCATTTGCAATAATTGAACAAAAAACAAAACAAAATCCTGTTCAGGTTTTTATTAAAGCCATAGAAAATTCTGCACCAAGAGATGAAATTACTGTTATTGAATATGGGGGAGCAAGATATCCTCAAGCTGTTGATGTCTCGCCATTGCGAAGGGTAAATCTTGCTTTAAGGCATCTGATTAACGGGGCAAGCGACAAGGCTTTTGGAAAAAAGAAAAATATAACTCAGGCTCTTGCAGAAGAAATAATGCTGGCTGCTGAAAATAACAGCGAGAGTTTTGCGATTAAAAAAAGAAATGAGATGGAAAAACAGGCAGATAGTGCGAGGTAGGCGGGCGGGAAGTGTATTATAGATTATATAAAACCTTTTAAAGCGACTTATAAATAAAAAGGATATGCGGGAGAGTATTGTTAGGTCATTAAAAAAAGCAGCACATGTTGCAACTTTTGCTGTAGGGATATCTTTCTTATCAGGATGTGCAACCCAAAATTATTATGCCGGCAGAGTAGAAGCTCTTTCAGATCAAGCCGGGAGCTTCCCCCATGAAAAGATAACTGCTACTCATGGAAATATGGCTTATGAGTTAAGTGAGGGGGTTACTAGACATGAATGTTCCCTTGATGAATATTATATTAATTTAGTATGCACACCAAAAGAAGGCCCTATAATCACTTTTCGCGATTATCGTTATGATGGAATTAAGAAAAAACTGCTTGATTCTAGGGGTGGTGTTATAGTTGAAGACGCAATAACAATTGGATTAGATGAGTATAAACTTGTAGATTTTGTCCCTGATTTGCGAGAAAAACTAATAGACTTATATATTAAAGGACTTAAGGCTAGCATTCCGAAAATGGAATACTATGTTCAACAAGTATCAGATAGAAAAGAGGCTGAGAGAAGAGTATGGGAAGATAGAAGAATAATGATGAAACAGGAAAGACAAAGACTATTCGCACAAGAGTATAGAGCATTGATGCAACAAGACGAAGAAATTCAGCATTCAATTGAGCAGGTATTATTACAAACTGAAGATTAAACAATAAAAATTAACCAACAGCTTTTTAAACCAATTCTTCAATTAATTATCAGTGAATAAAAATGCCGGAAGCGAAAATTTTTGACATTGAAAAATTAAAAGAAAGAAAAATGACTAGACTTGTGGATGTATATAGGAAAAGAAGTGGAGAGGCAGAAGTGATAGATTTTAATAAATTAAAAAGGTACATGATTAATGGGCGTTATCGTGGAGAAGATCATATTCTAGATGTTAAATCAAAAGAATATATTGCTCAAGACCAACACCAAGCAGTTGAATTTGCAAGACAAGATAATTTGAGAAATTTAATAGGAGTTGTAGAAATTAAAAAAAAGAGCAGATGGTTTGATTAATATCATTACAGAATTTTTATTTTAAGTGACAACCTTATTGATTTTTATGTAAATGATAATAATACTGCTCATCCGAACATAGCTGATAATCATTGATTATAATCCTTCGAATAATGAATAATCCACACAATTTATCTACAAACTAAAGCGGATGATTTCCTGCTGGACGTTTAATATAAACAGCCCACTTGAATAACCAACAGCTTTTTAAATAAACCTCTCGATTATTTTACGTTTAGAGCTAAAAAATGGCAGAAAAAGAAACACAATTCAAAAAAATCCAGAGAATAAGCAATGAAAAGAAGAATATAAGAAATATAGCTACAAGTGCGCATATTCACCACGGCAAGACTGCTTTAACCGACAATTTGCTTGCAGCTTCTGGGCATATGGCGGCAAAATCAGCTGGAGATTTAGAAGCAGGAATGGCAACATGGCAGCATACAGATGAACAAGAAAGATTGATGACAGTTGATGCTGCAAATGTAAGCATGGTTCATGAGTATCATGGAGAAGAATATTTAATAAATTTAATTGATACCCCGGGACATGTCGATTTTTCTGGCAATGTTACAAGGGCAATGAGAGCAATTGATGGAACAATAGTCCTTGTATGTGCTGTTGAAGGAATTATGCCGCAAACAGAAACCGTAATTAAACAGGCATTAAGAGAAAGAGTCAAGCCAGTTTTATTTATAAACAAAGTTGACAGGCTTATAAAAGAATTAAAACTAACACCTGAACAGATGCAGCAGAGATTCATAAAAATATTTCATGAATTTAACGAATTAATAAAAAAAATTGCTGAAAAAGATTTCAAGGAAAAATGGCTTGTTGACATAAAAGATGGCAGTGTTGCTTTTGGTTCGGCAAGAGATAATTGGGCTTTATCTGTTCCTTTTATGCAAAAAAAAGGGATTACATTTAGAGACATATTTAAGATTTATGAAATGTCAGAAAGTGAAAGAAAAGACTGGTGCTGGAAAAATGCTCCCTTATATGAAATTCTTTTAAACATGGCTGTAAAACATCTGCCAAACCCGCTAGAAGCGCAGAAATACAGAATCCCAAAAATATGGCATGGTGACTTGGAAAGTGACTTTGGAAAATCCTTATTAAGCTGTGATTCTAAAGGAAAAGTTGCTTTTGTAATAACAAGGATTGTCATTGACCCCCGTTCAGGAAAGGAAATTTCCGCTGGCAGACTTTTTTCAGGAACAATAAGAAATGGAATAGAAGCTTATCTTAACCTTGCAAAACAAAGACAAAAAGTACAGCAGATTTTTATTTACAATGGAGTAAAGCCAGAGCAAATTGAAGAAATTTCTGCCGGCAATGTTATTGCTATCTCTGGAGTTACAGGAGAAGCAGGAGAAACAATAACTATTGAACCCGAAACACCTTTTGAAGAATTAAAGCATATTTTTGAACCAGTAATTACCAAGGCTATAGAGGTAAAAAAAGTAGCTGACTTGCCAAAGCTTGTTGATATATTAAAGAAAGTTGCAAAAGAAGATCCTAGCATAAAAGTAGAGATTAATGAACAAACAGGGGAAAGCTTAATTTCTGGGATGGGTGAATTGCATTTGGAAATTATTGAAAACAGGATTGTTACTGAAAAAGGCTTGGATGTAAAAACATCTGCGCCAATAGTGGTTTATCGTGAAACAGTAATAAAAGAAGGAAAAGAAGTTGAGGGAAGATCACCAAATAAGCACAATAGTTTTTATATGATGGTCGAACCTTTAGAGGACAATATTTATGAAGCAATAAAATCTGGAGAATTGCCAGAAGGAAGATTAAAAAAAAGGAATCCAATAGTTACAGAGGTTTTAAGCGGATTTGATTGGAGTGGAGATCAAATAAAAGAAGTCAAGGAGATTTATCGGGGGAATATGTTCCTTGATCAAACACGGGGAGAAGTCCATATTGGAGAGGTAATGGATATGGTTTTAGATGCTTTTGAGATGGTAATGAATCAAGGGCCTTTGGCAAGAGAGCCTTGCATGAAATTGAAAGTCAGTCTTGTTGATATAAAGCTCCATGAAGATGCTATCCACAGAGGACCAGCGCAAATTTATCCTGCAGTAAGAGAAGCTATCAAAGAGTCAATGAAAGGAGCAACTCCTGCAATGTTTGAGCCTGTGCAGGTGTATATACTTGAATGCCCAACAGAATTTTTAGGAGCGATGAGCAAATTAGTATCAAGTAAAAGAGGACAGCTTCTTGATGTTATTCAGGAAGAAGCAGGAGCCACAATAAAAGCAAAACTTCCTGTTGCAGAAATGATTGGATGGAGCAGTGATTTAAGAAGTGCAACAGAGGGACGTGGAGTTTCTTCTCTAAGTGACCAGTTATTTGAGCCAGCACCTCGCGACTTACAGCAAGATGTAATTAGAAAAATAAGAAGCAGGAAGGGGCTGGCAGAGAATCAGTAAAGTTAAATTGAAAGCGGTGGTTCTCAGTACAATAATTTTTAAGTTAGTTGGAATTAATTGAGGTGAGTAATAAAAATTAAATTTTCTGTAAATATTTTGAAATTGTACTTATATCTTCTCGTACTCTTTCAACACCAATTTCAGAATCAGCACCAATGCTAAATTTAAGTTCAGTGTGAATATAAACACTTGAAGCACTTTTAGTTATTCCAGCTTTGTGGTCGCCTGTATCTCTAACTTCTCTTGCCTTTGTTCCAGAATAAATTTTTCCTGTTACTCTTATCCAAATTCTATCATATTTAGTTTTTGGTTTTGATAAAATAAATAATGTAATTGTTGTAATCCAAAGAAGAATAGATAACACTACAAGAGTATTATTAAAACCAGAGATATAAGTCAATATGGAAAAGAGTATAGAAACACCTAAACCTATTAAAGAATATTTTTTAAATTCTTTAGCATATTTACGAAAATGTTTCTCATCTCTTTCTGCTTCCAACCCTTCTCTAAAATCTCTTACTCCTTCTGCTACTTCGTCGTTAGTTATGAAACTTCCATAACTTGAAACCTCATAACCCATATCTTCAATTTTTCCAGTTAAATTCTCAACAGTTATTTCTGGATGTCCAGATTCTATTGTAATCTCTTTGAATACTGGTTTCCTTTTTAATTCTTGAATTGTGATAAAACTTTCCTCTTTATCAGCCATTGATTATTCAGGAAAATAATACTTAAAAAGTTATCTAAAACACCTGAAGATGCAACAGTGTAACCTCTCCAAAAAGTTTATAAAGCTAATTTTTTTTACATAATCACGTAAGAATTTCTTTAGAGAAATTTTACATAAGATGCTAATTTAAAAAATGGCAAAAGAAAATCAGGAAATTTTCTAAACCATTTTTTTAACAAAAACAAAACACAAAAAAATGGCAAAAGATAAATCAAATATGAATGTTGTTTTCGTCGGGCATGTTGACGCTGGAAAGTCAACAGTAGTTGGAAGGCTATTATTTGATACTGGTGCAGTAAGTGAGCAGGAAATGACAAAACTAAAAGCTGAGGCACAAAAATATGGCAAAATTGGTTTTGAATTTGCTTACATTATGGATAAATACAAAGAAGAGAGAGAAAGAGGAGTTACTATTGATTTGGCTTACAGAAAAATTCTAACACAAAAATGGCAAATTACAATAATTGACGCACCAGGGCACAGAGACTTTGTCAAAAACATGATTACAGGAGCAAGCCAGGCAGATTCTGCTTTCCTTGTAGTTGATGCCAATAAGGGTGTTGAACCACAAACAACTGAACACTTGTGGTTATTAAGAACAATGGGTGTAAGGAACATTGCTGTTGCAATTAATAAAATGGATAGCGCAGGATATAAAGAAGACACATTTAAAAAAGTCCAGGAAGATGTTACTAAACTATTAACACAAGTTGGCGTAAAACCAGCTGCATTTATTGCATGTTCTGGATTAAAGGGGGATAATGTTCTTAAAAAATCAGCAAATACGCCATGGTACAAGGGGCCAACTATTATGGAGCAGTTTGATTTGTTCCCAAAACCAGAACTTCCAACTAATCTACCAATGAGAATGCCTTGCCAGGATGTTTATGAAATTACTGGCATTGGAACTGTTCCTGTCGGTAAAATTGAAACAGGAGTTATGAAAGTTGGGCAAAAAGTCAAGATATTACCAGGCAGAACAGGCGAGGGAATAGAAGGAGAAATTAAATCAATAGAAATGCATCATGAATCTCTTCCAGAAGCAGTAGCAGGAGATAATGTTGGAATCAATATAAGAGGAGTTGGAAAAAAAGATATTGCAAGAGGAGATGTAATCTGTGATGCAGCCAAACCTATCCCAGTTGTAAAAGAATTTATTGCACAAATTGCAGTTATTAATCATCCAACTGTTTTGGCAAAAGGATATACTCCGGTGTTCCATATCCACACTGCTCAAGTGCCATGCCAATTTACAGAGTTAATAGAGCAAATTGACCCAAAATCAGGGCAAGTTATCAAGAAAAGTCCAGATTTCCTAAAAAATGGTGATGTTGCTAAAGTAAAAATCAGACCTCAAGGGAATTTATGCTTAGAAACTCAAAAAGAAAATGCTTTTACATCCAGATTTGCAGTAAGAGATGCTGGCGCAACTGTAGCTGCAGGTGTCTGCATTGAGATTACAGAGAAAAGATAACATTTGTTAGTGAATTTGTATAATCTTATTGTTAATAATCTATCAAACTCCATAATGTATTATGATGTTATATGATTGTCCAATAATATAATTCCCTCTTTATACTAACACTTTATCAAAAAAATTATAAATAAAATTAAATAAAACAAAAAAATGAATCTTAACGGATTGATAACGCTTTATAACGGGGAATTTTCCCATCTGCATACTGACTTGTGCAATGGTAAAAGGCTAAAGAATATTGCCCATGAACATCCAAGATTACTTATCGAAGTAGATGGTAATCTCCGACTTTTAGAAGAAGCATATAGATTTTATCTTCAAACAAGGAGATAAAATTTTCTCACCTTGTATAAAAAAAATAATTTGCCTGCTCAGTTTCTTGCCCTTGTTTTTCAATAACCTGCCAATTTTTTTTATCTTCATCTAAAAAACGCTTTATCAATTCCCTATCCATATTGTTCAATGGTTTTGCGGCAGATATTTTTGCAAGAATGCTTGGATTATAAAACCTCGCTGCATGTGAAAGAATAACTGTCTCAAAATACAGGTTAGGAGTTCCTGAAGGAATGAAAACATCTCCAATATTATCAGAACCGAGCTTAACAGGAATATTTTCCTTCAGCATTTCTAAAACTCTTGCTATACTACTATGAGTAGGAGTTTTTATTTGCCTTGGCTGTCTCATAGAAATAGCAGCAGAAGGACAGCAGATTACCCCTATATTGTAATAGTTAAGCGCTTTTAACAATTTTTCAAATCTTTCTTCACTATAACAAGAAGGAGCAATTGCGTGAATTGCCCAAACACTTGGCTCATGGCTTTGAATTTCTGGTGAACCAATCCACCTAACAGCTTGCACAAGTGTTTCTGTTCCATTTTCATAGGGAGAATTTGTCTGGTCAACATGCATATGCACTGGTTTTTTTAGTTTTTTGCCGAGTTCAAGAATTCTTTTCATATGCTCATCATAGCCAATGTGATTTTTTGCTATATCCCTTTCAGGCAATGCACCGAGAATATCAACTTTTTCAGCAGCTTGCTCATAAATTTTCCATCTTTCAGTGTCGCCATCTCTGAAACCAAAAATAGGATGAGCTCCTAGCAAAATATTTATTCTTCCTACAAATTCATTTTTTAATTTTAAAGCAGTTTCAAGTGCTGACAATTTAACATTATCAGCTGTTGTGTCGATAAAAGCAACAACCTCTCTTGTTCCTAACTTGATTATTTTTTCCAGCTGGGTTCTCATTCTGTTTTCCAAATCTTCTTGCTGATAAGCTTCACCTCTGTGCAAATCACCTGTTAAATCTTGCTTTACACTCAATGGATAGCTTGAGGCTTCAACAGGATCCATGCTTACATGATGCAAATATTTTTCAGAAGTTGTATCAGCCCTGTCAAGATGAGTGTGAGCATTTACCCATCCGCCATATTCCATAACTTTAGTAACTAATGTATTTTCCCAATCAGTCAGAAATTGCGCTTTATCCTTGCCCTCTTCATTATCCATTAAAATATATTAAAGCAATTAAGGTATATAAATGTTGGTTACAATTTCTAATAACAATTTACAATAATGCTTAAATACTACATACTTTTAATTTTTGCATGTTAAAAAAGAGCATGTCAAAATCTGAAATAGAAACTGAATTAAAAAGCAAAGGGGATTTTGTCCAGATAGACTACCTGGCAAAATATGTTTCTGAAAAACCTGCTTTTGATATGAAAAAATTTGCTTATCAAAAATTAGCTGAGATTTATGAAAGAAGGTATATGTTTGGCGAAGCTGCCAAAACATACGGATTTATCGCTGACCTTGCTCTTACCTTTACTGAAAAAATAAAATTCAATTCAAAACAAGTTGAATTATATGTCAAAGCCGGAATGTTTGAAAGGGCAGATGAATGCATGCAGACAACATTAAGTAATGCAAATGCCTCTCAAAAAGCAGAAGTCATGTTTGCTATAAAAGAGTTCTACAAAAAGCAGGCATTGGTTTATGAAAAAGAGAAACGAAGAGCTCATGCAGCAAAAGTTTATGAAAAACTTGCTTCAATGAATTTAAGCGAAACTGAAAAAGAAGAAGTTAGAAACAAACTTCTGCACTTATATGAAGAACTTGGAAAAATCAAGGAATATATGATGTTAAAAGGGAAGATTGATTGAAAACAATTTTCCAACAAAGAGCGATATTTCTGATAAAGATTTATTTTCATTGCAGAAATAGTTAAGATAACTAAGATAAAATTGTCCTTAAATTAATAACCCCAATTAACCTCTTATGATTGGTAATTCTCAGTGTATTAAACCACATCAAAACCTTTTAATAAATAAAAGTTTATTTCAATAAATCTTTTTCTAAACTATTCCCATCTATTGCTGAAAAGTATTTGACACCATTTATTTCAACATACGTTTCTGGCAGAGGATTAACATTTAAGTTTCTTTGTTGGATTGTTTGGGTATTTTCTAATTTTTTATAAGAATAGTTGGATCCCAAAACCAAATATGCTGTTATAATTCCTACTGCCATAATCGCCCCTGCTATAAGCGGTACAATGTCTGAATCATACCATTTGTTTGCCATTTTTAATCTTCATTTTAATTGATAACACCCTTTATAAATCTTATGGTTGTGTCACTACTTGATAATTATGTTAAATTTACTTAAGTAATTTTTCAATTAATACTCTAATTCTAACTTTTATCTCCTAAAACCCCTCTGCCCATCAATTAATGCACCATAAAAACCCACCTCAAGCTTTATAAACCTTGCTTGGGATATTTTAGTATTAGGAAAAGCTCACAGATTATTAATTCACAATTCACACTTTAACTTTCATTTTAGCATCACGCTATTTTTGTGAAAAAAAGTAATAAGGATTGCAATATCTAAGTGATATTTTTCTAATTGTGCTAATATAGCATATTAAACTAAATAGATAAACAGGAGAAAAAAAAATGGCAAAAGTATCACCAGTATCAATAAAGTATATGATACATGCAAATTTCTTAGCCGAGGGTGCATTAGAAAAACCTGATGTTATTGGCGCTTTATTTGGGCAGACAGAGGGGCTTTTAGGAAGCGATTTGGAAATGAGGGAACTTCAAAAAGAAGGCAAGATTGGAAGGATTGAAGTTGAGCTGGAAACAAGGGACAAAAAAACAACCGGACACATCAGTATTCCAACTGCTCTTGACCAATCAGAAACAACTCTTATTGCAGCTGCTATTGAAACAATAGAGAGAATAGGGCCAAGTGATGCGCAAATAGAAGTTGAAAAAATTGAAGATGTTAGAGGAACTAAAAGAGATTACATTATTGAAAGAGCTAAAAAGCTTATGAGTCAAATTCATGGCTCTTCTGATTCAAGAGAAATCTCTAATACAGTCAAAACTTCAAGTAGAATGGCTCAGATACAGGAGTTTGGAAATGAAAAACTTCCTTGCGGGAACATTTCAGGCAATGAAGTAATTGTTGTTGAAGGTAGGGCAGATGTGCTTAATCTGCTGAGAAATGGAGTGAATAATGTAATTGCAATGAATGGCACTAAACTTCCAGAATCAATCAGAGAACTTAGCCAGGAAAAGCAGATAACTCTTTTTGTTGATGGAGACAGAGGCGGAAAGTTGATAATAAAAAATGTGCTTGACAATGCAAAAATTGACTCAATTGTTGTTGCACCTGATGGCAAAGAAGTTGAAGAACTGACTGGCAAGGAAATTCTTATGACACTTAGAAAAAGAATTCCTGCCAGCAGGTTTTCTTTTAGAGAAAACCTGCATGAAAGAGGTTATGATGAAAAAGAGAATAATCTTGATAAATCAGATAAAAATGAAGATGAAAACCCAATCAAAAAAATTAAATTGATGGAAGAAGATAAAAAAAAGCTAAAAAAGCTTTCTGATAATAACCATGGAAAAGGAAAAGCAATACTATTAAATGTTAATCTTGAAGAGATTAAAAAAGTTTCAACAAGAAACCTAATAAACACACTTAAAGAAATAAGAGAAAAAATATATGTGCTGATAATTGACGGCACTGTAACTTCTGGATTAATTGGTTTTGCAGAAAAAGCTGGATGCCAGGCAATTGTGGCAAAGAACTTCGCATCTGTTGATACAAATATGGAATTGCTGAGTTTGTAAGCTCAGAGAGGTTACGTTGAGGCGTTTATCATTAAAAACAGAAAAGTTTAAATAGAAGTAAGATTAATCTTATTTAGCAAGAAAACCTTTTATGAGTTTTTTGGCTTATTAAAAATTAGACTAAACAAACAAAATTTTAAGATGATAATCGATACAACTAAAATGAGTTCGAGAGGGCAGGTAGTTATACCTTTAGATATGCGAGAAGGCATAAAAGAAGGAGACAAACTTATTGTTATCAGAAAAGATAATGAGATTATATTAAAAAAATCAATCCCAGAAAGTGCATTATGGTCTGAAAAATCTTTATCAAAAACTTGGCTGAACAAAAAGGAAGATGAAATATGGAAGGATTTGTAAAGAGGGACATAGTTGTTTTAGAGTTTCCTTTTTCAAATTTAATACAAGCCAAGAAAAGACCTTCTCTGATTATCAAAGTTCCAAAAGGAGATGATGCTATAGCCTGCCAGATAACTGGAAGATCTTATGAAAAATTAGTTGAAATCCCGATAAAAAAAGAGGATTTTTATAAGGGAAGTTTAAAAGTTGAAAGTTATATTAGAATAGACAAAATATTTTCTATTGAAAAATCATTAATTAAATACAAAGTAGGCTCATTAAAACAAGAAAAGTTTAATGAAGTAATTGATAGAATTTGTTCTTTTCTAAGGAATTGACTAAAATGAGTGAATTTAATCCTGATTGTTGACTAATCGTGGGGCATAAGTTTAAAGTCCATTGATTAATCAAACTAAATAGGTTATTAATTGATAATATACCACACTGGTTATAGACTTGGTTATGCCAATTATTACTTTTATATTTCTGATGTATTAAAAAATTAAGGGGAAACAATAATTTTAAATATCCCTTTCCCTATTTCCTATTATGAATAAAAGAGGCATGAGCAAGACATTTATAGTTATTATGCTTGCAATCATAGCAATACTTGCAGTATATTTTACGTTCTTTTTTTATTACAAATGCACTGATACTGATTGCTTTAGGGCTCATCAGGAAAAATGCTCAAAAACAAAATTTATAAATGACGCCCAGGATGCAACATGGGGTTATGCAATAAAAGGAAAAAGCAGCGGGCAATGCAAAATTGAGGTAGAATTAGTGCAGATTAAGCAGGGCGAAAAAACTCTTGAGGAATTAGAAGGGAATAAAATGCTTTGTTATCTGCCTTTAGGCAATACTGCAAATCCTGAAGCAGACATTTCAAAATGCCATGGATTGCTTAAAGAAAAATTGCAGGAAACAATAATAAACAAACTGCATTCTTACATATTGAGTAGTGTTGGAGAAATCAGTGAAGAATTTAAAAAAGTGATTTGATACTAAGTTATTGCGGAAGCCCTTGGTTTAAAGTGTAAGTTATTTTTGTTCCTTCACCATGTATTTCAGCAATTTGCAAGGTTCCATCTGAATCATCTGGCAAATCATGAGCCATTTCTTCAAGAGCTTCTCTAAAAGATTTCACTGTTTTTACAGCTTTGAAATCCCATGTTGTTCCCATATAAACTTCAATCATGCTGTCTTTCTTATCAAGAGATACCATAATCTTAATTTTGCAGGACCATATTTAAACATTTGCTTTTATTTTAAACCCAAAATTATTTGAATGGCATAAAAATTTTAATAAATCTTCATTGGTTGCAATTAGATAATTCTTAAGTTAATATAGTATTATTCTGTAATAAAACAAAATTTATAACAAATAATCCAAGTTGATTTAATGTATCCTTGCCCGCTTAAATTGATATTTTGCAGGTAAATAACAAATTAAAACTTGAAAAAACTATAAATAAAATTCCCGTCGGTAAAATAACTTTTTTACCTGCTTAAAAAAATGTTACTGGTTGTTACTTACAATAAGTAAATTAAATGCAACTATGAAATTAATGTTGTATGTTGTCACCATAAAGTTTATAAACGAATTTTAGCTGTTGAGACTAACTAAATATATGAAAAACTTAAGATGAGAACCAAAATTTTATTGGTTTCTTTGGTAACACTTGCAATCACTTTGGCTCTTTTGAGTGCTGTGACTGCACAAATCGCAGATAACGTTAATGTAAAAGTTAATGACTTGTGGGTTTATGTAGAAGGTACAGGTCCAGTTGGTAGTAATGTAAGCGTTAGAGCTGGAGAAACAATTTCTGTTAAAGTAACTTTTACTGCAAATGAAAGTGCAGATAAAGTTAGAGTAAAAGCAGAAATTGAAGGCGACAGAGATGTTGATGCTGAAACTTCAGAATTCAGTGTTGAAGCTGAAACAAGATATAGCAAGACATTGAAGCTTACAGTTCCTTTTGAATTGAAGGATGAATTAAGCGATAAATTAGAGCTTAACATTGAAATTGAAAGCGACAGTGATGCAGCTGATTGGGACAATGGTGGAGCTGAAGTTGCTACATTAAGAGTTCAAAGAGAAACTTTTGAAGCTTCAATTAAGTCAATTGAAACACCTCAAAGTGTTGAAGCTGGGCAAACATTGCCAGTTGATGTGGTTTTGAAAAGCACAGGTTATAATGACTTGGATGATGTGTATGTAACTGCATCTATACCTGCTTTGGGTGTTAAGAGAACAGCTTATTTCGGTGACTTAGTTGCTCTTGAATGCACAGATGATGACGACACTGCAGAAGAAAACTATGGTGTTGCACTTCCATTTGATAGAAGCTGTGATGAAGATGACATTGACACTGTTAGCGGAAGAATCTATCTTGAACTTCCAGATGAAGCAGCAGAAGGTGTTTATACAATTGAAGTTAAAGCTTCAAATGATGACACTGAATCTAGTGCTACAGCACAAGTTATTGTAAGAGCAATCGGCTCAAGCGATGTTATCGCTACAGTAACTGGTAGAACTGTTGCTGCTGGAGAAAATGCTGTGTACAGCGTATTAATTATAAACCCAACAAGCAAGTTGGCTGTTTATAGAATTGTACCAGAAGCTTCAAGTGACCTAAGTGTTAGCGCAAGCGAAACTGTTGTTGCTGTTCCTGCTGGTTCAAGCAAGACAGTTGAAGTAACTGCAAAGTCTGACGTTGAGGGAGCATATAACTTTAATGTTAGTGTTTTCTCAGGCGAAGAACTTGTTAAAGCAGTTGCACTTAGTGCTAATGTAGAAGGTAAGAAAACAGTTGCCAGTCCAGTTACAGTACTTACAGTAGTTTTAGCAATAATTTTTATTGTATTGCTAATTGTATTGTTTGTATTAGTTGGAAAGAAACCTGAAAAAGCTGAAGAATTCGGAGAAAGTTATTACTAACTTTCCTTTTTTATTTTTTTATTTTTAATTTTTTAATTTTTCTTTTATTTTTATTTTTTTAATATGCTAGTTAGTACACTCGCAAGTTCGTGCGGTTAAACTATTGTATTAATATATTTATAATATACGTTAATGATAAAAACCAGTATTAATCTAACTTAGATTGCTTCATGATTAATATTTAACAATAAACCCCATCATAACAATTTAACTATATTTTACATTAAGAATTAGCTAACAATCTATGGTTCAATGTTTAACATAATATGACTAACCTTAATTTTTACAATTAAAAATCTTCAACCCTCAACAAACGGCACAAAGATAAAGCCCGGAATGTCTCTCTGAACCTTCAATTCCCCTTTAATCTTTTGAAATACCACTAGTGATTGCCCAATGTCATGCACAGTATTTAGAGGAGCAACTAAAAGCCCGTTTTCTTTTAATTGGGTTTCAAGTGCTGTTGGAATCTTATCAAGTGCTGCGCTCATTATAATCCTATCATAAGGAGAATTCTCATCTAACCCTAAATGGCCATTTCTATTATAAACCGTAATATTATTATAATCAGTTAATTTTAAATTATCTTTTGATTTTTCAGCAAGCTCTTCAATTACCTCTATGCCGTAAACCTCACCCTTTTTCCCCACTAATTCAGACATTAAAGCTAAAACATAGCCACATCCAGAGCCAACTTCAAGAACTTTCTGACTATCTTTTAAGTCTAACAAGTTTAACATTAAAGCAATTGTATACGGCTGGGAAATTGTTTGTCCATAACCAATTTGAAGCGGATAATCTTTATATGCCTCATTTTCCAGCTTAGAAGGGATAAAATTTTCCCTCTTAACTTTATCAAATGCTGATACAATTTTTTCAGAGAAACCGCGAATTCTTAAGCTATCTAAAAGAGCATTTTTTTGATTCAAAATATTATTAACCATAATTTTAAATGTAATTCAAACTTTAAATAATTAGTGGGTAATATTTTGTTAAAAAGGAAAATTAGCTAATATAGATAAGCACAATACCACCAACATTTTTATGGATTAAGCGATTTATTTTATTTTAATGTTAGTAAACCTATAATTAAAATTATTGATTAACCCCTGATAAGAATCTTATATTCAAACTAAATAATGAATATACTAGAATAATCATTAAATCCACTTAACAATAAAGAGTATTCTCCCCATAAACAAAACTTTTATTAGTCTCTGCATCCCTTTATTTTCAATGGAAAACGCAGAATTTGAGCCAGACAAAACACTTTATATCATAGATTCATTCCGCCCTTGTAAAGGACGCTTATGGAAACTTATTGGACTTCATAAAAGAACGCACAGGGAAATACTTGGTTTTAACCAGATGTCAGAAAGAATACAAACTATTACATTAGGATTTGTGCAAAATATAAATCGTTGGAACAGATTTAAAAAAACTGAAGAAGAATACAGGCATTACCAGAAAAAAATTTGCGAGGATTTAGAAGAACTATCATATGAAGTATTTAAATACCCACTTGTTAGGCAGTTAATATTCTGGGATCAAGAAAGTTCCAGGTTATATGGGCGATTAGAAATTAGAAATGAGAATAGAGAAATATCTAGATTTGTAAAAATGCCTTGGGATTTAACTCGTGAAGAAATAATAGCACAAATGAAAGAAGAAATTGAAAAAGAAGGAGCTAAAAATAATCTTATACCTTCAGGCTCACAATTTTGCTGACTCCATCATGCATGCTCACACCATAAAGATTAGCTGCACTGCTTATTACCTCATCATTGTGAGTTACAATAATATACTGCCCTCTTGTCATGTATTTTTTGAGCAATCCTGCAAGTCTTTCTGAATTTCTTTTGTCCAAAGCTGCATCTACTTCATCAAGAACATAAAATTGGTATGGACGATATTCCTGAATTGCAAAAATAAGCGAGAGAGCTACGATTGTTTGCTCGCCGCCAGAAAGAGAAGTGACATCGAAATATTTTCCCTGTCCTACTTTAACAATAATGCCAACTCCTGCTTCAAAAGGCTCTTTTTGATTTTCCACTTCAAGAAAGACATACCCTTTTGTGCTTAATTGAGCAAAATTCCTTGAAAAAAGCTCGTTCAGGTCATTTAATGTTTTCATGAAAGTTTTTTTCTTTTTTACATCAATTTCGTGGATAATCTTAGCTATTTTTTCTTTTTCTTTTTCAATAATTCCTGCTTTGTCTTTCACTATATCATACTCTTTCTTAACAGAATCATAAACTTCCAGTGAACGAAGATTAACTGTTCCAATTTTTGACAAAATTTCCTGCGTGCTCTGGAGTTTCTGAACAAGCGCGTCTCTTGGAGCTTTGATTATTTCAATAAGAGAATAAGAAGCTATGTCTATTTTGAGATTTTCCTGTTCTGCATCAACTCTTGCCTTCTCTATTTTTAAATTGTTTGACTCATGCTCAACCATTCTTGCTTCATTTTCTTTGCTTAACTTCTCTGCCTCATTTTGCCTTATTTTGTCCTGGAGAAAATCACGCTCTGCAATCAACATCTTAAACTTTTTAGTAAGTTCTTGCTCTTGCTCTGTTCTATCAGAAAGCAAAGCTTCTTTTTCCTCAAAGTTTTGCCTAGCTGATTTAAGCTCTTCATTAAAATCTTCTTCATCCCTAAAAATTTGCTTTAACAGAATTTTGGCTCTTTCAAGCTCGCGCTGCTTAAATGAAATGTCAGAATCAAGAGTTTCCTCAGACATCATCGCTATTTCCTGGACTTCTATTCTTAATGTTTCATATTTCTGCTCGATATTTAAATCTTCATCAAATTGTTTTTCAAGGGAGTTTTTCCTCTGCTCAATTGACTGCATTTCCTGGCTAGTTTTGTCTATTTTTTCCTGCATGTATTTAATCTGCTCTTTTTTGTCATAAATATGGGAAAGCTTTATTAAATCTGATTCTCTTTTGTTCATCTCAGAGTTTATATTTTCAAGATTTTCAACTAATTTTATTCTTTGTTTCTGCATTTCTTTTATTTGAGCCTGAGCATTTTGTATTTTTTTTGCCAAATCTTCAATTTTTGGGGCAGTTTCAGTGTGTATTGATTTAATATGCTCTGCTGTAATTTTGCTTTTACATAGAGGGCAGGTATCCATTTTTGAGATGTCTTGTTTTAGCCTATTTAACTTAAAACTTTCGTGCTCAGATACATTGGTTATTTTTTCTAACTCAGCCTCTTCTTTATTTATTTTTTCTAACTCAAGTTTACTTTTAGATAATAAATAATGAAGCTCAGTTAGCTTTGCCTGGTTGGATTTTTTATCAAAAAGCTCTGCTGAAAGAGAATCTATCTGCCTAAGCAAAAGCTCTGATTCTTTTTTATGCCCATTCAAAGCAATTTCTTTATCCTGGGCTCTTTCTCTAATGGATTTTAATTCAGATTTAACCATATAGAATTTTTTCCTTCTGTCTTCCAAAATTTCAAGCTCTTTTTTCTTTTTTTCTAATTCTTTTTCTTTTTTCTGCAGGCTTGGAGAAGATTTTTGCAATTCTTTTAGCGCAAGCTCATTTTCTGATATGCTTTGCTTAATATCTTTTTTTTGCCTGCCTATTTCTTCAAGTTTAGCCTCATAATTCTCTATTTTCACATTTAATCCTGCTAATTCTGCCCTTATCTCTGCTATCTCCCTATTAAGCGCCTCTTGCTCCAACCCAGTAGATTTTTTAATAGTTTCATTTATTGATTTGATTTTAACCTCTAAACTAGAAATGCCTGCCTGAATTTGCGTTGTAATTTTTCTTGCCTTATCAATTGCTTTGTTTTTATCCTCTATGTCTGCATTAATTTTGTCTATCTCTTTTTGTTTTTTGCTTATGTCAGAGTTTATTATGCTCGCCTTGTATCTCTTAACATTGTGCTCAAGTTTTTTATACCGTAATGCCTGCTGTCTCTCTTTTTCAAGATTATTAAGGTAAGCTGTCCTCTCGCGCAAGATAGCTGATATCTCCTTTAGCCTTTCTTCTGTTTTTTCAAGTTCGCGCAAAGCTTTTTCTTTTCTTACCTCATAAACTGAGATTCCAGAAACTTCTTCTATCACTTTTCTTCTTTCTTCTGTATGCATTTTCACAAAATTCTGTATTTCTCCCTGCAGAATAATATTAAATCCGTGAGGGTCAATTCCTGCCTGGGCCAATAAAACCAGAACTTCTTGGCGCGTCTTTATATCATCATTAATTTTATACACGCTCTGCCCGTTTTTTCTTACAATCCTCCTTATTGATATTTCAGGCTTGTTTATTGCAAAAAGTTTATCTGAGTTATCAATTATGAGTTCAACATATGCTTCTCTTGCAGGGGGAATTGCTTTTGTGCCAGAAAAGATTAAATTGCTTGCTTTTGCTGCCCTGATTGATTTGATACTTAATCTGCCTAAAACAAAGCATAACGCGTCTGTAATATTGCTTTTACCGCTTCCATTTGGACCAAGAATAACATTAATCTGCGGGGTAAAAGGAAGTTCTGTCTTGCGCACAAAACTCTTAAAACCATGCATCACCAGTTTTTTTAGATAAGCCATGAAGCATAGAATTATGAGAAGTTTTTAAAGTTTAATATAGTGAATAAATCCAATAGCAAGATTTAGATTTAACAAATAATAGCTTACCCTACTCACATTTAGCTTGTTATAACCAACAACCACCAAGTTTTATCATTAACTGATTTTTTTAGGGTATTGGAATACATGATTTTTTAAAATTCTGTCAGGTTCTTTTGTTCTTTAACAGCGCAAAGTCTTTGCCATGTTGACCAAGTTTGCCTGAAAATTCCTGATTCTATGTGCTTTTTAAAATTCTTTTCTAAAAAGTTGCAAGTTAATTGGTCAGAACAATAGCCAGAGCCAATTTCTTCCCCATATTTTTCTTTAAGCACATTCATTTCTTTTTCCCGAACAGACTTAGCCAAAATTGAAGCAGCTGAAACAGCGACATAATCCCTGTCAGCTTTATGCTCGCATAATACTTCTAAGTTTGAAAGATCATTAATCTTTAGCTTGAGATAATCCCGCCATTTTGTTTTATTTGGTGAGGGGCAGTCGACAATTACTTTTATTTTTTTATAGCCCTTGTTTATCCTATTTATTATTTTTGCGCATGCAAGTGCTTCAACTTCATTAAGCTTTATGCCAGAATGGTTTTTGCCATCTATTTCACTTGGATGGATTACAACAACTTCAAAGGTTGTTGCTTTTTCCCTGATAATTTCAGCTAAAAACTCACGCCTTTTTGCAGTAAGCGATTTTGAATCTTTAACGCCAATTTTCTTGAATTCTTTTTCTGTTTTTTCATCAATTAAGCAACCAGCAAGAACCATTGGCCCAATTACAGGCCCACGACCTGCATCATCAATCCCAAGAGTTAGTATTTTTTCCATTTTACAAATAAAAAAAGCAAAAGGCAGTTTATAAGTTTATTCGTATGAAAATTACATTTTATACAAATGAAAGAGAAAGCTTTTTAAGCAGTTTCCATTAATAAGTAATATAGCGGGGTAGAACAGCTTGGAGTGTTCGCCGGGCCCATAACCCGGAGGTCAGAGGTTCAAATCCTCTCCCCGCTATTTAATCTTTGATTAAAAACATGAAAATGATTTTATTTTGGCAATATACAAAAAAGTATAAAGGATTAATACTTTTGGCCTTGATACTTGCAACAATAAACCAACTATTTTCTTTGCTAGACCCTCAAATTTTAAGGCTTTTAATTGACAATTATGCTAGCAAAACCAATGAGTTGTCTAAAGATGTTTTTATTAAAGGAGTTGGCTTTTTACTTCTTGCATTTATTGGAGTTGCTTTTGTATCCAGATTAGCAAAAAACTTCCAAGATTATTTTGTGAGTGCAATAACACAGAAAGTTGGAACAGACATGTATGCAATGGGTGTGAACCATACATTTTCCCTGCCTTATGGAATATTTGAAGATAGAAAATCAGGAGAGATACTTCAAAAATTACAAAAAGCCAGACTTGATTCACAAACAGTTATTCAAAGTTTGATTAATATTGTTTTTTTATCGCTTATAGGGATGTTATTTGTTATTGGCTATTCTTTCTATGTTCACTGGAGTATTGGAATAACTTTAAGTTTAATAATCCCAATTTTGGGCATACCTATTTTTATTTTGAGTAAAAAAATTAAAGAATCTCAAAAAAAGATTGTTGCCGAATCCGCTGAACTTGCAGGGAGCACAACAGAAACACTGAGAAATGTAGAACTTGTTAAAAGCCTTGGTCTTGAAAATCAAGAGATTAAAAGGCTTAATAATGTAAATGAAAATATTTTAAAGTTAGAATTAAAAAAAATTAAATTCATTAGGAAGATTAGTTTTATTCAAGGAACTTTGGTAAATGGTGCCCGTGTTGGATTAATGTTTTTAATGTTATGGCTCTTATTTAATCAGGGGATAACTATAGGAGAATTTTTGACTTTATTTATCTACAGCTTTTTTGTGTTTACCCCTTTAACTGAATTAGCAGTGGTTGTTTCTCAATATCAGGAGGCAAAAGCAAGCAATGAAAAACTTGAAGAAATTTTAAAAATTAAGATAGTTAAAGAATCAAACAAATTGCATAAAATAGGAGAGATTAAATCAATAATTTTTGATAGGGTGGGATTTAGTTATGATAAAGGAAAAGAATTGGCTGTTGAAAATTTCAATGTGAAGATTAATGCTGGCGAAACAATAGCTTTTGTTGGGCTTTCCGGAAGCGGAAAAACAACAATTGTTAAATTGTTACTTGGATTATACAAGCCTACAAATGGAGAATTGCTTTTTAATGGAATTAATTCTACAAAAGTCAATTATGATGCTTTAAGGAAAAGAATTGGACTTGTTGCTCAAGAAACCCAATTATTTGCTGGTTCAATTAGAGAAAACTTGCTTTTTGTAAATCCAAATGCAACTGACAAAGAATGCTTAAATGCATTAAAGGTAGCATCTATTCAGCATATTGTAAAGCAAAGACAAGAAGGGTTAGATACTAAGATAGGAGAGGGAGGCATTAAATTATCCGGGGGTGAAAGACAGAGATTGGCAATCGCTAGGGCAATATTAAGAAATCCGGATATTTTAATTTTTGATGAAGCAACATCATCTTTGGATTCACTTACAGAAAAAGAAATAACCAAAACAATTAAGGATATCTCAAAGCACAAACCAGGGCTTATTACTTTCCTTGTCGCACATAGACTCTCAACTTTAGCTCATGCAGATATAATCTATGTTTTGGAAAGGGGGAAGCTAATAGAACAAGGTAAACACCAAGAACTATTAAAAAAGAAGGGACTTTATGCTGCATTGTGGAGAGAACAATCCGGGGAATTATAAAAAAAGTTTCTGGTGTAAAGATGATAATACTCTCTTTATTATTAGTTAAGAATATTCTACCTTTTGCTAAATACCTTAAATAATGCTAAAGAAACAACTAAGAGTATTACAAAATGAATTATCAAAAATTCTAAAACAAATTTGAGCGGATAACCTTCTAAGAAATATCTAACTTGAAGCAATAAGCTGACAACAGCAGAAAATATCAGGCTTTTTACAATAAGTTTTTGCTTGTTAATTATTAAATAAGTGATAAAGCCAATTAAGGTTCCATAGATTATTTTGTTTGGAAAATATCTTGGAGGAACAGAATAATCCTCGCTTAACTGGTGGATTAAATAGTCAAAGTATGTGAAAATAACCACAACAAGCAGTATGATTAATAAAGTTAAGAAAAGCCTTTTTGGATTTAACTTTTTTAAAACAACTTCTTTTCTCATAATTTGAGTAAGAAGACTAAACTTAAAAAACTATCTGTATGTTTCCAAATTATTTTTTACAAAAAAAACGCCCAGTGCAGGAATCGAACCTGCGGACCCCGAAGGGCCGAGATGTTTGCAATCACTCTTGAGGCAATCTCAAGGGAGATGTCATAAGAAGAACCGTAGGTTCTTTTTATTTAGCAATCTCGTGCAATACCACTATGCGAACTGGGCATAGAATAACTATTGAATAAGAAGTTTTAAAGGTTTTTGTATGCCAAGAATATTTAACCTGGGTTCATTTAAGCACAACAAACCTGTCTCTGCCGGAATTCTTTGCCTTGTAAAGAGCTTTGTCTGCTCTTTTCATCAGTGTTTTTTTTGTATCTGACTTTTTAAATTCAGTCAAACCACCGCTTATTGTAAGAGAATATTTTTTAAGTGTTTTATCTGATTTAATTATTTCTCTAAGCCTTGAAGTTAAAAATTTGGCTTTTTCGATGCTTGTCTCGGGAAAAATAATAAAAAATTCTTCTCCGCCAAATCTCGCAATTATATCTGATTTTCTCAAGCTTCTTTGCAGAATTTCAGCAAGCTTTTTTAAAAGTTTATCTGCCATTAAATGTCCATAAGCATCATTTATTTTTTTAAAAAAATCTATATCTATTACAAAAAGACAGAGTCTTTGCCTGCCCCTTTTTGCTTTCTCAAATTCAATGTCAAGCATTGTATCAAAAAATTTATTGTTGTAAAGCCCTGTTTTTTCATCATGAATCGCAGCTTCATAAAGCAAAGATATTGATTCATGCATTGTTGAGAATAATTCAGTAATTTTCTCCCTAAACTTTGGGTCCAGCGCAGATACTTTTTTGTTCAGCTTTTCTGTAAGATAATCTTTCTTAGGCATAATTATGGTAAGAAACAAGGACTTTTAAAATTATTGAATTTGTTGGATTTTACAGGTTTAACTGACGAAGCATACAAATATTTTCATAGCTTACAATTTAATTAATTTTAAGAGATTAGGTAGTATCCCAGGATTAACAAACCAAAAAGTATAGGCATAGATTAACTAGAGGAAAATAATTATAAAGTTTGTTACAGCATTAGCATTGTTTTATCCATTAAAACTAATCATGCTTTCCGACTTCACTTGTTCTTTCATATCTTATGTGAAGTTTGTCTAAAACAGAAATAGCCTGTTGCCTCATATCAGAATTTCCTAAGCCTTTCCAGTCTATTATTGCTAAATCTATTTCTTCTTCTGTTTTTCCAATTGCCTGCTTAATCATTTCGTCGCTTAATGGCAGAGCATAACCGGGAATTATGTGTGATATAGCAAAATTTAATTTTAATATAAAATGCTCAAATTTTGACGCGCGTGACACGTACCCCGAGAGACGAATTCGCGCCAGCAGGATACCTGCCGCAGTACAGGTTAGCCCCGTCCGAAACCGCGTCGAACCTAACGACTTTACCATTAACAGGCGCGTAGTAATATAAACTTCCATTACTTACATTTTTAGAAGGCAAACCTTGATAATTTGCATTTGATAACCAATCTGATATATCTATTTGTTTATTATCCATAAGACATTCCTCTAACTCTTCAGACCTCTGCGCAACTAATTGACCATTTACTAATCTATGATCATAATTTATTTGGGTTTTACCGCTAAAAACACCCAATGTTTTATTTCTTACAACAAATTTAGCATCTAACCATTCAGCTCTCCGAGGACTTCTAATTGTATAAATTTCATCTAAGATTGAGTTTAATTTTTTCTGATCAACTTGCTGTCCATTTCCATCATAAGCACTGCCTGATCTTAATAGATTAAGAAAATCAGCAAATTGTCTGATAGTTAACATCTGTGCTCCTTCCTTAATCAAAGAAACATATGCATCATTCCAGTTTTTTCCTTGATGTACCATTTCCATAGAAACTAAAGTATCTGGATAAGAATAATTGCCGTGAGTTCTACCTTGCAAGATAAGATATTCATTAGCATTATTAACACTAGCAGGACTTGGAACAGATTGAACTCCTTGAGGTATATTCACCTTTCCGTCATCAGGAGCACCAGCTAAAACTTTCTCAATTGAACCTTTAATAGGCTTTCCCATAAAATTATCTGGTATTTGTATTTTCATATTTTTGTAAATTGCTCATATTGTTTTTTTGCAATATCTACCATTAAGTATGCTAAATCTTTTCCAGACCTTACATCAAAAACTGGAATTTTCCATGATTTTAAATCACGAGTAAACTGACTATCTCCACCAAGATGAATATGCCCATAATAATTATTAACAGCTAATTTCCTAAATTCTTCTCTTTCAGAATCCCAGTTACCTATTTCCCCATCAGAAAGAGATAAAACAAAACTTTCTCTGCCTCTTAATGCTTCTGTGAGTGTTTTAGCATCAATATAAGTATTTCCAAACTCAGGAGATAAAGCTAATTTACGAACATCATCAATTCCATTAAAATCTGATTCTTTGTACCTTGTCCTATCTGAGAATAATGAAACTCCATGCCTAATATACGGTGCAATTCCTTGCTTCTGCAAGAAGTTTTCAATTCCATAAAAACCCAAGAGTGCATAATGATATTTGCTGTTGCCTCCCCATGGAATAAAAGTTTTGCTTCCCTCATCACCATCAATTCCTTCAGCCATGCTTCCAGAACTATCTAAAACAACCATTTTAAAATCAGGGAAACTCTTTCTTTGCATTTTGAATTTAGAATCTATAACTAAAGGCTGGTCAGGATAAGAGAAGGTTAATCCCTCACTAGTAATCTTCAATTTAGAAGCCTTTATCTTTGCAGGATCGTCTTTTTCTTCATCAAAAGAACGATAAGTAAGAGTTGCTATTGGTAAACTTTGAGTTTTTGTCATTGAATCTACTCTAACTGGAATGTCTCTAGCTAATTTTTTATAAACAGAATCTAATTGTTCAAAACTTGCAATGTTTTTAGATTGCCTTTCATTGCCTGAATATCTACCAAATGCTATTTCCTCTGTTCCCTCGGGAGTTCCCATTTTCTGCTCTATGCCATTTCCTGCTGGAGATAGAGATTGTCCTTTTTCTCCACCCTGATTTCCAGTTCCATTATCAAAAGCTGAAAGTCTTTCTGTTGGTGCTTGTTCTAATAAAGGAGCAAGATACTTAGTAAACTTAGAAACCATAGCAGGCCAACTTGACTTATTAAATAGAGGAGCAGTTCCTTGCTTGGAAGTTGTTATATCTTTTGGTAAAGCTAATTCCCTAACAACTTGTTCAACTGCTTTGTCAACACTTTTGTCATGAGTGTAATGTCTCTTTAGTAATGCAGTATCCACATTGTCTCCAATTGTATGCATATTTAATTTAACAAAAGCTTCATAAAATGGAGTGTAAGCTTTTTGACCTTGTGTTTTTACAGCTAACCCCTCATTATCCCAGAATAATACTTGACCTGAAAAATCTCCCTTGAACTCTTTTGCACGAGCATTTACAAGAACATCTTCAAAGGCGTTTGCTACATATTGGGCATGCCCTTTTTTATCTTGAGGAAGTGCTTCTTTAACTGCTTCAAGAATTTTATCATGATAATAAATATCGTAAGGGCATCCTCTTTCTGTGCCTAAAGGTAATTCCCAATGTCCACATTCATGATATAAAACATCAGTAAGCAAAGTTTCTAATCCATTTGTAATGCTTTTTTTTCTTGCAAAAGCTTTCTGTCTTTTATCACTTAGGGGGTCAAAACCTTTTCTAAGAGTAATTTCTATATTCCATCCTTCTGGAGCTATATATGCAGCAACATTTTGTTTTGCTTCATCATATTCTTGGATATTTAATGAACCTCCAACTAATCCAATCTTATTCTTCGCTTCATGCAATTTTTGTTTAAGTGTTTGAAGTGTCATTTTATTATTCCTATTTGTTGGCATTAGATGTGCCTTCGGCACAAGGGAATACCCCGAGAGACGAATCCGAGTCAGCAGGATTCCCGTAGCAGTCCAGGTAAGCCCAGTCCGAACCCGCGAGGAACCTAGCGACTCTATCTTTAATAGGTTGCCAAAAGTAAATATTTTCTCCCTGAACATAACCATTATGTTGAGATGGTTTTGTTGCTAATCCTTGATTATTGAAATCTAAAGTAGCCCATTCATTACTTCCAAAATAATCATCTAAAGATACATCTTTTCCAACAAGGCTTTTTTGTGTATTATTTAAAACTACCCTATGGTCTGTTTCCATATACATCTTATTTTGAGAATCTTTTTTGAAAAGTGCATCAAGCCAAGTCCAACAAACTCCTTTTGACCTATTCTTTGTTGAAGAAAAATAATCCCACAATTCTTTAGCCTCATTCAAATTTATAGGATTATTATCTCCATCATAAAGAGTTCGTTTTCCTTCAGCTGCATCTTTAACATTAAGAAAATGTGCAGTCAAATGATCTATTCTTGGCATAAACAATCCATTATCGCCTAGTTCATAATGTGTATCCTGCCAATTTTTTCCTTTGAGAGAAACTTCTTTTGCAATAAATATATCATATTGTGGAACAGCTATATAATCCATAGATTTTACATTTGGTGCAATATTTAAGGGAACTCCAATAGGCTTTGCTGTAGTTTGTTGTTGTGGAGAGACTGCACCAGCTAAAACTTTCTCAATTGAGCCTTTAATAGGCTTTCCCATAAAATTATCTGGTATTTGTATTTTCATATTTTTCTCCTAATTTTTCGCGCGTGCGACACGTACCCCGAGAGACGAAACCGCGTTAGCAGGACTACTGACGCAGTACAGGAGAGCCCTGCCCGAACCCACGTAGAACCCAGCGACTTTACCATTAACAGGCGCGTAGTAACATAAACTTCCATTATTAGTTTTTGGAGTTGGGAGACCATGAACATTTGCTTTCTTTAACCAATCACTCAAACTTATTCCAGATTCTTTGTCTGTTTTAATATAATTATATAGAGGTTCTTTAACTTCTACAAGAGTTTTAGTAGACCCATCAAACTTATGATAAAGAATATTTCCATCTTCAAATTTAGCATCTAACCATTCACTTCTCCAAGGATCTCTTACTTCAGTTATTTCCTGCAAAACATTTTCTAATTTTCCCTTATTCAGTTGTTTTCCAGTTCCATCAAAAGCTTTCCCTGATTTTAAGAGACTAAGAAAATCAGCAAATTGTCTGATAGTTAACATATAAGCCCCTTCTTTTTTTAGAACTTCGTGAGTTTTATTCCAATCTTTATTAAAATGATTTTTTTCCATAGAAACTAGAGTATCTGGATAAGAATAATTGCCGTGTTGCATACTTGGAAGTAGAATATATTTATCAGCATCAGTTAAATTAGATGAAGATGGCGCAACAATTGGTGAAGCATTTTTAGATTTTTCACGTTTTGGAACTTCTTTTAATATTTTGTCCATTGCTCCTTTTATTGGTTTGCCTAAAAATCTGTCTGGAATTTCAATTTTCATTTTTAGCACCTTCCTGTTGAGCAAGATATGTTAAAATATCCCTCATAAAGGTCCATCTTCCCGTAAATCTATCAAGAATTTTCTGGTTTACTTTTCTTGATTTCACCATTTCTAATCCTGCACGAATATTATCTTCTTGCTGTTGAACTTGTGCTTGTGTTGTTTGAATAACTGCATCTAAAGTCTTATATTTATCTCCACTATAATTTGCATCAACAGAAGCATCATTCAATACTCCAGAATATGCAGCTACAAACTTATAAGCTTGCATCATTGACTCTAAAAGATTAATATCTACTGGTTTGCCTGCTTTTCCTTGAACAATACTATCAAGAGCTTGAGACAATCTTATTGTTGATTTAGCTGCCCTTGTTGATAAAGGCAACACTAAAGCTTCATCAGACCCTTTTGCATGACTAGTTATTGCTGCAGGCCATTGATCTTTAAGTTTACGCTTGCTCATTCCATTATTGCAATAATCTAAACCATGAACAAGATAGTTAGCTAAAACAAGCTTTTCAAATGGGGTGCTTTGCTTTACTAATTCATTATGTTTATTTATTATTTCTTCAGACTGATCTAAACCATCTGATTGAAAGTTTACTCTTGGATTTGTATTTTCTGCTAAAATTTCAAGTGTATCAGATGGTTTAGGAGAAAAATAATCTGAGTCTATAATAACATGCATTCTATCTTTTAATGCTCTTCCTAAATCATTAGAAGACTCTGTAAACTTCTGCCCAAGATTTCCAGCTGCCACTCCTATTGAATATCCTCTTCCGATAGGATAAGCTTTTCCATTAACTTCAACAAACCCATCGAATAAGTTAAATAACTGACCTCTTACAGAAGGAACACAATTAGGTAATTCATCCACAACAACAAGATGATAATTAATTTTATCAGTAAGTTCTTTTATTTCAGCACTAGTTTTTGCTGTTTTTAATTTCTCAAGGTTAATTTGCTGAAATAGTTCTCTTGTATCCATATCATTTCTTCCAAGAATATAAACTGTTTTATCACCAAACTTATCCATCATGTCTCTTGCAAGTTGTGTCTTTCCAGAACCAGTGTCTCCTATCATAAATAGGTTTAATCTTCCAAGTAAGCAAGCATCAGCAATATCACTCATATAAACAGGATATCCTGCTAATTGCATTAATTCTGTTGAATTTTTATAAATCATTTTTTTGTTCCTCCTTCAAAAATTTTTCAAGACTGTACTCTAAAACATGGGACTTATTTCTAAACCTTCCATTTTTTAATAGTTGTTCAACTACTATCAATTTTTCTTCATCAATTGTTATACTTATTTTTTGTTTCATCTTATCTTATGTTATTTAGTATCACTTTATAGTTAATAATACTATAAAATCATACTTTATAAATCTTTCTATTATAATACTATTAAAGAAAGGTAACATAATTTCCATAATTCTATTAAGCAAAATATGTAATCTGTAAAGCCCTAGAGGGCCTAATAAATTGTTCCTTTATGGAATACATATATAATAGGCACTCAACAGGCTACATGCACAATCATAGCGCTATTTTGGAGCCATAAAATACAGCGACAATAGTTAGTAGTAATGAAAAACCTTGGGTAAGTTTAGAGTGAAATCTAAAGTCGCAGTGATACTCTGAAAATTTTAAGGAATTTTTAGGGCCTCAAGAACTTAAATTCTTGAAGCTTAATGATTGTGCTAAAGCTGTCGCTAGGTTCAACGCGAATTCGGACAGGGCTAACCTGAACTGCAACAGGAATCCTGCTAACACGAATTCGTCTCTCGGAATAACCTGTTCTCTAGGGCACAATCATTAATATGAAAACATACAAAAATTTATACAAGAAGCTTTGCTCAACAGAGAGTTTAGTATCGGCTTACACCAAAGCAAAAAGAGGAAAGGCAAAAAAACAAGCATTTATTGAATTTGATAAAAATGCAGAACAGAATTTAAAACAGCTACAAGAAGAGCTAATAAATATGACTTATAATACTCGTTCTCTAAAAAGATTTATAGTAAGAGACCCAAAAACAAGAACAATTCATGCATCTGCTTTTAGAGATAGAATTGTTCATCACATGCTTGTAAACATTTTAGAACCGATTTTTGAAAGAATATTTATTTATGATTCTTATGCCAGTAGAAGAGATAAAGGAACACATTTAGCAATTGAAAGATTTGATGCCTTTAAAAGAAAAATTTCCAGAAATGGAAGGTTGGTTCGACAAAAATCTGGGGGAAGCAAAAATCAAGTGCAGGGGTATGTATTAAAATCAGATATTTCTCGCTATTTTGACAATGTGGATCATAAAACCTTATTGAATATCATTAAAAGAAAAGTAAAAGACGGTAAAATAATCTGGCTTGTACAAAAAGTATTAAATAATTTTGATATCCCAGTAAAAGGTAAAGGAATGCCACTTGGGAATTATACTTCTCAATTTTTTGCTAATGTTTATCTTAACGATTTAGATTATTTTGTCAAACATGAATTAAAAGCAAAGTACTATATTAGATATGTTGATGATATGGTAATTTTGCACAGAAGTAAAAAGCGTTTGGAATATTTTAAGAAAAAAATTATAAACTTTTTAGAAGGAATGAAACTAGAGTTACATCCAAACAAATCAGAGATTATTTCTCTGCAAAAAGGGATTACTTTTTTAGGTTACAGGATTTTCTATAAACATAAAATTCTAAGAAAAAGAAATAGAAAATACTTCCTAAAAAAATTCGATAAATACCTAAATTTGTATAATGAAGAAGTTATAAGTGATGAGCAACTTATAGCAAAGCTACAGGGATGGTTTGGTTATGCTCAATGGGCTAATACCTATCTTCTTCGTAAAAGGTTAATTGAAAAAACAGCAGAACTTTTCAAAAGAAAAAATCCTAACAAGATTCAAGATTTATATAAACTATTAAAGGAAACTTATATAATATAAAAATTCCTAACATTTTCATGAAAAAGTTAAAGATTGTTTTACTGTTAGTCATAGTTTTTATTCTAAACATAATATGGGAGTTTTCACATTATCAGTTTTATATAGATTTAACAGGAATTCCTCCAACTACCCATTTGATAATTGCATCTCTTACAGATGTTTTTTTGATAGGATTGATATTTATGTTAATATCCTTAATCAATAAATCACCTAAATGGATAGACAAGCCAGGGCTAAAAGATTATACTTTTATTATAATCTTTAGTTTAATAATCTCAACAATAATTGAATTATATTCTGTTTCAAGAGGAAGATGGGCTTACACCTCTGCAATGCCCACTATATTTGGAATTGGATTAAGTCCCTTAATTCAATTATTCACAACAGGGATTGTTAGTTTGTCTTTATTAAAATTGATTAATCGGACAAACATTTAAAAATAGTCGGGGATTTAGTCATTTGTTATAAAAGAGGTAGATATCAAATAAAATGGTATTGTCAGGATTTGCAATTGATTCGGTGAATTATTTTAATGATTCTTTTATTAAGTGGGCTATTTTTGGGGGGTTAATCGCTTTGGGAGTTTTCTTGGTTATATTAGCTATTGGAATTTATATCTATTTTGCATTTGCATGGATGAAAATTGCAAAAAAACTGAAATATAAAAACCCCTGGTTTGCATGGATTCCTGTATTAAACATTGCAATGATTCTTCAATTAGGTGGTTTTCATTGGGCCTGGACATTTTTAATACTTATACCTTTATTTGGGTGGATTGCTTTATTTGTTTTAGTAATAATTGCAACATGGAGAATATTTGAAAAGAGAAAATATCCCGGCTGGTTTAGTTTATCTTTAATTATTCCAAAAGTAGGGTTTATTTTATATCTTATTGCTATAGGTTTTGTTGCCTGGCAAGATAAAGAGAGAGGTAAGAAGAGGTAATCAGTAAATAATAAATTAAAAGATTATAATAACAAATAACCTTACACATTAACTTATCCCATTTATGTTTTCTATTAATAATAATCTGCTTTATTTTCTTTTAATAAATTAATAATTTCAATCAATTGTGACATCCTCTGTTCGCCTAAAGGCGACAGCGTCCTAGTGAATTGAATGATGCAACTCTTGATTCTGTACATACGACAAAGCTCTTTCAAAGTC
>JAGVXI010000010.1 GCA_018303855.1 Candidatus Pacearchaeota archaeon
TAGAAACCAGCCCATTCATAATCAAACTAAATTAGAAATAAATAAGTAACGCAATTCATCTGTCAGCTAAAGCAGACAGATTTCTTGCTAAGCTTTAATAAGTTCCCTTGGAACATCTTCTAGGTTTAGTCCAAATTTAATTTTTGCATAGTCTCTTATAGCCCATTCAACAGAGGGTCCTCCTAACATAGCATACTTATCTCCAGAAGCCTTACCTTTACCTCTATGCAATCCAAAGTTATAGGCTTCTTGTAGCGCCTTTTTCATAACTTCCTCATCTTTTAAATCACTTAAACTTATTTTAACTAGATTCATAAAAGTAATATTAAAACTGCCATTTATAAAAATTATTGTTTTCAAAAACCTATAAAAACTCTTTTTTTCTCAGATAATCCAGGATAAAACATAAAAATGCGGAAAAAGAGAGTAAAATCGCGTGCAGAAAAAACAGCAGAAGAATTTTTTAAGGTAGATGAAGCTGATTTAAAATACGCTGTTGAAAAACCAATTAAACAGCAAACTTCAGAATTAGAAAAAATTGAGCAAGAGGGAAATTTAACAGCTAAAATATATAAAAAAGCTGTTAAGCAAACAAAGAGAATTAAGACTGCTAAATATTCAAAATCTATAAAAAAGCCTAGAGCTAAATCAACAAAAAAACAAACAGCTTACGAACCTCCACAAATTTCCCTAAAGCCAGATGGATATGAACTTATTATAACAGAAAAACCTCAAGCAGCATTTAAAATTGCAAGCGCTTTAGGACAAGCAAATAAAAAAGCTGTTGCAGGCGTCCCATATTACGAAGTTGCAAGAAATGATAAAAGAATTGTTGTAGCATGTGCTGTTGGACATTTATTCACATTAAAACAAGAAAAAAATGGGCAGGAACTCCCTGTTTTTGATATTAAGTGGGCTCCAAATTTTATAGTAAGGAAAAAAGATTTTACTAAAAAATATTATGATTTAATTTTAAAATTAGCAAAACAAGCTTGTTCTATTACAGTTGCAACAGATTATGATATAGAAGGAGAAGTCATAGGGTTAAACATTGTAAGGCTTATTTGCAATCAGCAAGATGCTTCAAGAATGAAATTCTCAACTTTAACCGACAAAGAACTAAATGAAGCATATGAAAAAAAATCTTCTCACTTAGACTGGGGGCAGGCAATTGCAGGAGAAGCAAGGCATTATTTAGACTGGTTTTATGGGATAAATCTCTCACGCGCTTTAATGAATGCAATAAAAACAACAGGCAGATTTAAAATAATATCAATTGGCAGAGTTCAAGGTCCTGCATTAAAGTTAATTGTGCAAAAAGAAAGGCAAATCCAAGATTTCAAATCAGTCCCTTACTGGCAGGTTTTTATCACAGTAAAAAATTCCCATATTTTGGAGCTAAAATACATTAAAGACATAACAAAAAGAACAGAGCTTGACAAGTTTAAAGATTTAAAAGGAAAAACCGCAACAGCTGAAACAAAAAAAACAGAGCAAATTTTACCCCCGCCTTTTCCGTTTGATTTAACAACACTCCAAACAGAAGCTTATCGTTTATTTGGTATAACACCTTCACAAACACTCAAGATAGCACAATCACTTTATCTTTCTGGTTTAATCTCATATCCAAGAACATCATCACAAAAACTACCACCAAGCATAGCTTACAAAGAAGTCCTTAATCAATTAGCTAAAAAATATAAAGTTGAGCACTTAATCAAAAGAGACAAACCAATAGAGGGAAATAAATCAGATCCTGCGCATCCTTCAATTTATCCAACAGGACAAACACAGATTCTTTCAGGACAAGATGAACAAATGTACAATTTAATTGTGAAAAGATTTATTGCTCTATTTTGTGATGATGCAGTACTTGATAATAAAACAATAACAGCAAAATTTGATAATTTGGTTTTTACAACAAAAGGCTCAGCGGTTAAACAAAAAGCATGGCTTGAAGTATACCCCATAAAAATGCAGGAAAAAGACATACCTGATTTAAACGGCAATGTTAAAATTATCAATGTAAAAACAGAAGAAAAACAAACTCAGCCTCCAAAGCGTTATTCTCCAGCTTCAATTGTATCTGAACTTGAAAGAAGAAATCTTGGTACAAAAGCAACTCGTGCAAATATTATAGAAACTCTTTATGACAGAGATTATATTAGGGAGAAGTCAATCCAAGCAACGCCGTTAGGAATCTCTTTAATAACAAGTTTAGAAAAACACTCTCCAATTATAATTGATGAGGCTTTAACACACCATTTTGAAAAAGAGATGAATACTATGCAAGAATCAAAATCTCAAATTAACATCAAAGCAAAACAAGAGCATGTTATTAATGAAGCTAAAGAAACAATTACAAAGATTATCAGCCAGTTTAATAAAAATCAGGGAAAAATCGGCAAAGAGCTTTTAAAGGCAACTGATAATTTAATTCAAGAGCAAAGAAAAGAAGCCGAAATAGGTAGTTGCATGGAATGCAAAAAAGGAAATTTAATGATTCGCTATAATAAAAATGCAAGAAGATATTTTATAGGATGTGGCAGTTATCCACAATGTAAAACAACTTATACTTTGCCTCCTGGAAGCTTAATAAAAAATGCAAACAAACAATGCCCCCATTGTTCTTTCCCAATGTTATTGTCAATTAAAAAAGGCAAGCGCCCATGGATATTTTGTTTTAATCCTAAATGCCCGAGCAATAAAGAGAGAATTGATGAGTATAATAAAAGGAAGGCAGAGGAAGAGGCTCAGAAAGATTTTTAAATAAAGTCTGATAAATAAAATTCATAAAATGCCAGATAAAAATACAGTAAGAGAATACTTAGAAAACCAAGGCATAAATAAAATGATTGGCAGGCAATTTAAAAGTGCACAGCATAATGATAGTTATATAATAATAGGGTACTCTACTCACGAACTCTTAGGAATTACTATTAATTTTAGTTTGTCCGACAAAACAAGAGGACCATTTGGCGTAAATCTAATGCAGTGTTTAGATGATATCGAGGTTTTCCAAGAATAAGGAAAAACATTCATTTATCACCAACTTATAATAAACCAAAAAAGATAGTGATTAATGGGGTGTGAGAAATTTAATGATAAAAAACAGAATTAACTGCTAATTCTAAAAAAATTATAAATAACCTGTAACTCGTTTGCTGTTAGCTATATTCCCACATGAATAATAAATTAAAAAACATCCATTTATCACCAACTCCTAATAAATTAAAAAACTAAAAAATAAAAATTATCTTCTTCTCTTTCTTGTTGCCTTCATAGCCATTTCAGATGAGCCAAAACACTTATTGCATGTAAACGAATGTATCAACAAGACAACACCAGCTATTAGTATAATCCACTTGCTATATGTTGTTTCCCACAAAGCAAATACAATCACAACCACTGCAACAATAAGCTCACACCAACTTTTACACATTTTTAACCTCCTTTGCCTCTTTTTAATTTTGATAGATATCTAAGGAAAATGCACTTAATAAAGGTAACGATTTCTATAATTCTTATAACCACCTATAATAAACAAATTTTAAATTAAATAAGAGATATGTAATAGGTTAATAGTCTAAAATGATAAGATAATTAAATCAAAAAAGAGCTTGACAAATTAAAATTAGATTAGTTAATAAAAATTAAACCCACTTCATCAGACTTTCCTGAGTTTTTAACTGCTTTAATAATTTGCTTTTAGCCAAGATTTCAGAGCAATCAAAATTAAGCTTAACCTTGCTTATTTGCTTTGCACTATTCAGCGCCTCATTTATGTCAACAAAACTAATTGCCCGCGTATTCATTGTTTTTTTAACACTTTCCCTACATACCCAAACTCCAAGACTAGCCCAATAACTTGGAGTTTCTAATCTTATAGCTAAAACCCCTGCTTGTTTTTTTATTTTTGATAAATATTCAAGTATAGGCAAACGGGCAGCATAATACCCGCCAGCAGTATTTGAAGCATATGTTTTTCTGCCATAATAATCTTCATAATCAGTGGAAGCTTTCATAATTTTGCTTAAATTCCAAGAACTTCCTGGAAAATAAAGTTCAAAAAGTTCATAACTCCAGACTCCTGGGAATAAAAAAATTAAATAATAATTTCCCATAAAACCCCCAACAAACAACTCAAAATTTTCAATCCAGTGGTAATTTTTTATTTCTTTAATTAATTTTTTTCCCAAAATATCATCTGTTGTAATAATGCTCCATCTTGTTGGAACTAATCTCCTGTTTTTCTTCAAGCCCAAAACCCCTACACTTAAAATTTTCATTAGGGTATATTCTGAAAAATTATTTTTGTAAAGGTATTCTATTGCATCACTTGCCTTTAAATCATCATTCACAACTTTATCTATCTTTGCAGGAATAAGAGGATTGCTTGTTAACCTTGCTTTTTTCATTTCTCCAGACATTCCATGCGGAATAATAACTCTATCTTCTTTAAATTTAATGTTAATCCTATTTTTTAATTCAATTTCTAAATCAACTGGCTTTGCTGCCATTGCAATTTCTTTAGCCGAGTCAAGAAACCTGTCTTTTATTCTAACATCTTTAACTTTTGCCTGAAACCTGGAGTTTACAAGGCTATTCCTTAAATTGATGACTTCACCAATCTGAAAATTTTGATTTGCCCAGTATTCTTCATTATCATAAAGCCATGCAGCTTCATCTTTTTCAAGCGGAGAAAGAATGCCAACATTAACAGCAGGATATTGCAATTTACTACCTATAAACACGCTTGGTGGAGAATTGCTGTCTAAATGCGAAACTCCTTTTAAATCCCGGTACTTAAATTTAGTTTCTGCTATTTTTTTAATAACTTCAAATTTTATGTTATCCATTTTTTGGGTTTTAAAATTTGAGGGCAGAAATTTTTTATTTCTTAACTTCAAATTTTATGTTATCCATTTTTTTATTTTATATCCCTCTCTTTAGCATAATAAGCTAAACAAGAATAAGTTTATATCTTTTATGAAAATGACGAGTTTAAATGTATTCTATTTGAGAGTATAAAAAGCACGTCTAGATTAACAACTAAAATCAAAATAAATAAAATATTTAAATCCACCCTCTTTTTCTTATTCCCTTGTTTGTTATTTCAAATATCAGCTCTTTTTGAGGCAAACTTCTGTGCTTTAAGAGAATTGCTTTTCTCTTGCTTCCTTCTTGTTTTAATTCAATAATGCACTTGCTCCAGTATTTAAGCAAATCCCCCCCAACAAGATTAACTTTTTTTTCAACACCTTTTCTTAACTCCTGCTCTGATAAAAATTCAGTATAAACTTGATTAGTGATTAAAACAGGAATGTTTTGCCTTCGAGCAATTTCTGCAAGGGTTTTCATTTGATTTGCCATCTCTCTGTTAACTTCCTTAATCTTACTTTCATCTTTAAGCTGGCTTGCATCACCTAATTCCAAACGATAGAGCATAGTCATACCATCAACAATAATTAAGCCCACCTCTCCTTTTTTAATATTTTGCAATAATTTTAGAAAATCTTTTTTCTGCTCTTCAAAACTTGTTGGTTTTAAAAGAAGCATGTTTTTTAAAATTTTCTCAGTTTCTTCGCCTACAAGCTGTTTTATTCTTTCAATGCTAAAGCCTCCTTCTGTATCAATAAAAATAACTTTGTTCTCTTTTTTTGCCTGGCTTGCAGCAGCAATAACACAAAAATTCGTTTTTCCACTGCCAGCTGGCCCTGCAATCATTGTTATAATATCTTTTTCATATCCCCCGAAAAGCCATTTGTTTAAATCATAACTCCCAGCTGAAATTTTATTTTTTTCCATGATAAACAAAACAAGCCATGATTAATAAGAATTATGATGTTCCATTGATAATTCTTATTAGTATTATCTATATTTAAAGTAAGCAGATTGTAATTAATTTTAAACATAATACCCCATACAAACTGCTCGCCAACATGATTAGTTATAAATAGGAATTATATTTTTAACTCTGTAGAACTATAACTAACATCAAATTAACAACAAGAATTATTTCGCGTTCTTTGCATCAGCCTCAAGCTTGTTAAGATCTTTTTCAATAGCTTTAATTGCATCTTCAACTGCTTTTTTAATGCTCTTACCTTTTGTTTTAATTTTTAAAACTGGCTTTTGAGTTGGATGGTCACGCTTCCAAACTGCAAAGTTAACATCTGAATCTTTATTCAGATAAACCCTAAGTAGTTCAGCAATAGTTAAATTTCCCAATTCAATCTCAACTTCGTCTTTTGAAGATTTAATAACATTAACATCCATAATAAGAAGTCTTAAATGTGATTTATAAAGGTTTTTGTTGTTCTTGATTTAGTGTCTCCAGCCTAAAATCAAAAACATATTTATCTTTATCTTCACGCAAAGTAAAATATTCCAAAGTATTTTGTTTATTATCCTGCCTGATTAAGATAGGAATCCCAGCTAAATTATCCAAAAATCTCTTTGCATGCTCCTCATCTTTAAACCACTTAGCTTTAACAAGAACCTTGTAAGCAGTAGTTTTTTCCCTGCTGTCTCTTGCCCCAATCCATCCCCTTAACTTATCAACCAAATAATGAACACCATCAAAAACCCCTTTTTGCTCATCATCCATTTTCCCAAAAAATCCCAGCCTAGTCAAGAGATTGGAATGATACTCTCCGATTAATGATAATAATTCCCTGGCTTTATTTTGGCTGTAAACCATGTTATATTAATGTTTTTAACTTTATTTATAAATCTTCGTCTTCTTCACCCATCTCTTCTTCTATTACTTCGCCAACCTCTTCTCTAATAGCTTTATCAAATTCCTCAGCAACACTCCCCTCTCTTGCCTCTTTCATTCTTTTTAAGTCAGCTATTGTCAAATTGTCAAAAGCTCCTGGTTTAAAATTGATAATTCTCGCAGGAATTTTACTTGGTTCTAATCTAACCCCTGCTTTTCTTAGCTTTATGTCAAGATAACTTTCCAGCTTATTCACAATGCGGTAGTCATCTTCTGGGAGCATTCCCTTTTCCACCATTTCAATTATGACAGGAGATTCTGAAATTGCCTCTGCTAACTGCTCTCTTGTCATATGCTTTTTTCTCCTTGCCATCATGATCACCCAGTGAAAATTGTCTATTAAGTCTTCTCTTGGTTTTTTTTGTTCTGATTTTTTAAACTTTAGATTTTTTTCAACTATTTCTTTTAAACTTACTTCTTGCCCGCTCAACTCTGTTCTCTTGCTTCTTATTTCTCTCTCCTGCCTTGCTCTTGTTTCTGCAAGATGTTTTTCAGGATCAATGCCTGCACGCCTGGCAAGTCTCTCATAAACAGGCTGTCTTCTTTCTGCCTCTTTAAGTTGAAAAGTTGTGGGTCTTCTGATAATAGGCAGATGTTCATCAAGTGCGCATTTTTCGCAAACACCAACTACTCCTTCTAACGGGTGTATTGCATCAAACAACCTTACTTTATTGTCAGAAATTCTACAAATAAAACATTCTTCCATTAAAAATCAAAACAGAAGACGTTTTTTAAAATTTAGGTGGCATAGAATATATATAAATTTTAAAGCCACAAAAATCTTTGATTTTTGATGTTTTAAGATTGCTGTGTTGAAATATAATATTCATTCTATTTATGCCTAAGAAATTTCAGCTGGTTAATTAAAAATCCTGAGATAAATACCATTAAAAATACAGCAAAAAACCAGACTATTGGGTGAAACATTAAAGTTGGGATAAAATTAACACAAGAAAAATATGCGCAATTAATATTATCTTCGGCTGATGTCAAGAGCCTTACCATTAAAAAAATGCATGCTAACTCAAGAAAACTTGTTTTCCATGAATCTGCTCGTTTTATTTTCAAAATGTAAAGAGCATACAGTGTTAATGGAATAGTGAATACATGCTGCATCGTTATAACCTTTTCAATAATCAAACCTTCAACAAAGAAATAATTAGTAATGCCAAAAAGAGTTTTTGACGTTATTAAAACATAAAAAAAGTCAATATTCCAAACAATAAGCGGGATAAGCAGGATGTTCAGTTGTGTAATAATTAAGTAATAATTCCTCATCAAAAAGCCAATTCCAATTAAAATAACAGCAGCATAACAAAACCAAAGTATCTGGCTGGGATTGCCATTTTTAATGCTCTGAATCACTGCAAGCATGCCGATTATGATAAATAGAATCCCGATAAGAATAATTGCAATTTCATGCCTTGATGTTTTTTTACGGCTCTTTTTCTTCATTAAAACCTAAAGAGAATGAAGTTTTTAAATTTATAATGCTAAAACATGAGTTAATAGTCAAAATAAAGAATTGCCACATTTACAACACTTAGCTATCTTATTAATAATATTAGATAATTATTGGTTATTGGTTAATAAAAACCATTTAATATCACTGCGATTATTTAATCTTTATATATGATAAAATCAAAAAGTCCTTGTATTTTACCACATGTCAAAAATGTAAATTTTTGAACACTGTCAGAAACTTTTAGTTTCTGAAGTTTTAAAAAGTGTGATTTGTTTGGATTCACTAAGAACTTCCGGTTCTTGGGTGTCATCAAGAATGTACGCATTCTTGAGATTTGGATGCTCAAGATACCACCACACACTAAAGAGTGTGGTTTTCTTCAGGTATCTTGACATAACAAGATTAATTAACTCCAACCCGTTGACTTAAAATGTCAAACCCAAATAAATTAATCAAGATATTTTGCGATGTCTTCTTTACTCGTGACTTCTTCTATTTTGATTTTCTCATCAATCAGAATAGTTGGCAGGTTTTCTATGCTATATCTATTAACAAGCAAGTCTATTGAAATAATTTCATTATCTGCAGCAATCGGAATAAGCATAATTTCGCTTCCTTTCTCTTGTTTCAATTCTTCCAGTAAATTAGAAAAAACAGCTTGTTTTGCTTTTTGCTCTATTGTTGGCTCATTAAACTTATAAAAATAAACAACATTATGGTATTTAGCATTGCACTTTTCCTTTATCTTTATGCTATTAATCCAGAATAATGTCCTGAGCATGTCAAACCTTTTATGCTGAAGGATAACATCCTTACTAAGCTTATTTGCGCTTTCAAATCTCTGTATAAGCAGTGCTTCCTCAAAAATTTTATCCGCAAAATCTATATTCGCCTGGATAGCCCTATTACAATCTAAACTCACAATATCAAAAGCTTCTTTTTGAATCCTTTGGTCAAGCAAATCCATTTCTGAACGTGAATAAAAATCATTAATTTTGTTAATCCTGTCAGATTCCAACATATACCCAAAAAATATACCCAGATTAAAGAATATGAAAGTAACAATCAATGCCTGTAAAAATACAACTTTTTGGTTCATTAAATTATCTCCATTTCCATGTTCCTTTAAAATAATGATAAAGGGAAGCAATCATTATAAAAGGATATACTGTAAGATAAAATAATAGATAAAAAAGGATATTAAAAGTATTTTGCTTCTTTAGTACACTATCTTTCATTATCCATAATACCATTACAGTAAAAAGAGCTCCTAAAATAAACAACACAACCCCAAGATAATTCAAAAAACTTGGCGTGATATAGAAATCCTCCAAAGTTAAAATAGGAGTTCCAACCTGAACAGAGTATTTAGTGAATAAATATCTTGAAATGCTCCTAGAAATAAGCAAATAAAAGAATATGCTTAAACCTAATAAGCCGAGAAAAAGCTGCAAAACAAAAAATGGCAGAATAAATACTCCGAGCATGCCTTTTCTTAAAAAATATTTTTTATATTTCGAAATGCACTGCAACCCGCCAATATTCCATCTTCTCCTCTGCCTGTACCACACACTTATTTTAACAGGCACTGTGGTAGTTGCGCTTGAAAGCAGGCACATCTTCCTCTTATAACCCTCTTTTGTCAGATGCCATGTTGCTTCTATATCTTCTGTCATATTTTTTGTGTCAAATCCACCTATTTTTTGCAGAGCAGATTTCCTGTATATTGCTAGTGGCCCAGGAGTAACATAGATTGCATCAACATATCCTAAAAGTTTTCTGGTAAATGCAATTACGTTATACTCTACAACCTGCAACCTCTCAAAAAATATTGCTCTGTTTCTTGGTACAATAAAAGGAGTTGCAACACCAACTTGTTTATCGTCGAAAAAACCAATTAGATTTTTGAATGCATCTTTAGCAGGATAAGAATCAGCATCTACTACTGCTATAAGCTCTCCTTTTGCTATCTTAATTCCCTGATTAAGAGAGTCAGCTTTTCCAGAATTTGGCTTGTTTATAACCTTCAGATTAGGATATCTTTTTTTCAGGCTGTTTGCAATTTTTCCAGTATTATCCTTTGAACCATCATTTAAAATTATCACTTCCTTAAGGGGATATTTTGAATCAAATATAGATTTTATTGTATTAGCAATTGTGTCCTCTTCATTATATGCAGGAACCAATACTGAAACAGAATATTTTTTAGTAATCTGCGGGATTTCAAACAAATGCTCCTTGTTCTTGAAATATAAAAGCAAGAATAATGAAAGAAAATACATTGCTACAAACATATATCCAAGATAAATAAAAGTAAGAAACTGAACCATAAAAATCAGACCTCCTTTAATTCTTCTTTTAATTGGTTTTCACCCCCAATTTTTTCTTCTGCGGTTTCCTCTTTTGTCTCTCCTTCTATTTCTGTCCTGTCTTTCAAACTAAAATAATCATGAAACTCCTCGCTTAAACTCAATTCCCATGTGTGCCCCATCTTCTTTTTTTTCAGCAAACCAACATCTGCAAATTTTTTAATATGCTCGTATGCTTTATTCCCTCGAATTTTAATAACAACACTCTGCTTAATCGGCTGTTTATATGCAATAATTGCAAGTGTTTCCTGCTCTGCTTTTGAAAATTCGCTTCTGCCTGTTGCAAGCTTATTTATTAAATTTGAATGCTCTGATTTTACCCCCATTTTCCATAACTCGCCTTTTTCTGCAATCTCAATCGCACTATCTATTTTATCATATTGTCCTTTTAATCTCTCAATCGCATCTTTAATTGCCATTGGAGTCAAGTCAGTATGAGTAACTAATTCCTGCATTGTCAGAAATCTCCCAGAAATAAACAGGACTGCCTCAACTAACTTTGCATTATCACTCTCTTTTGCTTCATCAATTTCTCTTATTGTACCCCCGCTTATTGGCATGATATTCAAACTCCCACCCAAACTCTTTTTTGGAGTTTGAATGTTTGAAAATCAGAGATTTCCATTATTTTTCAAAGAAGCCTGATGTTTTAAAGATTATGATTGTTGAAGTTGAAGATAACTTAAGTGTAAAGATAATTTAGTTAATTATAAAACGTAATAATAACCTTGGCAATTACACTTTTATAGCTTGATATATTTTGTCATTTAAATTAGCAATATTAATCACACAAAAATTAATAATGAACTTTTTCCGCTAATTTCAGCAGTCTTCTCACATAAAATATGCCCTCATCAGTCAATTTGAAATATACTCTGCTTTCATCTTGCCCGCATAAACTGATATACTCTCCTGTCTCTGAATTTTCAATGCCTCCAGATTGCCTGACAAGCTTGCTCCTGGATAATTTTAAAGCAGTTTCATGCAAATCTCCGCCTCTTTTGACAAAATACTCGTGAGAAACAAGCCCATTTGCATTATAAAGCCTGAGCAAAACTTCTAATTGCTGCGGACCTGTTGGATTCATAAAAAACCAAAAACTCTTAAAATATTTAAAGGTTTATATTCTAAACAAATTAGCTTGGGAAATCAGAACAATGAGTTAATAAGATTAAACTTGTAGAATAATAAATAACTAGCTACACTTTTTTGGGGGGTTAATGTTTCCTAAATTAAATATAACTGCTGTTAATTTCTTGCTTATGCAACAATCAATTTTCTCTTATATCTTAAACCTCAATAAAGCTCCAATGCCCCCTAAATTCCAAAACTGCTGTCCTTCTTCTGTATCTATGGATACAATCTCGATTTTAGATGAAATGCCTTCTGCAATTTTTGTTAACTCCTGAATTTCTGCCTTTGGCAGTTTTTTTGAGAGGATTAAAGTTTCAACTGCGCCATACTCAACAGCCTTTTTCACATCTTTAATCTTGTATGCCACTTTATCCGGGTTTTTTCCAAGATTATCAAAAAATTTCTCCAGCAGTTTTTTTTCATAAACAATTTCCTGCTGAGCAAGCAAATCCTGGCTTTTAGCCACCAGCTCTTTTAACCCAGACTCATCAGCATCGCCAATATCAACTCTGCCAAGAACTTTTTCTTTAAGTTTTGCCACCAAGTAATTTCCATCTAAAAATTCATCTTTGGTTGGAACAGGACCGCCAATAATTATTCCTTTAAGTCTTGGCAAGTCATAAAAGATTGTTTTCATTTGCTCTGCAATTCTTTTGTAAAATTCTTTTGTTAAACCTTCTGTAACTCTATGAAAGCGCTGGGACGATTGCCCTCCAGCCCTTATTTTGCTTGGAACACCAGAAGTCATTTTATGTTCAACCTCTACCCTTTTGCCCTCGAGAATGCCAATAGTCGCCTCTTTTCTATCCATTACAAGCAAACCATAAATTTCTGTTGCTTCTAACATTTCTCTAAGAGCATCTAAAACAAATTCTTTATCGCATCTGTATATCCTGGTTTTCAGGGGCTGAGGCGGTTCAATGCTCCATAATTGCAAATCTTGCTGCCCTTCAACTTTGGAGACATTCCCTGAAAATATAGCCAAGCCATTTTCCGGCGTTTTCTTAAAATCCTTAAGAAATCTCATTATTTTTTCAAGAGCTTCTGTAACATTTTTTCTGGTAGCAGAAGATTTAATGTTCTTTGCAGTAGATTTTTCAGCTTCTAACTGGTTGCTTATAGTGTATATGTTTTGCCCTGCAGGAACATATACTGTCACTAATTCAGTGTGCCTTCCTTTTTTATCTTTTAGAATCTCCAATAACTCTTCAAGTTCTGCTTTTTGTTGCTCATCCATTTTATAAAAAAACAATAATAGTTTTTAAATATATACAACCATTAATTTCCAACAGATTAATTATGTTTGCCCCTATAATCTAAGATTAATAATCAAATTAGTCAGCTTTGCTCATTTCTTTTACGCTCTGTTGAAGCCTGCTCTTTTGTAAACGAGAACGGAGCATTAAAAACACAACTATAACAGAAGCAACTAATACGGCTATAAGCATAAAAAATGAGAATATGGCTATTCTCTTAGATAATGGCTCTCTATTGAATTGATCCAGTCTATTCATTATATCAATAAAAAATGTTTCTTTTCCAACACACGCGTGATTTTGAATTTCTTCTCCAAAATAGCAAATTAATTCTGTACATGCCTGATTTTCATCACAATATTCATTATCTTCGCAATTTTCATCTGATGTACATGACAAACCTTGAGGAGGAATGCTCCCTCCACCTCCTCCCCCACCACCAGTAGTTTCAGGACAAGAGGTATATGAAGTTAAACAAGCACCCCACTGCCCGCATTTATTGCAGGTTATTTGCCCAATATCTTTATCACATCTTATGCCATTAAATACTGGTTGGCATGTTTTAACTGTGTCAGGCACACAAACTTTTTCAACTTCACAAGCATTCCAAGTTGCATCAGTCTCACAACTTTTTACACCACTGCACCCTTTGCTATCTTTACAGCTTTTAGTGGAATCAGGACAGCATTCTGCAGTTGCATTTGTGCAATCAAATCTTCCTGCCCCACAATCATCACATGTTTGAACGCCTTTAACAGTGCTACAAGATTCTCCATCAAACGACATCGCGCATGTAATGTTTGTTCCAGGAGTGCAGCTTAATGAGCCCAGAGTACATACCCCCCACTCTCCATTAGAACATGTCTGTGTTCCATGACAACTTTGTCCTGTGAAACATTCTCTTATTTGATTATTAATACATTGTGGAATATCTTCACATACTCCAGCATTACACTCTTGCGCTTCTAAACAAACTGTTCCGCAATATCCACAATTGTTTTCATCTATCTGCAGATTAATTTCACAGCCATCAATAAAATCACTGTTGCAATTTGTAAATCCTGAAGTGCATTCGCAATTTCCATTAGCAGAATTGCATTGCGCATTTTGCCCGCAATCTATTCCCTGGCATAAATCACCAGGCACACATGCAGGATTGCCAGTACAATCAGCTACATCTGCACAGTCAATCAAGCTATCTCCGTCGTCGTCGATTAAATTGTTACAGATTTCAACACCTGTCTGCTCAACACAACTTACACTTCCAACATCCCACTCACAACTTAAGGAGCATCTATTAGCAATGCAATCTGTTTCACCTACATAATCGCCACAACTTAAAGTAGAACAGTCTATACATTCATTTAATCCAAACCTGTCAATAAAATAACATGCACCAATCCCTTCACAATCGCTTCTTGAACAAAAAAATCCTCCAAATACTCCACAGTCACTACACTGTCCTAAACTCTGGCAAACACTAGGACTTTGATCATTACATATCCAACCGGATTCAATAACGCAACCAGAAGAGCATCCATCTCCACTAGTAATTCCATTGTCACATTCTTCAAAAATTTCTAAAGCATTATTCCCACAAGTTTGAGTATCACATAAATCCCCAATTTCATCATTATCTAAATCATTTTGGCTCGGGTTTGGAACAGCAGGGCAATTATCCAAGTTTTGGCATATTCCATCACCATCTGCATCTCCCCCAAACTGACTACAAGAACATCCCTCATCAACCTCGCCATAACCAACATTACCAGAACACTGGTTATCTTTTCCGTCGCATAATTCAGGTGCATTTGGATAAATAGAAGCATCATTGTCATTGCAGTCAAGTTCTCCACATTCCCCCCCACTAATATAATAGCCATCTGCATCGATATCTTCTCCAAAACAATTATTCACGCAATTATTTCCATCCCATTCACAATTTAGATCACACCTATTAGCAGTGCAATCTGTTTCACCTACGTACCCATCACAACTCAAACCACTGCAACTTGTACATGTATTAAGCAAACCATCTTCATAATAACATCCTTCTGAAATTGAATAACATTCTATTTGGTCACAGAGATTAAACAAGCCAGTTCCACACTCACTACATGATGTCCAAGAAGGTTGAACACATTGCACATCACAGCAATACTGCGTGTTAGATTCATCAAGCTGATTTCCAGGGCAAATCTCTCCTATGGCAGTATCACAAACATCTCCTCCATAATCCGCACAAGTTAAAACATTCACATCAAACACCACATCAATCTTCTCGCCAAACTCTATCAATTCTCCGTTGCTGTCAATTTCCATCTTAAATGGAATTGTTTGAGAAGATAATAATCCAGGGCTTAACTGAAACTCTGCAAATGTATAATCCTGCAAGTAAGAAACATCAGTTGTTATTGACTGCTGTATGCTTCCTGCCTTTAATTTAACCTGTGGTGTTTTCCATTTTCCTTCAAGCAAATTTCCAGCTTTAGCTCTTGCATATATTGGGTTGTTTGTATCCACTTGCAATATTTGTCCATCTTTAACCTCAACCCACTGCCCATTAATTCCTTCCCTAATCTCAAGTTTAGAAATTTCAGCATTAAAACATTTTAAAGGGCATTGCTCACCTGAATTTCTAATATTATTATATCCAACACACTCAAATTGCGTAGTTGCAGAGTCTTTACCATCGCAAGTTGTCTTCACACTATAAACAGCGCTAGGATTGCTTATCAGCGCATTATAAATCAAGCTGGCTGCTTCTTCTAAAACCTTTGCCCTATTTGCATATTTATCTAAATCCATTGTTACATAATTAGTAATAATACTTGCAGATGATTTAATTACTGATTCATAATCACTAACAACCTGAACTCTTTGTTTATTCCTAAGCCTTGGACCAGACACTTCATCTTCAACAAGTGAATAAGTTCTGCCTGCAGGATCGTTTTGAGGAAAAGAGTATACCCAATAATTTATGCTGTCAATATCAGCATAAACTGCTCCTTCATAAGCATATTTTAAAAAATTTGTTGACTCTTGTTCTGTTGGGGCAGGTTCATCATTCCTATTCATTAATCCAAACTCAGCGACATAAGTTGGTTTAATATTATTTGCAGAAGTATATCTGCTCCCAACAGCAACCAAAGCTTTTGCTATTTTGATATTGCTTTGCTCATCTCCCAATAAACTTAATCCAGTTGTTGGATCCAAAAAATAATCTGCTAAGCTGTATAATTCACTCTCTACAATATCAAGATGTTTTGCAGTTGACCTTGTGTCGTAAGGAAAAGATACAGCACAAGAAGGCGTTAAATCAGACAATAGTCTTGATGTAACATAATGATAATTATCAACTTCTTTTATCTTTTCAACAGCATATCTAAATTTCTGATTAACTAAATCATCCATAAATCTTCTCATAGCAGATACCCGTGTATTAGCATTAACTTCGTCACAGATATTAGTAATGTCGTCATATGGTGCAATAGCAACAGAATCTATTAATTGCTGGTCTGTCCAACCAGAAAGCCCAAAGTCAACTCTTGCATTTGCAACAGAACCATAATTATCAATCAGCCATTTTTGCCATTCTCTGCCTAAATATCTGTAATATTCTCCCCTATATACATCCCAATTAATCTCGTGATATTGTTTCCCATCTTTGTTATTATAAGTTCCGTCTTCATTTATATGCCAATAATAAAAATCAGCTAATTGAAGCTGTTCAGCGTGCTGGGGCTGCCAAAAAAATGATTGCTCCCAAGAAATATCAAATGCAACAAGAATATCCTTTATTTCTGGGTCTAACAAATCTCCTAATCTTAATCTTTCAGCACAACCAGGAAGATACATGGCTGAATTATCAGCTTCATTATCAAAATCCATAAATGTCATTGGCTCACAACCAAAAAGTACAATTGTTGCTTTCATTCCTCTTTGAGCCAGCATTTTCAGCATTTTCTTAAATTGCGTAGGACTTATATCACTTAAAGCAATTCTATCAGGCGGAGGAGATTGTCCTGGTCTAGCTGGCATGTATTTTTCAGTATTTGTACTAAAACTATGCCTAAGCTCAACATGATTATATCCTATTTGCCTGATATTATCAAACTCCGCAGTAACAAGAGATTCTTTGGCGTTCATTATCCCATCATATGTAGTCCACATAACATTTTTTTCTGTATCAGTTAAAGAATTAAGATTTGAAAGCTGCCCTCCTTGCCCATATGAAGGAATAAAATATGCTGCTGAATAACCAGCTGCTATGTATGCTGCGTCAATTGCAGGCCAATTATCAACCATATCATCGCTAACATCATTATAAGCAGGAAGATAATAAAAAATGCTCATTCCTTTCCATCTTTGCCCATTTAATTGTAGATTGTTTCCAACAACCTCAACTTTTCCGCAATTGCAGTCACTTACATCTGCACAATCAATTAATGTATCGCCGTCGTCGTCAATTCCATTATCACAGATTTCATCATTCCAAACCAGCTTTGATCTTGTTTCAAAATTTCCATTAAGATCTCCAAAAATGTATCCGGGTTTAGAATAACTATAATATAAATAAAGCTCGCCATCAATATTATTAAGAGTCGGATAACCAATTGAAAAAAAATCATCTCTGGCTGCAAAGATTTTTTGGTTTTGAGGCACTTCAGTTGTATATAAACCGAGCGGAGTTGAAGAGCGCACAAAATTTAATCCAGATACAACGGGAGCACCTCCAAAAACAGATTCTGGCCTGGCAATTCTGTAATAATTTCCTCCTGCCTCAATCCCATAATAATAATTTCCTTCTTTTTTCCAATCACCAAAGCCTTTAGCGTTGCAATTCCATAAATCCCCGCAACTAGGCAACCCATTAACAATTCTGCAAGTTCCAGCACCAAGAAGATCATTAAAATCAAAAGAGCAATGAGTATCTTTCTGGGCATTTAATAAAGTAGTGGCAGGCACAGAACCAACATTTCCAAGCAAAGTATCAAAATTATTTACTTGCATTGCCCTTGTAATTAAAGATTCATCACCCTCATCATTAGGATTTGCCGGATCTTGAAAAGTGGTACTATCATCTAATTCAGCCCATGCAATATACTTGTTATTTCCATCAATCAGAGAAATTCCTGTTGAAGCAGACTTCAAAGGAAGACTTATAAAATGTGTTGATTCAACTAAAAGTTTTGGTTTTGTCCAGGTTTCTGGTTTTTCAGGAGTTGTTGAATAAGAAGCGCATAATGAAGCAGGATGGCATTCCATAATCATTATATATCTACTAGGACAAACACTATTGTCTACTGAAACGTGAGCGTCGTATAAAAAAGGCATTGAATCATCATAATCAAAAATTCCTGTTTCATATCCAGAACCAATCACCTGATTAAATGTTATTCCATCATTTGATTCAAATAAAAACAAATTCCATAAATCATCGCCATTATCATATATTCCGTCAACAGGAAGAAACCCTCTTGTAACTGCATAATATTTGCTAGTAGCATCGTCAAAGAAAACAGGCAATTTTTCATCCCAAACTTTGGTTACAGTACTCACTGGATTAAAATTAACCCCAATCTCTTGGGATTGTGTAATTGGCTCCCAGTAAGCTCTCCCATCAAACAAATCATCCAGCGTCGGAGCATCTGAATTCAAAGGACGTTCATAAGTATAATATTCTGTATGGCAATTATTAATTTTAAATTCAGCAGAACCTGCAACTTCCACATAAAATTCATACCATGTTCGTCCTGTTCCGCTTCCATCATAGTTTTTTAAATTAGTTAATTGGTTAGTTAATTCAGATGAAGTTGGAGACCTAAGTAATAGGTTGTTATAAACCCTGGTAACATAAGCATCCCTTGATTTAAATGCAGAATCTTTATTAATGAACTCAGGAGAACCAATAATCTCATTAAACTTCTGCTGTTGTGTTGAAATTCCTGATTGCAATTGCCCAAAATGTAGTTTAAATCCCACCACATCATAATCTCTGCCTAATAAAACTAAATAAGCATGTGTGACAAAATCTGCATTTCCTATATCGACAACAGGATCAATTGGCAAAGGAGTTTGCACGCCTGGAATTTGTATGATTGGAGGCGGGGACATCAGCAAAAATTCATCTTCAGTACCATATTTAAAGAACCCTTTAATTAAACTCAAAATGTTGAAACTGGGTATTTTTGAAGATGGCTCTGATAAAACTTCTTTAAAGACTAAATCAGCTTCAGTTTTATCAAGTTGATTAAATAGTATATCTACTCCAACTCCTGCATATTTTAAACCAACATAAAAAATTCCTAAATAAAGCAGGAGAATAAAAATGACAAGCGTGAGCAACTGAAAAACATGCTTTTTTTTAACATGCTTTAAATCTCCAAATAAGAAAAACTTCCTCCTTTTTTTCATCAATAAATTAAAGAAATAAGCAATATAAATATTGCTATAAATTAGATATATCCTTCTGGCGTGTAATATCGTGGCATGTTTTTTGTCTGCTGCTGACTTTGCGTAGTAGCATAATTTCCTAACTCATTCATCTTAGATTTCATTATAAGAAAAACAACAAAACCAATTGCTCCGATGAAAATAATCACCAACATAATCCATATCCATAACCAAGAAGATTTGTTTTGTTTTACGCATTTTGCACCGATGCATTTCTCACCATCGTCACAATTAGAATCTGAGCTGCATTCTGGTGGGGGAGTTGTGTTAGAAGTAGTTTGTGAGATTGTACAAAGAGTTTTATCAAAACGGCAAGAAGAAGTGCATGAAAGTGAGCCTCCAGTATAGTTGCCAACAACTTGGCAAGTTTTGCTATTCAAATTAATTCCATCGCATTCTTCTCCAGAATCAATGACTCTGTTTCCACAGATATTTCCACTAGGAGATTCTCCCTGAATAGACGGCTGCAAAAGTCTCAGCTTGTTAGTTCCTCCAATACAAGTTGCAGATTCAGAATTATTTCCATAAATTTTAACTTCTATGTTATAAAGCCCTTCTGAAAGGTTTGTTGATTGCAACCAAGAGCAGGTAAAATTAACTTCAGTATAATTCACAATTCCATTATAGTTGCATAAAATCTTGTCAGATGCACCAACAACTGGCTTGTAAATTTTGGCAGTGTAATTTACAATGTTAAATCCTGTAGCATAATTAAATGAAATAGATAAAGAATCATTATAAGATTTATTTACAATAGATGATGGTTTAGTTATTGCGCAGGTTAAAACACTATTTCCTGCACATTTTCCATTAGCACATGTGTAATCAACACCAGCAGCTGCAGAGCAATTGTATTGTTGAAAAACTGCCAAATTCCCACTGCATCTTGATTCATTTAATAAGCCTTGGCTACAAACATCAGTTAAGTTTAAATTTATACTGCCAGTTTGATTAGCACTGCTTTTCACAAATATCCCATTATCAGGTGCAGAAGCATCGGCATCAACACAAGATTGTTGAATCACCCCACTCATTTTAAAAATGCTAAAATTATCACCAGATGAAATAGAAGCAGGAAAATTAACTGTAGAAACTAAATATTCTGGTGCACTATCCAAGGTGTCATAAAGAAAAAAACCCTGCCCATTTGAAGAACCAGAAGTAAATTTTAGCTTGTATTTTTCAGTTGGCAGAGGATGCACATTTTCGATAATGTTAGAAATTAAATTGCCCGTAATAGTAATTGTTTTAGGGTCAACGTTTACACTATAAGAATTCACACTTGCATTTCCGACTTTAACATGATTACAAAAAGCAGCATAAATTGGATTAGCACAATCATTAGGGGGCTGATAATTATAAGTGCCTAAAAAACAATCAGTTGTATAATTTTTTAAATTAGAAGTTGCATTCAGCTCTGCATCACAAGTGTAGATTATCTTAGAGCAGGCCTTATCTGTATACTCAATTTCACAAGCAGATTCTCCATTGGCATAAATTACTGTGCCAGAACTTTCTCTAGTCTTAACATATTCCAATCCTCCAACAATTACTATAGCTTTTCCTGTGATAATTTCCCCGGTAAGTTTGTTAGTAAAATTAGAAAAAGGAATTATCGCAATTAAGGCTATAACTAAGACTAAAACAAGTGCAATCACCCCCCATTTACTCATTGACTAATAAAGAAGAAGCAATTTATAAAGATTATTGAAAATAGCTTGGTTTGATTAAATCTTCTGGTAATATCTCGCATAAAATTAACTAAATTAGTTAATCAAAAGTGTTAATATCCAATTCGTTAATTTAATTTATTTTATCATTTAAAAACATTTTTTATCCAAAAATTTATTCAGATGGTATATTATAAAGTAATGTTAATAAAATCTTAAGGTTAAAGGCAATCAAACCTTAAAAAATCACGCAAACTCAACATTTAATCTCCCTTCTTTAATCTCAACAGCATTTACAACATGCTTTAAATCTTCCAGCAAATCTTTCAATTTATTTTTATTTTTTTTCTCAATGCTTAAAAGAATCTCGGCTTTCATGCTTTTATTTGCTTGGCTTTTTGCTTGCCTGACTTTGCCTAAAATATCAACAAGCAAATCAAATTCGTCTGTTTTCCCAGCTTTCTCTGATTTTGGCCATTCACAAATATGAATACTTTTTATCTTTTCATTTTTTCTAAAATAATTCTGATAAATTTCTTCTGTTATAAATGGCATAATCGGAGCAATTAATTTTAAGACTGTCAATAAGCTTTGGTATAAAACATAAAATGCTGATTCTTTTTCAGCCTTATTACCATTATAAACTCTCCATTTTACAATTTCTAAATAATTATCACAAAAAACATTCCAAAAAAATCTTTCAACTTCTTGTCTTGATTTGCTGTATTCATATTCTTCAAAAGATTTAGTAACATCTTTAATTAACAAATTTAATTTAGATAAAAACTGGTTATCCACAACTGATAACTTTTTTGGCTTTTTTCCATTATAATCTTTTAGATTCATAAAAACAAATCTTGAAGCATTAAAAAGTTTTGTAATAAATTTTTTTCCAGCAATTAAATCCTGCTCTTGATAATCTAAATCTTCTCCAAGTTTACTCCCAGCTGCCCAAAACCTTAAAGAATCTGCACCATACTCATTCATAACTTCCTGGGGAGCAATGACATTTCCTTTTGATTTAGACATTTTCTCTTTTCCTAAAGTTACAAAACCAGAAACCATCACATTATTCCATGGCAATTTTTTTTCATGCAAATAAGATTTTGCTATTGTATAAAAAGCCCAGGTCCTTATTATATCATGAGCCTGCGGACGCAAGGACATTGGTAATTTTATCTTATTATTTATCAAAGACAAAGCTATCTGAGGAGTTAAAGAGGAAGTTGCCCAAGTATCTAATACTTTTGTTTCACCCCTAGCACTTTCTTTGCATTTTATACAATTTTTCTTAACTTGCATTGGATCAACAGGTAGTTCATTCTCTTTAGGTAAAATAATCTCCCCACATTTTTTACACTCCCACAAAGGAATAGGAACACCAAAATGCCTATCTCTTGAAATCGTCCAATCCCATTCTAAACCAGAAACCCAATTTTCATATCTTTTAAGCATGAATTTAGGATGCCATTTGATTTTTTTACCTTGCTCAATAAGTTTTTTCTTTATATCTAAAATTTTAATAAACCACTGCTCTGTTGGCAAAAATTCAATTCCTACCCCACACTTGTCATGGACATTCACGACATGAGATATATTTTTCTGCTCAATTATTAAACCAGCATCTTCTAAATCTTTTAAAATTTTCTCGCGCGCATCTTTTATGCCCATCCCCCCATAAGGCTCAACACTTAATTTCCCATCATAAGTAAATACCACTCTTGGCTGTAATTTATGCCTATGTATAGCCTCAACATCATATTTATCACCATAAGAACACACCATTAAAACACCTGTTCCTTTTTTAATCTCTGCACTTTTATCAGCTAAAATTGGCACTTCTAAATCAAATAAAGGAACTTTTGCCTTTTTTCCGATAAAGTGAGTGTATCTTTTATCATTAGGATGAACAAAAACAGCAACGCAAGCTGGCAAGAGCTCTGGACGAGTTGTTGCAATTGGCAAATCTTTACCATTATCAACGATTTTAAATTTAAGTGTGGAAAATAAGCTTGGAAGCTCTTTGTCTTCTAATTCAGCTTGAGCAATAGCTGTTTGGCACTCAGGGCACCATATTGTTGGAAAATCTTTTTTATAGATTCTTCCTTTTTTATATAAATCTAAAAAAGACTTTTGTGAAATCCTCCTGGCATTATCATTAATAGTTGAATAGCAAATATCATAATCACAGCTTACACCTAACTTTTTCCAGTCCTCAATAAAATCAGGAGTAATCTTTTTTAAAGTTTTTAAGCATAATTCAATAAACTTAACACGAGACATTTCCCTGCTTTTAACACTATTAAGTTTTTCAACGAGCCTTTCTGTTGGCAAACCATTATCATCTGTTCCAAATGGGTAAAAAACACCTTGCTTCATTCTCCAAAATCTAGCAATAAAATCCTGCTGGCTATAAGAAAAAGCATGTCCTATATGCATATTTCCGCTTACTGTTGGCGGCGGAGTGTCTATAGAATAGATTTTGCCTTTTTTCTTGCTTTTCAAATCAAACTTATAAATCTTCTCGTGCTCCCAAAACTTTCTCCATTTTTCCTCAACAGCCTTTGCATCATAACTTGCTACACTTTTCTTACCTTCCATTACTAAGATAAAATAACAAGGATTATAAATTTTAGCTTTGCTAAAATTTATTCTATTACTTCAATTTTCAACTCAACAATTGTTCCTTATTTCAATTTGTCTTTCAGCAATGCATCTTGACATAACTATAATTACCCGTCTGCCATGCTTTGCAATTTGTTTTGTTATGGTGAATTGTTTAGTGTTCATTTTATTTTTAATGGTGGAACCGCTTCTGAAACTAAAATTCTAAGTCTTTCTTCCAATTCCATTCGCACTTGACTCTTTTTTAATTTGCTCTTAAATCTTTCCAGTAGATTTGGTTTTTGTTTTTGATAATCTGCTGTTTCAATCGTAAGTTTCTCAATAATGTCATAAGGGAATAAATTAGGGTAAAATCCTGTGAAATCTTCCCTTTTTATCTCATTGGTCATAATTGCAATTCCTGGAAATTTTTCCAAATGGTAAATAGCTCTTATGTATCTTGTTTCTTCTGTCATAGGGGTTGTTTCTGAAAACTCAGGAAACCCTATTTTAATTTTCTCATATAAGATATCCCAAATTTTTTTAGAGTTATCCTCTGTAATACTTGCAGTTTTGAATTTGGTTCTCAGATTATAATAATAAAACGGTTCTCCTATTTTTTAGTTTATTCGGACTATCATTTTAATTTTCCTTCACAGGGCATCCCCCTTTTGGAGAATCAGATGTTCTACCTAAATGCCACATTTCCCGTACTTTTTTACCAAAAGTTTTGAGAGACTCTCCTTCCAAATTAAATTTTTCGCTAGCTACGTCTTCCATCCATTTTATCAGATATGAAGTATCCTCGCAGTGTCCTATTATTCCTGGTTTTTCTTTTAGGATATTATCGAAAACATTTATTGTGGGTTTGTAGGAAAATCCAAGAAACCTTCTCTTTGGTTCTATTTGAGAGATTCTTATAGTTCCTCTGCAAGATATTGGATGTTCTCTGATATAAGGGGACATACCATATGCGATTTCTCTAAAATAATCCATTACCTTATCTATCCCAATTTCGTATTTTACTCCTTCATGCTCAAATATCCCTATTCTTTCTGTTTGTTTTTCCATTTTGTTTTACCTCCTATGATTTATTACTATAAAGTAGATACTGTATAACTATACTTAAATTATTGTCATCATTAATATGACGAAAATAATAAAACTTAAATACACATGAATGCTTTATGTTTAATGGAAAATATCAATGAAATGCTTGAAAAAACAGGCTTGTCAAAGAATGAAACAAAAACATATTTAGCTCTTCTTGAATTAGGTATTACATCCTCTAAAGCAATCATTGAAAAAACACAATTACATAGGCAAATTGTATATGACTCTTTGTCAAAATTAATAGGACAGGGGCTTGCTTCATATGTTATACAAGCTAATAGAAAATACTTCAAAGCGTCTCCTCCAAAACAATTTCTTGAATTTTTCAATAAAAAAGAAGAAGAAATAAAAAAACAAAAAGAAGAATTTAAGAATATACTACCAAAAATTGAAGAAAGACAATCAAAAAAAGAAGATCAAGAGGCTACTTTATACTATGGAAATAAAGGAATTAAATCATTATTAGATGATATGTTAAATGAGAGTAAGGAGATACTAACGATAGGAGCATCAGATATTGGGGCAGAGGCTTTTAAGTACCATTTAGAATTTAATTTACCTAAGTTTCATAATATTAGGGAAAAAAAGAAAATTAAGTATAAACTCTTATTAAGTGAGGAATTAAAGGATAGAGCTAAGGAACTCTCAAAATTAAAGCATACAGAAGTAAAAATATTACCGAAAGAGTTTACTTCAAATTCTTCAACTAATATATACGGCGAAAAGATATCAATAATTCTATGGGGGGTACAACCATTTGGGGTTTTAATCAAGAGCAAAGAAATAGCAGATGCTCAAAGAAAACATTTCAACCTTCTCTGGAAAATCGCCAAAAAGTAGAATATACAAAATAAGAAACATCAAAAACAAAAAACAAAGGGTTTATATATAAGCTATATATAATTGATATATAATAAACTATGTATGGGAATAAAATAAGATGAAAATGACTCAAGAAAATGAACAATCAACAATTCTTTTAAGAAGAGAGGTAATTGAAATGTTAAAAAAAGCAAGAGAACACCCAAGGCAGACCTATAATGAATTAATTGAAAAGATGTTGGATGTATTCTTAAAAATAAAAGAACGAAACCAGTACGATGAATTCCTTCATAAAATACAACAGCCAAAAATGAAAGAGCTTTGGAACAACAAAGAAGACGAGGCTTGGGAAAAAATATAAAATGCCTGGCTATAATTTTGGCGATGTTATCTTAGCTTCTGTACAATTTATTGATACTTTTGAGGTTAAAAAACGCCCGGCACTTGTTCTTTTTGAAGAGCAAGGAAATGTTGTTGTGACAGGAATCACATCTAACTTAAAAATGAAAGGAATTCCAATGCATAAAAAAGAAGGGGCAATAAAAGAAAGCGTAATAAAACTTAATTATATTTTTACTATATCAGAAAAAATGATAGAACGAACATTATTTCAGATATCAAAAGAAAAAAGAGAAATTATCAAAAAAGAGTTATTTAAGAAGATTCAATAATTATTTAAAAACGATTTCTGTTAGCTTAACATGAAAACAACTAAAGCGCTTGCTCAACTTTCCGCTTTAAAAAAGCATGCCAAAAAATTAAGATTAGCAGCAGATTCTTGGGATTGTGATTGGAAAACGCTCATTGCAACTTTAATGTCAGCTCGAACAACAGACAAGAAAACAATTCCAACAGCAGAACAACTTTATAAAAAATATTCAACCTTAAAAAAATTAAGCAAAGCAAAAACATCTGACATTGCAAAAATAATTCGTCCTGTCAATTTTTATAAAACAAAAGCAAAACATGTTTCAGAATTATCCAAGCTTCTCATTCTAACCTATCAAGGCAAAGTTCCACACAAATTTGAAGAATTAACAGAACTTCCAGGAGTTGGAAGAAAAACAGCCAATGTCTTTTTAGCAGAAAAAGGCCAAGCAAAAATTGGGGTGGACACACATGTAACTTACATCTCAAAATACTTGGACTGGACAAAACACACTCAACAACAAAAAATTGAATATGACTTAGAAAAACTCTTTCCAAAAAAATACTGGGATAAGATTAACTGGATTCTTGTTAGATTTGGACAAACCTATACAAGCAGAAAAGAAAAAAATAGGATTTTAGACAATATTAAAAGGATAAAACATTAAATAAAGTAAAGAAGATTTAAATAAAAAATGAAAGCTCCAGATTTTTCACTACCTAATCAAGATGGGAAAGAGATTAAGTTACAAGATTTTAAAGAAAAATGGGTTATATTATACTTTTATCCTAAAGATGATACGCCGGGTTGCACATTAGAAGCAAGGGCTTTTACAGAGTATTTAAAAGAATTTGAAAAACTGAACGCAAAAATTATAGGGATAAGTGCAGATAATGAAAAAAGCCACTGCAAATTTATTAAAAAACACAATCTTAAAATAAATCTTTTAAGTGATATAAAAAAGGAGATTATAAAGAAGTATGGTGCATGGGGCAAAAAAAACCTTTATGGAAAAAAATTTGAAGGCATAATAAGAAGCACTTTTTTAATAAACCCCAATAGAGAATTAGTTTATTCTTGGAAAAAGGTGAAAGCAGAGGGCCATATTGAAGAGGTACTAAATAGATTAAAAAAACAATAAAAGAGCTGATAAATCTTTAAAGATTACAAATTTAACCTAATTTTCTCTGCAATTCTCTTTTATAAAAATCAACTAATTCCAAAGCTTTGATTATTTTTATAGCAGAAGCATAATATACACCATTATTACCATTGCTTATAAATCCCATTAATCCCCCTTCAGGACTAATCACAACCCCACCAGAATCTCCAGGAATACATTCATTAGTGAATATATCAAAATGTTCTTGAAAAAGCGATGAAAAATCTCGTGGGAGAAGCCCAATAGTAGAACCGTAATATTCTCTTAATTTTTCCTCTTTTCTTGTGATTATTTTAACGGGAATTTTGCTTAAATTATTTGTATTATAAAACCGGTATTTCATTGCTTTGCACTCTCCAGGAATTTTTGCTTTTGCCAACGCAATATCATAATTTTTGCCTACAGCACAAAGTTTTGTTAAAGGATATTCTGTACCATTAGGCATTGTAATGTACGCGTTACATAACTCATGTTTTAATCCGTGCAAAGCTGTTAAAAAATAACCATTTTCGGTTATCAATAAGCCATTTGAAGAATAAGAATCTTTTCCATCACAAACCCTCAATTCAACAACCCCATTTTCTAAACTTTTTATTGATTCAATTGATGGGATATCTTCTCCAAAATAAATGTGGTTAACAAAATCATCAAAAGTTGCTATTAAGTTTTTTAACCTTCTTCTTTCTGGCAAGTTTATCTTCAACATTAGTCTAGATGCAAAACTCATAAAAACCCCTTGATTTGCTATATTAAATAGATTTTGTTTTTGTGATATCACAAACTTTTTATACCCATCGCACTTAACAAAAACATGGCAGAGAAAGAAAAAAGCATGAACATGCCTGGCTCATATGGTGGATTAATGCGGTATAATGAAGAATATCCAAGCAAACTAAATCTAAAACCAACACATGTAATTTTATTTGTAATTGCAGTCATAGCAGTTCGGGTGCTATTAGGGGTTTTTTTATAATAATAAAACAGATTGTTAACTCCATAATCAATTTAATAAGTATACATCACAACACTATTGCCATAATAAAAAATTACCACTATCACTACCGCAGTAAATTATATAATCGGTCATTAACAAATTTATAAATTAAATAAAACATAAAAAAACAAAAAATGTTAGGACTTGGCGGGTTAAACCCAAAAAAAATGGAAGCAATAATGAAACAAATGGGGATTTCTCAGCAAGAAATACAGGCAGATAAAGTTATAATAGAAAAAACAGATGGCTCAAAAATTATAATAGAACCAGCCCAAGTTACAAAAATCCAAATGCAAGGCGCTGATTCTTTTCAAATTGCTGGAGATATAAAAGAAGAAGCAGGTGAAAAATTTAGTGAAGAAGATATTAAGTTAATCATGGAAAAGACAGGTGCAAATAAGGAAAAGGCCAAAAAAACCCTGGAAAAAACACAAGATATTGCAGAAGCGATTGTTGAATTAAGTGATTAAAAATAATGATTTATTGACTATTTCTATTCCTAATCTTGCCATAAATCCAGCCGATAATTGCACCAAGTATAAAATAAAGTATTAAAAATCCCAAAAACGTAAACATCTCCCAAGGATTTTCTCCTCCGAAAAAGATAAGTAAAAATAAAATAGCCAATCCTTCACCTTTTATAAAAGCAATTAAAAATAATCCGATAATTAACAATATTTCAAAAATCACTCCTCCCTTCAACCAATAAGGCCAATCTTTCCAACCCATATGTACATTAACAACCTCTTCCTTTTAAAATCTCTCTTCTCAATCACCAACAACCTTATTAATTTCACTAACCTCTATTTCTCATGGAGAAATTTATAGAATATCTTGATACTGCAGAAGAGAAACTGCGAATAGTAGACCACATGGCATATGTAACTTTTCCTTTAATTAAAGACAAAAGGCTCTTGCTAAAAATACTATCGGAAATTGACCTTGTTATCCTTAATTGCATAAATGCTATTTTACAGTATGAATACCTTTACAAAAGGATTCCATTAACAAAAGATGCCCGCACTAATCTAAAAATCTTTGAAGAAAAATGCGCGCCGAGATACGAAATAACTGAGCATGAAATTGCAATAATTAATAGTATACTAGAACTTGCCGAAAGACATAAAAGATCCCCATTTGAATTTGTAAAAAACGGAAAAGTTGTCATTTTATCAGAAAACCTTAGATCAGAAACAATAACAATTGATAGAATAAAAGATTTTTTAATTGCATGCAAGGTAATCTTGAAAAAAACACGGGAAAGGATAATTGAAAAAAGTTAAAGATAATAAAAAATTAAGAAAAGTATAAAAAGCCTTTTTGCTTTTTAAATTGTAGTTCTGGGGTACATAATTAAATGCAGGATATGGAAGAGATAATACAGGAGAAAATTAGTGCAGATCATCTACTTTATGTTAGTTTAAAGTATACTAAGACATGTGATGTCGTTCTTAACTTAATTTTAAGATGGAGAAGAATGATTGAAGTAAGCATTGATAAGATATTAAAACATGCGGAAAAGAAAAAAAGGATTTCGTCTGTTCCAGGCAATCCTGTTGGAAAAATTGAGAAGATGAGAGAGCTTTGTAAAAAAGAAAAGTTATGCAAAGGTAATAAGGATGTTTTTGAAGTTATAGATATGTATGAGATGTTTAGGAAAATTGAAGGATTAAAAAAAGAAAGAATTGGGGAATTTAGGAAAAATGTAACCCTGAAAGTTTTTTATCGGGGAAAAGAAATAAACATCAACCTTGATAAATTAAAAGAGTATGCAAATAATTTAGAAAGGTTTATAAATTTCACAAAGCAATTTCTTGCATCTAAATAAGAAAGAAGATTAAAAGCTTCTGCCTTAAACTAAATCAAATGGCAAGATTAATTGTTATAACATCTGGAAAGGGAGGAGTTGGCAAAACAACTACTGCAATAAACCTTGGAGCAGCAATGAATTTATTTGATGAAGATGTTCTTGTTATTGATGCTAACCTTACCACTCCAAATGTTGGATTGCACCTTGGCTCGCCTGAAGTACCAATAAACCTCAATCATATTTTAACAGATAAAGCAGAGCCATTTGAAGCAGTTTATGAACATGAATCTGGGCTTAAGATAATTCCTGCCTCACTTTCTATTAAAGAGCTAAGAAAAATTAACCCTGAAAAAATAAAAGAATTTAAAAAAGACTTTAAAAGATTATCAGACATAGTGATATTAGACAGTTCTGCAGGATTAGGTAGTGAGGCTATTTCTGCAATTTCTTTAAGTGATGAGATAATTATTGTAACAAATCCAGAATTGCCGGCTATTGCTGATGCATTAAAAACAATAAAACTTGCAGAGCAAATGCGCAAACAGGTTTTAGGAGTTATCATTACAAGAGTAAAAAAAGATGATATTGAACTCAATTCAGACACTGTCAAGGAAATGCTTGAAATCCCAATTCTTGGCATGATTCCAGAAGATGATAGCGTAAGAAGATCAATTAAACAAAAAAATCCTGTTGTCCATACCCACCCAAAATCAAAGGCTTCAAGAGCATATAAGGAAATTGCAGCAAAACTGCTTGGAAAACATTATGATTCAGATAAAGACAAGGAAACATTGTATGAAAAAGTTCTCAAGATGATTGGGTTGGGCAAGTAAGCCAAATCAATTATTTAGCTTGAGTATAATAATCTTTAAATTAGGCTTATGTTTGATCATTATATGAGTTTATTTGAGGATATTGAGAAAATCAATGCAGTCTCTAAAAGACTAAGCCCAAAAAGTTTAGAGAATACACTAAGAGAGATAATTGATTCTTATGCATTTCATAATGTAAAGCATAAACATTTAAAATGCCCTCTTTTAAATAAAGTTGTGGCTGGAAAAACAACATTTTCAAAAGAATGCGCAAGATATAAAGATCCAGACGACTTTGTTGAAAAAATGGGGATAGAATTTTCTAATGTTTTTTAGGTGGTTCAGTTGTTTACTGCGATACAATACCTTCTAGTTGTGCATTTTTAGATGGGGTAATAAAAAAAATATATTTTAAATAACCCCCAATGAATAATGAGGTCTAAAATCTTTCTTCTCTAATATACCCAACAAAATCATCTTTATGTTCAACCACATATTCACAAGCATTAAAACACCATTGAAAAGAACTATTGGCTGTTCTAAACACAAGCCCTTTAGCATATTTAATAAAAGATTTCCCATCAACTGACTTTTCAGGAATTAATGCACTTCCTCCGATTATAAATGCAGAAACCCCTGTTAACCCAAGAGCCGTTAAAGTTAACCAATGCTCTAATCCCATTTTTTAATAAGGTATGCTTAATATATAATTCTTGTTGTGATATATCACTTAATTAAGTAAGTTAATAGTATTAACTGGTAAAGTTAAAGCTGTTTAATCCAGTTAGTCGCATTGAGTATATATGTCGTTATTAGCTAAATAACATTTTCAGTTACAACCAACCATAATTTTACCTAACAAATATTAACCATTAAAATTCAGAAACATCAAACCTTCTTAAATAAAATCTCGCCTTTTTTAATTTTACTAATTTTCAAGGGCTTTTTTATCTCATTAAAACTTCCAGCTCCAATTTTAAATGAAAATTGCAAAGCAATTTTCTCGCTTGTTTCCGACATAAAAGCCCAAAGTAAAATTGCAATTGCTTTTATGCTATCTGACAATTCATATAAAACTTTTTTGTCTTTTGTTTCCCAGGGCTTTTTATTTTGTGTATACTCATTGCAAACATCAATAAATTCAAATATTAAATTCAAAGCTTTGTCAAATTCATAATTTTTAAGATGTTTTTCAATTTCTTTTAATTTAAGCTTTTTTAACAGTTTATTCTGAGTTTTTTGCAAACCATATTTTTCAGCTAAAGCACTTACTCTTGAAACCAAATTTCCGAGCTTGTTTGCAAGTTCATTATTGTGCCTATCTTTAAGAGCGCTTTCTGAAAAATCGCCGTCTTCTCCGAAAACAAAATTCCTGCATAAAAAATATCTAATGCTGTCAGAAGCAAATCTTTTTACTAATTTTAAAGGCTCAACTACATTCCCTAAAGATTTGGATATTTTTTGCCCTTCGACTGTTAAAAAACCATGCACAATTATTTTTTTAGGGAGTGCCAAACCAGCACTTAATAGCATTCCAGGCCAAATACCTGCATGAAATCTTAGCATGTCTTTGCCAACAACATGCACGTCGGCTGGCCAGTATTTATTGTATTTAATATTTGGATAACCTATGCCTGTAAGATAATTTGTTAAAGCATCGCACCAAACATACATAACCTGATTTTTATCTCCAGGAACAGGAATGCCCCAAGGCAGAGATTTAACTTCTCTTGAAAAACTAACATCTGTCAAACCATCTTTAATTAAACCTAAAAAATCATTTTTCCATTGCACAGGAAAAATTATCAACTTGTCTTTTTTAACAAGCTCTTTAATTTTATCAGAATATTTAGAAAGCCTGAAAAAATAATTTTCCTCTGAAATTTCCTCAATTTCAATGCTTGGATGATTTATGCATTTTCCGTTAACAAGCTCTTTTTCTGTCATATATTTTTCACATCCAGAACAATACTTTCCAGCATATTTTTTTTTGTAGATATCGCCTTTTTTTTCAAGAATTTTCCATAGATGTACAACTCCTGGCCAATGAACTTTCTTATCACTCGTTATAATAAAAGAATTATTAGAGATATGCAATTCTTTTGTTAAAACCTTAAAAGAAGCAGAATTTTCATCCACAAATTTTTGCGGTTCAATACCAAGGTTTTTAGCTGTCCTGTAGTTTTTACTGCCATGCTCATCTGTGCCAGTTAAAAAGAAAACATCCTTTCCTCTTAGCTTATTCCATCTAGCTAGAACATCTGCCTGCACAAACTCCAGTGCATGCCCAATATGCGGTGCAGCATTTGCATAGGGGATTGTTGTTGTGATATAAAATTTACTTTTAATTGTCATAATTTAGACTAGAAAAATGCAATATAAAAAACTATCTTTCATAAATATACATGATACATCATCTTACCCATAGCAACCATGTATCTTGCATGCCATAAATTTAAAATAGCAAAAGTATATAAAAATTATTATAATCAAGCGCTAGTAGTTTAGTGGCAGAATACGAGCTTCCCAAGCTCGGGGTGCGGGTTCAATTCCCGCCTGGCGCATATTCAAAAACTATTTAAATCGCCCCATTTTAAGAAAAGTATGTTCTGGAAAAAAAGATGTAAAAGATGCAATGAAAAAATAAGTGAAAAATATGGCTTTTGCCCTAATTGCGGAATTCCCATCATTAAAGATTACAATGAAAATGAAGAGTATGAAGACGATAAAGACTGGGGATTGCTTGGAAAAAATGATGAAACTGGATTTAAAGATGCAGAAATAAGACTTCCTTTTGGGTTTAATACCTTGTTCAATAGCTTGGTGAAAAGTCTTGACAATCAAATGAAAGAATTTGATAAAGAACTTGGGAAAACTAAATTTAATAATATAAAGCCAGCTGCTAATTTTATTAAATCAGGAGGCATAAGAATTAATATTTCATCAGGAGGAAACCGGTCGCCAAAAATAATTGTACGTTCTTTTGGAAATATGCCAGGGTTTAGAGAGCAAGAACAACAAATAAAAAAACAAGCTCCCAGATTATCAAAACCAAAGGAATTTTCAGCAAAAAACATAAAAAAACTTTCAACACTGCCAAGAAAAGAGCCATCTACTAACATTAGGAGACTTTCAAACAGGGTAATTTATGAAATTGATTTGCCTGACGTAAAATCAGAGAAAGATGTTTCAATCATTCAATTAGAAAACAGCATTGAGATAAAAGCAATTGGAAAAGACAGCGCTTATTTTAAATTGATTCCAATTAACCTGCCAATAAAAGGACATAAACTTACAGAAGGGAAATTAGTTCTTGAATTAGAGGCAAGAGATTAGATTATTTTAATCTTAATTACTATTCGGACCAAAACCAAGCTTATTTATTGATTTCTAACATGGTTAATAGTATTTAAATCGTGTATAACTAGATGTAATAGTGGGTTAGCAACTGATTGTGGCTATTAACAAATAAAAAGAGAAATCTATCGGTAAAATTAACAATAAACAGAACGCTTATTAATCCAAATCACAAATATTCAATTTTTCTTTAGTTACTTCAATCACAAACGCATCAATCAGCGGTTGTTCTTTTTCTATCAAGCAGGTAAATAATAATTTGTTTATTTCTACATCATACCTAACAACATTAGAGTGAGTATACCCTTTTGTCTTGCATTCTTTGTTGACTATCTGCGCTAAGCAAGTATCAGGAATATTAGAAGGAATTTGATTCATCTTAAATAAAAATATTATTGATACAATAATCATAATTAATATTATCACTCCAGCTATTACTTTTTTATCAACTCTTTTAACTGCCTTATTATTTTTTTTAGCCATTTTTTATTTCAGTTACTTATACTAAAATGAGCCTGCTCGGATTTGAACCGAGGACCCCTGCCTCACCAATGCCTGTCTCCTAATTAAAGGAAACAAGCCATTATCAGAGCAGTGCTCTACCATGCTGAGCTACAGGCTCATGAGCCTGTAAACAATATTTAATTTATAAAACTTATGAAAACACGATTAATGCCAAATCTATTGGTGTGGGATAATTAGTTTTTAGATTGTAAACTTCTTAATTAAAATTATTATTTATTGAGGATATATTAAAGTTGTACATCACAAATTAATCTATTTATTCATCGCCCTTCTTTCTGATGTCCTAACAGGAAGCCCTTCTGCAATAAGCTCAAGATGAGAGAAACGCGCTGAAATAATTTGGTTATCAGTGTAATATCGCCTAAGTTGCCTAACTGTTCGGCCTGCTAATCTCATGTCATCCACAGAAAAAACTTTACTTAATTTTGCGTCTGAGAAAAATTTTTCCAAATCTCTCACCAAATAATGCCTTTTTAACTCATCAAGGGAATAAAGATTTACTACATCACTAAGCTCAAAAATTCTCGCTAAAACACTAAGCTCGACACCTACATTTTTACAATGAACAGGAAGAATTCCCTTTTGCCTTAATTCAGCTTTTGTGGTTTTCTTTTCCAACAATCCTAAGACATAATCATATCTACTACTATCTTTCGGTTCTGCTGTTATGCCCCCTTTTTCTTCAGTTTTATACCCTAACTCGTCAAGAAGAATGTCATTATAACCAAGCTTTTTCATTCCAGGATAATTATATCCAAGATTGTTAAGATTTTCATAATTTAATCTTTTTTGCAAAAGAAACTTAGCTTCTTTAGTTCTTCCTTCAATAATAATCCCATGAAGAATTATTAAATCCCTTATTCCTAATGATTTGCATAGTATTATACGAGCATTTGAATCATTGTTCCCAACCATTTGCAAGTTGTATAATACACTCTCATAACTATTTAAGGATTATGCAAAAAGTCAATTTAAGTGAATTGCAGCAAAGCATAGCCCATGAAAAACTTTAAAAGCGCATTTTTTCTAAAGTTATTATGACAAAAGGAATGTACTATTATATTAAAGAAGCCTGGAAAAAACCAGATACCAAAATACTTAGGCAAAGAATGATTGAATGGAGAAAAACACCTGCAATAGTCAAAGTAGATAAACCATTAAGATTAGACAGAGCAAGAAATTTAGGGTATAAAGATAAGAAGGGTTTTGTGGTTGCAAGAGTTAGGCTTTTGCGGGGCGGAAGAAAAAAACCACGCCCAAGAAAAGCAAGAAGAAGCAAAAGAATGACAGTGAGAAAAACACTCAAAATGAATTATCGCTGGGTTGCAGAACAAAGAGCTGCTAGAAAGTTTGCAAACCTTGAGGTTTTAAATTCTTATGAAATTGGAAAAGACGGCATGCATTATTTTTATGAAATAATATTAGTTGACCCACAAAGGCCAGAAATTCAAAATGATTCAACAATGAAATGGATTTGCAACAAGGCAAATTCAAAAAGAGCATTAAGGGGCTTGACAAGCGCTGCTAAAAAAAGCAGGGGCTTGAGAAACAAATCGCCAAATCTCAAAGTCAGGCCAAGTATGAAGGCATTAGGAGTATAGGAAAATAAATTTAAAAAATGCCTAATAATTCTAAAAAATTAAAGGCTTAACATTAATATCTAAGTTAACTGAAAACGAGCTTAGGAAAAATATACAAACTAATAATAACCACTAAATATTTGCAAATAATAGAAAAAAGATTGTATAAAAACACAGGCTTTGTAAAAACACAGAAAACATTAAAAAGGGTATGATTATCTCTAAAGCATGGCTGAAATAAATTTCTTGGAAGAAGTCCCAAAGATATCCCTATTGAACTTAGAAAAGATATTGAAACATCTTCCAGAGCCTACAAATATTGAAGTAGCATTATTTGGGAATTTTGATTATTCTGATATTTCACACCAGGCACAAAAAACAGCAGGTGTAAAATTAAAAGATGCCGGGGGGTTGGTTTTTCAAGTAAAAAATCCATCAAAAGAAAAAATACTGAGTATTTACAAAAAATCACATGAAAAAAGAGATGAGGTAATTAAAGCAGATGAAAGAAGACTTGACTTGCATAAAGTTTGGTGGCATATACAACATGCAGATGGTTATACCCATTACACTCATATTGAATTAACCACTTGGGGAGTAGAGGTTAAATATCGCGCTCCTGAACCAGATTATATTCTTAAAATGAGGCAGGAATTAGCAGAGACTAATGTTAGATTAAGTATAAAGGTAAATCAGTAGAAAGGATTTTTAATAATAAGTAGTTCTATAAAGCTTTACTTAAACTATCATGTGATATTTATTAAATTTCAAGGAGGATATAAGAACATTAATGAAAACCTCAAACTTAAATACTTCATTTTCCTTTTTTCTTCATGCTCTATTCAAAACTCGTTGAGATATATGAAGCTCTTTCAGCAAATACCAAACGCCTTGAAAAAACAAAAATCCTCGCAGATTTTTTAAAAGACTTGCATGAATCAGACAAAGAAGTTTTATACCTTATGCTTGGGCAAATTTATCCAGAATATAGCGAGAAAAAAATTGGTGTTTCCCACCAGCTTGCAATAAAAGCTCTTGCTAAAGCAACAGCAACAAATGAAAAAGAAATTGTAAAAGAATGGAAGAATATAGGGGACATTGGCAAAGTTGCAGAAAAACTAATCAAAACAAAAAAACAATCAACTTTGGACAGCCATGTATTAACAACTGAAAAAATCTTGAATAATCTAAGAAAACTTCCTGAACTTGAAGGCAAAGGAAGTGTTGAAAAAAAACTCTCTTTAATTGTAGAACTTTTGACCTCTGCTTCATCTCTTGAAACAAAATATCTCATAAGAACACTTATAGAAGACTTAAGAATTGGCATTCAAGACTCTACAATAAAAGAAGCTTTAAGCCAGGCTTTTTTTGATAAAGACAAAGAAGCAACAAAAATAATTGAATCTGCGCTTGATAAATCAAATGATCTTGCAGTTGTTTTTAAAATAGCAAAAAAAGGAAGATTAAAAGAGCTTGAGAAAGTTTCTATTGAAATTGGAAAGCCAATAAAAGTTATGCTTGCGCAAAAGGTAAAAAACATTCATGAAGGATTTGAGGCTCTTGGCAAACCAGTAGCAATTGAGTATAAGTATGATGGATTCAGGTTATTAATCCATAAAAAAGATGACAATGTAACCTTATTCACAAGACGATTAGAAAACGCAACAAAACAATTTCCAGAAGTTGTTTTATATGTTAAAGAATATGTTAAAGGAGATTCATTTATGCTTGATGCAGAAATTGTTGGTTATGATAAAAAAACAAAAGAATACCAGCCATTTCAAGCAATATCCCAGAGAATAAAAAGGAAACATGACATTGAAAAGCTAAAAAACGAGTTGCCTGTTGAAATAAATGTGTTTGATATTGTGTACTATAATGGCAAGTCATTGATAAACGAGCCATTTGAAAAAAGAACAGCGATACTTAAAAAGATAATTAAAAATCATCCTTACAAAATTATTGCTGCCAAACAAATTATTACAAAAGATGAAAAAAAAGCAGAAGAATTTTATAAAAAAGCACTTAAAGATAATCAAGAAGGTGTTATGATGAAAAAACTTCAGGCTGTTTATCAACCTGGAAAAAGAGTTGGACATATGCTAAAAATTAAACCAGAAGAACGGGATTTGGACTTGATTATAATCGGAGCAGAATATGGAAAAGGTAAACGCGTGGGCTGGTTGAGCAGTTTTATTCTTGCATGTTATGATAATGGCAAGTATTTAGAAATCGGAAAAGTTGGTACAGGAATAAAAGAAAAAACAGAGCAGGGAGTTAGTTTTGATGAGCTGACCAAAAAACTTAAGCTGTATATAATAGAAGAGCATGGCAGAGAAGTTAGAATAAAACCAAAGCTTGTAGTGAGTGTTACATACCAGGAAATCCAAAAATCCCCAACATACTCATCTGGCTTTGCCTTAAGGTTTCCAAGATTTACAGCTTTACGTCCAGATAGAAACCCCAGTGATATAGCAACTCTCAGCGAAGTTAAAAAAGACTACGAAAAGCAAAAGAGAAATTGGAGATATGGGTGAATTTTAAATAAATAGTTGGAATTGATTAACCTTCGCGTTTATTCTTAGGTTCTAACCAACCAAGGAAAATACAAACTATTCCTAAAGGAAAAAAAAACCAGATAAATGGATCAAAAATTTCTGAGTTAATAACGCAATAAGTAGAAGATACAATCTCGGCTTCTGTCGGGATGCTTTCTCCTGCTATGTTAAAACATAAAGTTGCGCTTGAATCTAATTGTATAAAAAATACACCCATTAATGTAAAGAAAATACTCAAAACAAACCATTGATTTCTATTCATAATTTATTTAATACTTTTATACTTAAAAACTTTCCCAATTAAAAACCTTAATTAAACTAACAATAACCCTTCAACCAATTTATAAACCTCCCTCGAAGGCTTTATAAACCCCTTTTTCTGATAATTTAGTATCATAAAGTAATACAAATTAAAATGACAACGCAAAGCAACTACAAAGTGCAAAATATTGTTGCAACTGCTTCTTTAGGAAAACCTGTTCCATTAACAAAACTTGCAAGAACACAGCCGAATACAGAATATAACCCAGAAACTTTTCCAGGGTTGGTTCTAAGAGTAAAAGAGCCAAAATCAGCTGTCCTTGTTTTTTCGTCAGGAAATTTAGTTTGCACAGGAACAAAATCTATAGCACAGGTCAAACAAGTTATTAACGCTGTTATAAGGCAGTTAAGAAAAATAAATGTCAACATAACAGCAAAGCCGAAAATCACTGTCCAGAATATTGTCGCATCTGGAACAATAAACTTAAAGCTTAACCTAAATTTCCTCGCTCTTGAATTGCAAAATACAGAATACGAACCAGAACAATTTCCTGGTTTGGTTTATAAATTAGCAGAGCCAAATGCAACTTTTCTTCTTTTCTCAAATGGAAAACTTGTCTGCACAGGAACAAAAAACAAGGCCCAGCTTGAAGATTCTATGGACCAGCTTTTGAATAATGTCAAAACTGCGCTGAAAAATTACCAATAGAAATTAAACATAATATAAAGTTGTTTCTGAAAATATTATTGTAAATAAAAGCAATGATAATTGGGTTATGAAAGGAGTTAAATAAGAGAACAATGTATAATTAAATATCTATAACTCACAAAGATAATTTAATTTTTTACTTCACTTCATTTAAGCTTAATATCTATTTTAATGCAAAAGATACTGACTTTTCACCCCCAAAAAATTACTAAAATCTTTTTGAACTCTTTCTAAAACAATCATTTTCTTACAACAAACTATAAAAATAGGGCACGATTTTCAAAATTGATGTAAGCTTCAATTGATTAGCATTGAACTGCATTTAACTATAAACCCCCAGTTATAAATAAATAGTAGGTGATTTAATCTATAACATTAAATTAACATTAACAAGGTAAACATAGTAAAATAAAGGAACTAAACTGATAGAATAACCTTATAATTATAAGTATAAAGTTAACAATAAGTTGATAATTAACCTACTGAATGATTTAACCATCATGATTAAATTATCATCAATAATATAAACCTAAACATGAGTTAATTTAAAAGAAGATATTAAAAAAATGGAAAAGATAAAAACAGAGGATTTGATGATTGAATCCAAGAAATTCTTTGATTTTAACAAAAAAAGCCTTGGGGATTCAATAAGGAAAGGTGAAGGAGTTATATGCTTGGATTTTATGGAATTAACTGAATTTTCAAATAAACTTTCTGACGAACTTATCAAAAACCCAGAAGAAATTTTAGGGATAATGGAACTTGCAATAGAAGAATCTGGGCTTATAGAAAAATCAAGAGTAAGGCTTACAAATCTCCCAGAAGTTCAGCAGATAAGAATAAGGAATATTAGGTCAAGGAACTTAAATGAATTGGTTGTGGTTGAGGGAATTGTAAGGCAAGCATCTGATGTCAGACCACAAGTAGTAAATGCAAAATTTGAGTGCCCAGCATGTGGAACAGTAATAGGTGTTTTGCAAATTGACAAAAAATTTCGTGAACCAACAAGATGCAGTTGCGGAAGGCGCGGGGGTTTTAAGCTTTTAAGCAAAGAAATGGTTGATACTCAAAGACTTGTAATTGAGGAGTCCCCTGATTCTTTAGTTGGAGGAGAACAACCAAAAAGGATTAATGTTTTCCTTAAAGAAGACTTAGTAGAACCAGGAATGGAAGAGAGAACAACTCCCGGAAGCAGGGTTAGAGTTATTGGTATTTTAAAAGAAGTGCCAGTTCCTTTGCAAACAGGAGGAATGTCAACCAGATTTGAACTTGCAGTAGAAGTAAATAATTTAATCCCATTAGAAGAAACATTTGACAAATTGCATATGAATGAAGAAGATGAACGCCAAATTCTTGAACTTGCAGAAGACCCGCAAGTATTTGAAAAATTATCAAGAAGCATTGCTCCAAGCATCTATGGCTATGAAAAAGTAAAAAAAGCCCTTATCCTGCAGCTTTTTGGAGGAGTAAAAAAAACAAAAGCAGATGGTTCTACAAGCAGAGGGGATATACACATTCTTTTAGTTGGTGATCCAGGAGTTGCAAAGTCAGTAACTCTTGTTTTTATGGCAAGCATCTCACCAAAAGGACGATATGTAGTCGGTAAGGCAGCCACAGGAGCAGGAATAACTGCAACAGTTATCAGAGATGAGTATCTAAGGGGCTGGAGTTTAGAAGCAGGTGCAATGGTTCTAACAAACAAAGGGCTTGTATGCATTGATGAATTGGAAAAAATGGATCCAGTAGACAGAAGTGCAATGCATGAAGCAATGGAACAGCAAACTGTAACAATATCTAAAGCAAATGTTCAGGCCACGCTCCGCGCAGAAACTTCTGTGCTAGCTGCAGCAAATCCAAAATTCGGAAGATTTGACCCTTATCAAGCAATTGCGCAGCAAATTGATATACCTCCAACACTAATAAACAGATTTGATATTATTTTCACTTTGAGAGATATACCTGATAGAACTAAAGATGAGGCAATTGCTCACCATGTCTTAATGGAACACAAAAGAGAAGGTGAAGAGATGGTTATTCCAAAAGAGCTTTTAAGAAAATATGTGGCATATGCAAAACAAAAAATTTCCCCAAAAATAAGCGAAGAAGCAATTGAAGAAATAAAAAAATTTTATGTTGAATTGAGAAATGCACCAACAACTTCAGAAAGTGCAATGAGGCCAATTCCGATTTCAGCAAGACAATTAGAAGCCTTAATTAGGTTATCAGAAGCATCTGCAAGAGTTAAACTCAACAAGATTGTAACAAGAGAAGATGCAAAAATAGCAATAGAGCTTGTCAGATATTACTTAATGCAGGTTGGCTATGATTATGAAACAAAATCATTTGATATAGATAAAATAACAACAGGAATAAGCACATCAGAAAGAAATAAAATAATAATTGTTAGAGAAACAATTGTAAGATTAGAGACAAGGATGGGAAAATTAATTCCAATAGAGGAACTTGAAAAAGAACTTGAAGGAAAATTAACAAAAGTAGAAATTGAGGAAGCAATAAACAAGTTAAATGCTTCAGGGGATATTTTTAAACCACGAAGAGGATATATACAGGCGATGTGATTGCCTGAAGAAGAAGGTAATTGTTAATGCCAAGATATAAATTATCAGTACATAAATGATTAAATAACATGTTTAGCCATCAGTTAAATTCATAATAATCCCTGAATAAAGCAGAACAATTAATAACAATAACATTAAGACAGTTAATTAGATTAGATTAATGAGTAATTTAACACTAAAAAATCAGAACAAAAAATGTCAGCAGAAACAATAAAACGAAATACAGCATATAAGCTAAGAATAGGAGATGTAATAATTGGGAAACCCACCTTAAATGGTGAAAGATTCTCATTTCTTGAACTTGGAGATAAAAAGATTATAAGGGTGAATATCGTAGGGAATGTTATAGATAAATTTTCCTCAGAAGGAGAGAAAAAATACTCATTTGCAACAATAGATGACGGTTCTGGGCAAATAAGAATTAAAGCATTTGGAGAAGATTTAACCTTGCTTGACAACATAACTCAGGGGCAGACAATTCTTGTCATAGGCAATTTAAGATTTTTCAGCAATGAGCTTTACATTGCTCCAGAAATTATAAGACAATTAGAACCTCAGTATTTGCTTGTAAGAAAATTAGAGATTGAAAAAGAAAAAAATAAAAATCGTGTTCCGTTAGACAGAACAAAAGTTATTGCTATAAAAGACTCCCTATTAACCATTATTAAAAATTCAGAAATAAATGAGGGCATAAATGCTGATGAGATAATTATGAAACCAGAACTGCGTGGCACTTCTCCGGAAATAATAAATCAAGAAATACAAAAGATGTTGGAAGAAGGAATTATCTTTGAACCTCGCCCAGGAAAATTGAGATGGCTTGGGTGAAGAATCTAAAAATTTGAAGATATCTATAACTAACAAATTTAGCACATCAATAATTAAAATGCTAACATACTCAATAATTGATTAATAGTTTTTCTTAAGTCTCAAAAATATTTTTTAAGTAGAATTATTCATAGAAATACACCATTGAAACTACTTTAACTTCCTCAACGCCAGAACAACAGCTGCAACGATTAATAGGGCAAATGTGATAATTATAAGAAGCTTGTCATCAAAATTCTTAGCAGCAGCTTCAATAACTAAAAAAGCTCCTGTAGGCAAAGTTGAAATTTGCACAAGCAAAGGAGCAGCATACAAACCAGCAATAATCAAAATAAATCCAATAGCTGCAAAGATAAAAAAAGTGTTTTTGTTATATTTAGCAATAGCATCCTCGAATTCTTTATTGCACATATTGCATTCTTTTATTGAGATTGTGCATCCTTTATCATCATAATCATAAACAGGAAATCCACTTTCTTGAGCACATGCATCTGTTTCTTCCTGCAACGTCTTTGAAAAAGTGCAATTACCACATTGTTCATTTCCAACACCATATTTAACAGGATAAGGCCCTGTAGCTCCTGCACCCCTACAAACCTTATCATACTCTGGAGGCTCATAAACATAACTCACAATAAGATTAAACAAAACACCAACCATTATTGCGATAAAGATTCCCAACAAAATAGTCAGGGCAAAATTCCTTCCGCGCAATCTCTCTTTGTTTAATCCTTCCATGATAAATTAAAGTTTAAGAGATTTATAAATCTATTTAAGAACAAGATTATTAACCTCAAAACGCTATAGCCTTTTAGCAAGGAGTGTTATAATAAGTTGAATATGCTTAATTAACCCCTTATAAATAAAAAGAATTATGGCTAATTAATTTTCCTCATGTTAAAAATAATAAACATTTATATACTCAAAGTTTAAAACATTAATATGGATGAATACGAAAAATTGCTTGATGAAGCTTACAAACAAGTAAAAAAGATAGATACTTCTAATAATAGATTTGAAATTCCCAAAGCAGAGGGGCATTTTGAAGGGAAAAAAACAGTAATAACCAATTTTTCTCAGATAGTATCATACTTAAGAAGAAAACCAGAACATTTCCAAAAATTCATTTTAAAAGAACTTGCAGCTGCCGGACAATTAGAAGGAGATAGATTAATTTTAAATATAACAGTTCCAAGCAGCAAGATAAATCAAAAAATCGAAGAGTATGTGAAAGAATTTGTGCTGTGTAAAGAGTGTAGAAAACCAGATACTGAATTAACAAAGCATGATAGAATAACCTTTATCCACTGCTTAGCTTGCGGAGCAAAACACTCTTTAAGAAGTAAGATATGAATATTCAAAAACTAAAATAAAAAATAATAAAATGCAAATTGCAAATTTTTTTAGGGATACCGGCATAAAACTAGACACCCCCATAGAAAGGAAGAAAGGAATAATTAGAGAAAATCAAGGTAAAATTGCACTTATTAAAGACTTACATTATCCTGACGACAAATTTTTTTTAGCTAGAATAAAACCAGATCCTTTAGATGAAAGATATTACATCGCTATAAGCTATTCAGATGAAAAAGAAAAAAATAAAAAGAGTATTATACTAAATTACCACGATTTAGAGCAATTAATTGTGGAAAATCACTAAAAACAATTAATTCGCCACAATATAAACCTTTAAAAACGAATTTTCACTAACAAATTAAATAAACAAGGAGGATAAAATGGTTGAAGGATACTGTGTAAAGTGCAAAAAGAAAGTTCAGATAAAGGACCCAAAAGAATCAACAACAAAAAGGGGCACAAAAATAGCTAAAGGAAAATGCCCTGTTTGTGGGATAACTGTTTGCAGAATGGGCGGAATCAAATAAGATTAACCTAAATTTATTTTTAATTTTTATACTACCCATAAATGATGTTTTTAAAAATTCATAAAGCTTACAGAGAAATAATAGCTCTTTGTGATGCTGAACTACTTGGTAAAAGATTTGAACAGGACAATTTTCAGCTTGATGTAAAAGAAAGCTTTTATTCCGGGGAAAAAATGTCGGAAAAGGAAATTATTCCTATTCTTCAAGATTATGCTAAAGAAGATGTTACATTCAACATAGTTGGCAAAAAATCCTGCCAGACAGCATTAAAAGCAGGGATTATAATGCAGGAAGCCATAGGAAAGATTGACAGCATCCCATTTGCCTTAGTTTTGGTATAATTATTTATTAAAAATTTAATTTATCAGTTAATTAATTTAGAACAAGAAGTTTATTAATCATAAAACATAATTTATTATAAGTCCAATTATAATTTTTTTAGTTACAAGTTGCCGGTTATCATTAACACTTTAAAACCTAATAATTTAATGACTCGTTAAAATTCAATACCTTTATAAAATAAAATTCTTATCAATAAATATGAAGTCAAATAAACAGCAAGAGAAAGAAAAAGCAGAAAACATGCCAGAGGGGCAGGTTCTGAGAGTGAAACTTCCAAGAGGAAAAGAAGTTATTGGAATCATAGAACAACGGCTTGGAGGAAACAGAATGTCTGTAAACTGCAGGGATAAAGTTACAAGAAATTGCCGTGTGCCGGGACGACTTAAGCGTGTGCTCTGGCTTAGGCCAGGGGATATTGTAATAGTTCAGCCATGGGAATTTGACAATGACAAAGGCGATATACTTTTCAAATATACCCCAACAGCAATACAATGGTTAAAAAGCAAAGGGTATCTTGAAAAAGATTTTACTGAGTTTTGATTGGAGAGAAAAATGAGAACATTCTTTATAGATAAAATTCCAAGAATTATAAAATCAAAGAAACAGCTTGAAAAAAAGCTTAAGGTAAAGATAATCAATAAAGGGAAGCAGATTTATGTTAGTGGCAAAGCAGAAGACGAATATGTGGCTGAAAAAGTTCTTGATGCACTTGATTTTGGATTTGCTTTAAAAATCGCCATGCTCATTAAAGACGAAGATTTTGAACTTGAGATAATTCCAATAAAAAATTATACAAAAAAAACTGACTTAAGAAGAATAAGAGCAAGAATTATAGGAGAAGGCGGTAAAACATTAAAAACCTTTACTGAACTTACAAACTGCTTTTTTGAGATTAAGGATAATTATGTCAGCATTCTCGGACATCCTGAAGAAATTGAAAAGGCATATGAAGCAATTATCCAGTTAATTAGGGGTTCAAAACACGCCAATGTTTACAAATATCTTGAACAGCATCGTCCAGAACCTGTTTTAGATTTGGGATTGAAGATTAAGATAAAAAAGTAGAAGAGAACTATAAGTAATAAGACAACTTTATATCCATAATTAAAAGTTAGAGTGTTAATAGTCAGATAGCATAGATAATCAGCGCATTATTAACCTCGCATTATTCCCAGTATCTAATATAATCAATTAATAAGTTTAACCAAACTTAAATTTAAAACCTCTCCTTTAATTAACTTAATATTTTTAATTAATTTAATGCTATAAAACCTTTAATAATAACCTTTAAATATAGTCCTAAATTTCAATCAATAAGTCCCGGTAGCTCAGTTGGTAGAGCACATGACTGTTAGGCATCATGTTCCTACTAAAGTAGGCTTCATAGAAATCATGGGGTCAGAGGTTCGAGTCCTCTCCGGGACGTTTTTACAAAATGCAACCATCAAAAATAGAAAGAATCCTTTCTGGAACTTGTGCAGCCTTAAGTATTACATTAATTGGATTAAGCTATTTATTTGATAATAACTCTTTGCACCCAATGGCTTCAGTATATTTAGCAGGAAGTCTTGCCTTTTATTCTATGAGCAAAATTGATGAAGATTTATATTTGAATAATCAGGTAAATAAAGGCAGATAATTTCAATTTATAATCCATTTTTATTTTTATAAAGAGTAATAAAATATAACAATTATTATAAAGTAAATCTATGTGTTTAAATTATGGTGCAGAATAGTTTAGAAAGAATAACAAGCCTATCAAATCAAGATTTAGGGTTTATTGCTTCACGTGCCGGTGTAGAAATTTCAAGATTAAAGAGATTAGATGAAAAAGAGTTAGATGTAAAATATGAACATATTAAAGAACTCGGAAATTTAATTCAAAATTCACTTATTTACATAAGTTTTCAACATCCTTCTGAAAATAAAACAATTAAACAAAGAGGTGTTAGCATAGATTATGATGATAAATATATGTTATCAGAAACGTTTAAAGACTATCCAAGAAAATTAGAAGGAGAAGAAATCTATAAAGAACTAGCATTAATCTCTTTAGACTTACAAAATCCAGAACATATTTCTGCAGAAAGAGCTAATGAACTTATTAATTTTTGCATTTCACTATCAAGTGCATATAGACTAATAAAAAGTCCTCATCCACAGGGATGCTTCCAATAAAAAAGAAAATTATATTAATTTTTACTTCTTTTAAAATCCAATGCAATATTATTTATGCAATACCTTTTCCCTGTCTTGTCTTTTGGTCCATCATCAAAAACATGCCCTAGATGACTATTACATTTTGCACATTTAACCTCAACTCTTTTTAATGGTAAACTATAATCGTCCTCCAATTTTACAGAGTTTTTTATAGAATCATAAAAACTAGGCCACCCTGTTCTAGATTCAAACTTTGCTTCTGAACTAAAAATTTTATTGCCACAAGCAATACAAACATAAACTCCTTTTTCCTTGTTATATAACAACTTTCCTGAAAAAGGCATCTCTGTTTCTTTTTGCCTCAAAACTTTAAACTGCTCCATATTAAGTTTCCCTTCCCATTCTTCTTCTGTTTTAGGCATATACAACTTAACTTTTCTTTTTTTAACCTGACTTTTTGTCTGTTTTCTTTTCATACTACCTCTTTCTCATTTAATATTAGAAGATTTAGCATAAAGTATAAGTGATTGGAGATTGATAAATGTTTTTAAAAGATGTATAGTTACTTTAGGCATGAAAAAACAAAAATCAAAGGTTTTAGTAGCAATGTCCGGCGGTGTAGATTCAAGTGTTGCAGCTTTGCTTTTAAAAAAACAAGGCTATGAAGTTATTGGTGCATTTATGAAAAATTGGTCAAATACAAAAGACGACTTTGGGCAATGCACATGGCGAAGTGAACGCCACATAGCTCAGAAAATAGCAGCCATGCTTGATATTCCCCTAATAACATTGGACTTTGAAAAACAGTATAAAAAACAAGTTATTGCAGATATGTTTAAAAGTTATAAACAAGGTATAACACCAAACCCAGATGTTGTTTGCAATCAAAAAATAAAATTTCCGCTTCTCTGGAAAGCTGCAAAAAAACTTGGCTGCCGGTTTATTGCAACAGGGCATTATGCAAGGATAAAAAGAAGTATTAATGGAAAAGCTGTTAATGATGAAACAATAATTATAAGTATTAAATTAAATAAAAGTAATGTTAGCTCACAAACTCTAAACAAAGGTGGGCGGAGGGTGGTTGGAAATTTAGATAAATATGAACTCCTAAGAGCAAGAGACGAATCAAAAGACCAATCTTATTTCTTATACCGCCTAACACAAAATGATTTATTACACACATTATTCCCAATAGGAAATTATACAAAAACCAAAACACGACAAATTGCAAAAAAACACAAATTCCCAAATTGGGATAAAAAATCAACTGTTGGCATTTGTTTTATAGGAAAAGTAAATTTGAAAAAATTCCTCCAGCAAAAAATAAAGCCAAAAAAAGGAAAAATAATCAGCCCAGATGGAAAAATTATCGGCGAGCATGACGGAATCTATTATTACACAATTGGGCAGCGAATAGGCCCAAGATTTGGAATAGAAGTTAAAAAATCAAAATTCGATAATCCAAAACAGCTAAAAAGGTGGTATGTTGCTCGCAAAGACTTAAAAACAAACACAATAATTGCAGCACCCCAGGGGCATCAGTTATTATTAAGAAAAAGTATAATAATTAAACAATTTCATGTAATATCAGATAATAAAGATTCATTTATAAAAAAAATATCTAAAAAACCATTAAAACTCCACTCAAGAATAAGGCATGTTGGTGAATTATTGCCTTCAACATTAACACGCAATAAAAAAACAAAGCAAACAACCATTACATTAAAAAAACCAATAACAGGAATTAGCGAGGGGCAAGCAATTGTGTTATATCAAGGGAAAAAAGTTTTTGGGGGCGGAGTTATTAGGTTTGAAGTCTAAACAACATTTAAAAAGGTTAGCTATTTTTAGAGAATTTTTAAAACCATCAAACAATTTAAAAATAATCACTGCTTATCTTAAATATGGAAAAAGGGGCAGTTATTTGGTGGGTCATCATACTTGTTGTAATAATTATTATTGGGATGAGTTTTTTTAATTATGCAAAAACCAGAGTATATAAGCCATTCACTTTAGATGATAATAATTGCAAGCACTATCAAAAATCATGCGTTTGCGTTGGACTAGTATACATACTTGAAACCTACCCCGAGCAGTATAATTGCAAAGGCTTTGAACTCTGCAAAAATATTGATGAAAAAGTTTGTAATTGATATTTGATTTTAAAACCCATATTAGCAATGTAAACAAATGTGACTATAATTGCTAAGTGCTTTATTAAAATACTATCAAAATAATCCAAACTTAAATTAACCGATTAATCATATGACCCCCATTTATTAAGTATGAAATATTACCATTATATTAGCCTACGAGTTAACATTATAACTTTCCTTATCAACCAGCAAAACAAAAAACATTTTAAACACTATTATCCTTACTAAAACATGGAATTAGAGAAAGCCATTAAATCAAGAAAAAGTGTTAAAAAATTCTTGAATGAAAAACCAGACTGGCGTGATATTTTAGAAGCAATAGATGCTGTACGATATGCTCCTATGGCTGGAAATTGCTTTAATCTTAAGTTTATTGTTGTAGATGTACTTGAAAAAATTGAGAAAATCGCATTAGCATGCCAACAGGACTTTGTAAGCCAGGCAAGATATTTAGTTGTTGTAACTTCTGACCCAAAAATACTTGTGAATTGTTATGGAGAAAAAGAAGGGAAAAGATACAACAAACAGCAAGCAGGTGCTGCAATTGAAAATTTTCTGCTTAAAATTACAGAATCTGGATTATCAACATGCTGGGTAGGATATTTTGCAGAAGAGCAAATTAAAAGATGCTTGAAAATTCCAGACAATGTTGATGTTGAAGCTGTTTTTCCAATAGGCTATGAATTTGGAAAACCGCTGACGAAAAAAATGAAAATAGAACTTGATGCAGTCTTAAGGTTTAATGATTACAAAACCAAAAAGATGAATCCTGAAAAGAAGATTAATGTTTAATAAGATTGTATTTTAGCCCCACGTGAACCAAAAAATTTTGAGGTAATTTCAAATGTGCAAAGTTAAGAACTGAAAGGACAAGAATTTACTTTGTGAAACCCAAGAGTTTATCCTAGACCAGCAAGTTTTTAAATGCACTATTATTATGCTTTAAACAATGAATGATTTAGAATACCAGCTAATAAATGAAGCACATTTCAATTATGGAAACACTCTTTTTGCTATGCGTGGTTCTGTTTTAGCAATTGAACGAGAAATAGCAAAGGGAAATATTCCAGCAGACTCTAACGAATTTAAAAATGTTGTGAGGGGGTATACAATTCTAGACTTAAATTATCAATGTATAGATACTTCAAGGTATGATAAAGAACATGGGGGATTAATAATGAGAGAAATAAAAGAGCAAAGATTACCAGAATTGCGTCAGTTAATTGAAGATTTCAAGAGAGCATTAGAATGTTCCGACAAAGAAGAATTACAGGAAAAATTGCAGTATCTCAAAAGAAGTGTTTGTGATTTAAGCTCTTTAGGTAGTCGATTTTGCTGTCTGCCGAAATATCAGCAGTACAGGAAAAAACATAGGGAACGCTCTGGGTAGAGAACAAACCATTTATTAACCTATTAAGAGAAAGATGTGACATCCTCTGTTCGCCTAAAGGCGACAGCGTCCTAGTGAATTGAATGATGCAACTCTTGATTCTGTACATACGACAAAGCTCTTTCAAAGTCTG
>JAGVXI010000011.1 GCA_018303855.1 Candidatus Pacearchaeota archaeon
TTCTTGAGTGCTGTCAAGATTGCCAATCCTAATAACAATCTTGAAGTCTCACGAACTAAAGTAGGGAGTTTACATAAGCAACAAATCTTGATGTATTAATAATTGGCATAATTTAATACTATAAAAAGTAATAAGTGAACAGTTGGTTAACAGTTAGTTTAAAAGAATATCTTATATTAACTGTCAAAGTCCTATTTACAAATTAACAAATACCATACAATTATATTTTTAAACTAACAATCCCTATACTTTTTATGGTTGGAATAGGCAATAGAGTTAATGAACTTGTAAACTATCTTAAAAAGAATGTTAAGAAAGGATATACTATGGATTCTTTAAAATGGGCTTTAATTGAGCAGGGTTATTTAAGGGTTCAAGTTGAAAGAGCGATTGAATTAGCAACCAAAGAGCTTGCTGATGAAGCCCCTAAACTTAAGGAAAAACCAAAGATAACCTATGAAGTTATTGGCGAGCATAACCAGCCAATGGAAATAAAGAAGCCTTGGTGGAAAAAGTTGTTTGGTATGGACTAATTTTTAATTTTAAGCGCGTTCTTTTAGGTATTTGTTAATTGCAAAAACACAAAGCTTTGTTAAGTTATAATCATTTATTATAGTAAACTTCAATAGCAAACTCTTACCTTATTTATACACTCTCTTATCAATCAATTTAAAAAGCACAAGTTTTTTAACTCTACTCAGTTTAAATTAATTATGCCGACGTCGCATAATGGTAGTGCACCGGTCTTGAGAACCGGGCCCGCAAGGGCTTCCAGGTTCGATTCCTGGCGTCGGCGTTTTTTAATTATTTTTTTGATAATAACTAATTATAGCAAATATTAAATATCTTCAAAACATTATTAGTGCATGCCAAATTATACTCAAGAACAATTAAATGAAGTGGCAGATGCATTAAAATTATATAATAGGGTGATGGAATGTTACTGGTTTTTTGCATATTATCTGGAAACAGATGCTTATCCAAAAAGTTATAGGGCAAAGATAGTTTTAGAGAATATTAATAAATACAGAAATAAAGTTCCTGGGCAGATTCAAGAGGTTATTGAAATAATAACTTCCCCTAATATTGCTCAACTTGAAAAAATTTGCACCACAATTGTAGATTCTAAAGCCATTATGGAAAAACTTTCCAAAGGTATCTGAGGAGCCCATCATTAGTTTATAATTCTAATTAAAAAAAGTTTTAAGGCTTGTTTTTTTAAGATTTATATAAAATTATAATATATGCTCTTAGCCTTAAAAGTAAATCAAAATGAGCTGACATTAATTTCAAATTAGCCGTTATTCTTTAACAACCTTAGCATCTAAGAAGTCATAACCTACTGCCTTTCTACTAATTATCTCTCTTTTTCCGTCTCTGTCTATATCCTGCAGGGTATCAACATATTCTTCCCTATACGTTATAGTTACTTTATCCCCTTCTTTAATATCTCCTTTTTCAAACCTATCCCACAAAGCTTTATATTTTTGTTCTTTTTCTCTTTCTTCTTCTATAACCAGCCTAACATTATGTTCACAACGAAAAACAATAGTATACATTTCTGGGACTTCAATAAAAATTGAAGGGTTCAAACTTACTTGTTCTACTTCTCCTTTTTCTGTCATTATTTTAGAATAAGATTTTTGTTTTATTGGTTTTCGTGGGTTATCACAAAAATTAGAAATTCCTAATAACGCTATTAATCCTATTGCAGGTAGTCCTATTGCAGGTATTAGTTTAAGCAGTTTTTTATCCATAGAATTCACTTTGTGTTTTGCTTTATAAATTTTATTATGCCCCTCATATAAAAATAATATTTTTTGTTCTAACTATGAGAAGGCTTGTTCTGGATTAAAAAATTATATTTAACCAAACAAAGCAGACAAGCCTTCTGCTGCAGCTTCAGCTTTCTTTTCTTCTTTTGGCGCTTCTTCTTTCTTTGCTTCTCCGGTACTTGCTGCAGGAGCAGCAACTAAACTTGCGTTTGCAAGTTCTGCATCAATGTCAACGCCTTTTAAGCTAGCTATAAGCGACTTAATTTTGCTTTCATCAGCCTCTATATCAGCAGATGCAATAACCTTCTTCAGATTATGTTCATTCAATTCTTTGCCAAGTTTGTGCAAAAGCAGTGCACCATATACATATTCCATTATTTTTTATCCTCCTCTGGTTTATTTTGATTATCCTGTTCTGGTTGAAGTAAAAATTTTTGAACATATGCATCCAAATTTTCTTTTAACTTTTCTAATGTTTCCAGACTCTGTTCTAAAATTGATAATTGTTCTCTTTTGTTTGCTGTATGAAACTCAATAATTGAGTTGGGGGTTTCAGATTCAATTTGAGTTAGTCTTTGATATATGCAAAACTCCTGCTTATAAAAATTCTCCATAACTTCTATAGCCCTATCCAATTCTCTTGGATTGCCGCTTCTTATTGCAATTTGGGCTACTTCATAAACCAATATTGATTCATCCATTTTCCCCTCCATTTTTTAACTTACTTTCCTCGTTTTGAGTATTGTCAGCTTTATTACTACCCTCGCTACCTGATACTTTATCCACATTTATATTAATTAAATTGCTTAAAGCTTTTTCATGACTACTTGCCTTGCTAATCAAAAATTTAATTGTATCTTCATTAGCATACCCAATGCTAACTACAAATGCCAAAGCTCTGTTAAAGGCATATTTAAGCTCAGCAATTGTGCCTTGGGGATCAATTTTGATATTAAGGTACATCTTTTCTTCTTTAGTATCAAAAGCTACCAGTGGTTCAAAGCCAACTGTAAAAGGCTTGATGTCAAGTTTATTCATAATGCCTGCAGCACCCTCGCTTATCTTTTCACCTTTTTTGGCTATCACCTTTGGTTTCCTGATGTGGATTTTTCCCTCTTTAATCTCTATTTGAATACCCAAACTTCCTAGTTCAGATATTGCAGGTCCAGGAACCAAATCAGTTGGACCAACTTCAATTTCAATATCTGTGGGAGCTTCTTGCCCGATTTTTGCCTTTGCCGCAACTTTGTTTTTTACTAACTCTGTAGCAACATCAAAAGCATCCAAATCAGAAAAGATTATAGCAATATCGCCTGTAATCTGCTCTTTTAAATGCTTAATTGCCCCCTTTTCAATTTTTTCAATTGCCCTGAACATAATGCTTTTTTTAGGAACTTTAATTATAACTTTCCCTCGGAGTTTTTTTCTTATATCTTGAAACTGGCTGTCTGGCAAATTTTTTGTTGAAGCTATAAGAATGGTTCTTTTTGTGCTTGCTAGTTCCACTAATTCATCAACTGCCCTAGTTTTTTTCTTTGGAATTGGTTTTTCTCTTGTTTTATCCATTCTATCTTATTGCAATCTTTTGGGGTTTAGTCATTGTGAATTTTATTCCAAGGTTTCTTATATTCTCTTTTTGCCTGGGAAGACTTTTTAATAAGCTGTTATAAATTGTAGTAATATTATCAATAATATGCTCATCAGGCATACTTTGCTTTCCAACAGCAATTTTTATGCTTGGTTCTTTCGTCCTTAATTTTACGCTTTTGTTTATTTTTTCAAGGAGTTCTTTTATTATTCTTTCGTCGGTATTAGTAACAATTCCTAATTGTGGCGATGGCATCTTGCCAAGTGGCCCAAGGTTTTTCCCAAAAGTTGTTGCTACTTTTGGCATTAGTGATGCCTGTGCAATAAAGAAATCAAACTGTTTAGCAAGTTTTTTAATTTTTTTCTTGTCAGCGTATTTTTTAAATTCAGATTCCAAAATTGTTTCTACATTATTATTCTTTGCCTCAAGAAAACCGCAAACTCTCAGATTTTTAATTTTATGCGGTACTTGGGTAAAAATATTAAGTGAATTCCGTTTAATGTCAAATTTTTGCAGATTTACAATTAAATCAACTGTTTGATCAAATTTCTTTTCTTCATTTTTTCTTAGCTCTTCTAAAGCTTTCTTTAACTTTAATTCCAATTCCATTTTGTTTGTCTCCTACATTATGCGTCTGGGCTCAGAATAACTAAATAAGAGCCTTGACGATGTAGTTTATCGACAATATTTTTAGAAATTACTGGTTTATAAATATTCCTATCATCTTAAATACAATAATCCTTATAAATATCTTAATTCTATTTCCGGTATGGAATTAGTTGCTCTTTTATCGTCGGGAAAAGGAACTTGGGCACAAGTTGCTGGTTTACTTAATAAAGGGGAGTGGGACAATGTAATTCTTGTTGGCGGCGATTTTGCAAAAAAATTTACTTCTAATAAAAAATTCGAATTTATTCAAGTTGATTTAGACAAAAAACTGAGGGATTTAAGAGAAGAACTAATGCAGAGACTTAATGGGAAAATTTATGGAACAGAAGTTGCACTTTCAATTGCCAGTGGTGACGGCAAAGAGCACATGGCACTTATTTCTGCTTTGCTAAGTCTTCCTGTGGGCATAAGATTTGCAGCCTTAACAAAAGACGGAATAGTTGATTTATAGATAATTGTTTATTCTATGTATTAATTGCAAATCTCAATTGGACTAAGTCTTATTCTCCACAATATTTATAAATGGTTATAACGAGGGGTAGATTATGGAATTGCACAAGCCAGATGTTGTAGGACCTAACAATCATCTGCAAGCAACAACAAAAGAATTTTGGTTACATCCATCAGAAGCAGAGAAATTTAAAACCAATGAAGAGTGGAAACATTACAACTTATTGAAATTTAAAAGAAAAGTTTTAGGATTATGTGGCAAGAAAACAATTAAAACTCTTGATGAAATAACAGGAATTATGAAAGATATTGGGCTACCAAAAAGAAAAGATGATGTGAAATTTTTTCTTAATCTGCATGAAGGAACGCATTTTTATTATTTTGGGGAAAATTCTTTAACCTTTACTCGCACTATATCAAATCGTAGTGATATTCTAGCTTATCAAATAAACCACTACTCACCCCATATCAAATAAACCACTGCGTACTCCCAATTATTATTAACTCACTAAATAGGTAGTGGTAATTATTTATTCAAATAGAAGCCTTTATTTTTTTATTCCACTTAAGATTATTCTTTTTGACTTTATGTCCTTTGCCAATTTTTTTCCATAGCTCAATGTTGCTTGCTTTAATTTCTATTGGGTCAGCTTTTCTTAAACCTAAAATTTCGTTTTTGGTCAATATTGAAAAGTGTTTCTCTTCGGCAAGATATTCCGGGATATACCAAACATCTTCTTCAGAAGTCATCCACCCAAATTTATCAAATCTTGAAAGATTTACTGGTAAAGTGTAAGACCTTAGGGTTTTCTTGCCGTCGTCGAGAAAATACTCATTAAAATAACTCATTACAAGCTCGCGAATTGATTTGTATACAGGATCCCTATATCTAAGCACAGCATGATTTGTTTTAGTGATTGCCCCCCATTTATTATTCTTTTTAAAAACAGCAAGAACATGGTCATAATCTCTATCCACGGTTGTTAAATCAACCAATAATGGAGAACACCTATTAAATCTTAAAGCAACAGCAGCCAACAAAGCTGCTTCAATGCAATGAGCTTTTTTAGTCCTTAAAACCATTCTTGGTGACATGCAAGTATCTCCATCAGGTTCAAAATTTATTTTTAGTTTCTCGAGAAAATCCTGAATTTTCTTGGGATTATTCAAACTTCTGAATATTTTAACTTCTTTTTTATTAAATCCGTACATAAATAATAGATAGCAGCAGAAATTTATAAACTTTTACAAACAAATTAAAAAATAAAAAAATAAAATCAAGTTAAGGACTATCTTCTTTTCTTCTTCTTCGCTTTTTTCTTTTTTGCCATTTTATATAACCTCTTTTTAACTAGTGCATTAAGGATAATTTAGTTTAAATACTTTTCTAAAATAATTTTTAACTTTACAAAAAAAGGAGTTTGCCGTCGGTAAGTCATATAAATGAAATGCCCCAAAAAATCATCAGGAGTAAAATTAAAATCAAAAACACTTTTGTAGCCCATGAGGAGATTTTATTTGCTGTTTTTTCATTCTTTACAAAAGCTAGGACAGTTAGATAAAAGAATCTGCCGCCATCAAATATTCCTGCTGGGAGCATATTAACAAGAGCAACGCTTATGCTTATTAAAATAACCCACCATAATAAATTGTAAATAAACAAACTAACTTCAAATTTTGGTTCGTAATAAACATGCTCTTTTTTAAATGAAGCCAATAAAATATAAGTCTTGCTTAAAATTCCTCTTCCTTGCCGGTCAATAAAGCCGACTCCAAGCCATGCTTTGCTTGGATTAGCCGGGGTTTTTCCAAGCACAATGAGATGCTCCAAAATCTCCTCATCATTTTTTACTTTTATTTTAATCTCATCGCCAGGGGCATATTTTTCAAGCTCTTTTCCAAGTTTTTCAACATCAGTTATCTTTACTCCGTTAATTTCCATTATCACCCCATCTAACCCGGCATTTATTGCCGGCGCATCATCATATAAGATTAATTTTCCTTGCTGAAACAATTCTGCATTTTGCACTTTTTGCATTTCTAAATATGCCTTGTTTATTTTATAACTTCCGCTGTCAACTTCAATTTTGTTAAATTCCTCTCCTTCAATATTATTTAAAACATCCTCATAAGTTGGGCTGTTCAGGGCAGTGTTGCCAACTGATATTATATCATTAATATTAATAATAGAATAAGGATAAGTATCGAAAATAACTCCCGAAGGAGTAAACGACATGCTAAAAAACCACCATATGATAAAAAAGAAAAGAATTGACGTTAAAACATTTGCAAATGTGCCTGCAGAAAGAATAGCCAGTTGTTTGAACTTTTTTTCTTTTACCATTTTCTTTTCATCTAATTCTACAAATGCAGCCAAAAAAGGTCCAAGAAAACCAAAGCCAGTTGATTTTATCCCTATATTGTATCTTTTTGCAAATATTCCGTGGGCAAATTCATGAGTCACTGCAATTATCGCAAGTATAACAATCCAATAAGTGAAATAAAAAGGGGGCAAAAAATCCAGCTTAAATATGCTTGGTAAGTAAGGAATGAGTGGCATTATTGGAGGAATTTTAATTGCCCTTACAATCCCAGGAAAAGCAGCATATAGATAAATAATTTGGGCAAACAAGTATATTATTCCAATCATTAAGATGTATCCTATCCCTATAGATATGTAACTTAAAACCTTTAATGTTCTTTTATATTTTGTTCCGACGTAATTAATCAGTTTTATGCCCCAACTTGTTTTATACAAATACAAAATCCCCTCTCTTTTCAGGTTTTTTCGCTTAGTGTAAAGAAACCAAACTATGAAACTGCTAAATACAATTAGAAGTATTATATCATACATTAAAAAACTCATTTAATAGCCACCCTCTATTTTTTCCTCAAAGGTCTAAAAGCCTTTGTTTTACATTTTCTGCATTTGATTTTTCCTTCAAGGATTTTTCTAGGATCTGCTCTAATTTTACTATGGCATCTTTTACAAACAAAAACATTCTTGAATAATCTGTGTTGCGCTTCAGGTATCTTTGCCATTTTTATTTTTTTGCTTTAATTTATTTGTTGTTTAGTGGTCGAGTTGGGAATATAATGTTTAGTCCTATGTTCTTATTAATAATATCTCTTTAAGGCTAATAAATAATTCAATTTTTTTAACCTTTTAAGCTTAAATTTTCCTTTTAATTATTTTTTTACTTTCTGCATACTTGCAGAATAGTACTAAGATTTAAAGCTTTCGCTTTATAATCTTTTCACCTTCAATATTCCAATATTCAACATTATCGCTTTCTTTTAATTCATTTTTAATATCTTCATCGCAAGGCATCTCAATTGTTTCAAAGCTTTCTAAATCCATTATGCTTACTTTGTCTCCGACTGCCAAAACCTGAGCTTTTTTCTTCTCAATTAAAGGCACTTCAAATCTTTCATGCCCTGGAACAACAATAACTTTTTTATTGTCAGTAATTATGCCAACAGCTTCTATTCTGCATTTGCTGTGCCCATGCTTGCCTGTTTTGCTTATATCAATGCTTTTGACAGTGCAGGCTATGTCATCAATCAGAATATTAGTACCTACTTTTATTTCTGTGGCATTAATTAACTTAAAAACCATAGTTAATTCAGAAAAAATAGATTTATAAACGTTTTTACTTAAAGAATAAAATGAATATCCCGGAAAAAATTTCGAAAAAGGATTTTATTGAAATAGCATTTACTGCGCGAATCAAAGATGGAAAGATATTTGATTCTAATATTAAAGAGGATATAGAAAAAGAAAAATTGCCGCTAAAACCAAAACCTTTTGTTTTTTGTCTTGGACATGAAATGTTTATTAAAGCTGTTGATGAATTTTTGGAAGGAAAAGAAGTTGGGAGGTTATACACTATTGAAATAGAGCCAGAAAAAGCATTTGGTAAAAGAGATGTTAATTTGATAAAGAAAGTTCCTCTAAAAATTTTTACAGAAATGAAACAAACTCCTCAACCAGGGATGATATTCAATTTTGATGGCCAATTTGGTAAAATCTTAAGCGTTTCAGGAGGCAGGGTAATCACAGATTTTAACAACCCTCTGGCTGGAAAAGATATAATCTATACTATAAAAGTAGATAGGAAAGTAACAGATAATAAGGAAAAGACAAAAGCAATTTTAGATTTTTTCTTTGGGCAAGAGTTTAAATTTGAAATTGATGAAAAAGGCAAGGAGATTATTATTGAGGCAAGTGCAGAATTAAAGCCACTTTTTGAGCTTTTTAAAAATAAATTCAAGGAAATGCTTGGTTTTGATTTGAAATTCAAAGAGATTAAAGAGGTAGAGAAATCTAAAGGAAAAGAAGCTGAGGCTAAAAACAACCATAATGCTATATAAATACTTATAAATCTCAAATTTCTAATTATGCTATGGCTGAAATTTATGGAAAAAGCAGTGATGTTCTTGGTATTTCTAATGAGCTCGATGCTGATTTGAGGATTATTGATCAAGAATTAGAAGAATTGTTAAAAAAACAATCTGCAAAAATAAAAGTTATTGGGGTAGGCGGCGGGGGGAACAATTCTCTATCAAGAATGAGAGAGATTGGAATAAAAGGCGGGGAATTAATTGCAGTAAATACAGATGCTCAAGACTTGCTATACGCTAATGCTGATAAAAAAATATTGATTGGAAGAGAGCTGACTAGCGGGTTAGGAGCAGGGAGCAATCCTAAGATTGGGGAAGAAGCTGCTAAAGAATCTGAAAGTGAAATCAAAAAGAAAATTTCCGGAAGTGATATGATATTTATTACCTGTGGTTTAGGCGGTGGGACAGGAACAGGAGCAGCTCCTGTGATTGCCAGCTTAGCAAAAAAACAAGGGGCATTAACTATTGGCGTGGTAACTTTGCCTTTTACAATTGAAGGCAAGAAAAGATTAGAAAATGCAATGAACGGTTTAGAAAAATTAGAGGCTGTCGTAGATACTTTGATTATTATTCCAAATGACAAGCTTCTTGAACTCGCCCCGGAATTGCCCCTGCAAACAGCATTTAAAATTGCAGATGAAATTCTGACAAATGCAGTTAAAGGAACCACTGAATTAGTAACTAAAGCCGGGCTTGTTAATTTAGATTTTGCTGACATAAAAGCAATTATGCTGGATGGGGGGGTATCTTTAATTGGAGTTGGTGAAAGTGACAGCCAGAATCGGGCATTAGAAGCAGTAGAAAAAGCAATACAAAATCCTTTGCTTGATGTTGATATAACTAATGCAACAGGGGCTTTGGTGAATATTATTGGAGGTCCAGACATGAGCCTTGATGAATGCAAGACTATTATTGAAACAGTTGGAAAACAAATGAGTCCTGATGCAAAATTAATATGGGGCGCTCAAATTAGCGAAGATATGGAAAAATCCCTTAGGGTTTTGTTAATTATAACAGGGGTAAAAAGCTCGCAAATAATTGGGCGGGATGAAAGCATTGAAAGCAGAAGGCATAAAGAAATTGAAGAAGAGCTTGGAATTGAGTTTTTGGAGGATTAAAATGCCATCAAAACTAATTAAAATTATTAGTAAGTGTGATACTTTACCTGCTGCATTTGAAAAATTGAGAAAAAAAGGAGTTCCTATTTGGACAATGAACACCCTTAATGGACAAGATTCTAGGAAAATTTTGTTAGTTAAATCAGAGCATATAGTTTTACAAGGAGAATCAGGAGGAGATAGAGAGATAATCCATCCGTATGGTTCTTCAATAGAGTATACACCAAACTTTCAAAATTAATTTAAAAAACCTTAAAAACCCCCTCTTATTCTTTAAAGTATGTTAAAGGAATTGGTTATTTCAACAAAAACATTTTATCATAAATGCGTGAGGGTATGGCATCTTATGAAAAAACCAACAAAAAAAGAATTTGAGCAAATTGCAAAAGTATCTGCAATTGGAATTTTAATAATTGGGGCACTTGGTTTTCTTGTTTCAATTTTAATGCAATTTTTTATCAGATAACAATGCACTATAATAATATTTAAAAATAGATTAGAGATAAGGTTTGATAATGGATGGATTTGATTTTCTTGCTGGGGGGCTTGGAATGTTGTTAGGAGGCATTGGAGTATATATAGCAACAAGTGGGATTTATGAATGCATTAGTGAAAAATATCTTGGGAAACAAGCTTTAAAGAAATTATCGATACTAGAAATACTCGCTAAGAATAATCCAAGTATGACTTCTAAAGAGTTTTTTGAATCTTATGATAATTTATTAAAAGAAGAAAAGGAAGAAAACTAAAGGTTAATAAAATGGGTGCTGGGGTTTTCTCCAATATAATTTAGGATTTTCAAAAAATCAAAAACAAAATATTTAAAAACCCGTGATTTTACATAATATTACTACTCCTTGTATATTTATGGGGTAGCTGGAGCAAAGTAAATTAAAGGAAAAAATAAAGATGATATTTATCATTAAAGTTACGACAAACAAAGAAGAAAGAGCAGTTGATATGATAGCTGAAAGAGCGCAAAAAAAACAGCTTAATGTATATGCTGTTTCGCGTCCCCACGGTTTGCGGGGATATGTTCTGCTTGAAGCAGAGGACAGGGAAAGCGCAGAGGAATCTGCGTTTAATCTTCCTTATGTTAAAGGGATTATTGGAAAAACAATAAGCTACAAAGAAATTGAAAATATGATTAAACCTTCTGTTGAATCAGTAAGTATTAAGGAAGGGGATATTGTAGAAATTATCTCAGAACCATTCAAGAAGGAAAAAGCAAAAGTTTTAAGAATAGACAAACAAAAAGAAGAGATAGTGGCATCTTTGCTCGGCGCAGTTGTTCCATTACCAGTAACCTTAAAATTAGATAATGTTAAAGTTATAAGGCGTGAAGAAGCTGAAGAAGAAAAAATTTCAGAATAAAAACACAATGCAAATAAAAGTTTTGACAGAAGGCGGAAGCATGAAACCAGGCCCTGCACTTAGTCAGAAGCTTGGACCAGCAGGAATTAATATGGGGCAGGTTATCTCAAAGATTAATGAAGCTACAAAAAGTTTTGCTGGCTTAAAGGTTCCTGTTGAATTAGACATAGATACTGCAGCAAAAACATTTTCTGTTAAAGTTTTTTCTCCGCCTGTCTCAGAGCTCTTGAAAAAAGAACTTAAAATTGATAAAGGCTCTAATGCACAGAAAAAAATTAGGGTGGCTAATGCATCAATCGAACAGATTATAAGTGTTGCTAAAACAAAAATGCCAAACATGTTAAGTAAAAATTTAAAATCAGCCGTTAAATCAGTTGTTGGGACTTGCATTAGTCTCGGCACATTAATAGAGAATAAATCCGCTAAAGAAATTATTGAAGATATAAATGCAGGAATATATGATGAAGAAATTCAGGCAGAAAAAACAGAAACTTCATCTGACAAAAGAAAAAAGTTAGACCAGTATTTTTCAGAAGTAAAAGCAGAGCAAGAAAAAATACTTCAGCAAGAGCAAGCTGCTAAAGAGGCTGCAGAGGCTGCAGCTGCTGTGAAACCCGAAGAAGGAGCAGAAGCTAAGAAAGAAGAAGTGCCAAAAGAAGAGAAGAAAGAAAAAGAACCATCAAAGAAATAATTTATAAACAGCTTCAAATTCTATTTTTAATAGGGATCATGGGGTAGTCTGGTAGCCTCCGAGCTTTGGGAGCTCGTGACCCCGGTTCAAATCCGGGTGGTCCCATTGGTTCTATCTTACTGAAAAATTTGTTAGAGGGATATGTTACAACGGGTGATGGAATAGCAAATTTTATAATTTTATCGTTTATAAACGACAGATAATTAAAGTTTCAATAATTGTATTTTTTGTTAGTTATGATATGCAAAATGTCGTCGGTTAATCATCAATTTAATGGCATTTATCACCTTTTAAGTTAACGCAGTCCACAATAGAATACTTTAAAAATACTCTTAAATACAGATTTCTATAAAATGACATCAAAAACAAAAAAATCAAAATCTGCTGGAAGATTCGGAGCAAGATATGGTAAAACAGTAAGAGCCAGGCTTGTTGCTGTAGAAGAAAAACAGAGAAAAAAACAAAAATGTCCTCTTTGTGGCAGACTTGGAGTAAAAAGATTATCAAAAGGCATATGGAAATGCAAAAAATGCAATAAAAAATTTGCATCTGGTGTTTATCATTTAGAATAATTTTCATTACAAAATGTTAGATAATATTAATTGGGAAAATTTAAAAGGCTTATAATATATAAATTAAAATAAGGTTAACTATTAAATAACAAACACATCCTAAATTAACTTGCTATAAAACAATTTTTAAATATTAAAAAATTAATAATATAACGTATAAAAATGGCAGCATATAAATGTTTTAAATGCGGGAAAAAGATTTCTGACGCAAATCTTGGAAAAAGATTTGTTTGCCCTCATTGTGGCAGCAAAATATTTTTTAAACCAAGGACTCACATAAAAAAAGTAAAAGCTATCTAAACCAATAAAAATGGAAAAAGATAACCAACAAATTCAAGAGTTGCAAATGCTAGAACAGAGCATTCAAAATTTATTTTTGCAAAAACAAGTTTTTCAATTAGAGTTAAACGAGACGCAAAAAGCTCTCGAAGAAATAAAAGATTCAAGAGGGGACATTTTTAAGATTATTGGGCAGTTAATGATAAAAACTGATGGTGAAAAAGTAGAAAAAGAGCTGGAAGGGCGCGAAAAAATGCTTGATTTAAAGCTAAAATCTTTGGAAAAACAAGAAAAAACAATTGTTGAAAGAGCAGACGATGTCAGAAAAGAGGTTATAAAGAACATAAAGTGAGGCAATAACCTGTTTGCGAAATATACTAAAAAACTTCCGAAATCTTTATAAAGATTTTATTTGTCAGATAAATATGGTTTTCAATTGGTTAAAAGAGAATTTTTCCAAAGCATTAGGCGATGGCTCTGAAGATGAGTATATTGAGATTGATCTTGGAAAAGAAGAAAGACAAAATAAAGTTTTGGTAAAACTTTTTTCTTTAAAAAGTTATGAGGATATAAATGAAATTCTTAATGCTTTGAGAGAAGGGTATACTATTGCCATAGTTGATATCAGGATTCTAAGGCAAAAAGATTCTATTGAATTAAAACGGGCAATTTCAAAACTTAAAAAAACAACAGATGCTCTTGAAGGAAGCATTGCTGGTTTTGGAGAAAATACTGTTATCGTTACTCCTTCTTTTGCAAAAATTCATAAAGAAGTAGTAAAGCCTAAAGAAGAAAAAAAGAGCAGGTTTGATTAATCAAACTTATTAGTGGATTATTAATTGCTTCTATGAGTAATAAACTCCTATTATTATATTATGTTTCTTTATACTGCGTAGCATTATGCTTCAGCTATTAATATAAACTCTTGCGAATTTATTTTTATCAACCACTAATTAACTATTGGTTGTTGTGTACATATTCAATAGATAACCTAATGTTAGCTATCTTAAATTTAGTTTAATTCATCTTGTCGTAAGTTGTATTTTTAGGGATATTAAACCTTAGAAATATTAAAAACTGTTTTTAATGCTACAATTATTGTTGCAGGTGCAAATAATGCAAGCAATGCTCCAAATGTGCTTGATACAATGTCCTGGATTCCAATGCCTATTAAAGAGCCATAAGCTCCTTCTTTTCCTAACCAGCCTACTAGCACAATAACTGTGCCACTTACCAAAAAAGTGTGGGCATCTTTCCCGGTAACTCCAACAAACCCAACTATTATACCTAAAATAACAAGAATAGCATAAATTGCTGGACTGTAAATTGTTTTAACATCTGGTTGGATAAATGTGCTTGAAAATAAACCAATTATAACTGCAAGAATAACCCCGATTAAAAAAGCCCATGCGCCCAAAGTGTTTTCTTGAGATTTAATCGGCATTTTCTTCTCTTCTCTTTTTCTCTCTTTATTTAATAAATTCAGGGCAAGATGCTATATAAATTTTTTGAAAATAACATCTTATACTATATTTTAAAAAATAGAAATATTTATAAACCATAGTAACTGGAAAATGATTACAAATGAAAGCACAAAATTACCTCTTTTTGTTATTTGCAGTATTAATTTTGTCTATTAGCTTAGTTAGTGCAACACTGACTATCTCAAGCCCTAAACTTTTACAGACAGGAACTGCAGTTGAAATTACAGTTACAAGCCTTGTTGATTATACCATATCTGAGATAACAGCATCTCCTGATCCTATTAATTATAAGTCAAAGACAATTGATTTTGTATCACCTTCAATGCCAATTGTTCTTAATGCTAGTATACCTAAAATAATTACTATTAATTATACTATACAACCGGGCTTTGAATTTGATTTTGGGCAAGAATACCCAACTACACTGACAGTTAAAAATAGTTCTGGTGATCAAACCACTCAAGTTTTGTCTTTTGAAGAAACTGACTTTTGCGAAAATAAAGGAAATCTAGGAGATATAGATGTTTCAATAGAAGATATTACTGTCAATGGAATTGATGGAACAACAGTTTTTAGCGATAAAGATACAGAATGGTATCCTGGTGAAGAGATAGAAATAGAGGTTAAAGTTGATGCAGGGAATTATGGCCTTCAAAATATTGACCTTGAATGGTGTTTGTTTGATGCTGACCAAAAAAAATGTGTAATGGATGATACAGAAAATCTTGAAGATGAAGATTTGGATGACGGTGATGATACCACAGGAATTTTTAAATTTACAATAACTCCTGATGATCTTGATCCAGATTCAACTGATTATGAGCTACATGTCAGAGCTATTGGTGAAATAGATGATTCTGATGCAGGTGTTAATGACGGAAAAAGCACTTGCGCATCTGAGGCAGAAGATATTGACATAATAGTTGGCAATGATTTTGTTGTGCTTAGTGATATTAAAATGTCAGAAACAGCTTCATGTGGAGAAGAAATTCAAATTACAGCAGATGTTTGGAATATTGGGGAAGAAAATCAAGACAATGTTTATGTTGTTGTAGAAAATTCTGACTTAGATATCTCTGAACAAGTAGAAGTAGGGGATATAGATTCATTTGAAAACGAGGATTTAAACTTGAAATTCTCTGTGCCTAAAGATGCAAAAGAAGGCAGTTATAAGCTTATTTTAACAGTGTATGATGAAAATGATGATGTCTATGAGAGTGAGGATAAGGGGGATTCAATTTTTTCAAGAACATTAAAAATAGAAGGGAGTTGCAATGCAGAATCTGTTGCGCCAAAGGTTATACTTACTGCGAGTGTAGAATCTGGCGGGCAAGCTGGAAAAGAGCTTGTGGTTAAAGCAACTCTTGCAAATACTGGAGATGAAACAGGAACATTTGTTATTAGCGCAGAAAATTATGGTGATTGGGCAGAATTATTAGGAATAGAGCCTGCAGTTGTTACACTTGCAAAAGGAGAGTCAAAAGACATTTTATTAAAGCTTCTTGTTAACGAAGATGCCTCAGGCGACAAAACATTTAACATTAAGGCAACTCCATCAGCACAAGGGCAGGAATTAATTCAGCCAGTTTCAGTTAAAATTGATGGCAAGCAAGGATTTAAATTTGGAATTACAGGCGGGGTAATCAATGAAGGAAACTGGTATTTGTGGGGAATTGGCGCTCTTAATATTATTCTTGTGATTATAATCATAATTGTAGCAATAAGGGTTGCAAAAAGTTAAGATTTTTACTTAGAATAATACAAAATGAAAAATTTATACAAATCTGTTAAAAGTCTTGGAAGGGGCTTGTTGTTAGTTGGTGGTTTAACAGGACTTGCTGTTCTTACAACTAGCTGTGATGAAAACAAGGATACTCTCTTGTATGAAACAACTTACCAAGGCCCTGTGACAGTAAGAGCAATAAGAGAAGTTCAAGGAGGAAAGTATGACAATTTCAGATTAGATGTTGTTGATAAAGATGGGCAACTAATAACTTCTGTAACAGATGTTGAGGGGCCGTATAAAGTTATGATTAAAGAAGATGAAACTAAGCAAAGCAAGGTTTACTCTATTAATAATAAATGGAATAGTGGCGGAATTGATTTAGGAAAGAGAAGTAATTAATTATAATAAGTTTGACTCTATTCTATCTGATTTAACATTCTTTTTATGATATACCCGCATTTATTTTTTGATGTTATTCCCTATTTTTAAGATAGCAAACCTAAAATAAGCTAAATGTTCTGAAGTTAATATTAAAGCAAGTGTTAAACATAAACTCGACCAAGATAAATTGGGTTTTTCTCACTAATCGTAATTTTCATCAATCTATAAGTATTTGCCTCTGCTTTTGAATGTGGTTGTTTATTAGCTGTTCTTATAAAAATAATTTCCTATAAAAGAATTAAACCCCAATAACTTTATTATAGGTTTTTTGCCAGAAATGGCTTTCTTCTTCCTTGTTAATTATTATCAGCCCAATAAAATACCCAATTATTCCGCCGACAATTACATCGCTTAAGAAATGCAGTCCAAGATAAACCCTTGAAAAAGCCACAAGCCCTGCAAATAAAATCCAGGCATACTTGAATTTTGGGAAATTTTTTGATACAATCGGAACAGCGCAAAAAACCATCATTGCTTGAAATGATGGAAAAGAAAAATTCCATGAGCTATAATTTGCTTTTTCTAATAAGTCAAATGTTGAAACAAGCTCTGCTTGAAATGGTCTCTCTCTTTTTATCATTAGTTTTAAGAAAAAACCAGCAATCGCAGAAATAGCTAATGTAAACCATAATGGCATTATCCATTTTCTTTTATCATACTGCCATAAGAGTATAACACTCAAAAAAACAGCAATAATTCCTTCAGAACTTGCAAGGGCTATTGCAATAAAAAAGACAGTTAATGCCTCTGCTCTCATTAGTGCAATGTCCTTTACAATTTGATTATCCCAATAAAAGCTGGTGACAATAATTAAAGCAACTGCAATAAAAATAATTGCAAACTCAATATCTCTTTTTTTCATTTTTGATAAAAAGACAAGCAAAATATAATTAATAAAGGTTTATGTGTTTATTTATTATTAAATATCAACTCGCTAAAAATCTTAACTACAAGTTCTCCCTTATTTAGTAATTATAGTTATACTGAATTATATAAAATGTTTTATAGGTGATAATTAATTATGTAGTTTTATTTATCCTGCACCAAATTATATCTGTTAAATATTTTAGTAAAGATATTTAAATAAATTTTCACTGCATATGATTATGGACAAACTGCAAAAAAAAGTCGCATGGATTATATCCAGGTACACCCTTCTTTTATTAATGGCTTTTCCAAATTTATATGTATTTTATCTAATCTTAACTCCCCTAACAATTTATCCATCTTATTTTTTATTAAAAGCCTTTTTTAACATTGATTTAATTAGAAATGTCTTGATAATTAATGGCTCAACTGCCATTGAGTTAAGCAAAGCATGCATTGCAGGAGCTGCATATTATTTATTGCTTATCTTAAATTTGTCTATTCAAAAAGTAAGCATTGCTAAAAGATTAAAAATGGTTTTATGCTCTTTTTTGATACTCTTGTTGCTGAATATACTAAGAATTTTTTTACTTACAATAATGTTCTTGTCTGGAAACAATTATTTTGATATAACACATAAATTATTCTGGTATTCTCTCAGTACAATCTTCGTAGTTGGTATTTGGTTCTGGGAAGTAAATACATTTAAGATAAAGGAAATTCCTTTTTATTCAGATTTAAAATTTTTATATGAAAAATCCCTCTTTGTTAAAAAATGATTGCTGAACTAATAAACCAGTTTATTGAGCTGTTACTGGCTTTTGCAAGCCAATTAGGTTATTTTGGGATTTTTATTTTAATGGCTGTTGAAAGCTCTTTTATTCCATTTCCAAGCGAAGTTGTGTTAATACCAGCAGGGGCATTAATTGCAAGAGGAGAAATGGCCTTAACAGCAGTTTTTTTAGCTGGATTGCTTGGTAGCCTTGCAGGAGCTTTGTTTAATTATTTTTTTGCTCTATTGCTTGGAAGAAGGTCAGTTGATTATCTTGTAAATAAATACGGAAAATTTCTATTTCTTGACAGGGAAAAATTGTACAATGCCGATACCTATTTTAAAAAACACGGAGAAATTACCACCTTTATTGGCAGATTAATACCTGTCATAAGGCAATTAATCTCACTTCCGGCTGGTTTTGCAAGAATGAACCTATTTAAATTTTGTTTGTTTACTGCATTAGGAGCAGGAATATGGACGTTAATCTTAATTTATATTGGTTATTTATTTGGGCAAAATATTGTGTTAATTAAAGAGAATATTAATATCATCACGCTAATTTTACTGCTTTTATCTTCAATAATTGTAGCAGTATATATTTTAGCGAGGAAAAGAAAGAGGGGATTATCAAAAAGAATTGCTAACAAGTTATAATAGTCTGCTTAATAATAAGATTCAGTTGGTTAGTCAGATTTAGCTCTACCTTAACTATATGGACAGCTTGAAATAAAACAAATAGTTCAAATGTTAATTATCCAGTTAATATTTTACCCATTAGCTTGAACAATTGCTTCTAGCATAAATCTCTCAATTCCCTCAAGAATCTCGCAGTTATTCACATTTATGTTGTAGCATGATGGTCCAAACTGCTCAATTCCTGTTTGCATATTCTCTTGAACTCTGATAAAGGTGTATTTTCCATCAGGATCACATCCTACTTCAGAAGCCTCGCCTTTATACATATTCCTTAAAAAAGGCGGATCTGAAAAATAAATATTCATGCTTGTAAATGCAACTACCTGCTTTCCCTCGCAATCAAATTCTTGCGGAGCAATAACCACCACATCTTTTTTTAAGTCTAACTCCCCATCAAAAGGAATTTTATTAAGCTGTCTCGGGTCAGTTCTAAGATAAACATTATAGTTTGAGACATGTTCACCAGTTATCTTAAAAATGCGAAAAGTAGTCTTGTAGAATATCAACTCACCTTCTTTAACAACATTAAATTGAGTTCCCTGATATTCAAAGTTTCTTATAGAATCAAGCAGTACATACCCAATAACTGCAAGCACGAACACAGAAGCTATAATAACCATCACAATTTTTGCCTGTTCATTGTAAGATTTTTTAGAGTTTTCTTTTTTTATTGATTTTATAGTCTTCTCTTTTACTTCTTTTTTCTCTTTTTTCATTATTATAATTTAAATCTCTGGTTTTTAAGGTTTATTGCTTTTGATATATATGATTAAGACTGTTAAATAATAACATCCAAAGTTTTTAATTCAATAGTTATGCTCAATCATGTTATATTATAGTCAACGACTTTAATATCTTCCCCATTTTGTCGTTGAGTATTTAGGAAAAGACTTATGTCTTTAACTATAACTAACTTATTTAATGTTTACCCATCCCTCGTTTTATTATTAACTATCTTGACATTTTATTAAGTATCGGAAAACTGCATTTACAAACTTTTATTGCTCTATACCAAACATTTTAAATAAAAATTCATCGCTTACTTTTAAAAGCTCCTCTTCTGTTCCCTGAATAAACACGCAGTTATTCTGCTGGGTAATGTTTGAATCATCTGCTTTTTTGATGATTATAAAATTGTCTTCACAGGTTTTAACTGGCAATTCGTCTGATTCGCATGTTTCCCCTTCCAAACAAGCTGGCTGAACTCTCTGAACAAACCTATAAATGGCATTATAAATTTCTGCTCCTGCCATATCATGTTCAGAACTTATATAAAGAGGTTTATTGTAATAATTATCAAGCCTTTTTATATTTGAATTGCTCTTTTCTACTTCAGTCGGATTATAACTAAAAATAAGCTCTGTTTCTTTAATTGTTAAAACCCAAGATCCTTGGCGACTTGCAAACTCATATCCATTATACTTAATTTTTTGCTCAGAATTCTGTTTATTTTCTCTACCGCTAAATCCATACCCCAAAACACTAAAAAGCATGATAAAGATTAACAAGAGTCCAAGAATTACCTGGTTTCTTTTTCTTTTGCTTTCTTCGTTTTGTTTTGGTTCAAGTTTTCTCATTTTTGTTATTGGTATGTTTAATAATAAACCTAAGGTTGTTAAGTATTTTTCGCTTAAAAACATTTTGTTAAGTTAATAATTAACAAGAAATCTCCGCTAACAGAAAAAATAAAAAAAGAAAAATAAAAAATAAAAAAAATTTGTTTTTAGCTTTTACGCAGCTTGTGTCAAAGGAACTGATGTTGTAACAGATGTAACCTTAACTCCAGTGCCAGCATCAGTTGTAACTGGTTGAGTCTGCAAGAATGTCGAAGCCATCTGAGTATCTGCAACGTTGTAACCTGCAACTAACAATGCAATCTTTCCAGTTGCATAAGCGTCAGCATAACTCTTGATAATAGCTTGTCCTGCACCAATTCCAGTTTTTTCTGTAAACTTAGCACCACATGCAGCCTCGCCAACAAGTTTAGCTGCAGCTGAGTTAATACAGCTACCACCGACAACAATCAAGTTCTTAGAAGCTACAGACGAAACCTTGCTATCTTCTACTACAATCTTGCCGATATTTCCAGCAGGAAGTGCAGCAGTTGAAGTTGCGCTTATATCTGCGCCTTCAGCAGCAAGATAAACCAGTCCATATGACTCGCCACCGTGATATTCAAGCTCTGCATTATGCTGAGCATCTGAACCACTTGGTTTGTTGTATATAACTTTTGTTGCTAAATCACTAAGCATCCAGTCAACAAATATGTCGCTTCCGCTTTCTGTTTCCAAATCAGGGTCATTTGCAGCAGCACCATCACTTGCCCATAGCCAAGTTCTAATCTGGCTAACTCTTGTTCTAGAACCGCTCCATCCAAGAGTGAAGTTAATTTGCTTAGTTCCTGCTCCAAGGTTGCCATCTTTATCTTCTTCAACAGCAACAAGCTCCCATGAGGTTGCATTAAGCCCCTCACCACTACCAGTAAGAGCTGCTCCGCCCTCTACTGATAAGTTAATTGCATTCCAAGCAACATTACCCAATTCGTCAGCAGTAGTCCCATTAAAAGCTACTGGCAAGTAAAATGTCAATCCTTCTGCAGAATACACTCTTTCAAATGAACCGCCGTCATTAATTGTTAATGTGACAGTATCATCATCAGGGTCAGCAGCACTTGTTGTCAAAATAATGTTCCCGACTTTACAATCAGAACCGCTTGCAACATCTTCACAAACATTAACATTTAGTGAAGAATCCTTATAGCCAACTCTTTTGATTGTTGTATAGTTGATTCCTGTTTTCTTTGTAACTCCTACAACTGATAACAAATGTGATTCAGCATCTGTTGTAGAGTTCCATGACGCAACAAAATACTCATCATTATTAGTGACATTAAAGATAATCACGCTGTTGTTTGTTGTCTGAAGTTTCTTTGTTTTATCGCTTCCAAGATATTCCCAAGTTGAGTCATTACCAAATAACAATGGCACACTTGCTAAACCGCTTTTTAATGGAACATCCAATATCATAGCATCTGTTCCATCATCAGTTACTTTAATCATCTCTGTTGCAGGTGTGTAAAATCCAGCAGTAGCAAATTTTAATCCGCCAAGTGCTGGTATTGTTATTGCGCTGTCATCAGCTGCAAAATGCTCTTCTTTAGCCTGCCAAGTAAAGATAATATTTCCTAATTGTTGTTTGCTTCCAGAAGGTGTCTGAGTCATGTTCACAGTTATGCCATCAACATCCTCATCATTAAGTTCTAATGTTTGGCCGTCTTGAAGAGTAAGCTTCTCTGCTCCTAAACTATATTCAACTGAGTCACAATAACCTGTCTTAGAGTAATAAGTGATATCTCTAATACCCAATTGCACTCCATTAAGAAGGTCTCTTGTTTCACCTTCATTCATGTTTGCATAACACTTTTCTTCTCCTCCATCAATTGCTACGCAAAGTTTAGATTCTGTGCTAGAAGTTATACTCTCTACTCTTATAGCATATTTTGAATCTGCTAGAGTTGGTTCACTTAAAGGCGCAATTCCTTGTGTTGTACATGCTTCGCTTGGAACACCAACACTGCCTATATAAGCTCCACCCATTAACTCAAGTTTAGCTTGGTTGCTATTAACACTAGCGTTATATGCATTGAGGATAGTATAAGACTTCCCCAACATAATAATTTCGCTATCTTCAAGGTCTTCTAATTTGCCTGCAGTTGTAGTATCTGACTGCGGTTGTTTTTTCCAACTAACCGTATAGTTCAAAACACGATTGTTTTTGTCTATGTGGATACCTATTGAAGGTTTCTCATCTTTATAGTCTCTATCACCAAATGCTGTAAAGTTAAGTATGTCTAACTCTATTTTTTGAGTATAGCCATATGTTTTACCATCTCCTGAAATGTAGTCAAGCTCTGCAAGTACATTTGGTAATTCAGTGTCATCAATTGAACTTGTTTTTATATCTAAAAGCTGGTCACCAATATTCACTTTTGTAGATGCCTGCTCAATTAAGTAGCAATCTCCACCAGCGCAACTTGTTGTAGTTCCGCCTCCTGTGCTGCCCATTCTTGACTGCAAATCAGCCTGAATAAAGCCAGCTTCAAATGCATCAAGTTGAGAAACTCCTGAACCAGTACCTACAATAACAGCCACGTCTGCTCCACTTCCAGTCACAAAAGGAGCTGGATATTGTGCAGCAGCTGCAATACCTGCAGTTGACAAAAGCATTACCGCGCTTGTCGCTATAGCTGAAATCTTTCTAAAATTAAATACCATATTTCATAACCTCCTTTCACCTGTATAAACATGTTGTCTTATGACAACCTTTTTCTTTAACTCCATGGTTATAGGGAATGCCATATTGTTAAAGATTTGGTGTTTAATCCCTATAGATTATTTCACCGGTAAGGATGTTAATGAATCTGCTTTAAAAAGGTTGTTCCTGTTTTGCCACCTTAATCCTTAAAACTACATATCTCCATGGTTTTTATTTATAAAGGTTATGCTATTACTAAATAATTAACATCTATTGCATTTCCCTATATAAACGAAAGATTTATTAATATATGGGATTTAATATGATATATATAATACCAAATCATATAACAGAGAAATAGATATTATTGATATATAATAATAAAAGGTATATATTAGTTTCCGACGAGGTACAATGGTTAGAACAAAAACACGTGAAATTACCATTATTGAATCAAGGGGGGCTTTTTCCATATTTAGGGCTATAAAACCTAAAAAAGAGGAGTATGATTTTGCTGGGATGCAGGCTTTAAGGCAGCTTTTAAGCAATGAAAAAGCCCGCATTTTGGATATAATCAAAAATCAAAAGCCTAGTTCTATTTATGATTTGGCTAAAAAGCTTGGCAGGAGCTTTAAATCAGTGCTTGATGATATAAGGTTTCTTGAACGATTAGGGATTATTGAGCTAACAGAAGAAAAAGTGAACAATCGTATAAGACATAAGCCAGAGATTGTAGTGGATACAATGACGTTTCACATAAGAATATAACAGGATAAATAGCTACTATTAGTTAAAGCTTCTTATAATTAACCTCTATAATAAGCTCAGAACATTAATACTCCTTATTTTTAACCTTATAACCCCCTAAAATTAGTCATTCACAAGATTAACTTAACAATACTCATTTATGCCCCTATAACACTAATTTTGTTCCTTTATGCAATGATTAATAATAAGCATTAAAAAATACTCTAATACCACCAGATAAAACTTCAACAGCATTCTTGTAGTTTAGGGTTTCATTGCCTGCCTGAATTGCAGGTATTACTGGGTTATATATACTCCCTACTTCTTCTACAATTTCTATTTTATATCCCTTAACAGGTCTTTCTTGCCCTACAAGCCAACTTTCTTCTACAATTCTCTTTATATCTTGATTTAAAACATCACAGCTGTCTCTTTCATCATAGCACTTTGCTTTTGTTTTGCATGCATATATCAATCCTTTGGTGGAATAATAGTCAATATCAGCTGTTCTCGAGCAATTCGAGGTATATTGGAGCATAGAAGCAACAAACCCGTGTGCCTCATAACTTTCAATTAATTCCTCATTTGCTGGTTTTTTAAGTGAAAAAACAAGGAAAACTAATAATACAACTGCTACTATAACTACAATTAGGGCAAACCCAACTATTTCTTCCTGTGCCTTTTTGTTGTTTCTGATTCTCATTTTTATTGGTTTTAGTTTTTTAATGGTTCTAATAAATAATTAGTTAATAAATTGCTTAAGCTAAGTTTAACATTGCTGGCTTGTTCATTAACTAACTTTCTTTTTGACCCTATTCTTAAACATTTATTTATCATTCTCTTTGCTCAATGTTTTCATAGCTAACTATGAGTTTAGCAATCTCACATTTATCATACACCTGCCCCTCGAAATTTTCTTTTCTGCATAAAGCCACAAAATTAGATTTTTCTCCTTCTTTTGCATCTACATTCCGTGAATAAATATATATGATGTTGCAAATATTCACGTTTCCTTGGTTGCACTCAATATCTGCTCCTTCATGTTTCGGGTATAATATTCTTAGGCTTATTTCTGTTACTTTCCAAAATCCTCTATAATCATTTATATGGTTTTTTAATGCCAGGATTTTATCAAAATCAATGCAATTGCTTTCACCTTCAAAAGCCTGCCCACAGGAGAACTCAGGAGAGTTTGCAAGTTTTGTAATTAAAAGCATAGCATCATTTTCTGCAAGTGTTGTTGCAGAACGTTTTAAGCTGCTAAGTCCAATGCCTAAAGCAAACAAACCAGCCAAAGCAAAAAACAAAGTCACAGCAATTAGCATAAATGCCATCTGCTGAATTTTCAATTGCGCTTTTTTGTTTTTTTGGGTTTTTATTTTCAACATTTTTTGTTTGTACTCAAGGTTGATTAATATTATTATCAACTATAATATGCTGCCAGCTTGTCATAACAGTTTGATTTAACATTATAACTTCCGTTATTAATTCTGTTCTGTTTATTCTCACCATAACTTGCACACTCCCTGGTTTTTTTCATTAATTTCTTTTACAACAGGATAAAGATTAAAAACAACCCCTCTGGATTCATCCAGATTTTTAGTTAAGCTATACAAAATTCCCAATTCAGTATTAATATTCGAGTTGCACCCTTTTTGAGCAACATAGTTTGCTTTGTCAGAGTATATTAAAGCAAGTTCAGCTGTTCTTGCCATAAGTCTTTTTACTTGGCATTCATAAATATCCGGCTCTGAAAAAATAGCCCCGTACATTAAAGCATTTCCTATAAAGTATATCCTCTTGCCGTTTTTTTCAACAAAGCCATTGCGCTCATTGTCATACTCAACTTTTATATCACAATTCCTGCTTGTTTTAAAGCAGATTTTTATGCTTCCAGCAGAGCAGTTTCTCGCTTCTATATTATCTTGCAAACCAGAAATTTCAAGTTCAATGCTGTTTGGAGCATCAACAAAGCAGTAATTATTAAGCGAAGATGTTAGAACAATAACATTCCCAACTTTAAAAGGAAAATTAAAACCAGCTGAAAGCATGTAAAATTTTTTTCCTTCAACATATGAATCTGAAAATAGATATTTGTTTGGAAAAGAGGTTGGCCTGCTGATTTCCGCCCATTTTCCAAAGCTTTTTTGCGAGACACTTATTATCTGCCTTCCAAGTCCAGCAGAATCACACTCGCTATAAATTCTTGTTTCTGTTTGTGTGTTCATTGGCACACTTGTTAAACTTTCAAACCCTGTTTCTAATGGATTTAAAAGCGTACCTATTTGAGTTGCTGTTTCAACGCCTGTTGTTTGCTGTCCAATGCCAATAACTTTGACAGAGATAAATATCGCTAAAAATAATATAAATGCTCCTACAATCAGCGCAAAAAGCCATGCAAATGATATTTGGAGATAACCTATTTTGTTTTTCAACATTTTTTGTTTTGTTTTAATTGTGCTCAAGACGGATTGGTGTGTTATTGTTAACTTTGGAATTGACTTATAATTCATTCCCACGCCATTTTATTTTAACAACCTTAAACATTATTAATTTAATTATTCAAATTTAATAACTGCCTAAACCCCCAAGCATTAACAACTTTTCATTATTTAATCAATTCCCTTCAATATCAACCAAAGCATCTCTATAATTTGCTTTTTTAATTATCATGCTTATTTTTCCATCTTTTTTATTTATGCAATAGTCGTTTCCACTGGCTCTCGCAAGTATTTTATCAATATCAATGTGTTCAATTATTCTTGGGTCAAGTCCTTGCCCAGAGCCAGGCGGTTCAAAATAGATATTTGAATCTCGTGTAAAGCAAATTTTGTCTATTTTGCTGCAAGTGGTGTATTTTGGAGTACTTGAGCCTCCACCGCGCCATATTTTATCAACATCATTTTTAAATTCATTTATAAAATCAGCTATCTGAACATGGCATTGGAAATCAAGAAATTTCTTTATTGCATAAAACGCAAATACAAGAAAAACAACAATGAGTATTATTGAAAAAATCATGCTAAAAGACATGTTTAGCTCAGCTTTTTTTACAGCATCTTTTTTTGCATTACACCTGCACACGCCTCTTCTTTTCATGATTACCTAAGAAGAATATAATTAATAAATGTTTAGAATTTATTTTTATTGAAAACAAGTATAATCTATAAAAATTAAAATGTTATAATGCCTTACATTGTAACACGCCTCTTAACAATTAAAATTTTTTTTAGTATATAGCTAAGCTCAATTCTATACTGCATTATTTCCTTTGATAAGCTCAAAAGCCCTTACAACCATATTACACTCATTTGCTATTGGCTGGTTGCCAAATTTATCTTTGCACTTAATATAATAATTAAAGTTAGTGTTCCATTCTGCATAATGCTCTAAATCATCTTTTTGCGCGCGCATTTTTGTTCCATCTTCAAACCTATAACTACAAGTGTCTGTTGCATAAACACACTCTGCTTTTTCATTTGTTATTAATTTCAAGTTTGTTCCATAATGATAAACTCTTACAATTGTTGGTGCAATATTGTCTGATTCGACGCTGAATTCCAATTTTTTCTGGTCTGCATTTCCGCCTAAGTCAAGGCATTTAATATAGTAAGTGTAAGCTCCTGGCAACAAACTCAACTCTTGGGAATGCTCATGCCCTCCTGTTTTAAAGAACAGGATATAAGAGTTATCTTTTCCTGTGCTTGAATAATAACAAGAAGCTTCTCCATCTCTTGCACCTCCATTGCTGATAACTCTTCCTGCCCCTGCACTTGTTTTTGCTTCTAAAGTTACTTTTACAGGAGAAGTTGAATCTCTTATTGTTTCATTCGGTTTAACCCAGTCAATTATTAATGGCTCAGAACCCCATACTGTAAACTCAAGACTTTCTTTGTTTTCATTTCTATCATTTTCTTTTGCTTTTGGCTGGTCTTTGCACCTGAAGTAAAATTTATTCTCCTGCCTGTTTTTTAATCCATTTAAAGTTGTTGAGCATTTGTAAAGCATCTGGGCATTTGCTTCAAATACACTGCTTGAACACGCCATTTCTGTTTCCATATCATCATAATCCATATCATTTATGCTCCATCTACAAGTTGCTGGTTCATTTACATAAACATCTATATTTGTTTGAGTTGTGTTATAAGCAACTGGCATTCCATTTAACAAGCTTGTTGTAACAATCAAAGGAGGAGTTGTGTCTGGTCCTTTGTCAACGCAGAATCTGAACAAGAAATCAGCTGTGTTGTAATTTCCATTTGCATCCATGCATCTTACAAACAATTCATAATTGCCGTCATTTTCTAATATTGGCGACTCATTATTTATTGCACTTGGGCCAGGCAAGCTCAAAACCTGAGTGTGATTATATCTGTATAATTTGCTTCCTCCAAAATAAAAACCCATGTTATCATATGCTGATTTTCTTGTGTAATCAAGTTTACATTGTGCTGGCTCATTTAAGATTACTCCAAAACTTAATGGAGTAAATGCTTTTATGCACTTATCTGTTGATTTTTCATATTCTATCTTTACCCCTTTGTCAGGAGGCGAGATTGTATTATCAGGAGCATATTTATGATCAACTGTTAAAACATCTCTCCATGGTTCTATTATTGGGAAACTTGTATCTCTTCTGTCTTTCCAAATACATTTTTGCTCTTCTGTTCCTGCATTTACAATTTCACAAGCTTGCCCTAATGCTCTGCATTGGTATTCTGTGCATTTTAAAATTCCTTCATTGCATTTTTCACAATCTGCGCCACCAGTAGGAGCTTCCCATGGGTCGCACTCAAATGTAACTATCTTATAGCTGTCATCTTTATACATCCATAAATATATTACAATTGTAGTTACTACACCAACAGCGAATCCAAATCCTCCTGCACTCCATCCTAATTTGTCTGTAACAAAAGTAGTAAGCCCTTTCCATTTCCCGCTTGTAACAAGACTTGCAGCTCCTTTTCCAGCAAATGCTCCCCAGCCAAGTGCAGCAGAAGCAGCATCAATTGTATTTTGTTCCCATCCAAGCCAGCCTCCAATCATCTTTACACCAAAATAAACACTTAATCCCCATGCAGCGCTTGAAACAATCATATCTGTCCAACCCCCACCTGTTAACCATCCAGGTCCGGGAGTTTTTATTATTGTGTTTGTTGAATCTGTATATGTTATACCTGTTCCTTCAGCATAACCATAAATGCTCTGGAAGAAGCCGACAGATTGTGTTGGTTTATCTGTGACTGAGGGGGATCCTACACTTATGTCTTCTTTACCTATAGAATCAAGTATCTGTTTATCTGTAATATATGCTCCAGGGTCATTCCCCCCACTTACCCATTCCCACTTATTTTCAGCTACTTTCTTCCAAGTATCTCCTGACTTAAATGTGACTATTTGATTAATTGGAAAACCTGCTCTAACTACTCTGAATTCTTGTCCGATAAAATATGCAAATGCAAATAGGGATATAATTAATATTGCTATTTCAATTGTGCTTACTGCGATTTTTCCTCTTTTATTCATTTTCACTCTTTTTATTTTTGTGTTTTATTTTTTGATTGAACCATCAGGACCCATCTCTTCTGTATGCCCATCAGCAAAGTAAAAAGTTCTTACTCCATTAACAATTTCTTCATAAGGAGTTTCTATTACACTTACAGGTCCAGTAGGATAAAATTCTTTTACTGCTGCATTTGGATAAAGTTCAAGTCTTGATCCATCAGAGAAGTAAAATACTTTTTTCTCATACCCCTTTGAATTATTTTTGTCTTTTATTATTTCTTGACTAACAACATATTTTCTTTCATTATCCCATCTTCCTTCCTTATTATTATAAACATTAACATTTGTCTGATTTGGATTTACACTACGTTTAATATCTTCAGTTGCTGCTGTCATGAATAAACCTGTTAAGACAGCTTCTCCTTGAGGAGATATTCCTCCAGGCCCTACACATCCACTAACTCCAAGAGCTAAACCTCCTGCTAGCAGAGGAATTCCGACAATCTGTACCAAACTTTTTGCTTTTTTCATTTTTAATTTAATACTGCTCTTTCCAACAATTTTTGATTATAAATTTCCATAAATTTTTTTTGCATATCAATATTTTCAAAATTATATTCTTCTTGAGCATCTTGAACACCATACACTCTTTGCTTTATTTCAGACATTAATCTTTCTGAAAATTCTTTTCTCACAATTTCTCTTAGAGAAGATTTAGTATCAATTCTATTTTGCGCCTGATAATTTTTATCATTCAAATTAATGGCGCTTAAAACCAAAGCTGCATTAATGCTGCAAGCTAAGCCTATTGCTGCATATCCAGTAACTCTATTTATTAACCCACACCATGTCTTATTTTTTTCCATTTTCCTTGTTTTTTAGCCACATTTGAAGTATTTAAATGTTACTTTTAAGTTACGACATATCATTTCTTACTTGATGTTTCCTCTGGTTCATATTTTTTTAGTTTAGTTGAATATCCTTCATCATAACCAGCCTTGCCAACAAAATTCACTTTGTCTCCACAATCTCCAATAGCCACGCACACTTCCATTTTATCATCAATCCAAGAATCATCCAAGCATTCGCAGTTTTCAATGCATTCTTTCTCCCCTAAAGCTGTTTTTTGATATTTCACAATGCACTGTGAATCTGCCATTGAACAAAATGATTCTGCATCTCCCCCATTTGGATTCCAAAAATCATATCCAGGTGGGAACAATGGAAGACATGCTCCTTTATTCTTATTATCTTCATTATCTTTGCTACTATCATCGCCCCCAAAAATTCCACCAAAAATTGCTTGTCCCGTGATTGAATTTGTGCCAGCTGTTTTGTCTTCTTCTGTTCCTTTAAATGGTTGTGTTGTTCCTTGGTTTGATAAACTTCCTTCTTGAGGATTTGCCAAAGAAGCTCCTTCAATCCATTTGCAATCTCTCTTATCAGAGTTTTCGCAATCTCCCTGTGTTGTCTGAACAAAACAATCCTGCCATATATTCTGTCTGCATGCTGCACTGCTAAATCCATTAACATCGCTCTGCAAACAAAGCTGCTGCTTAAATTCAGCGCAGGGCTCAACACTTACTTCATTATTATAACAAACCAGTCTGAAATCCTTGCCTCCAACACTTTCTTTTCCTATTCCTCCTTTAGTGTTTGATGCGCACCATGTTTCTCCATGCTCATATTTTTGCCCGTTATATTCGCAAGCTAAATTTCTGCAAATATTATCTCCATAACTTGGTCTTGCTTTGTCCTTTGAAACTTCATAAGCCCTGCATGTTGAACCAAGATAATAATCACAATTTCCGCATGATTTAGAATCACCATTGCTCTTGCCATAACCACAACTATCTACTTTATCATAAATTTTTGTCCAATAGTTAGTATCTTTTATTCTATCAGCATCATAAACATTAGCTAAGTTACCGCAAGAATCAACCAAATAAACTTCATCTTTTCCTTCAATACATTTTGTTTCTTCTGTCGGTCCGCAGTTTGTTGCCAATTCTTCAGCAGAGCATAAAAACCCCTCATGAAAGTTAACTTTTGTTTGATTGCCTTCATAATTTTCTTTAAAGCTTTGACACTCTTTTTTTGTTAAAAGCCTGCAAGTTGTTTCAAAATTTTCTTCAAAAACACACGCACCTTTAACATCAGAGCTTGCAGAAGCAATGCACTGAACCTCATTTGTAATATCACTTCTAAAATCAGTTTCTAATGAATATAAAGAAGAAAGCTTTTTGCATCTAACCGGTGTTACAAATGCTGCCTGGTCTCCAATAAGACAGCATCTAAGTTCGCATTGGGGCGGAGTTTCTCCTGTATCTTCTGTCCAAGTCCCTCCTTCTAATTCGCAAACTTTTTGAGGAGCATTTTCCATGCAAGTTCCTTCTTTGCTGTCATAGCAATACCCTTTCTTGCAATAAGAAGTTGCCTCGCAGGAAGAAGGATTTATTCTTAATCCATTTGTTTCATCACAGCTTTCTTTTGGAGCATTTTGGCACCATGCTCCACTTATTGTTTTCTCACAACAATATGAAGTAGAAACTGCTGATGCTTCTGTTTGGGCTGTTATAAGATTTATAGATAGAATGGTTAATGTAAAGATTGTTAATATAATAAATAATAAAACTGGTAGGGCTGTTAATATAATTAACCCACTGCTTTTGGCATTGAGCTTATCACGATTAAACCTTTTTTTCATTTTCATCTTTTTACCAATTTCATTAACATTCATTTTTTAAATAAATTTAAATTCCAGGAGGCCATGCAACACTCCTTACAGCAAACTGGAATTTATCCCCTTTAATTCTGTCAGTTAAAATATAAATCTTGCTTCCATCGCCTTGCTTGTATTTCTCAACTTTCAAGTCATGGTAATAGTTCATATAAATTGTTGTTTCTGAATCCCCATAATTTGATTCCCAATTAATTATGCTATTTGCTATGCTTATTAATTCATAAATATTATTGTGAAGCAATACTCTTATTTTTTTCTGGGGATTGTCTGCAGAGCCATAAACTTCTCGCTCTTCTCCCTGAGTCAATGTTAGAACATTGCTAAATGAAACCTCGATTATGCCTGGCAATAATTCAACCTGATATTCTCCATTGCTTAAACTAACGCTGTATCCTCTTGCTTCAAATGTTTTTTCTAAATCATCCAAGCATTCTCCAACTTTTTCTCTAACTGCCGTTTTTATCTCTTTTTCAATATGTGTTTTTAGCATTGGCTGTTGAACAATACAAGGAAGATAATATTCTTCCTGATAGCATAAATATTCTATTTTATTGCTCTCATATAAAAGATAAAGCTGAGGCTCTAAACTTCCTCCTTGCAAAGAAAGTTTATTAGCAGAATTTTGCAAATCATCTTCTAAGCAATTTTGCATAAATGCCTGGGGGTTTTTTGGAGTCAAACCAAATGCAACCTGGATTTTTGGAAAAAATAAGTAAAACAAAACAGCCAAGCCAACAATCACCAGTGCAATTATTATAAATAAGGTAATTTGCCCACTTTTGTTCCTAAGTAATTTCATTTTCCCCTCCTTTAAGCTCATACTTTTTAGAGGAAAACACAATTTATAAATTTAGCCTTCGCTTAAAATTTATAATAAATAATGGATAAAAACTGAAAAAGGCTAATGTCTAAAAAATTAAATTATAGTTAAAATTAAAGCAAGATAGTATTTTAGTTAATAATCTGGAAAGTAATTATATCTATTTAATCTATATGATAAATTATATTAAGTATATTACAAATTTGCCCCATAGTTATTATTTCTTTCAGATAGCTAATAATCTTCATTGAATTACCAACTAATATAAAAATCAAACCTAAATAAAAGAACTTGGAGAAACCTGAAGTGTGCAGCCAATAGGCGCATTGCCCCAAGTATCCTTGCATCTTATACGGTAAGTATTTGCAGTATTCCAGTCAGCATAATGTTCTCTTGCAAATGCAGTCGTCATTTTTGTGCCATTATCAATATTAAAGTTGCATCTATTTAAATCATAGTAGCATTCTGCATCTTCATCTGTTACTAATTTTAATCTTCCTCCGCTGTTAAATGCTCTTACAATAATCGGTGGGAAAGTGTCAATATTTAAGGTAAAAGATGTTTTTTCAGAAGCAATATTATTTGCATTATCCTGACATTTAACATAAATATTATAATTCCCTCTTGTCATTAAATCAAATACCTGGCTATGAGAACTTGAAAATGTATTGAAAAATGAAGTCATTTTTTCATAACCTGTAAAGCTGTAAAAACATTGTGCTTTTCCAGATTCAGCTCCTCCAGAGGTTTCAACTTGTAAAGTTACAATAATTGGCTCAAATCCGTATGAAGCCTCTTCCTGAGGAGAGATTGAATCTATCTTTAAATTTCCAGACGAGGCATGCAATTTGTAAACATAGCTTGCCAAATTAATATTTCTCTTGCTGTCATCATCTGTAAGCCAAGGCTGGTCTTTGCACTTTATATAAAATGTATCTATTGAACTTGTTAATCCGCTTAAAAGAGTTTCACAAGGCCATCCATAAATTGCTGCATCATTTAATCCTGTCTCGCAAACAAAAGGAGTTTCCATTTCAGCATAAGATTTATCCTGCTTGGAGTATTTACATTCAGCTGGCTCACTTAAATAAACTTTTAATAAAGTTTCGTTTAATCCAAATTTTTTTATTGCTCCATTAACAGGAATAGCTTGAACAATTTGCGGTTCTGTTGTATCTGGCCCTGATTTAACACAGAAATTCACAGCATAATCTTTTGTGTTTTTATTTCCAGCAGTATCTTGACATCTTACATACATATTCAAATCAGCAAGCCTCTCTTTTATATTTCCTGTTATTGTAATATTAAACTCTGCTTCTAATGCTGCAATGCTTGGCATGATGAATGCATTTGTATGATTTTTTTTGTAAGAATTTTGCTCTAAGAAAAATTCAGACATATCATCAAAGTCATTTTTCTTTTCATAATCATATCTGCATTGGCTAAATTCATTTGTTTCTAAGCTGAATAAAATAGAAGTAAACTCTGGAATGCAGTTATTTTCAGAATCATCTTGTCTTATTTTTATTCCATCTGCTACTGCATCTGTAAATTTAAATCCTGCTGAGATTGTTCCTGGTTTTATTGTTGGTGGAGTGTTGTCATTGGATTGATTATTTATACAAACAGGATTTTCATCATTTGGATTAACAATCTGGCACGATTGTCCTAAAGACAAACACTTGTATTCTGTGCATGGTTTTAAAGGATCTTCATTGCACTTTTCGCAGTTTGCACCTCCTGATGGACGCTCCCACGGCATGCATGTTGATTTAACAATGATTTTTTTGATTTTTCCGATGCCAAGGATTTTTAAAATAATTGCTAGTATCAGTAAGACTATCAAAATAATAATTAAGCAAGGGAGACACCATGCTGTTGCTTTTGCTGATATAGCAACCCATGCCACATATGAGGCTGCTCCAACTACTCCTGCAGCAGTCATTATTTGAGCAGCTTGCCCACTTAATCCAAATGCTTTTGTTAATAACCCAGAAACAATAAGGATAATGCCTGCTGCAAGAAATACTTTAGCTACTGCAGCTATTTGTCCTGCTGGAAGCCTTGCTGCTTCTACCCAACCTGATTGTGCAAGAAGGTTATAAGCTTCTGCAATGCCCCCTGTCTTAAAGGCTATCGCTGAAAAACCCAATAACCCACTAACTGTCCCAAGGGCTAAGTAACTACTTGCTTCTTCACCTTCATATTTACCTTTTTTTGCACCAAAAACTCCGCCTAAAATTTCATTTATATTTTTTGGCTCTGCATATTGTCCTGCAACAGGTTTTGCATATTTTTTATAATCCTGCCAAGAAACATCTCCATCATTTTTTATTTTAATTCCGCTGTCTGTTCCATCCCCAACATAATTAACATAGCTCCCACAATCTCCTAATGAAATGCATAAATCATTCATCTGTTCTGCAAATTTGCCTTTTTCGCAATTGCAATTAAATACACATTTCCAACCAGATATTTTTTTCTCGTAAATTACAGTGCATTTTTGATTTGCCACTGCGCAAAGTTGCGATTCTTTATCATAATTTTCTCCTGTTAGGTCAAATCCTCTCGGATATCTTGAAGTACAAAAATCAAATGTAAATCCTTTATCAACATTAATATGCTTTAACAAACAATCTGGATTTTCTTCACATTTTGCCAAACTTGTTTTATCTTTATTTTTATCCATTATGCATATTGTTGCTTCGTTTATACTGCATGAAGCTCCTGTAAACTTTTTTCCATCATCTGTGGTAATTTCACTTTGTACACAGATTTCTCCTCTATAATCAGCACATGGCTCAACTTTAACTTCTCCATCAATGCAATATCTTTTCCAGTGCCTGCTTCCAGCAGGATCTTTTCCATCTCCAATATAAGAATCATAAACACACCAACTTTCTCCATTTTCTCTTTTTTCGCCTTTTTCATCAATGCAAGTTAAATCTTCACAAATAAAATTTCCATCATTCACTTTATTTGCACCACTAGATGGAGAGCAAATGCTTCCTAAAAAATAATTGCAGTTCCCGCATGTTTTAGAATTTATATTTGCTGAATTGGGATTGCATGATTCATTCTTGCCAAGTATATTCCCATTATTCCATGAAACATCTTTATTAGCGTTATAAATATTTTCTTTATTCCCGCATGAATCGAACCAATAAATTTCATGCTCTCCTTCTGCACATCCCACAGAAGCTTGTTTTTGGCAGTCTGTTGACAATGCAGAATTAGAACAAAGCAAACCTGCATTAAATTGCCCTCCAATTTTTGCACACTCAATTTCTGTTTCAATACTACATCTCCCTCCAATTGAAACGCATGCCCCTGTTTCCTGGCTTGCACCTAATGCAAGACATTCTATTTCTGTTTGTGTATCTCTAAAGTCTTTTGCAAACCCTTGAACAAGAGATAATCTATTGCATCTTGTTTCAGTAACAAATGAAACTCCTTGCCCGAGAACACAACACCCTCTTTGTGCTTCTGGAATCAAACACTCTTTATTATCATACCAAACCCCCCCATCTTGAAAACACTTTTGATAAGGCGCATTTGTGGAATATGTTCCTTCAATTGGATCCACACAGCATCCAATTTTGCATTCAATTGTGTTTTCGCATTTTGTTGGAAGTTTGCTAACAGCACAACTCTCTTCATCGTCAGAAGAAATGCTCTGGCAAGTTGCTCCGCTTGTTGTTAAAGGACAGCAATTCCATGAAACATCTATCCCTAATTCAGAATCTTGTGCATAATTGGTTGTATCTCCTGTTGTTGTCGCTGCTGCGAGGGGTGATTCGCTTGTATCTCTGAAACTTGAGGCGCTAACACTTCCAATTCCATCAATAGTTAAAAAACCAACCAACAAATTCAAGCCATAATTCAAGATTTTTGTTTTATAATCTTGTTGCTTAGAATTTTCTATATTTGCTGTTTCAATAACCCCATCTGTCTGGTGGATTATATAACTTTCAGAAGGAGTTAAGTTTATCAATAAAAATAATTGTAAAGCCACAATTAACAAAATCCCTTTGCTAATACCCACCTTGTTTAATCTTAATGCTTTTATCATTTTTTATTTAAAGTAGCCATAGGTAAATCTAGTTAAGTTTATTATATCTAACTTATGGCGCAGTTTTTTTATCAAATCCTTTTTATTTAGTTTTATTACTATCATTTTAAACATTAAAATGCTGGGCGTACCACGCACCCCCTTATAGCAAACCTGAATGTCTCTCCGGTTTTTTTGTGTTTAACTGTGTATATTGTGTCGCCATCTCCTGTTTTGAATTTGTCAAAATCAAATTCAGGATAAAATAATGTAAAGCCCTGTTGCTCAAAATTGCAAAATCTTGCTTCCTGGCTTAAAATTTCCTGAACAACAACTGCAATATCATAAAATCTGCTTAAAACATAAATTTTAAAGTTTTCATAATTTTTAACTTCCCCTACTCTTGTCAGCTTAACATTCCTGTTTATATCAATAAGGATTTTTTTAGGCATTAACTCAACATCAAATTTCATGGCTCCCATTTCAATTTTATACCCCTGATCTTCAAGATTTTTCTTCATATCAATAAAAGCCTGTTCAACATCATTTTCAATGTCCTCCTTTAACTCCTGCTTTAAGTGTTCTATTAACACTGGTTCTTGGTTAATACAAGAGTAATAGTAATTCTGATTATAGCACAAATAAGCAACTCTTGTTCTATTAAATTCCCGCGATAAATTCGGGGTTATATACCCTCCATTAAAAGAAATAGTTTCAACAGACTTTCTGACAATTGGTTCAAGAGTAAAATCCAAATATCCTTGAGGGTCTTTTGGAATTTGCTGTTCAATCCCAGGAATTCTTGGAATTTGTTTTGTCCTTAAAAGAAAAAACAATAAGATTGTCCCAACAATCAATATTGCAACTATGATAAATATGGTTGTTTGCGAGCGTTTTGACTTTACTAACTGTTTCTCACCTTTGATTAATCCAGAAGTCAAGGCGCGAGTTGAGCGTTTTGACTTTACTAACTGTTTCTCACCTCTTATTAATCTAGAAGTCCGGGTGCGAGTTCCTCTTTTTTTCATATTATCCCTATGTTTTTCGCACTTATAAATTTTGTTGAGATTACGCTAAAATAAAAATTATCTAGTGAAGTTTGTTTAATAAACAAAAGTAGATGTTACAACCTGAATAAATTTGGGAATGTAAGTATATATTTGGGAATGTGAGTATATCAAAGCGAGTTTACATTAACTATTTTGTTTCAAATATAGCATTAATCCTCTACTCAGACAAGCTATTTTTATTTATAGCTTAATTACTTAAATCGCTAATCCTCGGTCTCCACCCTTGGTGCAAGAATAAAGACTAATTCAAAGTTTTCTGCTTTAACATCCATTCTTAATGGATGATCTTCTGCGAATTGCAGCAATGTTTTACTGCTAAGTTTAGCGCCTTTCATAAATTTCTGTAGGTATTCAATGCTGAATTTTACTTTGCAGTTTTCAGCCTCAATTTTTGCTTCATCACCTGAGAATTCAGACATAGCAGAGTTTAATGATTTTGCTTTAATGATAAAATTATTATCCTGAACAATAAAAGAGCAGGCATCTGCAACAATAGCGCAGTCTTCTATGGAGTCAATTAAATCAACTGAATTAAGCTCAACTTTTGCACTATATTCCAGCTGTGGAATTTCTTTTTCTTCTGATTCAATGTCTATCAGACTTAGGGTAAATGTTCTTTTAATTCTGTCCTGAATAAGTATCTGCAAAAGATTATCCTTCTTTTCCATAATCAAAGAGCTCCCAGTATCGCACCTTTTTAGAATCTGCTTTAAGTTATCAAGATTCACACTCAAAATTTCATGTCCTGCTTCAAACTGGCTAAATGAATTTCGTGGGAGCTTGAATCCAACAAGTGCAACATTTGCAGGGTCAATTGCGATAATGCTTAACCCAACCTCGCTGATTTTAATCCTGACTTCTGTGACTAGCTCAGAAATAATTTCCACGGCTTTTGATAATAAGGTAGGATTGTCTAACTTAACTAGCATAACCAGAAAAACCCAGTCCTGTTTTTAAGTATTGTTATTATGAAGTATAAGCTAATTATTTAAACTCTTTGATTTTTTGAGTATGATTGGTGTTACATAGATCTATAACTATTGCAGAAAGTTAAAGTTAGTATGCAATTAAGAATTGTGTAGAGATTATTTTTAATATGCAGTAGAGGATTTAGAGAGATACTTAATAGTTAATTATTAACTATCAATGAAAAATGGAAAATAAGCAGGAAGAGAATAATAAAGAGGCTGAAAAATCTGAAAGAGAACAAAGAATCAGACAAATAACTCATCTTTATTATTCACGTCCAGAAATCCAAAAAGCGATTTTTGAATTTTCGCAACAAAGAGAAGTTGTTCCAAGATATTTTGAAGGGTTTGGCAAACGTCCAGACTCACTTCAATACCCAAGTGATGTTTTTGAGCTCGTGAAAAAAGGAGCAACATCTTTTCATTGTTCAGAAGAAATTTGGCAAGAACCATTGAAACTCTCAACAGAGTTGACAGAAGCCCAGTTTAATGAATTAAGAATTGGATGGGATTTGTTAATAGACATTGACTCAAAATATTTGGATTACAGCAAAATTGCAGCAGAGATTATAATAAAATTTTTGGAGTTTAATGGTGTGAAAAATATTGGATTGAAGTTCAGTGGTAGCAAAGGTTTTCATCTTATTGTTCCATTTAAAGCATTTCCTAAAGAAATAAATAATGTTCAAGCAAAAGATATGTTCCCAGAATGGCCAAGGATAATCTTAAAATATATAATTGAAAAAATAAAACCCCATTTAATTGAGAAAGTAACAAAACTAATCTCTGAAAAGCAAAGTAAATATATCAAGGATTTTGATGCTTCAAAACAAGTTGTTCCAGACATAATACTGGTTTCTCCTAGGCATTTGTTCAGAATTCCATACTCTTTGCATGAAAAAACTGCTCTTGCCAGTGTTGTTATTGGTAAAACTGAGATAAAAGATTTTCAGCCAAAAGATGCAGGCCCTTTAAAAGTTAAAATAAAAAACTTTCTGCCAGATTGTAAGCAAGGAGAAGCTTCCGAACTGCTGATGCAGGCTCTTGATTGGTATAGAGAAACAGGGCAATGGGATGAGCCTGCAACAATAACAGAATTTAAACCAGTAAAGCTTGCTAAGATTTCAAATGAATTTTTCCCTCCAAGCATTCAGAAAATTCTGCAGGGTGTTGCTGATGGTAAAAAAAGGGCGCTGTTTATCCTGATAAATTTATTCCGCTCAATTGGCATGGAAAAAGAAGAGCTTGAAAAGAGAATTGAAGATTGGAACAATAAAAATCAAATGCCATTAAAAAATGGTTATATTAAATCTCAGCTGTCTTGGAGTTATAGAAATAAAATTGTACCACCTCCAAATTTTGACAAAGATTATTATGCCGGTATTGGAATAATTCCAACCCAAGAAGAAAAGAGATACAAAAACCCGATTAATTATGTTATCAAGAAAGCTCTTCAACTTAGTAACCCAGATAATCCTGTAGAGAAGCATAAACCTGAAGTCTAGAAATTTTTTTGTATGTGCCTTAATTTCTTAGCTTTAAAATTTGCATCCAAATATGACAAATTTTAAAACATCAAAAATTTCTCGAATGTCCTGAATTTTTGTGGGCTTAAAATTTGCATCCAAATATGACAAATTTTAAAACATAGAAATTTCTTATGTAATCCCTTAATTTCTTGGCTTTAAAATTTGCATCCAAATATGACAAATTTTAAAAAGAACAAATAATTCAATCTAATATGCAAAAAGGGGTATTGATTGGAATTTTCGTGATATGTTTAGTCCTAACAATCTCTTTTATCAGTGCAGCCGAGAATATAACCTCTGTTGATGATAATTCTGAACAAGCAAAAGTTAATAAGGCGTATAATTGGTTAGAAGACAAAGTTGAAGGTAACTGCGGAAGTTTAAGCATAGACCAGCAAATTTTTTCTTTGCTTGCATTATCTTATAATTCTAATATTAAATCAGAGTGCAGAGGCAAACTTGTCCAGGAAACTAATCAACAATGCTGGCCAAAAGGGAGTTGTAATATTAAAACAACTGCCCAGGCTATTCTTGCTTTAAACAAAGCAGGCGATGATACGGAAAAAGCAGAAGAGTGGCTTCTTTCTCAAAACAAAACTCCGACAGATTTAATATGGTATTTGGAAATTGACAGCAATGAAGCAACTACATGCAATATTAAATCTGGTGCCGGTCAAGGATATGCAATAAATATAGATTCAGAAAAAAAGTTAAGCGGAAATGCAGGAGGTTGCTTAACTTTAGAGCCTCATGGATACTGGCTAAGAGTTGCATCAAGCTGTTATGACAAGGAATTTGAAATTAGTTGCGATAAAGGATTTTTAACAACTTTGCTTTATTCAAGACAAGGTTCTAGCACAATTTATGTTTCTGAAACTGTTCATGAGGGAAGTGCAGGTGATACTACCAAAGAAAAAATTGAGTCATTTTGCTTTAAACAAGGAGGCAACTGCAATTATGAAGGAAGCCTGTGGGCTGCAAATGTTTTAAGTTATTTAGGGAGAGATGTTTCATCATTCCTTCCTTATTTGATTGCTGCATCAGAAGATACTGAAAATAAAAAATATCTGCCAGATTCTTTCTTGTATTCTTTAACAGGACAGCAGGAATTTTATATTAAACTGCTAAATAAACAAAAGGACAAGCACTGGGATGAATCAGGTGAAGAGTTTTATGATACCCCTGTTGCAATGCTTTCTTTATATGGGGGGGAAGACTCTAGAATAACAGATGCTAAGAATTGGTTATTAGACAAGCAAGATAAAGACGGAAGCTGGAGAGCTAATATAAGAAATACAGCATTCATTCTTGCAGCTGTTTGGCCAAAAGTAGCAGACACTTTTGACGACGGAGATCCAGATGACTGCATTTCTTCAAATCTTTATTGTGTTCCTCAAACAGAATGTGATGAAGCCCAAGGCAATGTTTTAAATGCTTATGAATGCGCAGGATTAAAAGTTTGTTGTGACAAGCAAAAAACCATCGACACATGCGCAGTTCAAGGGGGGGCAAAGTGTGATTCTTCTACTCATAAATGTTCTTATGGTGGAAGCACAGTTGAAGCATCAGACATTACATCAGGGCAAATATGTTGTGTTGGCGGGACCTGTGAAGAAAAAGAACCAGAAATAACTGCAACTTGTACATCAGATATTGGAACCTGCAGAATAACTTCTTGCCGTGACGACGAAGAAGAAAAATCGTCATACACCTGCCAGTATGAAACAGATAAATGTTGTGCACAAAAGCAAGAACCTCCTAAAAACTGGTTATGGATTTGGATATTTTTAGCATTAATTGTTTTAGTAATAATCGGAATTATTTTCAGGGATAAATTAAGAGAAGTCTGGTTTAAAACAAAATCAAGATTTGGTGGCAAAAAAGGAGGAGTACAGCCTCCAAGGGGAATGCCTCCAACACTAATGCCTCCAGGAGCAAGACTAATGCCAAGGAGAATATTGCCCCCAGGTGCTGTGCGCCCTATAATGAGGCCAATACCTAGCAGAAAACCAGAAAGCGAGATGGAAGAAGTTCTTAAAAAACTAAAAGCCATGGGAAAATAGGACTTTAGATTATTTAGTTTCTATATCAGAAAACAATTAGTTTATGGAACAATAATTTTTATAAACGTTTATTTTCAACTTACTAAATGGAATTTGAATTACACCAGTATTTTCTTAAAAAATTAAAGGAATTAGAAGAAAAAGATCCAGAGTATAATAAAGCTCTTTTTGGTTCTATTATGTTAGGGGGTGCTTCTGCTCCCTCTGTCTGCATTACATTATACGATGCACTTGAAGCTCAAATTAATTACCAAGCAAAAAGAAAAAACACTTCTCCAAAAAATATTGTTGATACGCTTTTTTTACAATCAAATGCGGACGAATTCATGCAGTTACTTTAAGCATGATTATGTTATAAGTTAGTTTAAAATAGAGAAAATAAAAATTTATTAACCTCTTTTTCTTTAGGATATTGCTAATGTAAAGCCTATGATAAAACACGATGTCATACAAAGTGCTAAATATTAAAAGTTGTTTGCTGGTTATCATTTTGACTTTTTTTGTATTAGCAATTTTTTCAATATCAATTATCTCTGCTATTGAAACCAATATTCCAGCTCAAGTTGCCAAAGGAGAAACGATAATTGCGAAAGTTTCTGGAAACTTTCTAAGCAGCATAAAGCCTGAAAACGTGTATTTTTATAGGGAGCATGTTAGAGTGCCATTTCCTTATGATGTTGCTCAGATAAATGATGAATTTTATCTTTATGCTTTGACAGAAGATAAACAAGAAGGCAATTATTCTATTGTAGTAAAAGGAGTTGAGTATTACGCAGGTTCCCAGATTACTGATAATGATATAATCCTGCCTTTCTCAATATCAAATAAAACAGCAGATTTTTCAGTTTTTCCTGGATTTATCATAACAAAAAATAATTTTTACCTTAAAGTCCAGAATCTTCAAAATAATAAAATAAACATAATTATAAAAATAAATCCAGAAGCTAAAGGGAGTACTGCTGGATTTTTTGCTTCACTATTTGGTTTTAGCGGCGATAATAGTGGCAACAACAATGAAACTATAATTAGTCTAAAATCTGGAGAAATAAAAAAAATAAATTTTGAGACAAACAGTATGAATACATCAATATTTGAAGCAGTAGAGTTAAGTTCTGATAGTTTAACCTATAATATTCCCGTTTATATTATTGCAAACAAAACCCAGCCAGCAGAAGAAACAACTTTATTTAGGTTTGACCCTGCCTTTATCAATCTTACAATGCCAACAAATACCAGCACAAAAAGAATAATTTACTTGCAGAACATAGGACAGACTGATTTGGAAAACATCACTCTTTTAGTTTCTGGAGGGCTTAACCCATATCTTTCTCTCTCAATGAGTGGGATTGACGAATTGGAAGCAGGTAAAACCAGCGAGGCAATTGAGCTTTCTTTTAATTCTTCTAATGAAGAAATAACAATTGAAGAAGAGATACGAGCAAAAACAGAAGGCGGGTTATTTGATTATCTCCCAATAACTTTGAAATTTGAGAAGAATTATGCCCCTCTTCAAAATAATAGTGCAATTAGCGATTACCAGCCATCGCGCATAAAAACTTGCGAAGAGTTGGATGGAGTAATTTGTGCAGAAAATCAAACCTGTGAAGGAGAAACACAAACTGCCAGTGATGGTCCCTGTTGTTTAACTCAGTGCAAGGAAAAATCAAAAAGCTTGTTAAGGCAGACAATTGGATGGACAATTGTTATTGTTTTGATTATATTTTTAGGCTGGTTTTTTAAATATAAGTATCGTGGGGCAAAACAAGAAGTTGATTTGTTAAAAACGGCAGGCGGGAAGAGATGATTTTATTTAGTTTATTTAGGAGTAAATTAATGCGGGAAATATACGATTTAAATAAAAATTGTGGAGGCATATAGATTAGTTGATTAATAACTTGTTGAGCACTGATTATCTACTAATCCCTTCTTAATAAATCTTGATTAAATAACTATCTTCTCTTTTTTTCAGGTTTATTCTCATCCTTTACTTTTTTGTTTCTTGCTTTATTCACCTTTTCTTTTTTTGGTTCTCCTTTACCCAACATTTCTTCAAGCTGTTTTTTAAGTTTTTTATTTTCAAAACTCAAAACTCTTGCAATTTCATCATATCCATGAAGTCTTCTTGTTAGTTCACTTAAAATATCTCCCCATCCCTGGTTTGTAATAGCAATTAATTCAGGGTAAACAACTTCTACATGGGCAGGCATATACTTAAACATCAAAATTACCAAGCTCATAATCTCATCAATTTCAACTTCGACTTCAGCAAACGTTGTGTAAAAATCTTTTTGCTCTTTTATCAGTACAGGCTCTTTTATTTTCTTTTCTTTAACCTTAACCCCTTTTTCCTCGTCAATTCTTTTTATTATTGCTTCAAGGCTTTCAATTAAATGCTCTGGTGGACGCCCTATGATTTCAAGCAGCAAAACTGCTTTAATTAAGTTTGTATCTTTATTTGATTCCATTTTTCCTTACATCATTTACTTTTTTTAGGATAAACAATAATATTAATGCTATACAAAAAAGAGCAAAAGCCCAAATAGTATTCTTTCCTTTTGCTTCTGATTTAAAATTTTCATCTGTTTTTATATCTTTTGGATTTAGATATATAATATTTGATTTATCTTCATCATTTATCGCACTCCCTGTTAATTGTACAGAACGCTCGCCATTAGTGTTTTTATCATTAACACTTTCTGGCTCTTCTTGAGTTTCATCAATTTGGTTTTCAGGTTCTTGCCATTCTTGCAGAGTATCCGAATCTTTTGAAATAAGACTATAACCACCAAAGATTAAATATTTGGTTTCGCTTCCTGATTCTCGTATTTTAACTTCAAAATTAATATTTCCTACATAACTCTCAATTTTCATTGTAAAATCTTCTTCTTGCCCTGATTCAATGGCTTCGCTAATATAATAAACAGTTGATTTCCATACTCCATTATTTAATATTCTTGCAATTCTTGCACCATCGCCAAACATATCAATTTTTACATCATAAGTGCCTGATTCAAAATCAATTAATTGAAGTTTAATCTGAAATTCTTTTCCTATTTCAACTTCATCAGGATAATCAATGGAAATATTCTGTGCAGAAATTGTAGGAATTACTAATAAGAAAAATAGGCAAAGCAATATTATCCTATTTTTTGCCATGAATAAAAGAGTAAACCAAACTATTTATATTTTATTTTAATACAGGAGCATAAGTATGAGGATAATTTCTTTCAGGTATTCTGCTTACACTCAGACTTTTTACAAATGCTCCTGGAGCAATTTCTGTACCACTTACTTTTCCTGATTCAGCACCGCAAAATCCGTGAAAAACTCCATAATTACCATCTGTTAAATCAATATGCATTAATGTTTGATTAGGTTCTCCAGTAATAAATACCCCACGAACTTCTTGAATTTTTCCATTTGTATAAACTCGAAATGCCCTTTTTGGATAAGTGTTATAATGACTTTCTTCTGGTAAAGTTAATCCTCCTTCAGTTCCCACCAACAATAAGCCATATTTTAACCCTTTTTTCTCGCATTCTGCTATCAATTCTTTTTTTAATTTTTCTTTTGAAACAGTTTTTGAAGAGGTTACAATAATATTAGACATTCTTGGGCATGGATCTGAATTTAATTCAGCCCTTGCATGTCCGTTTGAATTTGTTTTGAAATATCCTGCTGTTTCTCTTGAATGCATGTATTCTTTTAAAACTCCATTCTCCAAAAGCTTTACTTTCTTGCCAGCCACTCCCTCTTCGTCAAATTTATAATGTCCAAAAAGCGGATTCCCATTCCAATTTTCCAATGCAGGGTTATCTTCTACATGCAAAAAATTTGGCGCAATTTTTTCCCCAAGTCTGTCTTTAAATAAAGTTACTCCTCCTTCGCTAAACCACTCTTCGTCATCTTTCATTCTATGCGCTTCTAATGCATGCCCCATAACTTCATGAAATAATACCCCTACGTTTTCTCCATCAAGAATTGCCGGAAATGCTCCGCTATTTTGTATTGGAGCTTTTAATATTTCGCTTAATTCATGGGTAATTTGTTTTCCTTTTTTTATTATTTCGGTTATAGAAGGGATTTTAGTTATATCATTTCCCACCCATCTAAAGCTGTGAGGGATGACTCTCTTTTGCCCATCAACAGCCGTTATTTCCATAGATAAAAAATAATCTATAAAATTTGTAAATATCCTTGTTCCTTCTGAATTCAAGTAATATCTTTTTGTTAATGAAGCATCAAAATCAAAATTAATATCTTTTATTATCCGATTATTAATTTCTAATGAAGCTTTTGCGAGGTCACTTTCTAATTTTTTTAAATCAAATTCAAGGTTTTTTTCTTTTTCTGTATACTCTACTTTTTTGGCATCTGCAAAAAAAACATATTGCTCTCTTTTTTTTGTTCTTCCTAAAGTTTGGGCAAACCTTGATTCTAAATCTTCTGCACATTGCCAAAAAGTAGCATTTCCTACATCTTTTAAAACAATGTTACTCGCCAATGGTTCTAAGTTTCCTGGCAATTTGAATGATTCACTCTGAATCCCTCCGCCTTCTATTGGATGCCCCATTCTTATTTCAAGTCTTGCTTTTAAAGGAGTATAGCCTAAAGGTTCTTTTAAGAAATAAACTCCTCCATTCTCCATTTCCAGAATGTGCGAAATAGAATCATCTATCACACTCATAGAACAAAAAAATGGGGAATAACCTATTTTTGTATTATTTGGCCTTTTTACTTTTATTTTACTTTCTCTTAATTGTTCCAAATACCTTTCCATTATCCTAAAAATTTTAGAGTCAGCCATTCTGTTTATAAACCCAATAACGCTTTTTAAGAATAATTGTTGTCCAAAATAGATTTATTATTAAATAAGATACTCTTCCTACATCCAATTAATAACTAAAAAACTGGCTAAATCTCTCGCCTTTCTTTTTTGCCTCTTCTAAAGAAACTGCCCAGTTATTTCCCACATCTCTTAGCTTTTTAGGGTGCAAGAAAAGCCATCCTTCTCTGTTAAAACGCAGGGCAATTACTGGATGTAACCCAAAAATCTCGCAAAAAATCATAAACTGCTCAATTTGTTGTTTTGAAATATACTTCACAGGTTTTTTGCTTGATTTAACTTCAATTGCATATTTTCTCCCGCCTGCTTTGCCTGCAATTAAATCGCATTCAGCATTTTCCATAACACCGCTTCCTGCAACCCTTACAGCTCTCCATCCAGCTTCAATGAATTTCTTAAATAACTCGCGTTCAGCATTGCTTCCCTTGGATTTGTTGGACATTTTTTACAAGTTCTTTTTATAGGTTATCTAATGGACTTTTTATATTTTTTATAGATGCCTGAGAAATTTGTGTGTAGATTTGCGTTGTTTTTATATCTGAATGCCCTAAAAGCTTCTGAATTATTCTCAAATCAGTTCCATTTTCAAGAAGGTGTGTTGCAAAAGAATGCCTAAGCAGGTGTGGATAAACTTCTTTTGTAATTTCCGCCTTTTTTGCGGAATTCTCAACTATTTTTCCAATACTCTTCTTTGTTAATTTTCCTCCTCGATTTGATGGAAAAAGAATTTTATCAGGGTTCAATTTGATATATGCTTTAAGCTCTTCTGTGAGTGATTCAGGAACTTTGACAAACCTGTCTTTCTTTCCTTTTGCTAGGTTTATATGAATTAATTTTTCTTCAAAATTAACATTCTCTTTTTTTAAATTAATAATTTCAGAAACTCTTAATCCGCAACCATAAAGAATTTTTAATATGAGTTTATGTTTTATGTTTGAAGTAATCTTAATCATTTTTTTAATTTCTTCTGGTGTTAATATTATAGGGATTGTTTTGTTTCTTTTTGGTTTTGGAATATAAATGTTTTGATTTAAAATATTCTTAAAAAAATATTCAAGTGCGAAAATTGTATGATGTACAGAAGAAGGTTCGTTTTTCTCAAGCTTTTTTAATATATATTTTTTAGCATTTTCAAAATTTGGCATTTCATTAAAATAATTCAAAAATTCAAAATATTTTTTAATATGAACAAGGTAGGCTTTAGAAGTTTCTTTAGAATAATTTCTTAAAATCAAGTTTTCTTTTAATTTGTCAAAGAGCACCCATTTTTCTTCCTGCATAATTTAATCAAACCCTTATTACTTAAAAAGGTTACCATACATCTCTTTTAAGATGGGAATATAACCTCTGGTTCTATTTCCATCATGTTAGTTTCAATTTTTGAGAATGCCTACAAGTTAGAGTTCAAACAAAGAAATAGGAAATAATATTTTTTCTCCCACCCAATAGGAGAGACGCGCGCAGTTTTCTTTTCAAGAAAACTAGATAGCAAAAACTTCGTTTTTGGATTTATATGGGGATTTCCTTAGTGCTTCGCACAGATAGTCTCGGCTTCGCCTCGCAGAAAAACTTCTTTTATCCGACCAATGAAAACCCACGAAATTAAAATTTCGTCTAACAGAGGATAAAAGGTTCGCTGTCGCTCTCCCAAATTTTTCTATTTATTTTGGGGGAGTTCCTAATCCTTCGGATAGATAGTCGGCTCACGCCAAATTATCTTCTCCTACTTCTTCCTCTGCCAGTTAAAGCCCAAATTATTACTCCCACAATAACTGAAGCAATTATCCAACCTGTCCAATTACTAAAAAATCCTTTTATCACACTTATAATTTTTGAAAAAGAATTTGTTTGAATCTCAACACCTTCGGATTTTCCTTCAAATTTTACTTGATTATCTACTATGCTGTTTGGGATTTTATATTGAGAATTTATGTTTATTGCTTTTTTCTCATCATAAGGATTTTGATAATACTCAATATTTTGAAGGTCTAAAGTCGGTGTCAAAATCCAATCACTTACTCTTTTATCTCTCTCCATATTATTATAAGAATTTAATGGAATATAAAACTCAAATTTGCTTTTTGGAGGAATATAAGCTGGACTTCCCATAATTTTATGAGTTTCAGTTTCTTTACCATTTCCATTCCAATTTCCTAAATTTTTGTTTTCTACTAAAATCCTCAAATTTATAGAATCACTATTTTCAGAACCCACTTTAACCCAAAAATCAAAATTATTTTTTATGGTAACTTTTAACATAACATTATTATCAGGATTTGCAATTCCCTTGATACATCCTTGATAACATTC
>JAGVXI010000001.1 GCA_018303855.1 Candidatus Pacearchaeota archaeon
CTCATTAAGATTTTTATGCTGGAATACTTGTATTCTTCTTTTAAGTAATTTTTCAAATTTTTCAAGGATTACCTCTTTCTTTGAGGGGGTTTCTATATACAAGTCAATATCGCTTTCTTCTGTGTCTTCTCCTTTCGCATAAGAGCCAAAAAGAACTATTGTAGGATTGCTTAATTCTATTCTTAAGTATTCAATAAGCCCAGATTCATACATCTTTTTTATATTATATAGTTTTTTTTCTAGGATATATTTTTGACTTCCCCTGTTTGAAGTATAGAAATTGGCATTTCCAATTTTGTTTGTTGTCAGAATGCCTTCTTGCTCTAATTCATTGCAATACCTGATGACTGATGGCAACGGGAGTTTAAGGGCTCTCTCTATTCCCCTTACTCTCAGATTGGCTGAAGGATTGATAAAAAAGTGCGCCTTTATTGTTTGTTTGATACTTTTTTTTATCATATGATAATATCTGATTTCAGCTGATATTTAAAGTTATCGGTTTGTATGCATTTTAATGTTAAAGGAATTTATTTTACTTAAAAATTAATGTTTCTTTATTTTTCTTGGTTTATTCCAATACGGGCTTTTAGATTTTAGGCAGAAACAGATGGCTAAGTCTTCTAAAACAAAGCCTCAATCACCCGAATACGACAAAAAAGGAGGTATTATTCAACCCCTAAAAATGAACAAATTTATAATACTGTTCTTCTTTAATTAATAATAAAAAAGAGGCACTGCAATAATATAAGTAATATGAAAACCCTAAATGATTTTAATTTCAAAAACACGCATGTTTTATTGCGAACAGACTTAAATTCTACAATTATTAGTGGAAAAGTTCAGGATTCAGAAAGAATAAAAGAAGCGGCAATAACGATAAATGAATTAAAAAGAAAAAAAGCCAAGATTATTATCCTTGCTCACCAGGGGCAACCAGGAGAAAACGATTTTACGTCTTTAAGGCAACATGCTAAACTTCTTAATAAATATGCCAAGGTAAAATTTGTGCAGGACATCATAGGTAAAAGAGCAAAAAAAGCTATTCAAGAGCTGAAATCAGGCGAGGCTTTATTATTAGATAATATTAGGTTTGTTAAAGATGAATTTCGCCCGGCAAAAGAGAGTAATAAGCTAATCGCAACCCTTGCCCCTTTAGCTAATATTTATGTGAATGATGCTTTTTCTGTTTGCCATAGAAATCAAGTATCTTTAGTTAGTTTTCCGAAATATTTACCAAGTTGTATTGGCAGGCTTTTAGAAAAAGAGCTTAATGCTCTAAAAAAAATAAATCTGAAAAGCAAAAATACACTTTACATTCTTGGAGGTGCAAAACCAGAAGACAATATCAAACTCTTAAATAAAGCAAAAAACAATGTTTTAGTAACAGGAACCTTTGCACCACTTTGCATAATTGCAAGCGGAAAAAATCTCGGTTTACAAAATAAAATTATGAAAGATAAGCTCTATTTAGTAAAAAAGATAAAACCAGAATTAAACAAAATTATTATACCAGTTGATTTAGCAATAAATGTTAATAATAAGAGGGTTAATGTTAAAATAAATAATTTTCCAAGTAACTATAAAATATTAGACATTGGAGATAAAACAATAGAATTATATTCTAATAAAATCAAAAAAGCCAGAGCACTTTGTATGAAAGGTCCTGCTGGAAATTATTCAAAAAAACCCTTTGCAAAAGGAACAATTGCGCTTCTTAGAGCAATAGCAAATTCACGAGCATTATCATTAATAGGGGGAGGGCACTTAAATGATGCTATTAGCAAATACAAAATAAATAAAAAGAGGTTTGGCTATATTAGTTTGTCAGGAGGAGCTTTATTAAGCTATATTGCTGGAGAAAAACTTCCTGGATTAGTAGCTTTGGGCATAAAATAAATTTAGATATGAAGTAAAAAGGTTTAAATTAATAAAGGCTGAGCATTATTATAATTAGTATGCAAATGTACACTAAATATTATAAGTTAATAAGGACTTAAGTGCTATATAGCAAGTAGATAAGTGTGCAGATAAATGTTAGTAAAAGATTAATAAGATTAGTAATAAGGTAGTTGAGTTAAATTTAATTTAATGGCGTGTGATATATAAAAAATGAGGAAAAATAAAAAATGTTTGGAAAATTTGATGTTGTAACTTTTGGAAGTGCAGTAGTTGACATATTTATAGATACAGATACTGCAGAAAAAAAAGGCATGCTTTGCTATACTGCCGGAAGCAAGATCCTAATCAATAATTTTAGATATGAAACAGGAGGAGGAGCTACAAATACAGCAGTTGCTTTTGCAAGATTAGGATTAAAAACAGGGTGCATAAGCAAAGTTGGAAATGAAACAGGAGGATTAAGAATTATTAATCAGCTTAAAAAAGAAAAAGTAAAATTTCTTGGCACACAGGAGAAAAAACCAACAACTGGCTTTTCAATTATATTAGACAGCAAACAGCACAATAGAACTATTCTAACTTATAAAGGAGCAAATGATAACATTTCTTCAAATGATATTAGATGGTTTAAAACAAAATGGCTTTATTTATCATCTCAACTTGGAAAAAGTTTTGAAACACAAATTCAAATCGCAAAAAAGCACAAAGAAAAAGGAGCTAAAATTGCATTTAACCCAAGCGCATATTTAATCAAACAGAAAAATCTGAAGAATATCTTGAAAATTACAGATGTTTTAATACTAAATAAAGAAGAAGCTGGTTTATTAACAAAAAACGCAAAAGAAAATGAGGTATTAAAAGCTTTAACAAAACTAGGCCCTCAAATTGTAGTTATGACTAATGGTCCAAAAGAGATATCATGTCTTGCTAATAACAAAAAATATTCTTTAATACCAAATAAAGTAAAAGTTGTTGAAGCAACAGGTGCAGGAGATGCTTTTGCATCTGGTTTTGTAGCAGGTTTAATTGTTAGCAAGCCGATTATGCAGTGTTTGAAACTCGGCTTGCGAGAGAGTGAAGCTGTTTTGCGGCATTTCGGTGCTAAGAATAATTTGTTGAGAATGAAGTTAAAATAAGATTATTAAATTAGGTTTAGATAAAATTCTATTTTTAAGTTATTAGATACATTAATCTTTCCCAACACCCCTTAACTCTCTAACTTCTATGTTATTTACCCCTAAAAGAGAACTATCTAATAATAAATTTACTAGTTTTTTTGCTTTTTCTTTTGATAAAGGAGCAAAACTTTCCCAACCAATTTCTGTTTCTTTTCCAGATGGTAATTTAATTTTATCTCTATGCTTCATCATCTCTTCTGGCGTTGGAGCATTTAATCCAAAATCATCGTAAATAATTTTAAGGAAAGGATAACCTACTATTTTTGGATCATAAGATATTTGTACTTCTATCATATTAAATTTTCTCAGAATTAGCAGTTCTGAGGCACTGTTCACCTCACTTTATTTTATACGTTAAACCCTTTTTAAACCTTTCTTTTTTCAATGCAGCGTTCAACAATTTATTTAAACAAAGAAATCTTGTTTTAATCATGCCAAAAGAAGTGATAGCAGTGGACATTGGAGGTACTTATTTAAGAACAGGCATTGTTCGTGGAAATAAACTTTTTAATTATGTAAAAAGCAAAACCCCAAAAACAAAAAAAGCTGTTCTTAACCTGTTTGTTTCTGAAATTTCAAAGCAAATAACTCCAAATGTTAAAGGCATTGGAATTTCATGCGCAGGAGTTGTTGACAAAGGCATATTAAAATGCGCTCCTAATCTACCGATAAATGGGGTGAATATAAAAAAATTCTTACAATTAAAGTTTAATAAAAAGATTATCATTGAAAACGATGCAAATTGTGTTGCCATAGCCGAATCCAAAATAGGTCAAGGAAAAACTAAAAAAAATTTTATCGTACTTGCATTAGGTACAGGAATTGGCGGAGGCATAATTATTAATGGAAAATTGTATAAAGGCGCTGGATTTGCAGGAGAAATAGGGCACATTATTCTTGACAAGGGCAAAGATTTTGAATATTATGCTTCTGGAAAAGCAATTCAATCCCTTTCATTAAAACATTTTCATAAAAAACTTGCAATACAAGAGTTAATTAAGCAAAAAGACACAAAATCAGAGAAAATCTTAAATGAAATTTCAATGTATCTTGGGCAGGGCATAGCATCATTAATTTCTATATTTGACCCAGAAGTTGTTATTCTTGCAGGAGGCTTAAGAGAATCAGGCAATGAATTTCTTAATATGATTAAAAAACAAGCGTATAAATATAATTTTATTCCAAGAAAAACCCCTATACTTTTTTCAAAAATTGATCATGCAGGAACTCTTGGAGCAGGTTTGTTATTTAATTAATGAAATTTATAAACTAATCAACTTTTTCTCCAAATTCTTTTTCAATCAGAAAGTTCAACTCATCAAATTCGTGTGATTTTAAACCATTTCTTTCCCTAAACTCTTGGTTTAGTTCAATATGCTTAATAACGCAAAACCCCTCTTCATTTCTTGGGGTATAATCAGGGCATTTTTTATTGTGTTCTGTGCCCATGCCATTGCACTCAAAACAGTCATATTCTGTGCTCCTCATCTTTCCACCTTTTTTATTAAAGTCAAATATGTATAAAAGGTTTGCTATGGCATTAATTAAATTTCCTAATTGTATAGTTATCTTAAGAGGTTTGTTAATTGAGAGGTATAACCAGCTGAGTAAGTTAATACTGATTTAAAGTTTTTAAGTTATTAAAGTTAGATTCAGATTGTTCACTAACTATGCCCATCTAAACACAATAATCTTTAAAATCGTAAGAATTAGTGCATGGTTATAAAATCTGTAAAATGGAGTCTGCAATTAATGTTTGGGCAATATTGAGTATGATTAGTTCAGGATTTGTCTTATTTATGTTTTCTTACCTGTTAATATTTGGGCCGTTATTAATCAAAGAAACAAATTTACTGCTTCTTTGGATAGAATTTTTTGTGTCTTTATCTTTGTTTGCTATCAACTTGTATTTAATGCTTTACATCCTTATCAAAGATACAAGGATAAAATTAATCGCTTGGGGCTGAATATGTTATGGAGGTTCTTGTTCCATTTTTTCTCTTTTGTTTTTGTTTTGTTGCAGTTTAAATCTAACTCATAATTTGGAGAAAAAGGCCTGATTATCCTTTGGTGATAAGGTGGTAATAAGGCCTAATCTCTCCGAGGTGAAAGGGTTTGCAGTGATATGAAATTTTTCAGAAGACATTGGTAAACATGATATGCCTCCTTTATTTATAATTGTATTACAGAAAACTGCTTTATAAGCAATCAGAAGAATAAATATCTAAAGAAAATAAGTAATTATCCTCTATATTACCTTATATAAATCTTTAAATAAGCAAAAAAATCCAAGTTCTATGGATGAATACCTTTGGATTATAGAAAACAAGGATTTACTCAAGGTTTTTTATGGCTTGTTAATCGGTGCCATATGCGTGGTTATTGTAGTCAGAACAGACAGGCTTTTTAAAATAAGCCTGCATCAAGGAATAAGATACTTCAGAAACGCGTTTTTTTTCTATGGGATTGCATTTATTGCAAGGGCATTTATTGGGTTGGCTTTTTTTACTGGATATAAAAACCTTAATTTTTTTTACAGCCTGAATTTTATATTTGAATTTTTTATTATAATGGCAGGATTTTTCCTGCTTTACAGCTTGTTGTGGAAAAGAATTGAGGACACAGCTGATAATTATTCAAGCTCACTATTTAATTCAAAGATTGCAATTTTTTACGCAATGGCTCTAATTATTGTGCTTTTAGATTCTATTTGGCAAGAAACTCGCATATTTTTGTTTGCTTCACAAATTATCGTTTTTGCTGTTGCAACAATCATAAGTTTTGCAAATTATCGCGCAGACGCAAGACAACATAAATTTCTTAAGTTTTACCTTATTGCGATGATTTTAGGATTAACTGCATGGATTCTTAATTCGTTTGCAGGGGCATATTATGCTTGGGCAAATTCTTTTATCACTCTAAATGTTCTTATACTTGATGCAATTATTTTCTTGTTATTTTTATTTGGAGTAATTAGTGTTACAAGAGCTAAGCAATAATAAAATGGCGAAAAAGCGTGAAAGGTTAGATGTAATAAAAGATATCTTAAAGGTTATTAGGGATAGTAGGCAAATCAAGCCAACAAGGTTGCTTTACGCTTCAAATTTGTCTCCTCAGATGTTTAAAGATTATGTGGATGAGCTTTTAACGAAAAATTTTGTCAAAACCGAGATAGACAAGAATGATAAAAAAACTTTTTCTTTAACAAAAAAAGGAAATGATTTTCTTGACCAGTATAAAATTATAGAAAATTTTATTGAAAATTTTGGGCTGTAACCCCAAAATTTTAGCAATTTAAATAATTCAAAAACAAAAAAATGAAAACTATTAAAAACTTCTTTATTCTTTATAAAATATGCAAAAAAAAGCCCAAATAGGAACAATTATTATTGCGGTTATAATAATTGGGGTTGTGGTTTTTTCAGTTGTTTTTCTAAACAAGGTTTTTGGAGAGGATTTTGGAAGTGGTAATTCCAAAGACACTGATAAAAATAAAAATTTCTGCTCTGATAAAAGCAGAAATGCAGATGCCTGCATAACCCTCTATAAACCTGTTTGTGGTTATTCAAATGATGCTCAAAAAATCAAAACCTACAGCAATTCATGTGTTGCATGTCAAAATTCAGAAGTTGAATATTATGCAAGTGGTGAATGTTAGTTACAACGATGTTCTTAACACCACAACAAAAAATAAATACCTGCTTAATTTATAAAATCCATGAATAGAAAACAGAAATTAGTAAGAATTAAAGAGCTTGAAAAAATTTTGTATCAAGAGGATAATCAGCCTGTATCTAAAGAAGAATTAGACCAAACTTTAGAAACGTATAGGGCAGTTAAAGATGGAGCATTAGCTAATTACAAAGGGGCTAATTTCATAATTAAAAAGATAGGGAAGCCTGTATCAAATATACCAAAAAAAGAGATTGCAAGAAGAGAATTGGGTAGGATGTATGATGAAACAAAATGGTATAATCCTCTTGATATTCCTATAAGAAAAGCAATAAACCACGTGCTTTCAAGTGAAGCTAAACCGGAAATTCACCCTAGGTCAAAATACCTCAATCCAAGCTAAGCATCTTTATGAAATTAGATATATAATATGGCTAATGGGATAATTTGTATGACCTGCTAGATTAAAGATATAATCTATCTTGCAACATTATTAATTCCTCAAGTTTCAATCAAAAATTAGTAATGCTAAACAAAACCAAAACTCTAAAAACTCCTAATCTATAGAAACATTATGGCAGAATATCCTAGCCCTTCAAACTTACCTACAGATAGTGAAATGATAAGAGGCACATCTAGATTAGAAAAAATTGCAATTTTTGGAGGAGCTGTTGTGCTTTCTGTAATTGGAACAGGCATTGCTGTTATAGCTGGTTATGGTATTTATAAACTTGCAGGGCCAATTATTGATAAGATTTTCTAAGCAAAAACTCAAACCTCTAAATATATCTTTATATACTGGAGAAAATTTCTTAATGAAGAATAACCAAATTTAAATCTAGCGTCTTGAAAATTCAAGGTTTGTCCCATAATATTAATAAGAAAGAAAACTTATCTCGCACTTTGACATCTTTTTATAAAACTCCAAGTCTGGCTTCTTTTTTTTGGCTTCAAAAATAACCAAATCCAAGCCTTCCCAAAAAAGAAACCATCCTCCTGGCTCTAAAAAAACAATAAGAAAGCTTGTGACAAGGCTTGCATCTTCACTTTTAAAAAGGATATAAGTCGCAAGAAACATTAATAGCACTCCTGCAATAACAAAAGAAATTCCCTGATTTATTATCTTTTTCATATTTTTTTTGTGTTTATGCAGGTGATCTTTAAAATGTTCTTTGAGTCTTTTTTTAATGATAATTTCTGTACTGGAATTTCTAACTTTTTCATTTATAAGGAGTTTTAATTCTATCTTATTCGGAAATTTATCTTTAACTGCTTTTTTTGATTCACTTAAAAAATCATCTGAAACAGACCTTTGCGAATAAGGGCGGGGGTCAAAATCAGAAAAAATAGCATCATAATCTTCTAAAAGCAAGCTTATAGATGACTCTTGAAGAAGTTTTGTTTTTTCGTCAATATTTAATTCCTCTGCATCCTCTTTTTCTTCCATAATAAAAAAAGAAACTTTAAGTTTATAAGGGTTTTTGTTATTCTTTTTCAAAGCTCAAATAGATTAATAATCACACTGATTCAACTAACTAAGATGCTTAATAGATATCCTGCTACAAAAGCAAGTGCAGCTGCCACACTGCCAATAATAAAAGTTTCAACAGCAGATTTTACAGGATGCTTTCCAGTTATAATCCCTTTTAAGCTGCCAACAATTACTAATGCTAAACCTGTTAGAATTGCAGAATATAAAAATTGATTCTCGATAACATACGAAGATTTAGTTATAAAAGCTGTAATAAAAGGAAGTAAAGGTATTAAACCTATAACTAAAAAAGCTAAAAAAGTTGCAAATGCTGTTTTTGTAGGTTTCTGCCTGCTTGTTCCCTGTTCATTTCGTGTTTTTGTTGAAAAATAATCTGAAGTAGCCATTGAAAATCCATCTGCAATTAAATTTGCAAATCCTAAAATAAGAACAATTGAAGAACTTAAAGAAGCGCCAACAACACCTGAAACAACTGCAAATGTAGTTACACTTCCGTCTATACCGCCAAAAACAATTTCTGGAAGATATTTGTATTCTAAATGGTTTTTATGTGCCAAGTATTTATTTTGCATCATCTTTTTATTAAACTTCATGCATAATAAAACAACATATTATTTATAATACTTTTCAATTAACAAATTCTCTCCTCAATTATTCTTGAAATAGGCTTGCCTGTTTTTTCCTTAATAGCTTTAAGTTTGTTTATGGTTTCAACTGATAGAGTTACATCTATTCTTTTTCTTTGGAATGGGAGTTTTCCTGTTTTGTCATAATTTTCCAAAGTATCAAATACATATCTGTATTTTTTAAGTATTCTTTTAGCTTTATTTGATAGCATTTTTTATCCTATATTCAATGTTTCTTATATCCTGAATATTTTGTTTAGCTATTGAGACAATATGATGAATTAGTAAGTCCATATCAACTTGTTTTTTCTTTTCATGAGTAAATGCCAAAGCAACATAAGATGCTGTTCTTTTGTTGCCGTCTGAAAACGGATGATCAACAAGTATTGCTCTTAGCAGATAAGCCAATTTCTTATATGGGCCAAGTTTCCTGTCACCTAGCTTATCAAACGCATAATCTAAGCTTGAGCCATTTCTTAAGTTGCCCCCAAATCCATAATTGATTCTTAACAGCTCTTGCTTACTAATTTTCATACACATAAATATTGGTAAGATAGTATATAAATGTTTCTATTGTGATTAGTTTAAGAGAAGGTTTTTAATATCGTAAGTTAGTTATATAAGAGATGGGGGTTCATAGATAAATTAAAATGTTTCTTTGGTTTTCATAATTGGGAAAAATTTATGCAAAGATACAAGTGCGAGAAATGTAGAAAGGTTAAAATTACAACAAGGTAGAAAGCCTTTTAATATATACAAAGCCTTTAATTCTAAATAAAATGCCTGAAACAAAAACCTTCAAACTCTCCCCTTCCTCACTTTCCCTTATGCAAGAATGCCCTAGATGTTTCTGGCTTACACAGCATGAAGTATGGAAACGTCCAAGTGGAATATTTCCAAGCCTGCCAAGTGGCATGGACAGAATTCTTAAAGAGCATTTTGACAGGTTTAGAGATAAAGGAATTTTGCCTCCTGAGCTTGCTAAAAGTGAATGCAAAGATATGAAATGTAATCTGTTTAATGAGCCTGAAACATTAAAAATATGGAGAAATAATTTTAAAGGAATATCATTTGAAGACAAACAAGGAAATATTCTTCATGGCGCAGTTGATAACATATTGCAAAAAGGAAAAAAACTGATTGTTTTAGATTATAAAACCAGAGGTTATGCATTAAAAGAAGACACTCATGAACACTATCAAACACAATTGGACATTTACAACTTTCTGCTACGAAAAAATAGCTATGAAACAGAGGATTTTGCTTTCTTATTGTTTTATGTTCCAAAAGAAGTTCTGCCAACAGGCGAAGTTATCTTCGACACAACTTTAAAAAAGATGATTATAGATGTAAAGAATGCCGAGAAGGTTTGGAAAGATGCGATAAAGCTGTTGAATGGGGATTGTCCTGAGGAGAAGTGTGAGTGGTGTATGAATATTGAGGGATGAAAGAGAATGGATTTAATAGATATAATTAAAAGCGATAAAGCGAAAAAAGAATCAGAAACCCCCATAGAACATTTAAGGGGATTAGTTGTTAAAAATCGAGATTATGTGGTTTTTGCTTTAGATCTAATTCCAAAAGATTTTTCTAAAATAACAAAAAAAGATATAATGTTCTTGAAAAAGATGATAATTGGTAAAAATCTTAAACAAATTAAGTCACATTACAATGCTAATCTAACTTGCCAACTGGATGTTTATCTTGAAGACACAAATCAGGATATAGATACTATAATTCAAGCATTATTTAATGTTTTTGAGGGGGTTGTTTTTAGAAGCAGAAAACAAATTAAAGAACTAAAAATAAAGATTATAGATGTGAAGAAAGATCCCTATAATGAAGGGTTATTTGTTGGGGTTGTTATTAAGAAATGGGGGAAGGGGGAATGATTAAAATTAAAAAGGAGAAAGGAGTTAGATAAGAATGATACAATCTGCAAAAGACACTCCGCTACACGAATTATTTTCTCCAGAATTAAATATTAAATATTCTATACCTAAATATCAAAGAGAGTATAGCTGGAAAAGGGAAAATTGGGAAGATATTCTTAACGACATAAGCGGAGAGGATAGCACAGAAGAAGGACCATTTCTTGGCTCAATAATTTGCGTTAGTAAATCCACAAACACTTTTGAACCGATATTAGAGATAATAGATGGCCAACAAAGATTAACTACTTTCTCTTTATTGTATGCTGCAATTCATGCAAAATTACAAACAGAAAGCAAAAAAGATGATGAATCTAAGTCAGAATTAATTAATTTAAAGTACAGACTTATTCAAAAAAAGAAGCCAAAGGAGACAAAATTAGAACTTTCTTATCAAAATAACAATAATGAAGATTATTTGGAAATATTAGAAGAATCAGGAATACTGGAAGTTAAAAAGGGAAGACCAAAGAATATAGGCAAAAGAAGGTTGCATAAAGCATACACTTTTTTTTCAACAAAATTAGAAGATATGGATCATGCAAAAGTAAGAGAGCTATTGGAAAAAGTGAACTCTTCACATATCATAAAAATAGAGGTAAATACCAATTCTGATGCTTTTAATCTATTTGAAAGTATTAATAATCGCGGGATTCCATTATCCGCCATAGATTTAATTAAAAACAATCTTCTTTCAACACTTGAGAAAAAAGGGAGCAAAAAGATAGAAGACGCGTTTGAAGAATGGAAAATAATCTTGGATAACCTAACTGACGATCCTAAATTTCAAGAAAGATTTTTGAGACATTATTACAATGCATTTAAACATAAAGAAAACATTAAAGTTAAAATAAAGGAAGGAAAAGCCACTAAATCTAATCTCTTAAAAATTTATGATGAGTTAATAAAAGAAAGGGACCCCTTGTTTTTGTTAAAAGATCTTTATGATAAATCTATAATTTTTAAGGGATTTATTAGCCCCGAATTAGATAATTCTTATTATAAAGAATTTACAGATATTTTTAATATCGGTGGTGCTCCTTCATACATCTTCCTTCTTTATCTAATTAATGAATTTAACGATAAAAAAGAATTAGTTAAAGATACTTTGTCTTTTTTGAGTAAATATTTTGTAAGAAGAAATTTAACAGATTATCCTGCAACTAGAAACCTGGATAATATTTTTATTGCTCTTATTGGGGAATGTGAAAAGAATAGAAGTAAAATAAATTTTGAGTTGATTAAAACATTTTTAATAAATCCTGAAAGATATGCTGATGATGATTTATTCAGAGAAAAATTGTCTAGTGATATTTACGAAATTAATAGTGACGTAACAAGGTATATTTTATGTAAGGTAGAGGAAAATTATTCAACAAAAGAGAGTGATGATCTTTGGAAAAGAGACCAAAAAGGTAAGTATATTTTTACTATTGAGCATGTCTTCCCGGAGGGGGAAAGAATTCCTATGGAGTGGATAGATATGGTTGCAAAAGGAGACAAAGAAAATGCAAAGAAATTACAAGAGGAATATGTCCATAAACTAGGGAATTTAACTCTTACAGGATATAATTCTAATCTATCTAACTTGGCTTTTGATAAAAAAAGAGATAGAAAGGATAAAAAGGGAGTTTATATAGGGTATAAAAATAAGTTATATCTTAATAATGAAATCTATCCCCTATCAAAAATGAACAAGTGGACAATAGAAGATATTAATAAAAGAACAGAATTGCTAGTTAAAGAGGCTTTGAAATTGTTCTGCCCTACCTGAGGTGGAGATTGCAGGTGGTGCCAAGGAGTATAAAATGGGCGCTAAAGAATTTGATTATTACATTTTTATTGATTATTCAGAAAATTATCTAGGGTATTTAATAATTGAAAACAAGAAAATAAGGGAATTTCTTCCTAAAATCTCTAAATTTGCTCATTATAAAGAATTGAAGTACAAACTTGCATATGCCCACTCAATTAGGAAAATAATTGAGAAAAATAAGGTAGTTTCTTATTTGCTTAAGAGCAAGATTAAAAATGTTAAAGATACTCCAGAGATATACTCGGATATCCTTGAATTCTTAAAACATCATGATAATTGCATTATATTCATTTCTGTTGATGACAAACAATTTTCTAATTTTGAAAGATTGGTTAAGGTAATTGATGGGACTAATATCAAAGTTGTTAGAGAAAGCAAATTAAAAAAAGATACATTTGAATATAGAATAAGCCTTGTTCTTGATACTTTATTAAATTTAGAGCGATTAAAGCATGAAATTAAATAAAATATTACAGAAAAGCATAGGGTAAGGAGGTCCGTCAATCCTACTAACCACGTCAAGCGTGGGGTTCGTCAGGTCCTGTTTCCCTATAAAATATTCAGTCATCCGCTTAATTTAAATCTTTCGGTGTTTAAATGTGGAAAGTGTGAGTGGTGGGAGGGGAAGGGTTTAAGGTATAGAAAAATTTAGGGAGTTTTGAGGGGGTGTGTTAGAACGGGAGTGTGAGAATAGATAAACTTAAAATATTGGGGGTTCTTGGTGAGATATGAAAACGGGTTATTATATAGATACTTGTATTTATCTTAATCTTTGGCAAAAAGAGGTTGATGACAATACAGGAGCTCTGCTCTGGAAGTTTACAAAGGAATTTCTTGAAAAGGTTGAAACTGAAAATTCAATTGTTTATTATTCAGGTTTTATATTAAAGGAATTAAAGTTTATCTTAACAGATGAAGAGTTTGATAAAAAGAAGATTTTATTTGAGTCTTCTCCAAATTTCAGAAGGGTGTTTTTGTCTGAAGAGGAATATAATTTCGCTAGAAAAATAGAAAAAGAATCAAATTATGAAGTCAGTTTTTATGATATTATCCATATGTTATTGGCTAAGAAAACAAAATCCCTATTTATCACAAGAGATAACAAATTAATTGAGTTTTCTGAAAAATACTCTGTTATAGCCAGAAAGCCAGAACAATTATAAGTTGTTTATTTCATCTAAATTTATCTTTTCCTTTGATAATTTTTCCCTTGCTTTTCTGACTTCTTCAACAGAATTTCCTTTAAAATTCACGCTTCCAATTTCTTTTTCCCATACAAATCTTCTTACTGCATCCCTTATCACATCTGCCCTGTTTGAATATACTCCTGACTTTACCAAAGAATCTATGAGTTTTACTAGTTTCTTGTTCATTCTTATTTGTAAAGTATCCATTACCATTGTAATGTTATAGTAATGCTCTAAGTATTTAAATCTTTGGATTTGTTTAATGGTTAGTTGAAGTTGGGATTAAATCTGGTTATAGTTAGTTGTAAGAAGAGTATGGAAAATTTTAGGGGTTTTTTTGGGAGTGTGAGGAGTAATTAGATAATTTTTTAATAGTTAATATATGTAGTGAAAGTTATGGGAGATGACTATCCTAACGACCCCGAACTAAAAGCAAGACACGAGTTAATTAATCCTCTACTTGATAAAGCAGGATGGAAAATTCAAAAATAACAAATAAATATTTTAGATATGTTTTCGAATCAGAGCTTATTCAAAGGCATTTAACGATAGTCAGTAGGGGAGTCGCTATCAAGAATGTTCCTTCAGTAAAAGAATTAAAAGAAATAAAATTTCCTGTATCAAAATTTTCCGTAATTGACAAAGTTGAAGAAACAGTCAATCAATCTTTAATCAAAGCAGAAAAACTTAGAAAATCAATATTAAAAAGTGCTTTTGAGGGGAAGTTGGTTCAATCAGAACATTTATAAACTAAAAGAGACACGTAAGAACTAATATGGACATGTATAAAGTTAAATGGACAAGATTGCAATCAGAAATTTTTAGATATTTATGTATTAAGTCAGGTCAAAGTTTTAATTTAAGGGGATTAGCAAGACCATTGAAAGTTTCTCCAACAGCAGTTTCAAAAGCATTAAATGACTTAGAAAAAGAAAAATTGATAAAAGTTAAAAAATCAGAAACCATGAATTTGATGTCTATAGAATTTAATAGGGATAATTATAAGGCATTTGAGTTTAAAAGAACAGAAAATCTAAAATTAATTTATGAATCCATGTTGGTGGATTTTTTGGAAGAAAAATTTCCGGGATGTTCAATCATCCTTTTTGGAAGTTATTCAAAAGGAGAAGATACAACAGCATCAGATATAGATATTTTAATAATTGGAGCCAAAGAAAAAGAAATTAAATTAACTGCTTTTGATAAATTATTGGAGAGAACAATTTTTATCAATTTTTATCCAGATTGGAATATTAAAAAAAATCTAAGAAATAACATTCTTAATGGTATTGTTTTAAGAGGGAGTGTTGAAATATGAGGAATTTAAAAAAATTTGAAGAATTTACAAAAGAGGGATTTGTAAAAAAACAAACTCCCGATTCTGAAAGAGCAAAAAGTTTAATTGGAGAAGCAGAAGATAAGCTAAAATTCTATGAAAAATTAAAAGATAAATTGGGGTTTGAAGAATTAAATCCAAATTATATTGTTGAAACCTGCTACGATATTTTAATCGAAATTTTAAGGGCAAAAATTCTATTATTAGGATATAAAACTGATTCACATGAAGCAGAAGTTTCTTTTATGAGAAACCTTGGTTTTTCAGAGAGTGATGTCCTTTTTATGAATCAATTAAGGTATTTTATAAATGGAATAAAATATTATGGTAAAATATTTGATAAAGATTATTCAGAAAAAGTAGATAAATTTTTGTATAGATGCTTAGAAAAGTTAAAATGAATCTTGATAAAGTAGAAGAGATGGTTAATCAATCTTTAATCAAGGCAGAAAAACTTAGAAAATCAATATTAAAATCTGCCTTTGAAGGTAGATTGGTTAAAACATGAAAAAAAAGATAATTATTGTAAGTGAAAGAGATAAAGATATTTTTGATGAATTTGGGATACTAATAGCTGGAGGTCTTGGAGCATTAGGGATAGAGAGAATATTAAATAGCCAATTAGGCAAAGGGTTACTTTTATTAGGGATAGCATTTTTATTGATTATAGCGGTATCTAAATTTATAAGGAAAAAATCAGATAAAAAATGACTATCCAACAACCACAACAATTACAAGACCAAAACACTTTTAAAGTTGAAAAAGCCCATAGTATTAGCAATCTTAGGATTGTGAGTATGATCCCCGGTGATCGTAAGGTTGCCGGATGATTATTTTACCTCTAATTTACTTCTAAATACATTCAATTAGTACTAATTGGAACTATGCCAAAAAATGGCAAGATTATGCCAAAAAATGGTAAAGTTTAAATAATCTCTTTTTCTGTGTCTTTTATGAAGGCAGATGAAAAAATTTATGGAGCATATTTGGAGTTAAGGCAGGAGAAGTTATATTTTAATCAGCTAAAAGATTTTACTAAATTATCAAATAGTTCATTGCAAAATGCCTTAAATACACTCATAAAGAAGGGAGCAATAAAATTAAATAAAACAAAATCGAATACTTTCTACCAGATCAAAAACAAAAAATTATTTTCTTTAAAGTTCTCTGAAATTGCCATAAATAAGTTTGAAAATTTAAATTTTGAAATAAAATCTCCATTGAGAAACTTTTTGAAAGAAATTCCAGAACATGTTTTTACAATTGTGCTCTTTGGCTCTGCTTCAAGAAAAGAAGAACAGAAAAAAAGCGATATAGACATTTTAATTGTAGATGATAGAAAAACAGATTTCGAATCCCTAAAAAAAGAAATAAACAACTCTTCAAATTATCCTTTATCAATATTTAAATGCTCAACAGAACAATTTTATAAAAACAAAGACCCAATAATAATTCAAGCAAGAAAAACTGGATTTCCAATATACAAAGAGCAAAATTTTTATGAGGTTCTATTAAATGAATATTAATAAACTATTTTTAGACAAAAATTATTTAGAAAATCAGATTGAATTTTTTATAGAAAATAAACAAATTAAAAGAATTGAACCAAATCCGGAGTTAGTCCAATCACATATTCAAAAAGCAAAACACAATTTAGGCTTTTTCAAACTGAACAAAGTCCATGAAAAATACAAAGATTGGCAAATTGTAGCCTTATACTATGCCCTCTATCATGCTTCTTTAGCATTAATTACAAATAAGAATTATTCTTCAAAAAATCATTATGCTACAATTCTTCTATTGATTAAAGCATACTCCATATCAAAAGACGAAGCAGAACTAATTAACGAATTATCTATTGGAAAAAATGAAGCAGAATTATATACAAATCTAAAAAAAGACAGACATGACGCAAGTTACTCAACAGACATTAAGTTTACAAAAGAAATTATTGAGAATTACCAAAATGAAGTTATTAAATTTATAAATAAGGTTGAATCTATTTTAGAAGAGCAATAAGATGAGCGAATCAAAACAAATAGTAAACAAATTATGGAATTATTGCAATATACTTAGAGATGACGGTTTGTCTTATGGGGATTATGTTGAACAATTAACTTATCTTCTTTTCTTAAAAATGGATGATGAAAGAACTAAACCTCCATATAACAAAAAAAGCAGTATTCCTAAAAAATACAATTGGCAATCTTTAATTGACAAAGATGGAACAGAATTAGAAGCTCATTATATTAAGTTATTACAAGAACTTGGAAAAGAAGAGGGAATAATTGGAGTTATCTTTAGAAAGGCTCAAAATAAAATACAGGATCCAGCTAAATTAAGAAAGTTAATTATTGAACTAATAAATAAAGAAAATTGGTTAAGTTTAGAATCAGATGTTAAAGGTGATGCTTATGAAGGATTACTTGAGAAAAACGCAGCAGATGTTAAAGGGGGAGCAGGACAATATTTCACTCCAAGACCTTTGATAAATGCAATGGTGAATGTTATGAAACCAGAACCGGGAATAAAAATACATGATCCTGCATGTGGAACAGGAGGGTTTTTGTTATCAGCAAATAATTATATTGTAAAGAACTTTAATTTAGATAGGGATGAAAAAGAAATATTAAAACATAAAACTTTTACAGGGCATGACATTGTTCCAATGGCTGCAAGACTTTGTGTTATGAATCTTTATCTTCATGGAATAGATGGAGAGACAAGTCCAATAGAAGTTACAGACTCTTTAAAAAAAAATCCAGGAGCAATTTATGACATGGTTCTAACAAATCCTCCTTTTGGAAAGAAATCTTCAGAGACAATAATAACTGAAGAAGGAGATACTGCAAAACAAGCACTTACAGTTGTAAGAGAAGATTTTTGGGCTGAAACAGGTAATAAGCAACTTAATTTCTTACAGCATGTTAGAAGTATTTTAAAGATAAATGGTAAAGCTGCAATAGTTCTTCCAGATAATGTGCTATTTGAAGGTGGAGCAGGAGAAACTGTTAGAAAAAAGTTAATGGAAACATGTGATTTACATACAATATTAAGATTGCCTACAGGAATATTTTATGCTCAGGGGGTTAAAGCGAATGTATTATTTTTTGATAAAAAAGCAGCCTCAAAAGAAGCCATTACTTCTAAAATTTGGATTTATGACTTAAGAACAAATATAAATTTCACATTAAAAGAAAATCCATTAAAGGAAACTGATTTAGATGATTTTGTTAAATGTTATAATCCCGAGAACAGACATCAAAGAAAAGAAACAGAGAGATTCAAATGCTTTGCTTATGAAGAAATACTAAAGAGAGATAAAACTAATTTAGACATATTTTGGATAAATGATGAAAGTTTAGATGATCTTGATAAGTTGCCTGATCCAAATATAATTGCAAATGAATTAGTCGATGATTTAGAAGATGCTCTTGAACAATTAAGAGAAATAAGTGAAGATTTAGAAAAATAAAATTATAGTTTAATGTTTTGATATTTTTCTTTTCCTATGATTATATGGTCTACTAATGAAATTCCTAACATTTTTCCTGTTTTTTTAAAATCTTTAGTCATCTCCTCATCCTCCCTACTCGGAGTCGGATCCCCACTTGGATGATTATGAACTAAAATTATCTTGCTTGCGCTGTTCTTTATTGCAGGCTTAAAGACTTCTCTGGGATGAATGATTGAAGCATCAAGAATTCCTTTGCTGATTAATTGTTCACCAATTATATTATTTTTTGTGTCTAGCATTAGAATATAGAAATTCTCTTGCTTTTCATCTTTTAATCTGTCATGAAAATGATTGAAAACATCTTCTGCACATGAGATCTTTTTTACTGGCTTTTTGGATTGATTAACTCTCTTTTGAAGTTCTGCTATTGTTAAAATTTGCATAGCTTTAGCAAGGCCTATGCCCTTAATTTTTTGCAATTCAATTAATGAACACTCGAGAAGCTTATCTACTCCGTATTCATTAATCAACCTATTTGACATTTCAATAACGTTTTCTCCAGGCATAAGCTCTCCTTTCTCATTTTTCTTTCCTCTTGTTCCTGTTCTTAGAAGTATTGCAAAAAGCTCAGCATCACTCAAAGCTTCTGGGCCTAGCTTAAGAAATCTCTCTCGGGGTCTGCCTTCTTTTGGAAAATCAAGGATTTTCATGTTTATTATAATATTAAACTAATTAAAAAGTTACCCCCCAAATCTCACCCAGTCCCCCACACTTTTTTCCTTCAAGTCTTTAGATAGATATAGCATTTCAACTTCATGGCTTATATCTTTAACAGCATTTTTGTCTTCAATCTTTATTGTTGTTTCATAATGGGTTTTAAATCCACTATAAGTAAAATTAACAGAGCCTAAAAAAGCGATTTCTTCATCTATAACAAAGATCTTTGAATGTATAAGTTCGGTGCTTCTTGGATTTTTTCCAGTAGTAGAATCAAACACCTTTATTCTGAAGATAGGTTCATATCTGAATGAGTATTCTAAAATAAAAAATGAACAAACCAGAGAAATCATGCTTAAAAAAAATAATATTCCTGCAAAAATGAACAGGGTAGGCAAAGCAAATGCAGGAATTCCCGACAAAATTGAAATTGCAAGTAGCCAAATAAAAGACTTAAACAGCACTTTCTTCACTTTTCCAGCCTTTTCATCATAAATTTTTTCCTTTTTAACTAAATCTGATGTTCTGAAATTTGAATACGAATTATTTTCTATTTTATCACATGTAACAAGAGTTACTTCTACATTGTTTTTATGCAAAACAATAAGGTCCTTTATATAATCTGGAGAAAGATAAGGAGAAACAATTTTTACAGATTTTTTGGCATTCTTTATCTTTTCGTGAATTTCCTTTCCAGCTTGCCTTCCAATGTAAATTTGGTTTTTATTGCTGGAAGTTATCATTTATTAGTTAAAATACCCTATTTTATATTTCTTCTTACTCCCCCAATACCATTTTAATGTGCATTCTCCAAACCCTCTCAAATCCTTTCTCGCTCCCCTAACCAAAAGGTTTATATATTATCAACTGATAATATTATCATATGATAATGCTTAAGGAGAATCTTTATTGATGAAGATCGTTGTTGATAAGGAAAATAAAAATGGAATCTAAAAATAAACTTAGCTGCAATACTGATGACATCATAACAAGGATGCCAAGACTTGACACTGTTATTATGGTTGAGACTTTCATTAAAGAACATAATGGCGACTATAAGAAAACAGAACTCTTCAATAGTCTTCCAAAGAAAATGATGTGGGGGACATTTAATGTTATCTTGGCATATCTTGTTGAAAACAGTAAGATTGGGATTGATAACTCTGACCATGTTATTTATATATGGAATCCTCAACTTGCACAAAGATTTATGAATAATAAAAGATATTAATTCTTATGCGATTATACAAACCAGCAGATAGTATAATCTTTGCAGATTCAAAAATTGAAAAAGATTTTAATTCTTTGTCAGAGGATGATTGGCTAAAAAAAGCCTTGAGAGGAGCAATTGATGATTTTAAAGAAAATGCTTTTTGCGGTGAAAGAATCAAAAAAGAACGAATTCCAAGGGGATACATCAAGAAATATGGTATTAATAATCTTTTATGGTACCCATTACCAAATGCATGGAGACTTGTTTATTCAGTTTTTTCTAATGAAGGGGAACTAGTTGTAATGATTGTTGAATATTTTGATCATAAAGAATATGAAAGAAGATTTGGATATTAACTTAAATTTACTATTTAAAATGAAACCCTATATAAAACTAAAGAAAAAATGAAAACCAAACCCAAAACAATTTTTATTCTCACTATTTTAACCCTCCTTGTCCTCCTCCTTTTATCAATTTATCTCATGAGTTTAGGAGAAAATAATAAAGAAAACCAAACTTATGTTTATGTCTCAAAAGTGGTTGATGGAGATACATTTGAAATGTCTGATAATGTTACAATAAGGTTATTATGCGTAGATGCTCCTGAAAAAGGTAAAAAAGGATATGAAGAATCCAAAGAATTCTTGGCAAGCGTAATTTTAGACAAAGAAGTCAGACTTGAAAAAGATATTAGTGATAAAGATGCATATGGAAGGCTGTTAAGATATGTATATGCAAACATTTCAGGAGTAGAGTTATTTGTGAATGAACAAATAGTGCAAGAAGGATATGCAAAAGTTTTTAGATATGGCAATGATACAAATAAATGTGATGAGATTGAAGGCTTGCAATATGGATAAGCTAGGAAAGGAGAGATAAAACTTAAAAAGAGATAAGGATTGATAATAACATGGGCATCTTAATTACATTTTTCTTATTCTTTATAATCGTAGCAGTTGCAGACTTGGTTATCTTTACATACTTACATGAATTAGGGCATAAAAAAGCCTTAAATAAAGCAGGCATTGATGCAAGAATAGCATGGAACCTTAAAGCGAATCTAAAGCATTTAAAACCAACGTCTTTGGCTACTTGCTATTTTGATGAGAAAAAATTAAAAAAGTTAAGCTTTAAACAAAAAAAGGCAGTTTTTCTTGGCGGAATAAAATCAGACTTATTGATTTTAGTAATATTATCTTTAGTGTCTTTGTTTTTATGGTTTTTGCTGGTGTTTAAAACAGGTTTGTTAATTTCTCTTTTATTTGTTATAATAACCCTGAATACCTTGGTGGTTCTACTAATATTTCATTTAATTAACAATATTTTTCATAAAAATTCAGACATCGATAAGTTTTTCAAATTCATCACTCAACCCCCTTCCCCTTAAACCTCCCCCTTTCTCCATTCCGAAAACCATTTAAAAGGTTTTTAAACAAAGAATTCTAATCTTTAATTCATGGGGAAATTAATTTTTGATGCTGATGGCAGGCCAATCAGGCAGGATAAGATAAGGAACTTAAAAATTAGTGATTATACTTTAGGGGATGTCACAGAGAGAAGTAAAGAATTTACAATTGAACAAGCAGAAAAAGAGCCACTTAAAACTTCTTCATCATTAGAATTTTTAAAGGAAGAATCAGAAAAACCAGAAATGCAAGAAAACCCCCTAGATAATAACGCAGAAACGAAAGGTTTGGGCATTAACAATTATTGGAGTTTATATTTAAGTGAAAAAGGTATTGAAACAAAACTTCCCCCGTTAAAATTCACTAATAATAAAACCCAGGAAGATGTGGTAAAAGAAGTTGTAGAACTTTCAAAAGAGCACAAAGTAATTTTTATTCACGGAACTTGTGGCTCTGGAAAAAGTGCCATTGCTTTGAATATTGCCAGAATTTTGGGCAAATCCTCAATTGTTGTGCCAGTAAAAGCCCTGCAAAAACAATACGAAGAAGATTACATAACTAAAAAATATCTTCGCAAAGCAGATGGAAGAAAAATGAAAATAGCCATGATAACAGGAAGAGATAATCATGATTCAATAATTAATCCAGGGGTTTCTTGTGCAGACCCTTCTCTTCCAGAGAATATAAAGATAGTGGAAAAAAATTACGGAAAAATCATGGAATATGTTAGGCAGAATCCATTTATTAGCAATTCTGGTAATTTAACTTTAGAAAATGTGAGAAGGTTTACTGTAGCAGCATCTAATCCATATTGGAGCCCGATTCTGCCCGCGAATTTTGAATTAAAATCCTTAACAGACGCGAAAAGGATAAGATACAACGGAGTAAACGGTCAGGAGCATATCTTTTATCATAGGAAAAAAGGTTGTTCTTACTATGACCAATATCTCGCTTATATGGATGCCGATGTAACAATTTTTAATTCTGCTAAATACAGGGCAGAGATATCTTTAGGAAGAAAACCAATGACAGAAGTAGATATAATTGATGAAGCAGATGAGTTTTTAGACGAATTTTTTCAGCAGGACGAATTAAACCTTACACGGCTCTTGGCTTCTGCAAGAGGTTTTTATCCGGAATCAAATCTTGCACAAAAATCCCTGGAAAAAATCAAAAAATTAATCGAGCTAGAGGAGCAAAACAAGAAAGCAAGAGGAATTATAGAAGATGATGTTTTTCACATATCAGAAACAAAAGTGCAGGAGATTTTACAGGAATTTAATTTAAACTTAGATTTAGAAGCTGAGATTACATTAGACGAACTAAATTATCTTAACAAAGCTACTGAAACAGCTAGAACTTTTGAGCATTCACTTGACAAATTGTATCTCACTTACAGGAAAAATGAAGAAGGCAACCTTTTAATAAAATTAGTAAGCACAGACATCTCAGGAAAATTCAAAGATTTGTTGAATAAAACAAAATTATTAATTTTTATGTCTGGAACCTTACATTCAGACAAAATCATAAAAAATATTTTTGAGATAAATAATTTTAAGATTGTTCAGGCAGAAGAATTAAACTTTGGTTCAACAGAAATTGTGGCTACTGGAAAAGAATTTGACTGCAGATACTCTAATCTTTCTTCCAATGCTCATTCAAGAGAGGATTATTTGACTGCTCTTTCAAAATGCATGGAAAAAGCGCAAACTCCTGTTCTAATACATGTAAATGCATTCAAAGATTTGCCAACAGAAGATGAAATTAAAAGGTTAGGTTTGGATAATCTTATGAGTACAGAAAAGATAAAGGCAGATCAAAGAGAAGATAAAGAAGGATTACTAATCTCTAATTTCAAAAAAGGCCTGTCAAAATCTTTGTTTACTACAAAATGTAGCAGAGGAATTGACTTTCCTGGAGAGATGTGCAACTCAATAATTTTCACTAAGTACCCAAACCCAAATGTAAGCGATACATTCTGGAAGGTTTTGCAAAAGACTCATCCGGATTATTATTGGGAATTTTACAAAGACAAAGCATGGCGGGGATTCTTGCAAAGGATTTATCGTGCATTGAGATCTCCGAACGACAAAGTAAAAATTCTTTCTCCTGACATAAGAGTTTTAGAATGTGTAAAAAAGCTACAAAGGGCAATTAACATTTAACATTTTCCTTAACCTAATCTATATTAAACTTTCCCATCCAAAACACCTAAAGGAGTAATTACCTTTTTGCGTTATTCCATAAGTTATTCAAGAAATTTTCAGTTCAAGAATGTTTATTATATAGCTAAAGAAAGAGAAGCTTCAAGTGCACCATTGATATTCATTCTTTCACCTTCTTCTTTCTTCTTCAATTCACTCTGCAAATTTTCGTACGCTATCTGAGAAAGAGGAACCTCAATAGTATATTCTTGTAATCGGCTTGGGTTATTTATAGAAGGCGATGATGAAAATTTAAGTGATAAAATAGCATGATGAGATTCTTCATCTAAGTCTAGATATCCCATAACATTAATTTTAGCCATTTTTAATTTGGCTCTTAATTGTATTTAAGCATTATTGAGATAAAAGATATACTTTCCTATTCTCAAACATAGAAGTAAGCCTGAATGATAAAAAAATATAGGCCCAAGAGGAGTTGAATCTCGGAATACTCGGTGTAGACTATCATATCCACTTACTTCCAAAGCTGGATACTACTTTTCAAACTTCCCCAAGCTCCACGATTAATTAACATCAAGAACTCTTAGTTAATCAAGATTTATGGTCTATAAGGATATGCTTTTTAATAAAATCTTTCAATGAATTAACATTTCCTCTATGGATCATTACAAACCTTTGTGGTTTATTTTCGATTCCTCTATACTGTTTTGGCCTTTTTAATATGACTTCTTTACCAAGTGCTTCTTTAATTGAGTCTTCAAATTTTAATGGGCTTGCTGTTGCTAGGCACATTACAGGAATATTTTCTCTTTTGTATTTTTCTGCAGCAACAACTCCATTAGCAGTGTGCGGATCAATTATAATCCCGCTTTGGTTATAAATTTGCTTTATAATTTTATATCTTTCTTTTTTATTAGTAGAATAGGAAAAAAATCCACTATTTTTCACACTTTCAAAATAAGGGGTTTTTGAAATGTCAAAGAAGCTCTTTTCTTTAATCTGCTCCCATAAATCTTTAACAATTTTTGGATCTTGATCAACTATATCATAAATGTATCTCTCAAAATTTGAAGCAGAAGTTATATCCATTGAAGGGCTATCGGTTCTTATTACTTCTTCTTTATTTCTTATTTTATAGACTCCTTTTTTAAAGAAAATATCCAAAACATTATTTTCATTCGTGGCAAGTATAATCTTACCTATTGGAATGCCCATTTTCTTTGCATAATAGCCTGCTAAAGCATCACCAAAATTTCCAGTTGGAACAGAGACGTCTACTTCTGCATCAACAGGCAAATTATTTATCTTTTGGATATTAAAGACGCCTTTAGCATAATAAACAATCTGTGCTAAAACCCTTGTCCAGTTAATTGAATTCATATAACCTATGTGGTATTTATTTCTAAACTCAATATCCTCACTTGCTTTTTTTACCATGTCTTGGCAATCATCAAAAGTTCCATCAACTGCAATGTTAAAGACAGCAGGATCTATGACAGAATACATTTGTGCTGTCTGGAATTTACTCATCCTATCCTTTGGCGTTAAGACAAAAATCCTTAATCTTTTTTTGCCCCTTGTTCCGTAAATAGCTGCAGATCCAGTATCTCCAGATGTTGCAGTAAGAATGTTTGTAGTGCTGTCCATCTTTTCTAAAATATAATCAAATACATTGCCTAAAAATTGTAATGCGATATCTTTAAACGCCAGAGTTGGTCCATTAAATAGTTCAAGAATATACTCTCCATCTCCTATTTCTTTAATAGGCGTTATCTCTTCAGATCCAAAGAGGTCTTTACTATAGCTCTTTTCTATCAGAAGTTTTAAATCTTTTTTAGGAATGTCATCAACAAAATAGCTCATTATTGCTAAAGCTAGTTTTTTATAATTCATCTTACTCATTTTTTCTAAGTCTTTTTTTGAATATTTTGGGAACTTTTCCGGAATCAAAAGACCTCCTTCAGGTGTAAGACCCCAGAGTATACTCTCAGAAAAAGAAACCTTGATATCCCCACGCGTGCTAATATATGGCATCATAATTGTTCTCAACTAACAATTATAAACATTTACATTATAAAGTTAAATGCGCACCTTTATAAACCATCAAAAACTCGATTTATAGTATAAAGAATATAGTTTATTGTCTATAGTTCAAGAAAAAGTTTCGCAAACAGAATTTATGTTTTGTTCAAGCATCCCTTTTTCTTACCCCACTAGAAAACTAATGGTTTTCTTTAATCAATAGATGTATGTTTAGGATATATAATGATCGGAAGAAATACAAGCATAAATGAATTTGAAAAACTAGGGCTTAATCCCAGCTTAATCAGAGTTCTCGAAGAAGAAAAATTTGAAAAGCCAACAGAAATACAAGAGCTTGCAATTCCTTTGGTTTTGAATAGAAAAGATGTTATAGCAAGAGCTTCAACAGGTTCTGGAAAAACACTGGTATTTGGCTCAACAATTCTTCAGAATACTAAAAAAGGTTTTGGAATACAGGCGCTGATTTTAACACCTACAAGGGAACTTGCAGAGCAAATCTCAAAAGCCTTAAATAATTTCTCAAAATATAACCGTCTTAAAATAATTTCAGTCTATGGCGGAGTTTCAATAAATCCCCAAATAGAAAATTTGAAATATGCAGACATTGTAGTAGGAACACCCGGAAGAATTTTAGATCATTTAGCCAGGGGAACAATTAAATTAAGGCCTCTTAAAACACTTGTGTTAGATGAAGCAGACAGAATGCTTGATATGGGATTTATTAAAGATGTTGAAAAAATAATAAATCATTGCCCTAAACCAAGGCAAACACTTTTATTTTCTGCAACAATCTCAAGAGACATCATCAGACTCTCAAAGAAATATATGGTAAATCAAATTGAAGTTTCAGCAGAAGAGTATGTTGATCCGGCAAAATTAATCCAAGTTTATTATGATGTTGATGAGGGTCTAAAATATTCTGTGCTTAAACATTTATTGCAGAACGAGAAAACCAAGCTAGCAATGGTTTTTTGCAATACAAGAAGAAATGCTGATTTTGTTGCAAATAATTTAAAGGCAATGGGGGTGGATGCATTAGCTATTCATGGGGGTTTTTCCCAGGAAAAAAGAAGTAGAATAATGAATCAGTTTCATTCTCAAACATGCCAAGTGCTGGTTTGCACAGATGTTGCAGCTAGAGGTTTGGATATAAAAGGGGTTTCCCATATTTATAATTACGATCTTCCAAAAGAGGCAAAAGAGTATATTCACAGAATAGGCAGAACAGCAAGGGCAGGAAAAGAAGGAAAAGTAATTAATATTGTATCAAGCAGAGATTATATTAATTTCACAAGTGTTCTGAAAGATAATTCATTAAATATAACTTGTGAGAAAACTCCTTTTGTTGAAAGAACAATGATTAAATGGACTCCTGAAATAAAAAGAGGAAGTGACAGATTTTCAAATAGATTTAATGGCAATAAAGGAAGAGGAAATGACAATAAATATTATGGAAGAAACTACTCAAGAAGCAATTATCATTCAAATCAAGGCAATAGAAACAGAGATGAAGAAAAACCCTATCATAATAGAGATAATAGGAACAGAGATTCAAGAAGCAATGACAATAGAAATAGCAGAAGCAAATATTCTTATACAAGAAAAAGAAGGTATTAAACTTTGTTTTTACCTTCATGAAAAATGATTTGGAGCTCAACCAAACCCTTAAATAATTTCATCACAATGTTGTAATATCTGCATAAATAGGCAGATAAATAAAATTAAATTTCAAACTTACTTCTTTTTTAATAAGTTTAGAGAAACAGATACTAAATAAACTGAAATTATGATTGCTAACCAAGAAACCCAAATTGGAATAGCTAATGTTCCAATTTTTGCTGGCCAGAAAAACACAGCTCTTAAAAAATGAAGAATAGATATTAGGCTGAATATCACAGCTGTAACAATTAAGTAAGTTTTTCTTTGCATAAATATTAAAGGGTTAAAAGATTAATAAATGTTTCTATTTGCGGATTTCCTCATATACTTTTTTAAATTCTTGAAAAAAATATCTTGGACAAATAGCTTCTGCTATTTTGAGGATATCTGTTTCTAATATAGGATAAATCATTGGGGGATACTTTTGAAGTCCAGTATGAAGGGAATTTTCAAAAAGACTTTCAGTACCATTTTGCATATCATAAAATGCAAGTTCTATTGCTATATTAAATTCAACTGGGCTAAGTTTTGGTTTTAGCCTTTCAGCTAAAAACTCTGCAAAATCATAAGTAATATCTGTGTAACCAGACATATGCTCACGAAGATTTATCAATTTTTCTTTTATTGATTTTGTTGATATTGCTTCTAATTTCATTGTATTACTTTCCCAGAATTCTAAGGCGATTCTGCAACCATCACCTCATAATATTTTTATATACTTTGGGTTTTTAAACCTTCATAATAGTTAAAATATACTTAAGACATTTTGGAATTAATAATTTCCGCAGGAATTAAAACAGCTGCAAGAGTTCCTCCAACTGCTAAACTTTCTAATAATACGCTGGTTGTAGCATAATTCTTTTGCTGAGAAGTTACTTTGTTAAGTGTTCTAGTAATATGCTCACATTCAGAAATTAGTTCTAATTCTTGTGGGACACCATTGCTAAAAAACTCCTCAAGATTTTTTGCATAATCTTCTGCTTTTGTAACAAAGGATTGAAAAGAATTTCTTACATTAACATCTTTAACCCCCTTTTCTAATGCTTCTTTCGCAACGAAAACCTCTTCATTCACATTTTTGATTAACTCTTTTGGGTTTGTTTGAAAATATCTTTGGAAATATTTGTCTTTATGAGTTTTATTTCTAGCAACTATTGCTTTTTCATTTTCAAGAGTTGTTTCTAATTTACTTTTTCCTTCTTCTAATCTTTTTGCATTATACCCTCTTATTTTTTCTGCAACTCCAGCAGCAGTAAATGCCGCGAAAATTTTGAAAAAGTTCCTTCTATTAATTTGATCAGCTGTATTCATCTCTTCAACTTTTTCTGATAAAGATATACATCTATGCTGGTAGCTTTCATAATATTTCACTGTAGCTATTATTTCTTCATAACCTAAAAGCAATCCGATTTCTGCACCATAAATTACTATACTCAAAACTGCTTGTAATGTTCTGTTTGATTCTTTTTTATCAATAGTTATGACTTCAAGTTTGTTTTTATCAACTAACGGCTGGGATATCAGAAAATGTGCTCTGCTGGCTAAATCTGATTGTTGGTTTTGCCAAGAATAAATGACTTTATGGTCTGGAATACTCTTTGGTTCTTCCCAGTCCCAAACAATCCTGTTTTTTATTGTAACATTCCCTTGACTATCAAGAGAGGGGTAAGTTTGTATATGGGATTTATAATACTCTTTTTTATAAGAACTAATTAATTGTGCCAATGTCTTATCAAAATCCTCTTGTATGTTTGCGAATTGTTTTACTGACTCTTTATTATTAACAAATGTAGCTTTTGATATATCTGCTTCATAATATATTCTGCTTTTTATAAAATTATCTACTACAACCCCAATTAAAGGGAGAGTTGCAACTAACTCAATTGTTTTGGTAGTGAAAGTTCTCCTGCTTACTTTTTCCATTCTATATTTTTCTCAGAATTAGCAGTTCTGAGGTGCTGATCACCTCAAAAATAGAAGAAAATGTTTATTTTTAAACCTTCCTTTTTTATTTCTTCTTCCTCTTCCTTCCCCTATTTTCCCTAGAAAAAATTTCAACTAATGGGTCATCTGTTTTGAATTTTTGAGCGCTAATGCCTGATTTTGTCCTTACAGCACTTTTTCTTAAAATATCTTCAATTTGCTCTCTTAATGTAAGCAAATTTTTCTTTGCCCTATTTGAAAGAATTTTCTTGACTTCATCGTCAATGCTTATTGTTATGCTTGGCATTTTTTATTTTATTTGTTTTTAGACTTTTTTGGCTTAGCTTGAAATAAGCTCCAAATAATGTAGATGATTAAAGCAGAGATTAATGCACTTATTATATACCTAACACTATACCACTCACACGCTATTTTATCACAATTAGCAGTTGTTGAAGTTAATAAATTTATAATAATTAAAACTAGAACAGAGACAACACTTTTCCCCCAGGTTAGTTTGAAATTCATTTTTCACTTCCTCTTCCCAACATAAACTTTCTCAACCTTAAAGCTCTTATAAATTCCCTCAAGAATATCTGTCCCCGCATAACCTGCCAATAAACTTAATCTATAATCAAAATTAAAAATAATTCCTGTGAAAATACCAATAACCATTGCGACAATAACTGTTATGATATAATAATTCCAAAGAATTTTTCTTCTTAAACTCAGAGCTTTTAGCAATCCAATAAATCCTCTTGTCAAACCTCCTATTCCACCAAGCATTGCTGGATATAAAACTGCAGTTGTAATTAGTTCCACCATTTTCCTCTTTTATGATTATGCTAAGAAATCAATTATTTTAAATCTTCGCATTGTTGAGTTTTAATATAAGAACGGCAGGTTTTTCCTTGGCTTAAATATTTTATCTTAAATCTAACTAAAAACTAAAAGTTCAAATTAGATATAACTAAAAATCGGAAATAAAAAATATTAACTTGAATATAACTCTATGCAACTTTATATTTACTAACTATTTTATAAAAATTATATTTAATATTAAATTAATTTTAAAGAAAAAACGACAAAAAGTAGCAGGAAAATATTCTTAATGAATACTACAAAAGAGGCTTTTAGTAGTTGTGAGCTGAAATTCTCGTGCTTGCGCACTTGAATCTTACACTCCAACTCTATCAACGTTATCTTCTTTAACGGCCTCAGTTGGGTCGTTTTGCGGATGGCTTCGAGCTTAGATGCATTCAGCTCTTATCCAAACAATGCGTAGCTATGCAGCCTGCCAAATGACAACTGCTCACCAGAGGCATCCAAGCTTAGTTCCTCTCGTACTATAAGCTTGTTCCACTCACCCAACAACACACCTAGTAGATATCATACAAACTGCCTCACGGCGTTCTTAACCCAGCTAACGATCCCTTTTAATGCGTGAACTCCGACACCCTTGCACGCTTCTGCACGCGCAGGATAGGGAGAGCCGACAGCGATGTACC
>JAGVXI010000012.1 GCA_018303855.1 Candidatus Pacearchaeota archaeon
ACGATCCCTTTTAATGCGTGAACTCCGACACCCTTGCACGCTTCTGCACGCGCAGGATAGGGAGAGCCGACAGCGATGTACCAAACCGCGCCGTCAATACGGACTATCGGGCGCGACAAGCCTGTTATCCTTGGGGTACCTTTTCTATCAGACACGGCTTCTATTAAAAAAGCACGTGGGTTCACTAAGCCCTACTTTCGTACCTGCATTTCTTGCTGTTCAAAATACAGTCAGATAAGCTTTTGCCTTCGCACTCAACTCCAGATTTCCAAGCTGGATGAGCTTATCTTTGGGTCCTATCGATATCTTTTCGACAGGGCGCCGCCCCAGCCAAACTGCCCGCCTGCTGCTGTTCCCTAAAGGGTTAGCAAGTCTAAAAAAGATGAGTAGTATTACACTTTTCGCTCCATCCTTACCTAAATAAGGACTTCGACGCTCCTACTTATTCTATGCATCTTCGTTAAAATCACAACAACAAGTTGCAGTAAAGGTCCACAAGGTCTTCGCTTCCCACTAGGTGTCCGTGGCATTTTCGCCACGAAGTGTGTTCAGAAGGTTCTGGTTAGGGACAGTGACAACCTCGTTAAACCATTCATGCAAGTCGCCATTCAGACGACAAGGTATTACGCTCACTTTCTTTGTTCGAATTTATTTAAATTATTAATAGTTCAAAATTTTATTGTTTTATTATTAACAACTTTTTATTTCGAGCTTAGCGAGGCAAGTTTAATAACAGCGAATTGTTATTTCTAACAACATCTTTACATCGCTGTAAAGTTCGGACTATATCTTAATAATTGTTAAATTATTTTGAGCATATAGTCTCTGAGGATTTTTCTCAAATTAATGAGAAATCTTTCCTGCTGATTGTCCGCACCGAACAGATTTTTACTTTTATAATATGTTTCGCTCACGATGTTCGCTCGAATTAATCTAATTGTTAATAAATCATTTTTATTATTAACCTTTCAATCAATCTAACTAACTTTTGTGAGTGCAAATTATCAAAGTACTGTCGGATTCTCGGATTTTCCAGCATATAGCTCAATTTTCTTCAATTTTTTGGTTTAATCTAATCCTGTAACTTAATTATCTTTGACTATTTACTTTCTATACCCCTTGAAGCGTTTTCCTCGTTTTATCGACGAGAAAACCGTAAGGCAACATAATTTTTACCTTAAGAGGGTCATAGTTACCCCCGCCGTTTAATGGGCCTTAGCTCCCTTGAAAAGGAGTTTTAGACACCACCACTGGGCAGGTCTCACCACGTATACAAGTCCTTTCGGGTTAGCACGTGGCTACGTTTTTGGTAAACAGTCGGGCCGTCCTTGTTACTGAGATCTACCAATGCAACAAACATTTCTGAAAATCACAAAGATAGACACCCCTTCAGCCGAAGCTACAGGGCCAATATGCCGAATTCCCTTAACCAGTTTAACCTTTCACGTCTTAGCCTTCTCAGCTAGAGCACCAGTGCCGGTTGTGGGTACAGTTAATTAAGCTAAGAGCATAACCTTTTCACTGGCTCTTGGACTCAGCGATTTTGTTTAGCAAATTCATTTGTGTCTATGGATTACCCTCGACAAATTTCTCTACTAAAATATCTTCCCAGATATTCACTTATCCGAAAGCGAGTTATGCTATGTAAAGCTCAATTAGTTCAGGAATATTAACCTGACATCCATCGTTGTACTCAGTTAAGGCACAACTTAGGTACTGACTAACCCTTGGCTAACATATATTGCCAAGGAAACCTTGCTCTTTCGACGTTTTCCATTCTCAGGAAAATCACATCCTACTACCACCAGGATCCTCATTGGTATTTGTTCCATTCCTGCTCTCGCAGAAACTTCTGCACAAAAACCACGCCTGCTTACCAGAATGCTCTGTATCGTACTGAGAAAAAATTGAATATGATTTGTGAATTTGAAGTGGTTATCTTTTCACATAGATGGCTTGCATGTAATTGATAGGTCTTCCATTAATATCATAAGCATCAGTTACTTTTACTTCTTTAAATCCTCTATCTTTAAAAGCAGATATTATAGCAAAATCATTTTTTTTAGGATCTGGGTCCCAGTATTTACCATTATATCTATCATTATTAGTCAAAAATTCCCATCCCTCTGCTTCCAAGGTTGTTTGCAAAGATGATTTACTTTTCATAATCTTTCAATTTTTTCCCACTATTTAAACTTTTCTACACTGAAAATTTTGTTAACAAAATTTCCTCAGTACGATTTTAAAATGAGCACCTCTGAAGTATCGGTATCATACTTAGCCCTGTCCATTTTCAGGGCCCTGGACCTCGATAGGTGAGCTGTTACGCTTTCTTTAAATGATAGCTGCTTCTGAGCTTACATCCCTACTGTCTCAGGTTCAAGACACCTTTTGATACACTTAGTATGAATTTATGGACCTTAACTTCAGTCTCCATTGTTTTGGTCTCGGAACAGTGCCTTACGCACTGCCCCGGTTTCCTGTCTTATTCAGTTTACAGTTTCTGAGTTAGAAAAAATTTCGTAAGCATTTGCTCCTGCAAATTTTATCTGTACTATACTCCATAAACAAGAAAGACAAGACTATACGAAGGCATATTTCAACAGGAACCAGCCATCGCCAGATTAGATAGGCTTTTCACCCCTATTCGCAGATCATTCAAGTGCATGTACACAACACTGGTTCAGGCCTCCATCCCCCTTTCGGGAGACTTCACCTTGCCCACGAATAGATCATCTGGCTTCAGGTCATACCCATGTGACTCGCGCCTTTTCAGACTCGCTTTCGCTTCGATTACCTTTTTAAAAAAGTTAGTCTTGCCACATAAGTAAACTCCCTGGCCCGTTCTTCGAAACGTACGTTACAACTCCCGCATCATTGCTGAGCAGAGCAGTAACAATCTGTAACTGTTAGATTTCAAGTCTTTTAACCCTCTGTTAAGAGTACTTTTCAGCTTTCCCTCGCGGTACTAGTGCGCTATCGGACTTTGGTTATATTTAGGGTTAGCAGTTAATCCTGCTATATTCAGACCTCTAATTCGAGAGGCCCTACTCTTTTGAAACCTGCCATAGATTTTTCATCTACAGGACTATCACCTTCTAAAGTATGGCGTTCCAGCCAACTTCGATTCAATTCCTTAGGCTAAGTTTTCACCACATCTCTGCCTCACTTTCGCAAGGAGATTCAGTTTGCCCTATGCCCTTTTCGCTCGCTGCTACTAAGAGCATCATTATTTATTTTCTTTTCCTGCCGGTACTAAGATGTTTCAATTCCCGGCGTATTTGCCCTTCTCAGGACAATCGGAGATCTTGGGATCAAAGTTTGCATGCAACTCCCCCAAGCTTATCGCAGCTTGCCACGTCCTTCATCTTTACCAAAACCAAGCTATCCGTCTAACAGTATTTGTAGTAGTATTCATTTCCTAGAACTTTATTAAGTTCTAACTAGTGGAATATTCTCCTGCTACTTTATCATCGAACATAAGTTCTCATAACGATCCCATATCCCCTGATATGGAACCGGTTTTTGTTTTTTAGTGACGTTTTCTCGTCGCCTCAACAGTGTTTTACACTTTAAGGGACAAAAATCTTTTTAGATTTTTGGATTTCAAATTGAACACAGCTGCAGGAAAAAAATCCGCAGGTGGTTTTTAATTTGAATATGATTTGTAATTTTTAGTTTTATCTGCTAATTTGTTTGGTTGTTGGACTTAATAATTTTCTAACCTTAACTATTAACTCATTCTTTGTTTATTTAATATTAACCTTTTAAATTTAATCATCTTATCTTTAATTTATTTAATACTGGCTTCTTAAATCTTATCATCTAAGCAATATCCATTTTTCTTAGAAAAATGGACCTGCCGTGAATTGAACACGGGTCTCCTCGGTGCAAGCGAGGTATTCTACCGTTAGACTACAGGCCCTTGTAATTATTTCGGCCTGTGAGTTTTTAATGTTTTCTATTTTGAAGGCTTTTATAGTAAAATTCTTGCTCCATTGCACTTACTTTGTCTGAATTAACTATACCGCTAACGATAGGAGGTGCAATAAGCACAAAATATGCTGCAATTTCTAAATATTTATTCAATTCAATTTCTGATGCCAACACGATTCCTTTTATAAAACCTACGCCAAATAAAATTGATGCAAGTGTTTTTGCCATTTTTATTATCCTTTATAATGTAAATTCACGCATGTTAATATTTTCATCTTAAACAAAAGATGATGGTATGTAGAGCAATTAAATAATTATTTGTCTCTTTATTCTAGTTATCCAATTTAAAATTTAGGAGGTGATCCATCTGCAGGTTCCCCTACAGATACCTTGTGACGACTTAACCTACCTTGTCATGCTAAAATTCTCCTTCGAAAAGTTTCATTATAACAGTGTGTGCAAGAGACAGGGACAGATTCACCGTTCGCTGCTAACGAACGATTACTACGGATTCCAGCGTCATGAGGCTGGGTTGCAAACCTCAATCTGAACTGAGATGGATTTTAGGGGATTAGCTTCTCTTTTCAGAGTTGCATCCAATTGTATCCACCATTGACGCGCGCGTGTCGCCCAGGGGATTCAGGCTGTACTCACCTAACGTAGCCCGCACTTTCATCCATGTTACCATGGCAATCTGCATATTGTACACGTAGTAAATATGCACGCGGGTCTTGCCTGTTACCTGATTTAACAGGTCACCTCACGGCACAGGCTGACGTTGGCCATGCAACTCCTCTCAGCGTGTCAGGTAAGCCCTTCAGACTGACCTTCATTCTGCTGTCGCTCCTGGTGAGGTTCACGGTGTCGAATCTAATTGAACCGCACGCGTCACCCGTTGTAGTGTCTCCCCGCCAATTCCTTTAAGTTTCGGCCTTGCGGCTATACTTCCCAGGTAGCACACTTTTCGCCTTCGCTACAGCACCGAAGCCTCTCGAGGAGGTCCCGATGTTTAGTGTGCAGTGTTTACTGCTAGGACTACATGGGTATCTAATCCATTTTGCGCCCCTAGCCTTCATCCCTTACTGTCAGAACTGTACTCGTAGGATGCCTTCGCTGTTGTGAGTCCAACCAAGATCAACACATTTTACCGCTACTTTGATTGTACTTCCTACGTCTTCCAATCTCTAGCTTAGCAGTACTTCTTGCACGCCTTATACTTGAGATATAAGATTTCACAAGAAACTTATTAAGCAAGCTACGGATGTTTTAGACCCAATAATGATGGCTGCGACTTGGACCGCTAGTATTACCGCGGCGGCTGGCACTAGTCTTACCCAGTCCTTATTCGCCAAACTTTTTAGATTTAGCAAAAGCGTCTCATTGAGACGCACTTTGGTTCGCTCTGTCACGCTTTCGCGCATTGCAGAAAATACCTAACTGCTGCACCCCGTAGGGCTGGGAGTAGTGTCTCAGACTCCCTCTCAGGGCCTCTCCGCTAAGAGCCCTTACTGATCATCGGCTTGGTGGGCCTAATCAGCCGCAGTCCCATCCTATGGCACGAATTTGAAAGACAAATCTTTCCAGGGTATGTCTTCTATCAGGTATTAGCCTCAGTTTCCCGAGGGTATCCCTGACCTTAGGGTAGGTTAACTACGTGTTACTGAGCAGTTCGCTTTGCTCTTATTTCTAAAAACAAAAACTTGCATGTCTAAATGCAAACCAAAGAGCCGCAGCCGCCAGCAGGATCAACTGGATTTGAAACAACTTCACAGATTTAATTAAATTAGCATTTAAAATAATCTCAATTGCGCATTTGTTATATAAGATAAACAAATACTTCACACATTCTCCTACTATTGACTGATTGGCCTAAAATAAATTTATCGACGATAAATTTGAGAATTACAACTAAATGACTGCTTCTACATACCTCATACCTTAATGCAAACAGCGTTAATATTATAACCACTGTGTTTATACACGCACAATATTAAGGCAATCATCTTAGTTACGATTTAAGATGATTATAGGTATTTATAAAGGTTTCGCTGATTTTTTATATCTTTTTAGCGTCGAGAATTATTTTTATTTTTTTTCAAACAAGCTCCAGATAACATAAATAATTAAGGCAGAGATTAATGCACTTGTTATATACCTAATATTATACCACTCACACGCTATTTTATCGCAATTAGCAGTTGTCGATATTAATAAATTAATAGATATTAAAACTAAAACAGAAACAACCACTTTCCACAAAGTTGGTTTAAAATTCATAAACTAATTAAGCAATTAATATTTATAAACTTGTCCGAGAGTTAAAATTTATTGGACATGCTTTTCAATATCAATATCTTCTCCAGACTTTTTATTTAATCTTTCCTCAGCTACTTTAACTATAATATCTGCAACTTTGCTTGGGTGTATGCCTTCAAAGTTTGACATTCTTGTAGCTGTCATTCCAGGATTTATAGAATATAATTTTATGTTTGTATCTTCATATTCTTTTGCTAAACCTTTAGTAAATCCTCTTACGCCAAATTTGCTTGCAGCATAAGGAGCCATTTCAGGCCATTTAATTCTTTTTCCAGCCATACTTGCAATATTTATTACTATACCCAAATTTTGTCCTTGCATATAGGGAAGCACAGTTTTTGTTATATTCATCAAACCAATCAAATTAACTTCTATCTGATTTCTTATTTCTTTATTGTTTTGTTCTATAAATCTTTTTTCTATATAAATTCCTGAATTGTTTACAAGAATATGAATCGCTCCGAACTTCTCTATTACTTCTTCAACGCATTTTTTTATAGAGCTTTCATTTGTTACATCAAGTTGAATTAATATGCAATCACTATACTTTTTGCATTCTTTTAATGTTTCTTGCCCTTGTTTTTTACTTTTATTATATGTAACAATTACTTTAGCTTTTTGTTTTGCAAGAGCAATTGCAGTCGCTTTCCCAATTCCCTCACTGCTTCCTGTAACTAAAATAACTTTGTCTTTTAAATACATAATAAAATAAGTAAAAAAAGATTTAACTACTTTTTGGATTTTTATAAAATGTGATTAGAGAACCATATAATTCTGCATAAAATCAAAAACTTTAAAAATAACATTTTATTTTTTTATTGCATGGATGCAAATAATATCCAGCAGAGAATGCAGGAAATACAAAAAAACGATGATGTTTTAGATGCTTTTTCAAAAATAGTTTTAGGAGGAAAAGCTGGTTATAAAACAGTAATAGAAAAAAAGCCAATAATAATTAAATGTCACAGCTGTCAGACGGTTGTTGATATCAGCCAAAAATTCTGTCATGAGTGCGGTGCAAAAGTTGAAAAGAATTAGTTTTACGCATGATAATCAATCTGTTTTGATTTAAACTTAAAATTTAGCACATAAATCTTAATCTAAAATAAACTATGAGTCGTGTGTTAATCATGGTTAATTAATTTAATAGAAGCTGTCAATGCAGTTTTTAATCATAACCTGTTATTAAATTGGTTATAAACCCGAGGTTTAATATTAACATGTCAAGAATTGTTTTTTATGTGAGCTCCCTACTTTAGTTCGCGAGAGAATAAAAACAATTCTTGAGCATGCTCAAGAACCAGACACGCCATACAATTTATTGTATGGTTCTTGACAATTAATAAAATTTGATGAATATAACTTGCTGGTTTTATTTAACTAAATAAAAAATCATCTTAATTTTTTATATTCTATAAACGCTAAAATAACAAGAACTAAATCAATTACAGGAACTACAAGGTATGCTAAGCTTTTAATTTCTGACACTACAGATAATGCAATCCCTAAATCTATCAATCCTATTACTGCTGCAATAATTGTGCCCCACTTCTTTTTATAGATTACTCCTACAAACGCAATTCCGTAGGCAATTGAGAAAATAAGAGAAGTTGGCAGTCCGACAATTTCCTGTAAAATTATAAGTGCTCTCCGCAGTTGAAAAACAAATCTCACTGCTAAAATAAGAAGTAGGGTGATGGTAACAAATGTAAATTCTCTTTTTGGTAATATCTGTTTATCCTCTTTCTCCAGCTTCTTTTTCATAAGTAGTAATGGGATTTTTTATTTAAAAAGCTATTTATGTTATTATGATTATTTTATACTCTATCTAAAAACTATTCGTTAGCACTTCTCCGCTTAATAATTAAAAAATTGAATTACCTAGATGTTCTAACCAAGATTTATGATCAATAAATTAATTTAATCAGCTTATTTTGTATATTCTTAAATATTTTTCACATTAATACTTTTCCTGTATTTATCTACTATTTTTATAGCTTCGTGTTTTTTTAATTTTCCAGTATGATGATAAAATCCGTATCCTTCAACTTCTTGTTCAATTATTGTTCCAAAAATGCCTTCTCTTTTTGTCTTAAAGCTGATAATTCTTCCATGCAATTTGCTGTCTAATGCTCCGTAATAATAAATTAACTTTATTGAATTCTCACTATCTTCGCCAAATAAATCATCTATTGTTAAAAGTGTAAGGTTTTTGCCTAAAACTTTAACTTCCAACAGCTCTCCAGTAATTCCATCTATAAAATATTCCATCTTTTTTATTTTTAAACCAGTTATACTCCAGTATGGCATATTATTAAGTTTTATTGCGTTTCAAAAACTATTTAATCTATGGATTGCTTTTTAAATCATGTCTTCAAAACTTTTAGCCTACAAATCAAAACGCAATCTGAAAAAGTCAGGAGAGCCCATAGCGATTATAAAAAAAGAGAAGATTGGTAATAAAAGGATAATTTTTGTGATACATAATCATTATGCCAGCCACCATCATTATGATTTGCGTCTTGAAATGAGTGGTGTTTTAAAATCCTGGGCAGTGCCAAAAGAGCCACCGAGAGCAAAAGGCATAAAGAGATTAGCAATTCAAGTTGAAGACCATCCATTATCATATGCAAAATTTCAAGGAGAGATAAAAGAAGGGTATGGAAAAGGAATAGTAAAAATCTGGGACAAAGGGACTTATGAGTTGATTGATAAAACTAGCAAAAAACTGATTATCAAGTTAAATGGCAAGAAGTTAAAAGGCGAATATGTTTTAGTAAAAACAAAATATGGTAATAAGCCAGAAAAAAGCTGGCTGTGGTTTAAGGTTTAGCCTTTCTAACGCAATTTGTCAAGGGCTGATATCCTTTCATCAAGAGGTAAACTGTCTAAAAAAAGGATAATCTTTCTTACATTTTCAGGAACAATTTCAAGATACCTGTTTACTTCTTTTACATTACCTAATCCATCCCATTTGAATCTTAAATAAGCCTCGCACATTCCAGCGACTTCACGAGGAGTATAATTTCTCTTTTCTTTTACCATTTTTTTCATTAAATAGCTTAGTTTATATTAATTATTGTTCTAGGATGTGTGTTTTAAGGTTTAATCAAGCTATATCTCAAAACCCTCACTGCTCTTCCCTCATTAATAAACTTTGCCTCATCGTCTTTTTTTCTGTAACACAATTCCCCTGAGTACAAATTATCTAATGACACTTTTTTAGTGCCTGTTAAAAATAATTAAATTTCTTCACTTGCAAGTCCGCTAATTTTATCTCGATTAATAGGTTCTCTTGTTCTTATATCAATTATGAAACTATAATTAAACTCAAGAACGCCTTTTGATTTTGCCATTTTATTTAAGTTAATCCACAAGAATAGAACACCCTTCTACGAAATCAGAAATATCTTCTAACCAATTTTTGCGAGATTTTTCTCTTAATTCTACTCTTGCATTTCTAGACATATCTTCTCTCATTTTGTCTATTTGTTCATTACTCCCGCGTATTGAAACTCCATTGTTTACTAAATCAAAATGAATTTCTTCTCCGCTTTCTTCATGTCCTTTTGGATAAAATGACCTTCCCATTCTGTGCCATTCATCGTCTTTTCTTATTGTATATTTGTTAGTAAAAACTAATGCAAACATGCTTTTCCATAAATCTTCTTCGGAAACTTTATAACGTGTAACAACATATTCTTTATCCATATTAAATTATGATAAAAAAGATTTTTAAATACTATTATAATTTGTTATAACTATCACTACACCCCAAACTCAGCGCCCTTGCCTTCTTCCTCTACTTTTTTAATTGATTTCTTCACAGCTTCTTTTTCTTCTAATTCTCCTGTCCACCATTCTAAATCTGGAATATTACATTCAATGCCGCGAGCCTTGCAATACCCCCTTGTTAATAAATAAAAAATTACTCCTAAGCTTTTTGGGCTTTTATTATTACCAATTATTATTTTATTTGCGCCTACACCAAAATTATTTGTATCACAAATCATTAAAACTTGCTTGTTGACTTTTAATATATCATGCAAAGCATTTTTATCAAGCCAAGAATCTGCTATTATAACCAGCTCTGTTTCAAAGAAATCAGGGAGCGTTACATTTGTTAGAATTCCGGCAGGATATTTTTTTGTAAACGCCCTTATGCCTGTTAATTGCGAAAACTTTTCAGCTACTTTCCAGCCAGCTTGCCTTTTGCATGCAACAATAACATTATCTGGGGTAAACTTGCTTAAGTATTCAATTCCTTCTTTAAGTTTTTCATCAATAGTGTCTGTATTAAGTATCGCCAATCCATCTGCTCTTCTTCTATAAACATACTGCCTCATGTTTGGAGTGACAACCCGCGTTCCAAGATAGATTCCAGATTTAACATATTCATCTAAAGGCAATAAAGTATCGCTCTTTTTCTTTACCTTAACTTTTTCTTTAAGCTCTTCTGTTTTTGTCTTCTGAATTTTATCAGCCAGCTTTTTTGCTTTTTCAAAAAGTTTTTTTCTTTTTTCATTTAAACTTTCATTTGCAACACTTGGAATTTCTGTTATTAATGATTCAGCTTCAGCTGCTTCAATTAATTCCTCTTTAGGAATTTCTTTTAGCTTGCCTTTACCGGCTTCTTCTGATAATTCTTTTTTTGTTTCCATGTCTTCTATTGTTTCTTCTTTCTTTTTTCGTAGCATGAATATTCAAAGAAAAAGTGTGTTTTTAAACCTTACTTTAAACTTCCCTCAATTTCAATTAATCTCTTAATTTTCGATTCTCGTTCTTTGCCATCTATTCCACATTTAAAAAAATCAGCACCAAATCCAAAAGCTAAATCAGCTAATATATTCTCTTCTGTTTCACCGCTTCTATGGCTAAAAACAAGTTTAATATTGTGTTTTTTTGCGAGCTCACAGATTCGTGCTACTTCTAATAAAGAACCATTTTGATTAGGTTTGATAATGATGCTGTTGATAGCCTTGAACTGAATAGCCTTTTTTAATCTCTCATGATTAGTAACCACCAAATCATCTCCGACAATTAACGATTTTGGAAATTTTTTAAGTAACTTGGAAAAAGATTCAAAGTTTTCTTCATTAAAAGAGTCTTCAATATAAAACAAATTAAAATTGCTTATTAGGTTGCTTATATACTCAACCTGCTCTTCATTTGTTCTATCTAACTTTGGATTTAAATAATGGTATTTTTTTCTGCTATAAAAGCTTGATGAAGCAACATCTAATCCAATATCGAGCCCAAACATTTCCTTTAATTTATACAAAATATCCATAACAAGTTTTTCATTTAAGCTTGTTTGCCACGCATTTTCATCATTTTTCTGGGATTTAAATGTCTCGTCAAATTTTTTTAAAAGAAATTCAGCCTCTTGTTTTATCTTTTTATTCAATTCAAAAGCTTGTTTTATTGTTTTTGTATTAGGAATTAAAAGAAACTCCTGAAAGTCTGGTTTTTTATCAGATTTGCTATGCTTACCTCCCCCAATAACATTCCCAACTAATCTTGGAAGTTGCTTTGCTTTTAGATTAATTAACTGCCAAACCTGTTTTTTCTGCTCTTTTGCCATTGCCTTTAAAACTGCGCTTTCTAAGGCAAAAAGAGTGTTTGCTCCAATATGCCCTTCGCAAATTGCTTCAACTTTTCTTAAATCATAAAAATTCACAATATCTTCATCGCTAAAATACTCAGAAATTTGTTTTATTTTTTTAATGTCATCATCAATGCTTTTTATGTATGGTTTTGCTTCAAACTTGCCAGTTGATTTTCCAGTTGGTGCGCTTGCGCTGAAATTGCCGGCATTTGTTTTAATGCTGACAAGAATTGTTTTTTCATTCCGTGAATCTAAAATTGCTGTTGCTGAAACCTCTTTTATCTTGACCATAAATGATTCAAGCAATAAGGATTTTTATAGTTTGTTAATTTTGATTAAGGGAGATTAATGATGAAAATGTATAATAATGTTAACTGCTAATTAGATTGATTAACTCCTGCGTTTTATAGTTAATTTTTTATCTTTGAATTATTCCCGCCCACCAAGCTAAGCTAATTGTTGGAACTTTTAAGTTTGAGGTAATATTTAGTAGTATAAATAATCATCAACAATAATTTTTCAACAGCCAGAATAATTCATTCTCTAATCATGCTCACTTTTAAAATCCCTGTATAATTTCCAATTTCAGCATTTTTTGGTATGTCTATGGTAAGATTTAGTGTTTTATTCTGCATAGAAAGGATATTAAAGTTATTTTCTGAAATTACTGCAAAATCTTTTATGTTCCCATTAATTGCTATTGCAACTTTAACATCAAAATCAAACGGGTTTAATATTGTTAAGTCTTTTGTTAATTTATTGCCTGGCATTCCTGCGCCAAAATTTAGATCAGGGTCTGTATTAATGCCAAGATAATCTGAAACCTTGACATTTAAAGGCATTTCCTGCATATGAACAATTTTTGTTTTGCCGGCATTAGAGATTATGATAATTGAGGTAAATGAAGCTATTGCTGTTAAGATTATAATAAGAATAATGACTTTTTGTTGCTTGTTCATTTTTTAATTATAAGCCCTGCTGAAATTGCTGAAATTGCTGTGCTTGTGGTTGTTGAAATTCTGGTTGTTCTTGAATCGGAAACTCTTGGGCATCATTTTTTTTCTTTTTTTCCCTCAACAAAAAAATAAGAAATAAAATCAGTAAAATTATAAATATTACAATGGTTACCCAAAACCAAGCACTTCCAATGATTCCCTGTTTTTCAAGAACCTCCATTGTTGTTTGAGCTGTAACTGTCCTTGAATCATAAAAAACTTCAACCAAGATATTTAAAACTCCAGGAACTATCTTTTTTGTATTAAAACTGGTTTTTAATGAGCCTTGCTCCTGTGGTTCAAGATTAATCTCATTTGTTTTAAGCATTTCAATTTGTTCTTTTCCGCGAGAAACATTAACTTCTGCATAAATTCCGCTAAGAGCTGTATCTGACTTACTCTTAATATTTGCAGTAATCATTGCTTCTTCTCCTTGAATAACATTAGGGGCTTCAATATTTATGATTTCAAGCCTTTTTATTTTTGCAAATTTATCAGAGGCATATTCTGGCGCAACATTAATGAAAACTCTTATTTCATTGCCTGCAATTACCTGTATCCCTTCATCTCCTGAAGAAATTGCAGGCCTTGCGCCGATTCTTAACTCATGTTTTCCGGCTGTTGAAAAACCTGCTGGGAAATTAATAATAATATTAGAAGTTTTTGAGGTTTCATCCTGGCTAAAAGAAAGTTGTTTTGTGCCTATTTCCACTATGTTCTCAAACTCAGGAATAATGTTCTTATCTAACTGATTATAGTTGACATAAACTTCTGCATTTTGGTCTTTTGCGGGCATGTTATATATCTGCATATCAAAGTTAACTTTGGCATTTGGTTGAAAATCAAATTCAATAATCCCAGGCGAAACTCCCAAAGCAGAGATTAAATTGCTTACTAAAATTGCAAATAGTAATAAAAACAGGATTAAGGTATGTTTTCCCATATAAAGTCTAGAAATTTTTAATATATTAACTTTTCCTTGTCAAATTGCAGCAGTTATTTGCTCACAAATTATAACAAAGGACGCTTTTGTTTACCAGCATTTTGCGCTTTTGCTAGATAGCAAACTACAAAGAAAGTAGAGGAAAATTAAAGTTGTTTATTATAATTATAAAAAGTGGGTTCGCATAGTTTAATAGGTTAATTTACATTGGGTATTATTTATCTCCTCAATTAAAAATTAAATGAATCTATTAGAATCGATATAGATTATATCTGCTAAATAAAATTATATTAAAACAGATTGTGTTCCTGTCACAACAACAATAGTAGATTTTGGAGTTGTTGTCTCTTCTGTTGCAGCTTTAATAGCTATATGCATCTGTACTTCATCCGTATTATCGTCAGGGAATAAAGCTCCGACATCTGCTAAGGAATTTGTTGCTTGAAGGTCACATTTTGATGTACTAATGCATCCATATCCCTCATTTATGTAGTTAAATCCTATACTATAACATTCTCCACTTTGAGAAAGCGTACAGTCATCAAACTGCACTAAAACTCCTTCATTTTGGTAGTTTGTAGGATTTTCAAACCAGTATTTAACATAACTTGAAGGACTTGAGAATAAAGATGTTCCAGAATAGCTAACACTTAAATCGGAAGTAACACTTCCATCATTTCTTATTAAGAATGGTCTTGGCGGAGGAGGTGCTCCTCCAGCAGCATCATTTGTAGTGCTTGTTGTGTACTCAACTGTTCTTACGACATTGCTAAAAGCAACAGTATCAGAAACATCTGCTTTAACACTGCTGTCAACAATTATAATATTAATTAAATCTCCTGCAAGCGCAACATTTAATGTTCCTTCTTGTGCTGGGCCAAATAATGCCTGACGCTGTAAAGAAATTGTCAAGTAACTGACAGCACCTGCAACTATTATAACCAAAATCAAACTCAAAATAATAAAATTTTTTTTCTTCATTTTAACTTTCTTTTGCGAAATCAACTTTTATATCTCCAAACTCATCTCCGCCACCATTCATCCTAACAACAATCTGACCTGTGTCCAGGGATTTTTGGTTAATTGCAGGCTGAGAAATATTAACAACTAACAGGCTGATAATAACTGACAAAATAAAAGCGATAATCAAAATTGCAACTACTTCTCTATTGCTTATTTCTTCCCTGCTCTTTTTCATAGTAAAATTGAGTAAAGGGCATTTAAATATCTTTCGCGTTTTGCGGTTTTAATTAATAAAATAATAGCTTATATATTAAATTGGTATTTACTATATGAAAAAGCTTTTTTATCACTTATTAGCTTAGCAACATCAGCGTTTTTTATACCTAACATTTCACAACCATTTTTGCATTAAGAATACAGTCATTAATTTTTAAAATAGCTTCTTTAAACTCCCAGTTCTCAGCAGATGTAGTGCTAAAAAAATAAGTTTTTTTGCTGTTTGGTTTAAGGATAACGCAGTTTCCGCAATTATCAGAGCAAAACCACTCTTCTCCCCCAATTATAAATTCAATATCTTCAAAATAATAGTTGTCAAGACTTCTTCCCAGTGTAACTTCAAACTCTTCTGTTTCCAAATTGTAACACGCATATTCTATTTTTATTGGTGTGTTTATCTGTATATCCAAGCAATCAAATTTTGGAGCTAAAGCTGGCTCATTTATTATACTGTTAACCACCACCCAAACCAAAGAGATTGCAACTAAACTGATTAATATTGTAATCACTGTTGCAATGACTTCTGAAATTCCTTTCTTGTTCATTTTATCATTTATTATTTTAATTTTTTGCATGGTTTATTATCTATACCCTCTAAATTTATTTCTGTTATTACTTCTCCATCCGAAAGAATTTCAAAAGATTTTGAATCTTCAACTACAGGTGCTTTTAGCAAAAATTCTCCTTCATTTATCAAGACATCACCAATAATCTCCCCACTTTCAGAATCAATATCTGTAAAAATAAATTCTGGGTTAAATTCTCCGTCTATAGCAGCAGAACCATCTGTTTTAATTAGTGCATAATTAAAATCCCCAATACCGTTTTTTCCAACACATCCTTTTTCAATATTCTTATTTTTAATTTTAATCTCTCCATCACTATGCTCCCCCTCAATTAAATAATACTCTTTGTTCTTACAATTCTTAACGCTTTCTATCACAAATCCAGTTATGCTCTGTTTTCCCTCCTCTATTTTATCCAAAATTAGTCTTTCATTAAACAAGCCATAATCATTTGAAAGCAGACTTTTCATAATTCCACTGTTAACAGACCTAAAATAGTTTTCCTTAGAACAACCTTCAAAACATCCGTCTTTTTTATCAGAAAATTTTTCGCATGATGCAACACAATTCCTGGCTTTTCTTGGAAGTTTTGCAGGTACATACTCATCAGCAAGATATGCAAAATTATGCCCAAACTCATGGGCAATTATTGTTTTTTGGTTTTGTGAGTTAATGCTTAGAACATTCATGTATGAAGAGCTTCTGACATTTGCATTTTCATTATTAATAACAATTATATGGTCATTCGGGCATGATGAAGATTTTTTAACAAGTTCCTTTGAATAGCAGAACAAAGCAATGCCTTTGTATATCTCGCATTCTGGCTTGTAAGTATCAATATAGTAAAAATTAAAAAAATCCCTGTTATCGCTAAACGGCTTTATATTAAATAAAATCTCTGAATATTCTTTTGCAGTATTTTTATTGCTAAAAAAAAGAATATTCACGGCCCCCTCGCCTTCATAACTGAGTGTTTTACATTCCTCAAGTATCGTAGCCCCAGAACCAGGACTTAATAATTTATTAGGATTTAGTATGATAAAGATTATTAATATGAGGATTATAGCAGATAAGATTGCTCCAGCATAAATAAAAGCTCTTTTCATGGTTTAATTAAAGAAAAAGAATTATAAAAACCTTTTTAACACGTTGGTTATTTAACTGATATTAGTTATTATTAAAATATTAAGGTTGGCGGATAAATTTAGTTAATTACAAAATCTTATTATTCTAAACTTGTTCTGTTAGGCTTCCTCCTAGTGTGGTTTACCAACGAAAAACTTAACGAAGTCTGTTTTAAGTAATTAATAGGTGAGCGAAGCGAATGTAGTTAATTAATCATCAAAAACTCATTCAGTTTCTCCGGGTTCTTCTTCTGCAACTTCCTCAACTTCGTCTTCTGGCTGTGCCAATTCCATAATCTCTCCCTCTTTTGCAATGTCTTCTTCTTCTTTTTGCTCCAGCTCTTTCTTTTTTTCATCACTGATCTTTTTGTCAGCAACTTTCTTAAGCTCTTCTTCTATTTTTTTAGGAAACGGCTTTTTGATTGAAATTGGCAATACTCCTGACTCAAGCTCAATTTCAGCGATTTTAATAGGATTATACTTTATCTTTTCCAAATCTTCTGGGGTTATTTTAATTAGAAGAGGCGCGTTCATTGATATCTGCAAAGCTCTTGCTCCAAGAATTCTTGCGGTTTCGTACTTAGAAAAATCTTGTAAATTCATTTTTATTGTTTTTTGATGAAATTGTTAAGCCTTATTATAAACTTGCTGTTATTAGTTATAACATTAAAACTTTTTAACCTTCTTAACTGGTTTTTAGTCTTATAATCGTATTTTATTCCTTCTGCCATTTTATTATAGTTATTGATTATCAATATAATATAATTTATACACATAGTTTTTTGTTTAAATTATCAGTCCATGGATTTTTTAGTATTCTTTATGCCTGTTTTGAACGTTATTTTTAATTAATTATCGCTTACTAAAAAGTTTTTTACTTTAAAAACTTTTCAAGTTTGGGCCAAATTTTTTTATACGCTTTTTCAGCAATCTCAAATATTTGCCAAACTTCTTCTATGTTTAATTCTTTGCTGTTTCCTTTTTGCATAGATGAAAATAACGGGCCTTCACTTAATCCCATTGTCAGCCTGGTTTCAGATGCATCTTCTTCTTCTTTTGAAGGGTCAATAATTAAACTGTTATCTATCTTGTGGACTGTTATAGACAAAGGAATTGTTTTATTTAATGGCAATGGCTCTTTTGTCAGTTCTCCAAACTCAACCTTCTCAGTTTTTTCATTATACTTAGGCATTTTCGCATTTTTCAATGCTGCTAAAGCTCCAATGCCAGCAGCATCCAGCAAATTTCCGTCGTCATTTATTGAATAAATATCAATGAAAACTGTCCAAACTTTTTCTCCTTCTTTGATGCATAATTTGCTGAAGTCAATAAATTTGCTTTCTCTTATTCCCCTGTCAATCACTCTTGCAAGTTCAATTGCTGCAATTGTTGGAGGCCCAAGCTCAAACCTGTCAGAACTTAACGGCAATAATTCAGTAGTCACCATCATATTTCCCTCATCCTGCGAGTCAGGGTAAGGTTCGCCAACATCTAATTTTACGCCAACCATAACCTCTGTTTTGCCTATTTTAACTCTCGCGCTTCCTTCTGCTTTTTTTGAAATTCCAGTTTCTATTTTTATATCCCTGTATTCATCAAGCCCACGCTCATCAAACCTTTTGCCTTGCTCAAGATATTCTTTTATTCTCTCTATTGTTAATATTGAAGTTTTCATTTTGTTTTTTTATCTGATTTAAGTTTAATTCTTCTTTCTAATTTTGATGGCATTATACTATCTTCATCTACTCCTGTTGGTTTTGGATAATTATCTATGAAAGGATATGGTTTTCCTAAAAATCTGTCCTGATTATACCACTCACTCCAAATCGTGTTTACCATCTTATTGCTCCTCATTTATGCTTTCTTTTAAAGCTTTTTTCTGAACTTCATAAACTTGTTTAATTGCTTTTCTTGCCAACTCCATTGCTTCTTTATACTGCTTTGGAGTTATGTTCCCATCAAGCTGCATTAATGTTAATTTATCCTGTGTTGATAAAAATGCAAAAGGCATATCAGTTGCACCTTCTCCTTCTTCCCAGTCTTCTTCATCTTTGTTAACATCTACCACTAGTTGCTTGTCAAGTTTTCCGATTGATACGCTTGATACTAAGTCTTTCATTGGCACACCAGCATGAGCTAATGCAATGGCAGCAGCATTTATTCCAGCACATCTGGTTGAAGCATCTGCTTGAATTATGCTTATATGGACGTCAACTACTGTGCTAGGAAATTGCTCAATCTTAAGAGCAGGCGCTAATGCCCATTCTGTAATTTTGCTTATTTCCTGACTTCTTCTTGACGGCCCTGGTCTAATTCTTTCTGTAACAGAAAAGCTCATCATATTATAAGTGCATCTTAATGTGCCTGTAGCAGGATTTTGCGAATGCTGTGGGTGCATTTCTTTTGGACCATAGACTGCAGCTATTGCAATAGTGTCGCCAAATTGAAACATTGCACTTCCGTCGGCATTTGGAACAACTCCAACTTTTGCGCTCATGGTTCTAATTTCATCAACTTTTCTTCCGTCTGGTCTTTTGAATGTTTTTTCTTTTGTTGTCATTTTTAATCTTTAACTTTAATGGTAAATTCTAATTGTTTATTTGGTCTTTTAAATTCTTTTATAATATTTTTAGCCACTCTTAATAATCCTTTTTGAGAAAGCTTTGCTGATTCTCCGCTCATTGTACTGCTTTCATAGTTAAATGCATACTTAGCTCTACCAACTATTATATCAAAGCGTCCACATTCATTCCCAACAGGCTCTATGAATATTTTATATCTATTCATTTTTCTTTCCCCCTTTATTTTTTTTATTAAACCATTCCTGCAATTTTTCAGTTAAACCATTAATTGTTGCATTCTCTGTTACAAATAAAATGCCATTTTTAGCTAAAAGTTCGTCTTCAGTTGTATCGCCTTTTATCCATACATATCCATTTTGTCCAACTGTGATGTTGCATTTTGTTTCATCTTTAATAACATTTATCATGCTTCCGCCTTTTCCAATTACTCTTGGCACTTTATTTGAGTTTATTTTTATAATCATGCCGTCATTTAATCTGCCTAACCCTCTTAGTTTTACGCTTAAATCTATTGATTTTCTTTTTACGCCCATAACTTTTGCTGCAACAATATCCCCAATTTTTATAAATTCTTCAAGTTCATCTGCATGCACATACTTTGGAAATTCGCTAACAGGTAAAAATGCATTTGATGGTGAGCCAATATCAAGTATCCATCCATTAAAGGTTACATTCACACACTCTCCGATAACCACATTTCCTTTTCTTGCAGAATATGTTCCCGACAATGAAATAACCTTCACAAGCCTATTTTGTTCTTCTGCAAGCCCATATCTTATTGCAATAATATCATTTCCCTGCCTTTCTGTTCCTTCACTCGGCAGATAATCCTCGCCACTGGCTATTACTTCTCCTGGAATTACTATTTTTCTTTCTTCTTCTATCATTTTTAATTTCCCTTAATCTCTTCTGTCACAGCACTTCCGTGCGTGACGTTGTTTAATTTATCATAAAAGTCCATTATTAAACCTGCTGGTACTGAAACTACAATCTCCAGATCTCCATTGCTTAACCAATCTTCTTTTTCTTTATACTTGCTAGCAACTCCATATGCTTTTCCAGTGTGCATTGCAGGAATAATTATCTTTACTTTTTTTGTTTCAACTTTGATTGGGATAATCTTTGAAATAGCATCAATAATATCACTCATCTGCTCTTCAATAGGGGTGTTTTTTATATTAATATGTGCCTGTGTAATTGCAGATTTAATTCTTTCAGGAGTATGTGGACTACCTGTTTTAGGGTCAACAGCATTTTTAACAATCAATTCAATTATCTGCTTCAGTTTTTTTTCTCTTTCCTCATCCCTGTGTTCCTGTGTGAGTAAAACCTCCCCTTTTTTTACAATCTGCCCAGCAATTTCATAGGTGTCTGTTCCTCCAAAAGCTGTTTTAAGATCAGCATCAGAAGCTTTGAATCCTTTTTTATGATCAGAAAATATTTGATCTATTTCTAAAAAGTCTATCTGACTTGACTCTCCTTTTTTATACTTTAATGCCTTGTCAATGTCAACGATAATCTCAAAATTTTTACCTTTTTGTTTTAATCTTGCTGTTGTATTCATTTTCTACATTCCTTAGAGAAAATTAATGCTAAAAAATGTTTTACTTTTTTTATATTCATTTTGATAATTTTATTTTGAGTAATCTTTTAACTCCTCTCCTTCTATTCTTTTTAACTTTCCTTTGTCTTTGTCAATATAAACTAATTCAAATTTGTCAATCTCAAATTCTTTCCCTTTCAATTCCTTGAAAATAGATAAAGCAAGCTTTACTCCTTGTTTAATTGTTGATTTTTGACTATATCTGTCCTTAAGTTTATCCTTAATAACTGAATCATTCTCGCCTATTGCGTTTGCAAGATACGAAGCATAATTTCCTGTAATGTCGCTTGTAAATAACTCTGGTTTTTTTCCATTTATTCCTGCCAAGAGAATTGAAACTCCGAACGGCCTAGCCCCTCCGTATTGTGTGAACTGCTGCTTGATATTTGACAATTCCCTAATTATAACTTCTGGTTCAATTTCAGAATCATAAGTTACTCTATGCTGCTGCGCTAATAACTGGGCTTTTTCCATTAAAATTCTTCCGTCAGAAACAATTCCAGCAGAACTTGCGATTATATGTTCGTCAATTTCATAAATTTTGCTTGCTGACTTTGGAGCTATTAAAATATCATGTATTCGCTTATCAGCTAATATAAAAACTCCGTCACTGCAAACCATACCAATGCTTGAGTTTCCAAGCCTCACAGCTTTTTCCCCATATTCAACCTGTAAAAGTTTCCCTTCTGGAGAAAACATAGTTGCTGTTCTATCATAGCCCATTGCTTGATGCTGTACATCTACAGGCATTTCCATTTTATTTGTATTTTGCTAGAAGTTTATAATAATAAACTCAAATTTACTTCTTTATCTCCTTCCTCAATTTTTACAAGAACTTATGGTTTTTAAATTTTTCCTAAGCTTTTTTTAACAACCCCAAGCCCCTTTAAACTTCCACTTACTCTTTTAACTGTTATTTTTTCAGGCCAAATTGCCAAGCTTGCTCTGACTAAATCTATTGCCTCGCGGTTAACAGCAACAACAGCTTTATTTTTTCCGACATCTAACTCAATAAACCCAGGCGAGGCTTTTTTCAAGCCAAGTATTCCACTAAACTCCAAAATAGCCTGCTCAATATTCCTGTCAAGGTTTTTTCCTTCAACCAGCAAGTATCTTTTATTTTCTCTCATGCTTGGTTTTAAGGGTTTTAATTTGTGGGGGTTTTTCATGTTCTTTTTTGTTTAGTAAAATATTTTTCAAAAAATTTATAACCGACGAGGATGCAGTATGGAACCAATAAGAAAAATAAATAGTCTTCTAAAGGGAGATAACCAATGAATATACCCAGTGTCTCTTTACCAGAGTAAGTCCAATGTCCATTATAAACAGCATAATTATCCCAAGCTGTACCTATAATGAATGTTAAGATGTACAATAAAATCATTTGTGTGCTACTTTTAAATATTTTAACTTTAGAAATCTTGTGAATTGCAAAAAATATAACAAAAAAGGCTATCTCAATTAATAGATATTCCATAATATAAATAACACAAAAAGGTTATTAAAGGTTATTGAAAGATATTTAAAGCAATGTTAATTTAGTAGAATATTAAAAAGAGGCAATGAATTAGAAATTTAAAAAGATAGTTTGAATAAAAATTAATAATAAAATTATTTAAAGTTGGTAATAATTTAAATATACTAAACGCAGATTATGAGATTAAATGAAAGTAGTAATATATAATAAAAAATAAAAAATGATAGAAATATGCACTATAGGCGGTTATGAAGAAGTAGGCAAAAATATGACTGCTGTGAAAATTGGCGAGGATGTTGTTATATTTGACTGCGGGACTTATCTGCCTGTTTTAATTGAACATAAAGAAGGGCTTGAAACTGGAGGAAAATACTCGCCCCAGCATTTAAGAAAAATAGGGGCACTTCCAAATGACCTTGTTTTAGACAAGCTTGGCTGGACAAAAAAAGTTTGTGCAATTGTTATAGGGCACGCCCATTTAGATCATATCGGAGCTGTTCCTTATATTGCGCAAAGATATCCGCAAGCAGAAATTTTAGCTTCTCCTTTTACAATAGAAGTATTGGAGTCTATACTAAACGATGAGGGCATCAAATTAAGCAATAAAAGAAAAAAAATTCATGCTAATTCGATATATTTCATTAAAGGCAAATCAGGAAAAATAAAACTGGAATTTGTTCACACAACTCATTCCACTTTGCAGTGTGTTTTGCCTGTTTTACATACAAAAGAAGGAACTGTTTTTTATGCTCTTGATTTTAAATTTGACAATTACCCAACAATAGGCGCACCTCCAAATTATAAAAGACTAAAAGAGCTTGGGAAACAAGGAATAAAAGTTCTTGTTGTTGATTCTCTTTATTCTGGCGTTGACAGGAGAACAGCAAGTGAAAGAATTGCCAGAAATTTGATAGAAGATGCCTTATCTTTTGTAAGAGATAAAAATGCAGCACTTTTCGTAACAACTTTCTCAAGTCATATTGCTAGATTAAAAAGTATTGTTGAATTTGGAAAAAAAACCAACAGGCAGATAGTTTTCATAGGGAGAAGTTTAAACAAATATGTTGAAGCAGCAAAAAGAGTAAATTTGTGCCCTTTTTATAAAAGCATACGGCTTCTCAAATATAAAGATCAAGTCAACTCATTTTTGAAAAAAGTTGAAAAAAATCGCGGCGATTACCTTGTTGTTTGTACAGGGCATCAAGCAGAGCCTGGAAGTATTTTAGATAGAATAGTTGGAGATCAAACTCCGTTTAAGTTTATGCCAGGAGACCACTTAATTTTTTCATCAAGCATTATTCCTGCTACGCCGAATATTAATGCCAGAGAAGCAATGGACAAAAAACTAAAAAAGAAAGGTGTAAGAATACAGACAGATATTCATGTCTCAGGGCATGCTGGCAGAGAAGATTTAAGGGATTTGCTTAGCATGCTAAAACCTCAGCATATTATTCCAGCGCACGGTTCTCTAAAACAAGAAACTCCTATGATTGAACTAGCATCTGAAATGGGCTATAAACCTCATGAAAATTCACATCTATCCCATGATGGTAAAGTGTTGAGGTTTTGAAAATTAAGGACTAATTTTGTGGAGTAATTATTTGGGAAATTAAGCAGATTATATTTATTAAACATTAACAGCTTTGTAGTTATTGCTAATAATTATTAATCACCGCTTTTTTAGTATTAAATCATTTAAACAAAAAACCCCATAATTTTTAAATACCATTATTCTAGCTATATTATTGTAACGTCTTATTAAAAGAGGATAAAATGGTAAGAAGAGATCTTGTCGAGGGAATGTATTACGCTCTTGCTAAAGGGGAATCATTAAGAAAGGCAATGGAAAGCTTTTATAATGCAGGTTATTCAAAATCGGAAATTGAAGAAGCTGCAAAATATTTGCAGAGATTTTCCCAGCAGCAACGAACTTCACAGCAGTTTACTCAATTTCCTTCTCAGCAATTTCAAACTCCTATGCAATCTTCAATCCAACCAGCGAAAAAACCTCAGTTTCAACCAGTATATACTCAACAGGCATCACAGCAACAACTTCAAACACAACTTAAGCCACAGCAACCAAAACCCCAACCTTTATTGCATGAGCAGGTTCAGCCAGTAACACAGTTAGCTAGCCAGTTTCCACAACAAATGCAACCTCAATTTCAACAGCCACTTCAAAGGGTTTCAGCTTATGGCGAACAACCTGTGCAAAAGAAAAGTATGGGGCTTATAATCTTTTTAGTTATTCTTCTTTTAATTCTTATTGGAGGATTAATAACCTTAGTACTATTCAGAACAGAGATAATTGATTTTTTTAGCAAGACTTTTGGTTAAGGTTTGTGTAAGATTATTAAGTTTTAATTTACAACTAATTTATGAGGATTAGTAATTTAGGCTAATAAAGGGGCTATCCATCTTTTATATCCTGCCTTAGGTTAAGTTTAAATGTATAATATTATGCATTACCATTATTTTTATATATCCCTGCTTTTATTCTAATCTTAGAAGAAAGATTAAACAAAAATGGTGAAATTCGCGCATATGGCTGACGTGCATCTTGGCTCCTGGAAACAACAACCAATGCAAGACTTAAACTTGCAAAGTTTTCAACAAGCAATAGATACATGTATCAAAGAAAAAGTTGAGTTTGTTTTAATTGCCGGAGATTTATTTGATTCAGCTTATCCCCCAATTGATGTTCTTAAAGAAACTTTTGCACAGTTTAAAGAACTAAAAGAAGCGAAAGTTCCATGCTTTATAATTGCAGGAAGCCATGATTATTCTGTTTCAGGAAAAACTTTTTTAGATGTGTTGGAAAAAGCAGGTTTTTGCAAAAATGTAGAGGATTATGAAGAGAAGCAAGATAAGCTAATTTTAAACCCCACTATTTATGCGGGCACAGCAATTTATGGTTATCCAGGAAAAAAATCAGGTTTAGAAGTTGAGGATTTAAGAAGAATAAAACTTCAAGAGGCTCCAGGAATGTTCAGAATTTTTATGCTGCACACTACAATAGACAAAGTTAAAGGAACTTTGCCTGTAGATGCAATAGAAACAGAGCTTTTGCCCCAAGCAGATTATTATGCCCTTGGACACATCCATTTGGATTTCCAGTATGAAAAATTTATTTATCCGGGCCCGGTTTTCCCAAATAATTTTCAAGAGCTTGAAGATTTGGAGCAGGGAAGTTTTTACATTGTAGACACAGAGCTTAATCAGCCTCTTAAAAAAATAAGCCTTAAAACAAAAGATATGGTTTCAATTAATATAAAAGTAACCAATGCTTCAACAGCTACTGACCAAATAATTTCAGAAATAAAAAAACACGAAATTTCAGATAGCGTTGTTTTGTTAAGAATAAGCGGACTTCTGGAAGACGGTAAGCATTCTGATATAAAATTTTTGCAGATTGAAGAGTTTGTTAAGCAAAAAGGAGCATATTTTTTGTTAAAAAATACTCATGAGCTTAAAACAAAAGAGCTTGAGTTGGAAATTGAGATGCAAAATGCTGAGAATATAGAAGAAGAGACTATAAGTATTTATTCAAAGGAAAACCCCTCTAAACTCAACAAATTAATTCAGCCGTTAATAAATTCCTTGGGCATGGAAAAGCAGGAAGATGAAAAAAACGTCATTTTTGAAAATCGGGTTTTTGATAGCGCGAAGAAAATTTTGGAGTTATAATCAGTTAAAATGCTGTTAAAAAAAATATATCTAAAAAACATAAGGAGCTATAAAGAGCAGGAAATATTCCTTACAAGTGGCTCTACTCTTTTATCAGGGGATATCGGCTCTGGAAAAACCTCTGTTCTTTTGGCAGTGGAATTTGCTTTATTTGGCTTGCAGCCAGGCCAAAAAGGTGCTTCATTGCTCAGAAATGGTGCAACAGAAGGTTGCGTTAAAATAGAACTTGAGGTGAGCGGGCATGAAGTAATAATCGAACGTACACTTAAAAAAGGAAAAACCATAAACCAGGATTATTCAGCCATAATTATCAATGGAACCAAACGCGAAATTTCAGTAACAGAGCTAAAGAGTATTGTTCTTGGATTGTTAAACTACCCAAAAGAATTCTCTAAAAAACAAAATCTTCTTTATAAATTCACAGTTTACACTCCTCAGGAAGAAATGAAGCAGATAGTTCTGCAAGACCCAGAAACAAGGATTAACACTTTGCGCCATATTTTCGGCATTGATAAATACAAAAGAATTATTGAAAATGTTACTATTGTTGCTTCCAAAATAAGAGAAGAACAAAGGAGGAACGAGGGGCTTGTTGCTAATTTAGAGCAGGATAAATCAAATCTTATAACAAAAGAAGAAGAGCTTGAAACAAAATTTTTTAATCTTGCCTCAATAGAAAAAGAACTTTTTTTAAAAATAGAGCATAGAGAAAAAATGCAGGAAGATGCAGAATTAATTGAAGAGAAGCTGCAGGAAAAAAGGAAGCTGGAAGGGGAGGTCGAAAAAACCAAGATAATGATTTCCAATAAAAAAGAAACCTTGTCGTCTAATAAAAAAACAATTGAAACATTAAGAAAGCAGATTGAGGAATTAACTAAGCTAAGGTTTGATGAAAGCAAATTGGCGCAAATAAAGCAGGATATGGACAGCAAAAAAGAATTAAAAAAGAGTTTAAATGATGAAAATCTAAAAATTAGCTCGCAAATTTCTTCTTTAAATCTTAAAAATGACGAGAATAAAAATATAAAAAGTCAGATTATGCATCTTGAAATATGCCCCACATGCTTGCAGGATGTTGACCCAAACTACAAGGCAAATGTTGTTAATCAGCTGGATTCAGCAATAGTGCAGAATATTAAGCAAATTAAAGACTTAGAGCTGGAAAAAAAAGAGGTTATAGAAAAACTGCTCAGATTAGATTATGAATTATCTCTAAATGAAAAAGAATTGCGCGATTTGGAAATATCAAAAATTAAGCTGCAGCAAGTTGATGAAAAACAAAAAGATCTTTCGGAAATAGAAAAAACCGTTAGCTTTTTGGAAAAAGATATTGTGTTATTAGAAAAACACATTAATATGCTTAAAGAGTCTGTTCTTAATCTAAGCAAGTTTAGTAATCTTTATGAAGAAAAGAAAAAAGAGCTTGAACTTGCACTGCATGAAGAAAAAATGGCTGAGATAAAAGTTGCTGAATTAAAAAGAGAAATTGAATTTTTCTCAAGGCAGATAGATGAACTAAAAATAAAAATAGAAAAAACAGAGAGCATCAAGGTGCATCTAGCTTATCTTGTAGAATTAGAAAATTGGCTTTCTAAGAACTTTGTTTCGCTTATTTCTTTTATTGAGAAAAATGTTATGACGAGGCTTAAAGTTGATTTTTCACAACTCTTTGCAAAGTGGTTTTTAATGCTTGTTTCTGATTCTTTAAATGTTGAACTGGATAATGATTTTACTCCCATAATAATGCAGCAGGATTATGAGCTTGATTATGCCTATCTTAGCGGCGGCGAAAGAACAGCAGTAGCTTTAGCATACAGGCTTGCCCTTAATCAGGTTATTAACTCATTCCTTAGCAAAATAAATACAAAAGATTTGGTAATTTTAGACGAGCCAACAGACGGATTTAGTGAACAGCAACTCGACAAGATGAGGGAGGTGCTTGAACAGTTAAATGTCAGCCAGCTTGTTCTTGTCAGCCACGAGCAAAAAATAGAGGGGTTTGTTGAGCATATTATTCGTTTCAAGAAAGAGCAGGGAGAGACAAAGGTTTTGGTTGTGGGGTGATATCTTTTTTACAAAATCATTTATATATTAATTATATAATGGTGACAATACAAATATTTAAATAGTTTGAAATAAGGTTTGAACTATGGGAAAAAATGGTTCATCTTCTACTAGCAATTCACTTGCATTTGCTGGAGTGGGTTTTGGATTAGCTGCTTTAATTGGTTTTTTTACACTTGGGCCAATAGATTCGACTAGAATAGCATACAATTCTGTTGTGGGCGATATTCCTTTAGTAAGAGCAAGAGCAGTAGAATATTGCAGAAGAAATATTCAAAGAGAAAATCCTTTTTTTGATACAGAACAAGTTGAAACAATTTTAGCTAGAGATCTAAAATATGATTTGCATAAAGGGGAGAAAATTAATCCTCAAGCAGTTAGGATGATGGAGTTATTGGATGCAACTGAAGATCATGCTTCTAGTTTTTACGCTAGGTGGGTTTGACCAACTTTGCCTGAATAATTATTTTCCAAAAATCAACTAATCATCCGAAACATTTAAAAATGCTTCATGCTCTTAAGATTTATAGATTCTAAATAAAGTTATGTGTGTTTTAATTAATAAACAATAGAAATAAAGATAAAATGGACGATGATTTTAAATCTGAATTAAAAAATTCAATTTTGAAAACAGGAACAACTATCCTTGGAATTGTCTGCAAAGACGGAGTTGTAATGGCTGCAGACAGGCAAGTTACTGCAGGAAATTTTGTAATGAGTAAAACTTTTAAAAAAGTTAATCAAATAAACGATTACCTAGTTGTATCCTGGACAGGCGGTGTTGCAGATGCCCAAAGACTTTCAAAACTGATTGCAGCAGAATTAAGATTAAAAGAATTGCGCTCAAAATCTCGTCCGAGTGTCAAGCAATCTGCAAATTTAGTTGCTTCACTTACTTATTCTCAAATAAGGCAGCCTTCAATGCTTCCAAATATTGTTGGAACACTTATTGGGGGATTTAATGAAGATGGCTCTGCTGAATTATACACAATAGAACCTGCTGGCTCTATAATTAGAGTAGAAGATTATGACGCTAATTTTGGAAGTGGAATGCCTTATGTTTTAGGTTTGCTTGAAAGGCAATACAAACCAGGTTTAAGTGTGAAAGAAGGTGTTGAATTAGCTCAAGAAGCATTAAAAGCTTCAACACAAAGAGATGTTGGAAGCGGTTATGGAATTGATGTTTTTACAATTACCAAAGAAGGAATTAAAAAAGTTGTTGAGCAGGAAATTCAGCCAACATATAAGGATAAGGAAAAATAGGGATAAGTTTAATAGTAAAAATTCAAGAGGTTCGGGGTTAATTTAAGGTTATAAAATGCAACTTAATATAATGCTAAACAAATTATGGAAGACAGGAGTTAGTAAAAATTAATTATTATTTTTTAATTTAAGCATTATTAAATCAGAGGTGATTTTGTTTTAGTTTGTTAGGTTAATTAAAATTGATTGATAAAATGAATTTGTTAGGTATTAAGTTAATGTGGGAAAGTCCTATTAAATTATTGTAAAAAATTGTATAATAAATGATAAACTATGTACGTGGGTTAACAATGGTTTGTAAATTAATGTTTTACGATTAAAATTAATAAACAATAATAATAAAAAATGGATATATTAAAAAGTATAACAAGCGAACTGCCTCCTGGAATGGTTACTGAAGCAAATTTTGAAGGCGCAAACATAGTTCTTTATACTAACAATGAGAAATTTCTTAAGGAAGGCGAGTTTAAAATTAAAGAAGCTGTAAACAAATTCAAAAAAAGAATTGAGCTTAGAGCTGACCAGAAAATCCTGCCAGAGCAGGAAAAAGTTGAAAAATCTATCCATGCAATCGTGCCACAAGATGCAGAAATTACAGGGATAATTTTTGATTTTCACAGAAGTATTGTGATAATTGAAGCAAAAAAACCAGGGTTGGTTATCGGCAAGCAAGGTTCTATTTTAGATGAAATAAAATCCCAAAATCTCTGGACTCCTCAAATCCAAAGAAGCCCTGCAATAAAAAGCAAAATTACAGAAAACATAAGGGAAGTTTTATATGCTAATAATAATTACAGAAGGCGTTTTCTAAATGATGTTGGCAAAAAAATTTACAGAGATTGGAATCCAGGAAAAGTTGAAGAGTGGGTGCGAATAAGCTTTTTGGGCAGTGCCCGTCAGGTTGGCAGAAGTTGCCTGCTTTTGCAGACCCCTGTTTCAAATGTTTTGCTTGATTGCGGAATAAACGTTGCAGCTCAAAACTCAGAAAAATTCCCTTATTTTGATATTCCAGAATTTGATTTAAATAAATTAGATGCAATTATTTTAAGCCACGCTCACTTGGACCACATGGGGGTTATTCCATATCTTTTTAAAATGGGGTACAAAGGCCCGGTTTATATGACTCCTCCAACAAGGGACATAACTGCTTTAGTGAGCTTGGATTTTATTGGTGTAGCTTACAAGCAGGCTAATCAACCACTATTTTCAAGTATAGATATTAAGGAAATGGTAAAACATTCTATTTGTTTAAATTACAACGAGGTTACAGATGTTACTCCTGATATAAGGCTTACATTTTATAATGCAGGGCATGCCTTGGGTTCTGCAATGATTCACTTAAATATTGGCAATGGGCTTCATAACCTGCTTTACTGCGCTGATTTTAAATACGGAAAATCTCGTTTATTAGATCCTGCAATTAAAACTTTCCCAAGGTTAGAGACAGTAATTTCAGAGTCAACTTATGGGGCAAAAACAGATGTTCTGCCTCCTCGTATTGATTCAGAAAACAAATTAATAGAAGCAGTTAATAATACAATTGAAAGAAAAGGAAAGATTTTAATTCCTGAACTTGGGCTTGGCAGAGCGCAAGAAACAATGCTGATTATTGAGGATGCAATTAAATCAGGAAAAATGAAAAAAGTTCCTGTTTATATTGACGGAATAATGTGGGATATTAATGCTATTCATACAGCTTATCCTGATTTTTTAAGCGCCCAAGTCCGCTCTTCAATTTTCCAAGATGATAATCCGTTTACTTCAAGCATCTTCCAGAGAGTTGGTTCTCCACAAGAAAGAAAAGCAGTTATTGAAGGAGGTCCTTGCGTGGTTCTCGCAACATCAGGAATGCTTGTTGGTGGTGCAAGTGTGGAGTATCTTAGAGAATTTGCAAGCAACAAAAAAAACTCCTTGATTTTTGTTTGTTACCAAGGAATTGGAAGTTTAGGAAGGCAGATTCAAGAAGGGCTTAAAGAAACAAGAATGATGTCTGAGGGAAAAGAAGAACTGGTTCAAGTTAACATGGAAGTTCATACAATTACCGGTTTAACAGCGCATTCTGGGAGAAATGAACTCTTGGCTTTTTTTAATCATATACGGCCAAAGCCAAAAAGAATTATAATCAATCACGGTGAAATATCAAAAACACTTGATTTAGCAAGTGCATTATACAAGCTGAACAGAGTAGAAACTTCTGTGCCAAGAAATCTTGAAAGTGTGAGATTAAAGTAATTTTTATATAGCTTTGTGGCAGGTAAGGCATTACTAACTAATAAACAAGGTAGATGAGTATAGATTAATAAATTTTGATTGTCATTTTGCATATAATTTATAAATCAAATTTTCTTTGATAATTAATATGATACAATTAAAAATGGGTGAAGTTTATAAGTTTTAAGACAGTTAGATAACATTTACAACTCGTTTAGCTCTATAGGATGTAAAATTAAGTTAATATGCAGTTTTAAGTTATAAAATTGTAAAATAAATCACTCTTATACAAACAAAAATGAAGCACAATATTAAAGTAACATTAATTTTGCTTGCGATGTTTATGATTACCCAGCTAATTGGAATTTATGTTGTTAATTATTATTCACCTGTAAAAATAATTGATGGGCAGGTTACTAAAGTGTCTGCGCCAGGTATACCTTATGGAATGCAGCCTCCAGAAATAAAAGAGCCTACAGAATACTTTCAGATGATGGTTTCTATCTTTGTGGCATTTGCTATTGCGATTGCTCTCATTTTTTTTCTAATGAAATTTGGGGTAGAATTTATTCTGAAATTATGGTTCTTTGTTGTGATAGTTATAGCATTAGGGATTGCATTTAATTCATTTATTCCGCAGTTTAAATTTGCGTCAGCTATTGTATCTCTTATTGCCTTGCCTCTGGCTTATATAAAAATCTATAAGCCGAATTTTTATGTTCACAATCTGACTGAACTGGTTATTTATCCAGGGATTGCAGCTGTTTTTGTGCCACTATTAAATATATGGACAATAATTGCTTTATTGTTTGTAATCTCAATTTATGATATGTGGGCTGTCTGGCATTCAGGCATAATGCAAAAAATGGCAAAATACCAGATAAATAAGCTAAACATTTTCTCAGGGTTCTTTGTTCCATATATTGGAAAAAGAATAAGGGCAAAACTCAAAAAACTTTCAAAAGCAAAATTAAAAAAGGCTAAGATTAAAGTAAATGTGGCTATTCTTGGCGGCGGAGATGTTATCTTTCCTATAATTGCTGCAGGTGTAATGTTAAAAACAATTGGGTATATTAGTGTTGGCTCAATTATTTTGCCAATTGCATCATTTTTTATTATTTTAGGAGCAGGTTTAGGGCTTGGTTATTTGTTTTTTGCAGCAGAAAAAAAGAAATTCTATCCCGCAATGCCTTTTATTACAGCAGGAATATTATTAGGCATGCTTGTTTATTGGCTAGTTTTTTGATTATTATAGGCAATAAGATTGTTATGCTATAGAAAGTAATATTGATATTGCTTTGCTGAAACCCTGTTAAAAATGTAAAAGTTATAATCATTAACAACTAATAAATTTGCTAAGGGTTTGTAAGTTAAAAGTGATTAAAAGATGATTATTTATCATTAAAATTTATCATCACACTTAATATGGCTACTTAAATAATCTAAATTAATTAGTATCTAACAGGAATTATTGTTTTTGGTTCTAACATTGCAATGTCTTTTATACTAATTCTTATAGGAGGGGTATTTGGCCTATCATCTTTTTGTAATAGCATTTCTCCATTAACAATTTGTTCAACACGTCCTTTTGCAACTCCCATGCCTCTAACCCCTACAGTCACTATCCTACCAATATACTGGGTGTATTGGTTTATGCCTGGGTTATCATCTAATTCTTGGGGCACATAGCCAATGCTCATTCTTTTTGCCATGTTTATTATCAACTTACACGCTTTATAAATATTTGCATATTGTTCTTACTTCTAAAAGGTAACAAGATAGTAAGGTTTATAAAGCCTGTATTATTGCTATTTTTAAGTAATTAAAATATACTAAAAATAAAATGACAAGAAATAGAGAAAGATATTTTATATCAGAACATGATGCAAGCTCTGCTGAAGCAGATTCATCTTTACTAGATAGGATTGGCAATAAAATTATGGAAATTCCAGGCATAAAAAAAGTTATAATCGACACAACAAATTTCATAGTAAATGGTCAAGTTAAAAAAAGAATAAATTTCGGAGTTTTAGGTTGTCTTGAACGGCCAGAACTTTATAGTGTTTATGATGTTATAGCAGAAAATCTTGGTTATTGTTCTATTAAACATATAGAACCTAAAATTCCTGCTGAATTAGATGGAGAAAGAAGAGTTTATGTTCAGGAATTAAGACAAGCTTATAACCCCTTAAAAAATTCTGAAACTGGATTAGGCGCGATATTACAATAAAATGGCACAAGAAAAAAATCACCAAACAGAGAAGCCAGGAATTAATCTGGAAAAACTAGTTGAAGAAGCGAATTTTGGTTCTGTCAATGATGGTCTTGCAGGAAGTAGGGGTTCACTTAAGGAGTATGTTGCTTTTAAAAAAGATGAAAAGGCTTATTATTTGTGGAGAAATTTTGGAGATGCGTTAAAAGAGAAAATAGCTATAGCAGTTTTTAAGGATAATGATTTTTCAACATTAAAAATATATGAGCTCCCAACATCTGAATTCTTAAGTCAATCATTAATTGCAGGAGAAAAGATTAAACTAAGCAAAGAAATACTTAAATATTCTGGTGAAAAAGCTTTGGAAGTTCTTAAACATTGTGCGGAAGTTATTAAATATAGATTTAGGCATGGGGGATAAAATGATAGTAAAACAAGAACTTATAAACAAAATAAAGGATTATTTTGATTTGAATATTTATGAAACTAAAGTTTGGTTAGCTTTGCTTGCTAAAGGTGTTGCTTCTGCAGGCGAAATTGCTGAGATTTCCGGGGTTCCAAGAAGCAGAACATATGATGTCTTGGAGGGTTTGGAAAAGAGAGGGTTTGCAATAGTAAAGCTGGGCAAACCTGCAAAATATCTTGTAGTTAAACCACATATGATAATTGAAAAAATGAAGAACAATACTGTTAGAGATGCAGAAGAAAGAGTTCAGATACTTTCAAAAGTAAAAGAAACAAAAGAATACCAAAATCTTGAGGATTTGTATAGGGAAGGAATAACTCCTATAAAAACCGAGGATGTTTCTGCTTCCTTGAAAGGAAAATCAAATATCTCTAATCATCTGCGTGAAATTTTGCAAAATGCCAAAAAAGAAGTTATAATCTGCACAAATGCTGCAGATATTTCAAATAAAATAAAGCTATTTGAGCAAACATTTGAAAGGCTTAAAAGCTCCGGGATTAAGATAAAAATAGCTTTAACAGGGGATGAGGAACTTATTACCCAGCTTAGCAAAAAACTGAACATAAAGATTAAGCCAATTGGCATAGAAGCTAAATTTTTCATTATAGACAGGAAAGAAATTTTATTTTACACCTCAAATTCAACAAAAGCAGCTGAAGACGATATAGCAATATGGCTTAATTCAGAATTTTTCGCAGAAGCTTTTGCAAGTTTGTTTGACAGGGCTGTGGGATAGGAGAAAGACAAAATGACAAATGCATTAAGAGATTCATTAAAAGCATTGGATGTGTGTCTTGTACCAACCTCTCTCCTTAGATTGATGCATAGTGATATAAAAGATGCCAGCAATGTTGGTATGCCCTATTCATTAAAAGAAAAATCAATATTATGCGGTTCAGTATTAGGAGCAGAAACAATAAGATTGGGTGTTTATGCCGGCGGAGTTGCTTTGTATAATATTCTTAGTTCTTAAATTAATTAAAAATGGCAAAAGAAAATTTTTCTGAGGGCTACTTTCCTATGGGAATCATGGCTAAACAAAAATTAGAAGAGGTTAGAAATCTTTTAGAGGGGATTGTTGAAGTGTATAGAGATATACAGGATACAGGTCAGGAAAGAGTCAGAGATGCTACTTATTTTTTTATTAATGGCGGGATAATAAGGCTAGATAGTAAAGGAGTTAAACTATCTGAAAAAGTTAATAAAAACTTAACAAGTAGGATAAGGTTAATGCTTGGTTTTTGACGAATAATAAGTGGAGATGAAAGTTGAATATATCTTTTAAGTATTAATAGTTTAGTTGTTTTATTATTAAATGTTCTTACTCTGTTTTTGTTAAATGATTATTTTTTGGCATCAATAAATATGTGTTATATGCAAGGCTAAAGAGTTTATCCAACAATCCTCAACTCTCTTATACTCATCTCATTAATTCTTCTTGCGTTTTTCTTTTTCCAGTTGTTTATGGAATTGTTAATTGAAAAATCAACCTTATTCTTAGCATAAAGTCTGCTGTTCTTTATTAAGTAATTTTTATGTGCTTTTTTAAAAGCCCTAGCATTATTCTTATCAGTTGTATGAGGCCCCTGCGTAATTATCTCTTTTTTAGCCTTTGCAGTAAAATAAACTTGCGCTGATTTTTTGTTGTAATAATCAAATCCCTTGCTTTTTACATCAAAATATATGCTTATTTCCTGCACCAAGAAATTATAAAATTTAAATAGTTTACTTCCGGCTATGTCTCCTTCTTGTTTGTCTGTCGTTATTTCAAGCTGGATAAATTCTCGCTTATTTTTTTTAGCATTTTCTTTAATTTCATTAATGTTTGCACCTTTTAATTCAAATGCTTCCACTTTTGGATTATTAATAAATTTTTTACAAGTCTCTTTAAACTTTTCAAAAGTTTGTTCAGACAAGGCAGCCAAAGCATTTCTTTGTTTAAAAGTCGGATCAACTAAGATTATCGGCGACAGCAGTTTTGAGCTGTTAATATCCATCAGAATATTGGATTTATTTTTATAATGCTTTTGCAAGTCTATTACAATTTTATCTTTCCCATTAGACTTAGCAACAGCCTTGATAAAGTTTATAAAACTCTTATAATGCAGAATTAATAGCTCTAAAGAATACCCAGAAAAACCCCGAATATAGCTTTCAGCACCATAGCATTTATTTGCATAGCAAAACGCTTTAACCAGCATAACCTCATCAACAAGTTTTTTTGTCTTCAACTTATTTTTAACATACTTCACGTGGCTGTAAGACAAATCGGTTATGTTCTGAGCTTGATTGGGCTTTGATATTTTCATAACAGGGATTAATTCAATGCAGAAATTATTAGCAGGAGTTACTTTAAAATAATCCCTTGAGCCGTGGATTAAGGTGTATTTTTCTCTGCTTGTTTTTAGTATTTTTTCAGTTAAAGCTGAGATAGTATCTTGATTGTACTTTTTATCAAATCGTATAAAGATATCCACATCATAGATTTCTCTTTTTATGATTGTTCTTTTAGCAAAGCTTCCGCCAACAAAAACCTCTGCCTTAATCTTTTGTTTTTTTATCCCACGTTTTAATTTTTCCAGAAATTTGTTTAATATGGGGGTTATTTCTTTAAAATCATTTGAGGGGTTAACTTTAATTAAAACTTCTTTGAATATAGAGTTAACAGCGCTTTTGCTTTTCATGAACTGATAAAGCTAAAGTAGTTTTTATTTCTTTTCTTTGGTTAAATTTTGGTATATTGAAGTGTTGTGAAAATAAAATATGCAGGTTAATCTGCTAAACATTAAGATGCCAGTTACAATTGAGCAACTTATATTTTGTTTTATCATTAAAATACTGCCTTAGTCTGCTTAACTCTGCTTTCTTAACAATCTTTTAAAGGAATTATTCCGGTTCCCTAATCTCCTTAATATCTCTCATGTCTTTCTGCAAAGTTGAAGCTAAGTCAATTATATATTTCCCTTCTTCTAACTTGTAAATAAGGGGTCTTTTTTTGTTGAAAAGATTAACAATATCAAGCTGAAATTTTCCCTCTCCCATAACCCTTATAGATTCAAGGTCAAGTATAACAGGAGCAGTGTCTTCTGAAATTCCAGCCATTTCCCTGACATCTTTCTCAATCTGTTTTTTGTCTTCTGTAGGAATTTCAATTGGCTGTTCTCTTATTTGCTGCAATTGTTCATCTTTAATGTAAAAGAAAAAATGCCCCTTGCACTCCTTGCAACCCTCTAATAATTCACGGCTTCCAGACTCAATAATTTTACCGCAATGAACACATTGGTGAGGCATTTTATGATTTTTATTACTCTTGGTTTAATTAATCTAAAAATTATATAAACTTAATAAAGTTATCTGTGCTGTTTGTGTTTATTCTTGGGTTTTAGTGGGAAATAAATAGATAGTTAACCATGGAACATAGGCGGGGTGACAAATGAAATATTATCGTGCATAAACTTTTGAGCTAATTATTGGTTTTAACTATTAAAAATTATAATGCCTTAGTTATAGATATTATTAAACTCCAAGCATTAAAATTCTCAACCACAATAAAAAATTGAAGTTTACTTCAGTAACAATTCAATCTTTTTAGGATTTCGTTTCATTTCTTTAACAATTGTTGCGGGTCCTATAATTGTAACAGCGTTTATGTTTCCGCCTGTTAAAGCACTTGCAAGCCCTGATTTAAACTTGCTGTAAAATCCTTCATTTTCATTATTGCCGCTTATCACTGCTAATTCTATTCCCTTAAAACTTTTAATATGTCCAATCATTGCCATTGTATCCCCAATTAATCTTGTTTCTTCATCTGGCTGCAGTTTACCCTGCAGAATAAGAATATTATTGCCAAGAACAATTGACAGGATTTTTCTGATTCTTTGGGTGCTGTCTAAATCTCTGATTTCAGAAAACGGTAAAAACTGTATGCTAAATCCCTTTATCTTTCCAAGCCTCTTCTCTATTTTTTTCATTTTTCCCTCTTTTTTATGCCTTATTCTTTAATTGATAATGTTTAATATGGCTTAGTCCTATGTAATATCACCATACTACTATCATTGACACGTTTGTATTAATTAACTTTTTCTCTTACCTCTTTTAATTTTACTAACTTTTTGCTTATCCTATATTAACCAATATTTTTTCCTTTTTAATTCTTACTCTAAATTTTTTTGCTTAATTCAAAAACTGATTCGTAAAATTCTTCAAGATTTGCTCCATATTTTGCAGATATTCCTACAACATCATATTCTGGAAATGCTGCTTCTATCTTTTTTATGTCTGCCTTTTTTAAATCAATTTTATTAGCAACAACCAAAACCGGAATGTTTCTCGCTACGAGGTTGCCTATAATTGTAATATTAACTTGGTTATACGGATTTTCAGTTGCATCCAATACAACTACAACAACATCCATATCATCAAGCCATTTTATTGCATCAACAACCCCCTGGGTTGCCTCTTTTGCCCTTTTTTTAGCCTCATTCTTTTTCAGCTTGAATTTCATGAAATCTTCATAATCAATTTTAGTAGCGATGCCAGGTGTATCAATGAGCTTAAATGTCATTACTCTCCCCTTGTATTCTATATCAACTTTTTCTTTAAACTGGACACTTCTTGTTTCATGGGGGATTTTGCTGATTTTCCCAATTTCTTCTCCTGTAAAATCCTTGCAAATTCTGTTTGCAAGAGAGGTTTTTCCCGCATTTGGCGGTCCATAAAATCCGAGTTTTATATGGCTCTTACTCTTAAAAATATTAGAGAAGATTCTTTTAAAAAAATTCTTAAATATCTTAATAACCATATTAAATATTGTTTAAAGTCTTTATTAAAGTTTTCTGTGGTTTATTGCTTATTTTGTGCTACCTTTCTTCTGGTTTTTTAACAGAAGGGCCTTTTGGACTTTGAGGCATGATTTTTTTCTTATCTATTCCAAACGGGATAGATGGTCCAGGCATCCAGGTTTTTTTTCCAGAATATTTTTTAATGGCATAACTTATTTGCTCTCCAGACCAACCAGCACTTTTTAGTTTTTCTTTAATCTGGCTGTCTGTGAGCCCCCTACTTTTTGCATTGTGTATATATGCAAGTATGTTAAAAAGATCATTTCTGTTTTTGAATAAATGGCTTTCATACCTTTGCTTATACCATATTTGCATCCCAATATAAGCTACAATCCCAATTAAAATTACTATAGCTAAAATTATAAGGAAAAGAGCAATAGGAAAAGGAACTGGTTTTGGAGGCTTTATCTCTGTTTCTATTGGCAATTCCTCTAAACTAGGCGAAATAAAAACCGGCAAATCAACAAAACTAAAATCTTCTGTTGTAGAAAACATAAGTTTAGTATTGGGATTTTCTAATTCTATATAAGCATAGCCCTCTTTCACTTTTTCTGAATAATACTTATCAAATTTTAAATTATCAATGCCTTCAAATATCACAAAAACAGGATAATCAAATGCCTCATTTGCTGACATATCTAACTCAAAAACATTCAGAGCAGGCGTTGAATATCCGTCATATTCCGCAGTAAATTCTTCAAATTTTATCTTTGTATCTAAATTCAAGGCATTCCAGCCATAAACAGAGTCAATAGAATTATCTGTATCACCGCTAAATTCGCTTCCGCCAATTTCTTCTAATATGTATAAATCAATAATCTCTCTTTCTGGAAAATACGGCAATAGCCCAGTGCTTTTGGTTTTTTGAATTGATTCAGGAATATTTAAATTATTTAATTCCAGCATGATTTCAATGTATTTTTGCTCGGTTGCCGCATTTTTATATGCTTGCTGTAAACTTTTTATTTTATCTTCTGTTCCAGCTGTATCAAACAAATTTTCCAGGCTTTCTCTAACAAATAAGCTGTAGCCAGTGATATTTAATTTTAAGTTTTCAAGAGCTTTTCTTTTTTCTTCCAGGGTTGTATTAACTATTTCTTGCGGCGAGCCGACTAAGATACTGAAAGTTTTCAAAGATGTTAAAAGCTCAGCATCTGTAACACTTAATTTCAATTCATATGTGCCTGTTGAATTATACATGTGGGTGGCTCTATTTATACTGGTTATTTGTTGTGCGCCATCGCCGAATTCCCATTCATATTTAGTAATATTTGTTTCTCCTTTTGTTATATAAGCAACAAATTCAGTTGGATTTCCAGCAGCAGCAGACTGGGGAAGAACTATTCTAATAGTTGGAATTTTCTCAATGGAGATTTCTTTTAATAATATCTCATCTCCTTTAAACTTTAAAGTGATAGTAGTATTGCCATATTCATTTGGAACAGAAAGGTGTGCCTCATCTAATTTTAAAATGCCATGATTCCCGCTGATTTTTGCAGCATTCTCGCTTAAGTCATAAATCCTGTCATCAACAATTAATCCCCCGGAAGTTTGCACTCTTGCTGTTAGATTAGATAAAGTTATTTCCTGGGATGTTTCAGACACAAATTTTATTGGAATTATGCACCCAGCAGGCGCAGGGCAGTAATTGCTGTATTTTTCAGTTAAATAATTGCTCATCTCGCTTGCTAAATTTATTCCATTAGACAATGAATTTTTTATTGTTTTGGCTCCAAATGCCTGGAATTTTTTTGGCTGCATAAAAATATTGTAAGCAGCTATTTCTGTCGGGTTTGAATAAGGCAAGCCATAAAATCCGCATGCTGTTGCAGGAGCATCATTCCCCTGTATTCTATAATCCCCTGCTCCTGTGCTGGAACGGATGCATACATAATAATCTCCTGGTTCAAATAATTGCTTTATATCGCATGAAATTTCTGTTCCGTCTGGACTGGCACTTTGCGTTGGCAATTCACATCTTGTGCTCGGCAAACTATAGCCTTCTGTATCAAACACTTCCATATACAATTTCGCACTTGATTCAGATATCTTTTTCACCCATGCTCCGATTCTAAATCCAGGAGCTTCTGGGAAATTTATTTTTTGGCAATAATAATTAACACCAAGAACATACTCTTTATTGGCTGATGTAAAACAACCTTTGCGTTTTAAAGAAGAGCATAAGGAATTAGATAAATTTTCGTTTTTAATTTCGAAAGTTTCATCATCAAAAATATCTATTTTTAATTGATTTGTGCAAGATTCTCCTGCATCACTTTTTATGGTTAGTTCAAATGATTCTACTGCAGAAACATCATTGCCGGTAAATTTTAATCCATAAACTGTAGATTGTCCTGGCAACAAGCTAAATGTTTTTGTTGTCTCGCTGTTAGAACCAGCATATGCTGTGCCGCAATCTCCAGGCACACAAGAATAATCATATTCGTCATTTAATTCAAGCAATTTAATAAGTGATATATTATCTCTATCATCTATCTGAAAAAGTGAGGTTGCAGGCTCATTGTTAAAACTTATGTTAATCCAACCCCTTAATGCATCATTCGGGGCATATTGCTTTTCTATTGAATAATTGCTGACACTAAAGCTGGCTGATAAAACATTAAGGTTGATTAATAATAGGAAGGTTGTTAATAATAATAGCATGTTTAGTTTATTGTTAAACTTTTTAACTTTCATCTTTTATTCTATATAATTAATACTTTTTATTATATATTCAAACCTCTTTTTATAAATAAATTATTATTAATCTGCTTATATGCTATCAATATGTGTTATTATTAGCAACTTCTAATCTCTTTTTTTATCTAAGTAATAATCTTCTTTTAACAATCAGGGAAGTATAAATAATTATAAGTATAATGCTTGAAACCAAAAAATTAAACCAGCTGAAAAATCCAAGTTCAAGTGCTCCTTTGCATGGAATTGTCCTGCTTCCGTTAATGCAGGATTGACTTTCTTGATTAGGATCATAATGGCAAACGCTTCCATCAGTATTGCAAATAAAATCGTCTTCTTGGCCAACAGGGATATCACTAGCCGTATAACTATTTGATACATGCCAATCCCATCTTGCTGTCCAATCATATTTTAAAAAACCATCTGCGCAATTATCATCTGAACGTTTGTCAAATGTGCACTCTCCAACATTTGGGGAAATTCCCGTAGGGGTATCATCTATATCGGTTTCATAACCATAAACACCTTCACATTTTTCTTCAGCTACTTCCCATTCACACCTGCAATTTACAAGTTTTATCAATATTCCTTCATAGCTTGGATCATCCTCCCGCGCAATAAACCAATCACTCTCACAATTTCTCTCATCCTCTCTAAAAAAGCTTACAGTTTCCAAAGCTACTGAATATTCAGGACTAGTTTCATCTACACTATTACAGGTAGTTGGATCTCCATATTTACTGCAAAGAGTATCTGGAACTGATAGGACGCATTCATCTGCAACACAATCATATCCGTTTAAGCAGCAAGATCCAATATAATCTGGTCTTTCACAATTAATTGATGCATCGCTTTCAAAAATTCCGTCTGCAAACCATTGCGGAAATGCTCCGCTTGTATCACATGTGATCACAGGTCCAGGAATTTCAGGTGCTTCTGTTACTATTAATTCTCCTGATTCTAATGTAGCAGAACCATCAAAATTATTTGTTGTAAAAACATATTCTGGGTCATTTGAAGGTATAACTAGAGGGTTGTCATTTTCCCATAAAGTTGTCCATGTAACAAGTGCAAACCCTCTGTCAACATCTGTTTGTAGTACAGTATATGAACCGGTTTTAATTAGGTCATCAATTAAAAAATCTCTCTCATAAATTCTATAATTAATTACTTCACCAACAGACAAATCAATTTCAAATTTCATATTCACCTCAGTTGGTGCTTGCACTGTTGTAACTTGTGTATTTGCATCATTTGCATCTACCCACGAAAGAGTTTCAGTTGGAGGAACAAAAGTCTGCTTACAGCAGATTTTAGTGGGGTAATCAGCAAATGCACCAACATGTGCATTATCGGGTGAAGACAGGGAAAACAATTCTATATACCCATTAGAAATATCACAAGAGTTTGAACTTGCAACACATTCCAAATCTGCAAAACAGATATCTATAGGATAAGTGGTTCTTGCCGGTTCTTGTGCGTGGGCATTTGTTTGTGCAGATAAACCAACAACCTTATTTGTTCCAGAGCATGTGTGAGGATTTGCTGAGGTGAAATCACAACAGACTGTATATTGGTATGGATTAGGATCATCCCAAGTTTGTGCGTGAGCATTTGTCAAATCTGATAAACCCAAAATAATTTCATTAGTGTTTGTACAAGCACTTCTTTGTACAATAGAACAGCCGTCAGCACTCACAATCCAAGCTGAGAATATAACCAAGAGTATCCCAAAAACTAAAACCAATAATTCCCTCTTTAATTTCATGAATACTACAGCCAAAGCTATTTTATAAATGTTTTTCTACTGTCTTATATAGTTAATAATTGATAACCACTAACCTAAAAAATAATAAGCAATGTTGTTAACTCATAAAACAACCGCTATAAGTCTCTCTTTTAATAATCTCTTAATCTTATTTTATATTGATTTTTTAGCAAGTAATTCATCGTTAATCACTTTTACCAACTTTTAAACTAATAGCTTCAATTTATTGACAATTTAATTTATTATTAATTGCGGTTAACAAAACTTATTAGCAAGATTAATCTTAGTTTAATAACACGCCATTTTCAACAAGTTTTTATAATTAATTAAATGTTTAAGAACTAATTAAATATTTAGCAAGAAATCCAATTACTTTAGTTGCTGTATGAATTGCATTATACGTGTTTATACAAGTGAGATATTTCTACGAGTATAATATTAACATATGCTAAATCTTGCTAGTGATTAGTAAATAATTAATTACAAAAACGCCATGGGCTTTAGCTCATGGAGAAACTAATATTAGTCACATGTTTTTATTTCTTAAAATTAATTTTACTAATATTTTAAAAAATTTATCCCTTAACAACAACCAAGGGTTTTAATCTAGCAACTTTTTTGGATATTCCAAGCTCGTCGACAACCTCAACTACTTCATCAATGTCTTTGTAAGCTTCAGGCGCTTCTTCTGCAAGTGATTTCCAGCTTCCAGCTTTAACCTCTATACCTATTTTACTTAGACTCTTTTTAATTTCTTCTCCTCTAAAACTCCTTATTGAATCTGCTCTGCTTTTAACCCTTCCTGCTCCATGAACAGTGCTTGAAAATGTTAATTCTTCTGCTTTTTCTGTTCCGACTAAAATATACGACGCTGTGCCCATGCTTCCTGGAATTAAAACAGGCTGTCCTACTTGCCTGTACACGTCAGGAATTTCTTTTCTTCCTGCACCAAAACTTCTTGTGGCGCCTTTTCTGTGCACACAAACAATTTGTTTTTTGCCATTTACAACATGCTCTTCAAATTTCGCAATATTGTGGCAAATATCATATAAAACATCAATTTTTATTTTAGGAAAAAGCTTTTGCATTTCTTCTCTTACCCAATGAGTTATAACCTGCTTGTTTGCAAAAGCAAAATTCACAGCACAGCACATTGCTTCATAATAATCCTTACCTAGTTTGCTTTCTATAGGTGCATTTATTAATTCCCTATCAGGCAAATCTTTAAAGCCATACTCCTGTTCCATTAGTTTAATGTAATCTGAAGCAACTTGATGCCCTAATCCACGACTTCCGCAGTGAATCATTATCACAACCTGCTCTTTTTCCAGTCCAAAAGCTTTTGCTATCTCTTTGTCAAAAATGTCGTCGACAAATTGCACTTCAAGGAAATGATTGCCAGCCCCTAAAGTTCCAACTTGTCCAATTCCTCTTTTTTTTGCTCTTTCACTTACTTTATCAGGATTTGCATTTTTCATACATCCTTCTTCTTCTGTATGCAGATAATCTTCTTTAAACCCAAATCCTTTTTTAACAATATACTGCGCTCCACTTTTTAGCAATTCATCAAGCTCTTTATAAGAAATTTGAAATGTGCTTCCTCTACCAACCCCCGAAGGTATTTTTCTATAAAGCGCTTCAACAATTTCTTTTTGTTTTTTTAAAATATCCTGTTTTTTCAAATTAGTTTTTAAAATTCGCACCGAGCAGTTAATATCGTACCCGACACCGCCAGGGCTTATTATTCCTTTGTCCATATCAAATGCTGCAACCCCACCAATTGGGAATCCGTAGCCTTGATGTGCATCTGATAATGCAATTGATGCTTTTAAAATGCCAGGCAGCATTGCAACATTTTTCACTTGCTCCAAAGTCTTATCTTTTTTAATCGCATTTAACAGTTTTTCAGAAGCATAGACTATACCAGGCACATTCATGTTGCCTGTTTTCGGTAGTTCATATGTATTTTTTGATATTTTTTTGAGTTCAGGCATTTTTATTGTTTGTTATTTAATGCAGTTAAGTAGTTAGTTGTAGATTAGTTTAAGTAATATATAAGATTTGTTATTTTGTCCCTAGGTTATTAAGCTTAGAATGTGTGTATTTAAATAATAGTTAAATTACATAAAAGTTGTTGTTAGGTAGTTAACTATCTTTTAGCTAATTAATTAAGAATAAACGCCTTTGTAAAACCAGTATGCTAATTTTAACAATTAATTTGCTATGCTCTTGGTTTTGCTAATTACTTTATTAAACAATCAAACATCAACAACAACCTGACAAATCCACTGCTTTTTCTTTTTGTCATGTTTGACAAACATATCGTTATAGGTTATTGCTTTAACATGTCCTGATAATTCATAATTTTTAACCTTATCGCCGGCAAGTTCAGCCTCAAGCCTAAATTTCTCTTTATTAATTTTAATTTTCTTAACTTTATCTAATAAAAATCCTTTAGTCTCCAACACATAAATAACTTCTTCTAAAAAATTATACAATAAGCTTTCTAAGTCATTCCCGTTTACTTTTATATCAATTCTTTTTAACCCTTTAATCTGGTCATCACATATTATATTCGTTAATGCCAAAGTAGAATTGTCAAATGCTTCTTCAAGGCTTTTTCCAAAAGCCTGAAATTTTACATCTGCAGTATGGCTTAAAAATTTGAAGTTTTTTATTTTTGGGGTTTTTTGTCTCATAAATAAATTAAACAAAGAAGTTATATAAACATTTTTAATTATTTAAGTTAGAGTACAGCTCAAAAAAGCATAATGTATTTAAATACTGTTTTCTTTATTTAATATAATGGAAAAAAAGAGGCTTAATCTCATAATAGTGGGAATAGGAGTAATTTTTATTTTAGGTTTCTTTGTTTATGCTTACACAGTTAATATACCAAATCCAGGGCATGGAGGAGATGAAGTTTCAGTTTTTATTTCAGGGCAAACAAAAACATTACAACAATCAATTGACGATGGGAGTTTTGAGAGTGTTGTTTTAGGGTCACCTGGTTTTAATTGTAATATTAAATATCTTGATGCAAATCAGCCCACAATAATCTGCCCTTCAGATTATCCAGAGTTAGTTGGAGGGGGATGCACATCTTTTTGGGGTGAAGCTTGGAGAGAATTTTTGCCATCTAAATCAACTGAATCATTTCATTGTAACGACGCTTCAGCAGGAGGAGGTGTTTATACTGCTTGGGCAATGTGCTGTAAATCTATAACTTCATAAAATGAAAACTCAAAATCATTATAAAAGATATTTCAATTTACTAATTGCATTGGCAATGTTAATTATTTTAACTTTTGTAGTGGTAGCAGTTTTTGGACATTCTGCAAGTCAAACTTTGGTTAACACACCAAAATGCGGGGAAGTAGATTTGCAATATGCCTTGGATAATAATTGTTTTACAACTAAACATCTTGAATGTTCAAGGGTTGCTGGTTCTCTTCAAGAAGCTTCTTTTGTGCCATGTCCTACTGGTACAGTTACTTTAGGAGGGGGTTGTGTTAGATCTAGCGGAACTAATTGGGATCATATTAGCAGGCCACAAGGAAGGACTGTTAATGGGCAATATTTAGAGGGATGGGCTTGTCAAGTTACAGGGGGAAGTGTTACTGCATATGCAATGTGTTGTAGTGTAGTTGGAAATTAAAATGAACAAAAAAATAAATAAATCTTGGGCTAAAAAGACATTTGTTTTAGTTTTGTCTTTATTTATTATTGTTGCTGCTTCGGTTTTTATTTACTCAGCTGTTCCAGGAGTTTCACATACAAGCGATGAAATATTTTTAGACACTTCTTCTTGTGGTTCTGTTACTTTAAAGTATGCTATAGATAATAATTGTCTTCCTTCATCTGCTACACTTAATTGTGCTGAGGTTTCTGTTAGGAGTGCTACTACAAATACAGCTACTGCTGCATGTAGCGCAGGATATATTGCTGTGAGTGGTGGTTGCGCATCTCCAAATGGAGATAGATGGACAAGACTTTTACCAGAAGATTTAAATTCTGATGGGATATATGAAAGTTTTGTTTGTTCAAACAATTTAAATGATGTTACAGCAAAAGCAATTTGTTGCAAATTATCTTAGACTTTGTGATTAATATCTTTCTAATTTCGTTTAGTATTCCTCACCTCACCCAGCAAAACATTTTCAACTGTCTTGGGTTATATACGGTGGAAGTTGCAGTTATCGCAATGCTCTCAGCATAAATGTCTTTTCCAAGAGCTTCATTAGGAATAGAATTAAGCTTGCAAAGCGTATCTAACTCGCATATTTTGGCTGCACAATTCAAATAATTAGGTATTCTATTGGTGATTTTGTTGATAACATTTGCTGGAACGTTATCATCAGGATTTTCATCTGGGTTATCGGGAATATTTACCCCCAAAACCTCGTTTCTTAAATTATCATTCAGCTCAATCTCTCTTAACACAGCCCATTCTGCATCTCTCACTTGCCCAGAGATGTCTTTTTTTCCAATATATCCTTTATTCATCACTAAAAGCAAAACTCCTGTAATTAGCAATATTGCAACAAACGCTTCAACAATTCTTATCCATCCTCTTTTTCCTTGTAGCATTTTTTGTTTTCTGGGATTTAAGCAATAATCTTTTCAACTTTGGAATTATTAACCATTTAATCGTAGCCTGCTTTAATTAATTAACTTCAACTTAATTTATGACAACACCACCTTATCACATTTATATTATTAGCATTCATTACATTTTATTAATCTAATGCACTAATAATCTCTAACCCCACATCTTTTTTATTAAAAGCAACTCCTACCTCTTTAATATTTACTAATCTTACCATTTTATTATTAATTATACTATCACCTAAACATTATATAGGTTATACTTTTAATCTTATAGTAACATGCTGGTTTAATACCTCTTATTATCAATAAATTTATCAATATTTACTATTTTTTAAATCTTCACCAGACTTTTATTGTAAGTGTTCCACTATTTATGCTTGCTATCTGATTGATGAACTGAACAGGAATTTCTTTTGAGTAAATACTTGCTCTGGTTTCTTTTTCGGCAGGCTGAACTATTTCGCCAGTTTCTTCATCTGTAAAAATAAAAATAAATTCAGTATCAGATGGAATATCTAACTGTTGCTTTAAATTGTTATATCCTGCTTCATAAGATGTTTTAAACTCATCAACCTTTGTTTTGAAAGCGTAATTGCTTGTTTTTATAAATCCAATAGTATAAGTATTATCACTTAATGGCGTGGTAGCAATATAATTCAGGTTTTTAGTTGATGTGCAACTAACTGCACCTGTTGGCTCAAAAGGCTCATCAGCATAATCAATTTTAAAAGATACATCAGCAGAACTGCCAGCACTTATAGAACTTTTTAATCCTATTTTTAAATAACTTGTGGATAGTAAATATGGCTGAATTGTTTCAATTCCTGTAGATGTTTCTATTTGCCTAACAACTATACTCTTTCCCTGAATGCCTGCAATAAAATTTTCTGGTGAGCCATCAGATAAAAGTGAGATGCAGTCTATACTCATTCCTGTAGGTGGAGGTTCAATGGTAATTTTTGCCTTAATTACCGCATTTGTCAGCTCAGCAGAAACCGAGCTGATTATCTCTTCTTTTAACAAGTCTAATACTATCTGCTTGTCTTTGTTTAATTTTACTGCTGGCTGTATAGTTGTGTAAATGAAAATTAAAAATGTTACAAATATGACAAAACTAAGTATTACTCCTACATGTGTGCCGCCTCTTTTTTTTTCAAACATTTTATGCCCCAAAAATAATATTTGCTCCTGCAGAAGTTAAAAATGAGCCAAGCATTAGTATAAAAGAGTGTTTCACGCCTGCTTTAATGCTTTCTTCTGCAAGTTTGCCTATTGCTAGTCCGCTAAAAAAACCCTGAACTAAAAGCAAATACAAAAATGAGTTTGAAATCTCTTGCTGGTTTATTCCGCTGCCGCCTCCAACAATTCCGCCTATATCTTCGGTTGTTGTTCCAACATCAGTTAGCCCAGTCAATAATGGTAAGATTTTAAACTGCATTACTAAGATAATAATCAGGAAAATTATAAAAATGATATAGCCTTGGACAACCAATGTTGAAATAATTGCTTTTCTCTCTTTTTTTAAAGCATCTGAAGTAGTAACTGCTCCTGCAACTGCCTCTAGAATCTGTCCAATGTCTCCTCCTGCTTGTTCTGCCTGCCCAATTAATGTAAGAGCTCGTGAAATTGTATTATTGTTAACATCATTGGCGAATGTTTGTAATGCTTTATTAAGAGGAATTCCCAGTGAAATTTGGTTTGCTAATTTCTGCACATTCTCACTCAATACCCCGTAAGATTTGTCTTTTACATTCACAATACTCCTGCTGATTGGTGTGCCTGCTTTGACGCTTTCAACCAGGTTACGTGCAAATTCCAAGAACATCTCTTCTTTTTCATTGGTTATTTGGGTTTCAATAATAACAGAGATTACAAAAGGCAAAATTCCTATTATAACTCCTATCCCGATGATCAATGCAAACCAGTTAGTCCCATAAGCAAAAAAAGAACTGCCTATGATAAGCGCAGCTATTATCACACCGCCCATATGCACTGCCTTTATTTCCATTTTATTCAAATCTATTCAGTAATGATACGTCGTACAATGAATACTAAAGTAAATATTAGCGAAGAGATTATAAAATATTTTCTCCATAATTTCATTTCTAACCAAGTAGCTATATAGATAGTGCTTATTGTAGTAAGTAGGTAAAGACCCCCAAGAATAACTAAACTATATGGAGCTGATCTAATAAAAAATCCAGTTATGGCTTGAGTCAGAAAAATTGATGCAAAAGCCAATCCTGCAGCTGATATAAATGTAAAATAAAATAGAAAAAATAAATAATCTCTTTTCTTTATGTAATCTGTATGGTACTCTTTATTTTTTTTCATTTTATTTTGATGGCTGTTTTAAATGTAAAAATGTTAGGAAGACAATATTAATAGCTGTAACACCCAAAATCATTAGCAAGGTTATCATTTGGTTGCTTAAAGCAATTCCCAAACCGCTAATTTTAATCATCATCAGCAAAAGCATAAAAATCATCGGAGCAGCAATTACAACGCTGATATAAATGTCCATAAAAGTTTCAGCAGTTCTGGTATATTTTTCCCTCTCAAGCCTGTAATCAAATAAAAGGCTTTGAGCTCTTTTATCAAAAAAATCCGGCAAATTTCCACCAGAACTTATTGTTGTTGCTATCCCATTAAAAAGTTCAGCCAGTTTTTTGCTTGGGCTGTTCGTTGCATTGTTTCTTAGAGCACTTACAAGATCATAGCCATAGACATTAATTTCATTTATTAGTTTTGTAAATTCCCTTGTTAAATACGGGTATTCTTCTGTTGAAATAATAATGCTGAATATCTTGCTTGGCTCTATCATTGAGCCGGATATTGCTGCCATATGTATTGTTGCAAAAGGCAATTCCTGATCAATTCTGCTTTCATTGGACTTTTTTTCAAGCGAAGGATAAACATACATGGATAAGAATGTTAATACTGGTACAGCAAGAATAATCCAAAAAACTTTCAGAAATCTTTCAAATAATGAGCCAGTTACTTGGGTAATAATTGGAAGTTCTGCAACAATATTAAAGAATAAAAAAAAGATAAACAACAAAAAGCCCGCAAAAAGAGAGATAATTGTGGTCAGCAGCGTGATAGCAATATAGCTTGTAGGGAGTATGGAAATATTTGCTTTTACCAAATTCCGTTTTAATGCTCTGAACATTTTTTTTTGCATAAGATTTAATGAAATTCCTGAAAATAAATTGTTAGCAAATTTGATGTAACTGCTTGGTTTTTTTATTTTCTTTTTTGTTACTTTTTTGCTCTTTTTTCCCAGTCTTTTTAAAGTAAATCTTTCAAATTCTGTGGTCTTTTTGAAATAATTTCTTGCAGTTAGAAGTGGGTTGATGTTATGCTGGGCCATTGTTCTATGGTTAGCCTGCACTCTTTCATATTTTTTTCCTAAATCATTTTCTCCTTTTTCAATGTTTTTTGTCGCTTTATCAAATCCAAAGGTGTCTTTTTGTTCAGAGGATAGTGGTTTAACCAGCATTATTCTATGCAAAATTTGCAGAATATTCTCATTGGTTTGTTTTAGCTTTTCAAGAAGTAATCTTCCCATTTTTTCGTCTGTCTTTTTTTGAGAAAGAATGCCTATCTGTTCAACTAAAATTTTTTCCTGGGCAATATGCTGTTGTAGAACTTCAAATGTTTTTAATTCATCTATTCCAGACTTCATTTTATAGCATCAGACATCCTTCTATTAATCTGAAGCATGAATTTTTTTATTTTATTGAACTCTTCGCTATCTTTTTTATAATAAGCTTCTCTAAGTTTTGATTCAGCCTCATTTAAAGATTCAACTAACTGTTTTAGAAAGACAATATCATCCTCTTTCATAGCTAAAAAAGGTTATTTGCATTATTAAATTTAATGGTTTTTGGGATTAAATTTAATTAACTATCCGCAATAAATTCATTTAATTTGGTTTATAGGTGAATTGTGCTACATAAAATTATGCATTTTGTATATTCCGTAAGCATGATAATAATTTGATATGTCAAGAATTGTTTTTTATGCAAACTCCCTACTTTAGTTCGCGAGACTTCAAGATTGTTATTAGGATTGGCAATCTTGACAGCACTCAAGAATCTTCGATTCTTGATGGAATAAAAACAATTCTTGAGCACTTCAAGATTCTTTTATAGAATCTTGATAGTCGTCAAAAACAATGTTTTTGAGATGCTCAAGAACCAGACACGCCATAAGATAGTTAATAATTGATGCTAGAGATTAAGCTCAATGCAGTTGATAATGCGACATTCAAATTAAAATTGTACTCTAAAACTAGTTTTTCTATTTAACTATTGCACCCCAAATTTCTGCAAAACTTCTTTAGGCTTTTTATAATATTCATTTATAATCTCCTGCACTTTTTTAAATTCAAATATTTTTTGCTGATATAACTTGTAAATTATCTGAACTCTTCTTTTAAATTCTAAATCGAGCTCATTCATTGTCAATCCATATCGCTTGGCAATTTTTTCAAATATCTTGCTGTTTTTTTTGAAATAAAACTGGTCATCTTTTGGGTTCCAAACATAAGGCGTGTTGGTTAATGCAATTCCATCAGGAGTGACATTAATAATTTCAACTATTGATTTGAGTTTTCTTGTCTCCTGCTTTTTAACAATTGCATGCGTCATAATACAAACACAATCAAGAACATTCAGCAAAGTTGGAGATAAATTAATCGGGGGGGTTTCTAATCTTTTAATAACTGTATCAACTGATTCAGCATGAATAGTGCTTATTGAACTATGCCCAGAAGCCATACCCTGAAACAGCACATACGCTTCTTTTCCCCTAACTTCCCCAACAATAACATAATCAGGAGTTTGTCTAAAAGAGCTTTTTAATAATGCAAAAAGGTCAATTTCTCCAATATTTCCTAAACCAGTTGCACTCCTGACAACACTTGGAAGCCAGTTTTCCCTTGGCAAATTTAGTTCTCTAGTATCTTCAATTGAAACAACTCTTGCTTCAGGAGGGATGAAAAATGCAATAGCGTTTAGCAAGGTTGTTTTTCCAGATGCAGTGCCTCCTGTTATAAGGACATTCATTTTATACTGAATTAACAGCCATAAATAAGCAAGCATTTCAGGGCTTAATGTATTGAACCCTATTAACCTTGTAGGAGTCCAGGGCGTTTTTGTAAACTTTCTCATCGTAAATGTTGGTCCCCTGGTTGTTACATCTGTTGTATAAGTAGCATTAACTCTGCTTCCATCAGGCAGGCTTCCATCTAAAATCGGATTTGCATAAGAAATATATTTTCCGCATCTTTGCGCGAGTTTTTCAACAAAACTTGCGAGGTACTCAGTATCATTAAAAATAACATTTGTCTTGAGGTTCCTGTAAAGTCTATGAACAATGTAAAGGGGCGTATTTGCCCCATTGCATTCAATGTCTTCAATAAAATAATCTCTTAATAATGGGTCAATTTCATTAAATCCCATAAAATCCCTGCATAAATAATAATAGATTTTTCTGTAACTTCCATACGGGATATCAAATCCAAGCTCTATTGCTATAATCTTAAACATTCTATCAATATATTCCAATAAGGCTTCCCTGCTTTTTTCAACAATGACATTGAAATTAACCATCTCTCTCATAGCAGTTTTTATTTGCTCCAGCACAGCACTTTCATCAGGGGTTAATATTGGTTCTTCAATTTCATAAAGAACTTCAGAAATCTGAGGATTCCAGTAAATGTGGGCAAATGCAAAGGGGTAAATGAGGTTATATCTTATGTTTATTTTTGTCTTATCCTTGAACTTTCTCATTGGTTTAATTTCCGGATTAAAATCAATTTCCACCCTCGGATAATTTTGCATGTTTATTTTTTCCTGTTCCATTTTGCCTCTTTTTTGTTTTTATGCATTATTTAACTTAGCAAATATATAAGCTTTAATATGCTAATCTTAATTCACTTAACATTTAATTGATAGCAGCTGATATATGCGCAACATAGTTAATATTGACTTCACAGCCTTTTTACATTAACCAACTCCCACTTCTTTCCATTAGCAACTTTTTTTAATAAATTACCGCCTATTTTTTACTTAATAATCTCTTTTTTAACAACTTTTTTACTTTAATGATATACCTTAAGTATCCTTATTAACTGATGCTTTTTATCTAATTTGTGTTATTATCTTGTCAGCTTTATCTTACCTGTTTAACATAACTATTATCATTTAACCCAACAATCGCTCTCTAATATAATAAACTCTGCAATTTTTTAAATTTAACTGACTACATTAATATTGATTTTAATTGGAGTATCAGCAGGGGCTGATGGTTCTACACCATTATTTTCTAATTTTACTTTGTAGGGAATAGGAGCTTTTGTTATTGTTTTTGCTTCTACTTCTGAATTGTCATACTGCAGGTTATATTTGTTTGTATAATCAAGAGTTAAGGTTACATCATAAACTTTGCTTCCTTTTTTTTCTGTAAGAATGTTAATATTCCCATCCTTAATTGTTCTTCCTGGCTCACTATACATGCTCTTACTTTCACTTAATGTAAAAATTATTGAATCAGAATTACTGTCAAATTTCAAATTTCCTTTTTTTATTCCTATCTCAACTATCCTTGTATTTCCTTCTCCCCCTCTGGTAATCTCTGATACAACTGAATCAATATACCTCATAATCTCTATTGTTTGTTCAATTACTGCCTGGTCCTGTACTTCTTGTATCTTTGGTTTAACAAATGCCAACGTTGTTCCGATTATAACCAGTCCAATTAGGGTGTAGATAACAGTTTCAACCCAAATCTGTGCAAGCTTATTCATAGCTTTAAAACCTCTTTTATATTTAATGCAAGAAGAACTCATTTAAATAATTAATTGTTTAGGTTAAATCAAGGCTTAAGAAACAATTATTCCTGCAGCGCATTTTCCTATCTCAGAAGCTATGTCAACAACCCCGCAGTCTTGTCCATCTATGAACGCAGAAAGTTTTACTGATTCTGGCACATCAGTGAAGCTGAAAAATGGCAGGCTAGTGTCGACAATATATGTTTTTCCAGCATTTTTTCCAGGAAGTTCAAGAGGATTCCCAAAGTTAGTTCCTGCCCCTGAATTTTTAATAAAAATGGCAGATTGTCCATCAATTAATTCAAATCCTTTTGAATTTCCTTTTGACATAATAGAAACTCCAAATTTCTCAACTTCTATATTTTCAACATTTATTGAAACCTGAGTCATATCATTATATGTTCCATCACTCTGGTTCTGCCAGCAGGTATAAACTTTGTTTAACTTTATTTTATCAAAAATATCTGAACAAGTTCCTGCCTGTTCTAAATTTCCTTTAATCATCTGGTTTATTACTGTCCAAATTATCCCTATTGCTACAACAACCAAAGTGATTAGAATTAAAACGCTAATAACTCCTGATAAACCTTTTTTATCACAAAGTCCTTGTGTGTTTTTGTTTGGACTTTGTGGGACAGAAAACAAAAGACAATTGCTATGCAATTTGTTTTCTGTATAAACTGTTTTTTTGCCCATTTTACAACTCTTTTTCAACACCTGTTCGAGCATCGCAAACATAAGCAGTTTTTCCGTCTTCAGAACTTCCTAATAAAACAGGAATTATTAAAATCCTGTTAGCGTCTGTAAGTACCAGAGATATATCATCAGATGTCCAGCTTCCGCCTTGCCTTAATCCTCCTGCAGGCCAACTACTATCCAAATCTCTTATATCCTGCTCAGAATAATCCCCTCCCTCGTAAATTCTTATTTTTAATCCATAAAGAGGGGTATTTCCGTTAACTATACTCAACTTTCCGTTTGTATAAGTTACAGTAAAGCTTATGTCATCTTCGCAAACAAGTGCTATATTCTTTTCAAATTTTGTAACTGGTGTTTTAATTGTCATTCTAAACCATAAGAAAATGATCAATGCAATTGCCACAACTATTGCAATCAACAAAACAGTTGCAATAACAGGCGAAAGTCCCCTTTTCTTATTTATTCTTTTAAGCATTTTTATCTTTTTGTTAATATTTAAATCTGATTTATATTTATTAATCTTAATCTGTTTATGATGGTTAATCTGGTATTAGGCTTTTTACAATTAAAACTTTTTTGATTTTATTCTATTATATCAAGTTTACTTAGTTTTAAAATCTTTTTATATTGTAGCGCAGGTTATTTCTTCTTTTATTTTTCCTTCATCACAAGAAACAATCCTCTCAACTCTTTTTTCATCTATCTGGACTTTTGCTGGAATAATCTCAATTGAATGGATTGTTTGTGGGGCACCAGTTTCATCTACAACAAGAGCCATATTTATCTCTTTTTCTGCAGATTCTCTACCTGGTTTTAACAAACCTCCTCCAAATGAAACATATCCTGGATTTTGAGGTTGTACTATATTAACTAAATCAAAAGTTGCTGTTTCTTGATTAGGCTCAATTGTTGCTCTAATAAAATAACCATCAATATCGAATCTCCCGTTATTTTTTAGTTTGAAGATTAATTGATTCCCACTGCATTCAATCTGCGTCAGCATTAAAGAAGTTCCTTCAGGGCATTTTTGCATTCCTTCTCGTGGAATATTGACTTTTAAAAATTGATAGACTATTAAACTCATAACAACAGCAATGCTGATTAGTAGTATATAACTAATCATAATGCTTATCCCTTTTTTATTTTTCCTATTTATCATTGTTGATTTTTTGTTAGCTTTTATAAGGTATTTTTTATTTTCAAACCTTTAACTATAATTAATTTAATTTATATTACCAGCACCTGCTTTAATTGTTAACACTTGCTGGCTATTTAATCTTTCTTGATTTGGTTATGTTTTTTAATTTCTTAGCTTTTAGCAATGTATGTTTCTTCTCCAATATTCTGCAATATTACAAAATAAAAGTTTTCACCAGGTTTTAAATTGAATTGATAGTCCACTTCTTTACCAGTCTGTTCATTTTCTATTTTTATAATAATATCAGTTTCTCCCCCAACAGAAATTGTCTTTTTTTTATATGCATCTCCTTCTATTTTGATTTTTGGACTTCCTTCTCCAAGTGTTATGCTTATGCCCCCTAAAATAATTTCTTCAAATGTTGCAATAGTTATTGTATCGGTATTTCCATAAGCAAAATACAAGTTTCTCCCCTCTTCTTTAGAATATTTATGGTAAAGCGTCGTGAAGTCTTCAATTTTATTGTCATCACTGAATGTTCCATATTCCAAAACTTTTCCGCCTTCAAAACCCAACTCATCTTTCAAATTATAAATTTTAACATCAGATTTTCTTACATAATTTTGCACAATAGCAAACCCAAGAATAATCGCAATAATCACAATTGCTGCTATAAGGTAAAACTGCCCCTTTTTTTGCATGATATACTTAACAAATCACTTTTTATAAATCTTATCAATAACCAACTCTGTGCTAGCGCCGACGATAAAATAAATCATCAATGTTAAAAAATCTCAAAACTTCGGGACTTTTACTTGAAAAGTAGACCCGAAGGCTAGCCTCAAGATTATTAAAAAGCTTCCCTCATTCTTTCTCAGCTCTGCGACCCACCAAGCATCTTGACAAATGTTTAGGGCTGCTCCGATCAAAGTCTGACCCGTTTCGCATCTGCAAGATCGAAGTGGACAGAACCTCAACGTCCGAACAAGGACTTTTTAATCCACTTGTCACATACCTTCTTGCAGTCTGCCGTAAAGCCCGTTTGCAAACAGCGGAGGGCTAACCCGCTAACCTGGTCTACATATTTCATAGAGGAAAATAGGTTTTTAAGATTATTGTTTTGGGGGAGTGTTAGGAATTAGGGAGTTATCGTCATTTTCTCCTCTCCTGTTAAGTCACGGGAGTTTTGATGTTTAATTGATTGTAAAAGCATAGTTTCCCAAGCATTCCCGTTTATTCCAACTCCAACCTTATCCGCAGGAGTTAAGCCCTGTCTTGCGTTCTTTCTTACGAAGTTATGGAATACCTTAAAGCCATCTTGATATTCTTGAACGTTTGTTATTCCACGCCTTACTTTCTGAAACTCTTTTTGGTGTGAGTGATGGCTTTCTATCGCATTATTGTTTATTTCTTTCCTATGCCCTTTAATTGATGTAAATTTAACCTTTCTTTCATTACCCCAATTTCTAAATGTCTTTCTAACTCCGTCTTGATAACCAGCATAACCATCAACTATAATCTGAAATGGGATTTTTCCGTTTTGCTTATATGCTTCTTCCATAACTTTCTGTGCGTCTTTAGAACTTCTTGAACGCCCTGAACATTCAGACGCTAAAAGGAATTTACTTTTATTATCCATAACATTCCAAACATAATCAAAGTTTGTGTTCTGTTTATTTTTTCCACGCTTTGTTAAAACCAAAGTTTCGTCAGCGTTCCAAACTCCTTTTATTTGGGGTTGGATTGTCTTGCTGTATTTTTCCATAACTCTTGAAAATCTTAAAACCCATTCCCTTATTGTAACGTGGGAAATCTTTAGTCCATAGAACTGATTAAACTGATGGCTTATATCTCTATAAGACAAGCCCCTGTAATAACAATCCATAGCAAGACAAACGAGTTTAGTGTTTCCTTTGATGTTCTTTATCGGGCTTAATACAAATCTCTTATGACAATTTCTACATTCATATCTTTGCTTTGTGCCTATCTTTGTTTTTCTTATTCCTGATTTCATTAGGTTTTCAGAGTTACATTCAGGGCATAAATCCTTTTGTGGTGTGTCTATGATTAACTCTATTTCTTGTTCTAATTCTGGTTTGACTTCATACTTCTGCTTTATTCTTTGGAATAAAATTATTGCCTTTATGTGCTTACAATAAAGGTTTTTACCCTGACATCTTCTCTTAAAGTCCTCACATTCACAGGAATAAGCGTCTATGTGGGTTACTCTATATTTCCTGTCTGAACTTTGAGAGGGAACTAAATAAGTAAATTCGTCAAGAGTTTCAGGGTTGCCTATCTCTAATATGGCTCTTGCCCTTTCTTCTCTTGTGTTTGAGAACTGCTTAATGTCTTGTGTGTTTTCCATATAATACTATAATACTGATAGTATTTAAACACTATGGTAGTTCAGTATTATATAATACAGAACGTAAATGTTTATAAAGCGATAATACCATAATACTCTATGGAAAGGAAGACAACAAGCATTAAGGTTAGTCCGCAGTTGTGGGAAGATGTTAAGATATTCTGCATAAGGCAGAAGATAGATATTTCTGATTGGTTGGAGAAAATCATCAGGGAAAATTTGAAGAAATCTAAATAATTCTAAATTTTTACCGAAAGTATTATAAGTATTACTTATATTATTAGTATTATTAATCATATTGATGTGATTAATATGTAAAGGTATAAAAATGAAAAAGTCATATTCTAATTATGAAAAGAGGGGCGGAAAAAAAAGGCAGATTAAGTGCAACAATAAACCCTCAAACCCTCAAAAAATTCAACGAATACTGCGACAAAAATTCCATAAACAAATCTCAATTATTAGAGAAGCAAATAATAAAAATTCTGAAAGAGGTGGGACTATGGCAAGAAAAATAAAAACCACTGAAGTTCTTTCATATAGGTTTATTCTCAATGAATTAGAAGCATTAGGTTGGAATATTAGCAATCCACTTTCCAATCCAGAGGGGCAAGTTTATACTCAAAGACAATGTTTAGACGATAAAAGAATTCAAGAACAATTAAAAGGAATTCACCCTGAAAATGTTGTTAAACTTACTGAAAAAGAAGTTTATGTTATTGAAGCAAAAAAAGATAGGGAAATGGTTGATAAAGCCATAGGGGAAGCAGAAAAAGATTACTCTGATAAAATAAATAAAAGTAGCAAAATAAAGGCAGTTATATGTTCAGGGGTGGGTGGAAATGAAATTGATGGGTATTTGGTTAAAAGTCAATTTTTAGAAAATGGGAAATGGAAAACTATTACAATAAATAAAAAAGAATTAACAGGGCTTGTTTCCCCCGAAATTGCTAAACTTCTTCTTGAACAGAAAAAGGCAGATATTGATGAAATACCTATTGATGAAAAATTATTTATGGAAACTGCCCAAAGAATAAATGCAATACTTCATACTGGCGGAATAATAAGAGATTATAGGGCAAGAGTTATGGCTTGTTTATTATTGGCTTTATCAGAAGACGCAAAATTAAATCTAAATGAAAGCCCAGCAATTTTAATAAATTCAATAAATGCAAGAGTTAATGCTGTTTTACAAAGAGAGGGGAAACCAAATTTTTACCAATATTTAGATATTGCATTGCCATCATCAACAGAAAATCACGTTAAGTTTAAACAAGCATTGGTTTTAACAATTCAAGAATTACTTAACCTAAACATCCGTTCTGCTATGAACTCTGGAACAGATGTTCTTGGAAAGTTCTATGAGGCATTTTTAAAATATGGAAATGGGGCAAAAGAAATCGGGGTTGTTTTAACGCCAAGACATATAACCAAATTTTCAGCGGAAACTCTTGACATAAAAAAGAATGATTTAGTTTTAGATGTGGCTTGTGGAACGGGTGGTTTTCTTGTTTCCGCTTTTGATTATGTAAAAAAGAATTCAACCGAAGAAGAATTAAACATATTTAAGAAAAATAATATATTCGGAACAGAATTACTTGATGGTGTTGTTGCATTAGCTATTGTCAATATGATTTTTAGAGGAGATGGCAAAAACAATATTATGGGTGGAGATTGTTTCAAGTATTGGTATCACTTAATAAGAAAAAGAGATGGAACAAATACAGCCGATTTTATAGAAAATACAGAAAAGTATTATTATCCAGATAAAAAGAATAAAGATAAGAAAGAAGAAAGAATAAATCCAATAAGTAAAGTTTTAATGAACCCACCTTTTGCTTTAAAGACAAGTCAAGAAAAAGAGTATAAGTTTATTGAACACGCATTAAAGCAAATGAGAAAAGATGGTTTATTGTTTTCTGTTTTGCCAACGTCAAATATGGTTAAGGCAGGTGGTTATCTTAAATGGCGTAGAGATAGTTTGTTGAGGGAAAATACTCTTTTGGCAGTTATAACTTTCCCAAATGATTTGTTTTATCCGATTGGGGTTGAGAGTTGTGGGGTTTTTATTAAGAAAGGAAATCCACACCCAAAAGGACAAAAAGTTTTATGGGTTAAAATAAGAAATGATGGGTTTTTGAAAAGCAAAGGAAAGAGATTACCAAGCAATAAAATTAAAGATGAACTTGCAGAAGTAAAAGATTTAGTTAAAGATTTCCTAAAAAATCCAGAAACAAAGGTGGAAAATAAAAAAGAATTCCAAAAGGCGTGTGCGATAGATTTTGAGGATAAGAATTTGGAATTATTGCCAGAGGTTTATCTTGATGAGAAAAAACCAACAGATATAGAATTAAAAAAGAGAATTGACAAAACAATAAGGGACGCAATTTCCTTAATGGTTAAGTTTGATACTTTCAAAGATTTCAAAATTAATGTGGATATATCGCAAGTTTTATCAAAACCAAAAAAAGTAAATAATACTAATTTTGTTGAAATCCCAATTACTGATTTATTTAAAACTCCTATTAAAACAGGACATTATCATAAAAGTAGTGCAACAGATGATGGACAAATTCCCCTTGTTTCTTGTGTTAGTGATAATGGGTGATTTGAAGCATTTATTGAAAGCCCAAATAAAATTAAGGTAAAAGACAAAAAGGGCAAGGAAAAAACAATAGAGATTAATCATAAAAATAATATAACAATCGCTTCTGATGGAACGCCTTTAACTTCCTTTTATCATTATTATGATTTTACTGCAAAAGACAATGTGCTTATAGGTAAGCCAAAAGAAGATTATAGATTTACAACCTTACTTTTTATAACAACACAACTTAATGCTTTAAGGTGGCGTTTTTCTTATGGAAGAAAATGCTATGAAAATAAAGCCCACAAAGTAAAGATTTTCTTGCCAATGAAAGATAATAAGATAGATGAAGATTACATTGAAAATTTATTTAAGAATATAGAAAGTTGGGGAATTTTGGAGAAAATAATTGTTTAACTCCCGCCCCTTAACACCTTATTCATCTCCCGAAGACTTAACACTCCTTTGTTTTGGGTTTGGGGGTATAAGTTTGCGGGTTGATTAAATATATTATGGTAAGATGATTTACTGGCTTAAAATAAACGGTTATAACTTTTGAGTATAGCGTAATATAGGCTAGATTATCTCAAGATTATTTTGTTTGTTTCACTTTACTTTTTTGTTAATGCAAAACCAAAAAGTATTATCACAAGCAACACACTCATTGAAGCAAGCATCCACAATAAATAATCTTGTTTTTTTGCACTTTGTTTACCAGTTAAACCCTGTCCTGCTAAGCTCTCTGTTTCAGTATATTCACATCCAGAAGTTTCTATTGGCTTATTATACTCAACACTGCACATATTTTTATCATGGCACTGGCGCGTTCTTCCACCTTCACTACACTCGCTCCAATCAGAACACTGCCAGTCAGCATAGCAAAACTCTGAACGGGAAAAAGCTATTGAAATACCAGAACCTATTGCCCGCAATATATTTTGGGTTTGATTCTGTTGAGTTTGGTTTTGTATTATTATAGAAGGGGTTGAATCACATGCATTACCAATGCCATCTAAATCAGCATCTTCTTGCCCAGGATTATAAGCTATTGGGCAATTGTCAACATCGCTTCCAATTCCATCACCATCAGCATCATGAATAACCTGAGCATTAATTAGTGTTAAAAATAATAAAAAATAAAAAATTGAGGTGAAAATTAATATTAATACTGGGGAGATAGCCAATTTAAAATTTAGGCTCTTAGTTAAAATTTTGATGCTTAAAGCATTAATTAATTTATTAAGTAAATCAATCATTTTCTTGACTAAACTTGAAATTATTTAAAGATTATTATGCTGAGAAATATCTATTGCTTTTTCTTATTGTCTACTAGCTTCTTTTTGTTCATAATTACCATTGCAGCTGCAACAACTACTGCTATAAATATTAATCCTGCACCTGCTTTTGATTTGGCAAAATTTGCAACACCTCCAATAATATTCCCTGTAATTCCAGCCCACCCTTGATTAGGGCATTGTTTTATTGTTAACGGTTTTAATTCTTCTGTTCCGCAGTTGTTTGTGTCTCTGCACTCTCTTGAACCGCACTCATTATCTTCATTGCTCCATGCATCACACTGCCATCTTTCAATGCATGTTTCTTGTAGTAGACTTAAAGGAGTTACTCCTGGACTGTTTGAACTTGAACTACCTCCGCCTCCGCCGCCTCCGCCTCCACCATTGTTGCTTTCAGTTGCACAAGTTGATGAACATCCGTCACCATTTGTAGTATTTCCATCATCACAGCTCTCTCCTGCTTCAACAATACTATTGCCGCAAACAGAAGAAGCATTGCATGCCTGGGTATTTCCACACTGCACAGGTTTTAGATTTACTGTTCCACACTGGTTTTTATCAATGCAAATAAATGTCTGTTGATTATTATTGCAAGAACTCCATGTTGAACTGCTCCAGTCTTCTTCACAGCCCCCAGAACCAATAACTATTCTCCCCCCACCAACATCAACTCCAAAACTGCCATGATAAGTAGCAGCACTTGCAACACTTGCCGCTACTAACAAAACTGCCAAACTTACTAAGAATATTTTTGTATTCATCTTTTGTTTTTGTGATTGTATCAATTTTTATTTAATAAAGATATCTGTAACTTATTTTATATTTTAAACCTTGTATATTTGAGTACTATCTAGCTTAATCTTCGCAGTTTACAGTGTCAATCCAGTATTCTAAGTCATGCACACCAGGGCCAATTTGCTGTACAACTTCGCTATTAAGTGTTAAGCTCAAACCAAATTCTGTCTGCTCGTTTATCTCTTCGCATGCCTCGCCAAGTTGTAGTATTCCTGCATCACTTTCAAATCCTTCATGCTGCAATCCTACAAATGTGCTATCGTTGTTATTTGATATTTCTGCATTCATCATTGCAGGGGTTATAATTTCTCCAAGCTTGTTCATTCTGAATTGTATGTTACTATCCCCTCTTATGCATGTGTGGAATGTGAAATCACACTCTCCTCCTAAAATTGGGTCTATGTTGCAGAATGCCGGAGAAATATACTCAACAAAAACAGTTTCAGATAGATATTCGCTTATTGAACTTGTTCCTTGATTCCCTAGGTTATCAGAAGTATAAACAACTAATTCATATTCGCCAGTTGGAAGAGATTTATCCATTAATGCCTCATACACATTTCCTTGCTCTCCGCTGTAAACAGATTTTCTTAGTGAGATGTTTCTAACAACTTCTTGTTGTGAATTTATTAGCTCAGCTCTGACACTCTCATTATTTATACCTGCTCCGTTATCAAATACCTCAACAACAATTGCCTGCGAGCATCTTTGTATGTTTCCAGCTTCATTTTGAGTGGGGTTGTGTATAATTATTGTTGGGAGAGTATTGTCAAGCCAGTCTTCTTCTGTATTTTGTTCCTCTTCATTTCCAAGCAAATCAATTGAATCATAATACAAAGTGTAAAGCCCATCTTCTTCTTCTATGTTAAACTGCTCAGAATATATCTGTGGTTCATTCTCGTTAATTTGGTAAGAAGTGTAATCACATCCAACTTCTGAATCTGAGCATGTTAAATTAAACAAAGTTTCTGAAGTGATAAACAATGCACTTCCATTGTTATATTGCGGAGTTCCAATTGTTTTTGTTGTTGTTGGAGCTTGTGTATCTACCTTGTCTGTTTCATTTTTAATTTCTTCTGTGTTTTCTAATTCATCTGTGGAATAATATTCAATTTCATATACTCCATCTCCTTGTTCAAATGCGAAAGACTCTTCATAAACAAGCCATTCAGACCAGTTTCCCTCAGCATATTTTATTCTATAATATGTTGCATCACACCCTACTACCACATCTTCATCACCATCGCTACATTCCAACACTATCTCTGTTTCATCTGTAATAAACCAATCAATAACCCACTGAAGCCATTCAAAACCCTCAACTTTTGGCTCACCAACTGTCTTTGTTGTTTCAGGAGGGGTTCTGTCAATATTAACGCTTACCCCATTTTCTCCAATATTACATGCTTTGTCTTTTGCTCTTTTTGTTATTGCACAATTTCCATCATCAGAACAATAAGTATCTAGTATTACATTAAAATTATTGTTGCAAATATCAGAACTCCATTCAGAAATATAAGGAGTATTCTGATTATTTTGTATTTCAATTTGACATTCTAATAAACTATTCTCTGCGTCAGCATCATTTTCACTTACATCAAAATTAGTATTGAACCAATCATCCTCTTGAGGTGCAGTTATTTCAACTGTTGGGTTTCCATTATCATAATAAACATCTTCACTCCAAGAACTCCAATCTCCTGTGTTGCCAGCCATATCTACAGCCCTAACTCTTATTGAATATGTGTGCTCATTTGTTCCTGCAAGATTTAAACTTAATAATTCTGGTTCTATTATTGGATTTATCTGTCCTGTATCATTTATCTCAACTTCATAATAATCAACAGGAGCACATCCATTGCTTGTTGCTTCTGTCCATGAGAATGAAATCTCCTCATTTGTATAGTCTTGTTCACAATTAAATGTGTTATCAACACTTACTTCAGGAGTTTCTGGTTCTTGGGTATCAACGCAAAATTCGCATGATGCAGTTTCTCCTTCATTATTAAATTCATCAATAGCATAAGCAGTTATTGTATGGTTTCCTTCTAAAAATGTTTCTTCAAATGGCTTTGTTTGCCAATCTTCTTCAACTTCATTGAAACTTCCATCGCTTGGATCAGAATTTGTATAATCATGGTTTGCATTATTACTATTGTCCTCGCTTTCTCTGCTATACTGAACATTATCTATTTCACTCCCTCCTGTTTCAGCATCACTTGCACTGCCACTTATATAAAGCTCTTGTTGATTTACATAAGGATTTTCAGTGCATGACCATGTTTCATCTTCGTTGTTTTGATTTATTATTGTTAAAACATTAATTATTGGAGTTAACTCTAAAACATCTTCATTGTTTATCTCTACATTCCAGATATGGCTCTCAGATTCATAAATCCAGCCATCAACTTCAATTTCAATTTTAGTAATTTCTTCCTCACCATCACTTGCTTTCCATTCAGCTAAAGAATTGTGATTTGCATCAAAAGTTTCATTACCGCAAGGTCCTGCAGGCCCACTTGATAACCAAGCATAAGCACTATCATCTACAATCCCTTTATCATAAAAAGTATTAATTGCTCCATCAGGGTAATCTGCAACATCATCGCAATCATTTTGGTCAACTTTTGCATATTCAAAAACCAGTGTTTTTCCATTATCTAAAAAAACATCAACATGAGGAGCATAACCATCAACAACATATGCATCCCATGAAATAGAATCAATTTCATTTAAAGTCATTGTAAAATCAGGTGTAATTACAATTCTGCCTTCGTTTGACGGAAGATAATCTGTTATTAAATCAGCATATAAATGAACTGTTTCCTCGCTTCCGTAACTGCTATATTCAGATAAATAATTTCCCGAACCTGTTAAACCTAAAGAATAAGCTCCAATTGTTGCAAAAACTCCGACGATAATTATTAAAGATAATGCAAAAACAATCAACCCTTTTTTAATCACCATAGCCAACTAACATTTAATGGCTATTTAAATATTTTTGTCAAAAAAAATATATTTCTTATAATCACTCTTGCCAGGCGAATATAACCTTAAGATTTATCTTTACCGAATATAAATAATGTTATAACAACATATATTAACAAGTTAAAGAAAGCTTATAAACCCATTTTATGTCTTTTGGCTATGGGATTATTTGGCAAATTTTATGTAATATCAAACTGGTTTAATGAAAGAAAACAGAAAAAACTTGAACTTGAAAAGAAAAGGGAAGAAGAAAGGCAGCATAATGAAATGGTTCAAAGGAAACTGCAGGAAGCAGTAAATGGTGCTAAGCCAAAACTTGAAGAGGTTTTTATGCCTAGTGTTGATATTGTTGATAGTTATTATTATGATTTAAGCCCTAATGCAAAAAAAAGAGTACGATCCTCTCTTCAGAAAGAGCAGGAAAAAATTTATAGCAAAATAACTGCTTATGATCTAAGGGCAATACAATACAGGGAAAGAACTGGCAGATTGTCAGACATAGAAAGAAAAAGGCTTGCTGTTGAACCGCGAAAAAGAGAATATTTCTCAAGAGAACAAAGGCGGCAAATTTTAAGAGAAAACTATGCTTTGGCAGCTTGAATTTTTATTGTTGGTTAGATTATTAGGGGTTTATATCCAATTTAATCTTATAAATTGTGGTTATCAACATTTCGTAAATATTAATTAACTTTACCCATTATCTTGTTATACTAATTTCTATATTTTATGATAGTTACTTAATCACCTAATCTTTCATGATTAAATTATTATTAAAACTCTTTTCAATAACTATAATACAAGACCAATTTCCCCTCTTTATCTCGCAAAAATAAACTATCTCCTGATTTTGTCCAAACATAATCTTGTCTAATCCAGTAAATTGTTCCTTCAGTATTATCTACCTCAATTTTACTGACAACAATATTCAGCTCGTTATTTTGTTTTAAAGTAAATTTTGGAAAAACAAACTCTTTTCTTCCCTCATCTTTTATACTCCACGAAGTCAATTCGCAATTAAAGTTGCAATTGTTCCCTAAAACAACTTCATCATTATTGTAATCCAGCTTAACAAGTTTAATGCAATCAGCGCATTTATCATCAGAATTTTCACATAAATTTTTTTCTCCCTCGCCCACGCATTTTTTCCAAGAATCATAAAATTTTAAAGCGTATCTATCTTTTCCAGAAGGGAAATAAGGATTTGCCAGCCCATTGTTTATCAGCTCAATATTAATATTTTTATTACCAAGAAAAACATACCTTAATAGCCTATCATACCTATCAGCTTCTTCTTTTGTTTTTTCAAGCCAAATTGTTTTATTTGTAATTTCTTGCTCAAGAAAACTTTTTGCTTCTGCATAATATTTCTCTCCACGTTCTGGCGTATTTATTCCAAGCAATCTTATTATCCCTAAATTTGTTTCAATTGTATCGCCGTCAATAATCCTTAAAACTTTGGCTTGCTCGCGATTTGATGATAAAAACTTTTCAGTTAAATCATCAAGAAAAGGGTAATTAATAATAAATAGCGTAACAATAAGTGCTATCAATATATTAGCTTGTTTTTGCTTTTTGTTCATAAGTTTATGATAAGCATTTGTTGTTAATAAATTTGTTTGTTAATTGGCGGGGTAACATGACTAAAAGATTATACAACTTTGAACTCACTGGCTTATTATTAATTAACTCTGTACTATTCTATTCTCTTGGTATTGTTTTCTAAAAATCCCATCATATCTTTTGTTGTTAAAATTTTTACCTTCTTTTGCTGTTGAAAATGTTTATCATCTGACCAAATTGTAGCATCATAAGCTAAAGCTGTTGCGATAAAAAGAACATCATCTTCATCTGTTTTCCCTATAATATCAAATGCTTGTTCTCTATAATTAATAACTTCTTTTGTTTTAATCACTTTAACATATTTCAATAAATTTCCCAATAATATCTCAAATTCCTCTTTTGACAAGCCAGATTTCTCTAAAATTTCCAGCTTATGCTTTTCTATTTCATCAAACTCAAATTCTGGAAAAAGAAAATTTTGTTGAGAATTAATAATTAATCTTCTGCTTGTACTATCTTTGCATAATGCAGATATAAAACTATTTGTATCAACTACTATATTCATTAAATTTTATAGTTGCAGCTCTTTTTATCTTTTTGCTTATTTCTTCTGCATCTTTTTTTGTAAGCTTGCTTTTTGATGCTATTTTCTCTATAGCTTCCAAGTCATTTATTCTTTGTTCTATTGCTTTCCTAGCTATCTCGCTCCATCTTATCTCACTAAATGTTTTCATTTTTTTATGCAGCTCTTCTGGAATTGCCAGTGTTATGTTTGTCATATTCAAACTTGTTGTATCTCACATCCAAACCATAAAAGTTTGAATGCTTGAAAACATCGAAAATGTAAATTTTCGACTGCTGTCAAAATTCCTTGAATTTTGAAGTTTTTAATTTTCATTGTGCTTATTTATGTGTTAACACGTATTTAAAGTTTTCGGTTTGATTTTTTGCAAATAAGGGTAGATGTAGGTAACGCAATTTTGACTTGCAAAAGAAGTTAGCGTTCTTAACACCTACTTTTTTCTCTTTACCCAAGAAACCAAAGCAATCAGACCAACAATTAATAAAACCATCCCAAGAAAAGATGTTGTTTTAGTGGATAAATTTGCAATCGCCTTCCAAGTTATATTAGAAGATAAGAAAAATATCCCTACCCCGATTCCAACAATTGTTATTATTGAAGAAGTAACTCTTCCTTCTACTCCACTTTTTTTTCTTTCTGCTTTCTCCCTTAATTTTTTTGCTGTTGCATAAAATTTTTGGGCTTCCTCTTCTGTTGAAGGGTATTTATCTGCAATTTTTGCTGCTTCCTCCCAGAGCTCTGCAGCTTTTTCATATTCCCCATCTTCATAATAATCACGAGCCATGTGTGTACGAACAGAGATGCCTTCTAATTTTCCTTGCGTTCTCTTAGCTTCTTTTCTGTATTTGTCCAAATACCTTTTTTCACGTCTTTCACTTAAATACTCCTTAATTCTTTCAAACATAATTAGTTATAGACATAGAAGTTTTTAAATCTTGCTTTATCTGTTTTTAACTTTGCAATCCAACCTTATTTCGAATCCTGTCTGTGACAGAGTTATTAATGGAAGATTAAGTGAAGGAAACCGTAGGTGTCCTCGCAATGTGGGTGACAGGGTTCGAACCTGCGCAGGCACTAAGCCACAGGATTTCTTCGCAACTATATGGTTTTATTCTTAAGTCACGCTTAAGTCCTGCCCGTTTGACCACTCCGGCACACCCACATACTTATATCTCTTTCATCAAACTTATAAATGTTTTTAATCTTAGGTTTGCTAAAAGCCTGTTGAAAATTTATGTTGGGTTTAAAGGCTAATAGTGAATTAATTTAATCTATAATTTCGCAAGTTATAAATTATCATTGTTTTTAAACTTAAAAACCCTCAATAAAAATCCTCAGAAAAATTTATATACCATGATAGTTTAATTTATTTGATTGAAAGCATGTTATTGCAGAATATTATAGAAAAGAGTTAAAATGGATAAAAAAGGCAGAACATTATCTGGCGTGTTAATGGTCTTACTATTAGCAATATTGCTTGTTGCTTCAATAATTTCAGCTTCAATGTTAATTCCAGCTAATGATGTAGCAAGGGAAAATTCAAAGGCTTCTGAAAACTCTCCTGTAATTACAGAAACAGAATCAGGCGAATGGGAATTAGAAAGAGTTGATTTTATCCACTATGTCAAGCCAGAAAATCCTGGTTCAGGCTCAAAGCCAACAAGTTGTTATAAATTAATGGGAGTTAAATGGAATACCTTGCCTGTTAATTACATAATCAATCCAAATAACACTCAAGGTTTATCAGAAAGTTTTGTAACCTCAACAATTTCAACAAGCGCAGAAACATGGGATAGTGCAACTTCATCTGAGATACTAAATGATGCTTACACTGTTAATTATACCGCGCAGTATGGAATTCAAAATTTCCAAAACGCAATTGATTTTGGTGATTATCCTAATGATGGTGTAATTGCAGTAACATCTGTTTGGTATACTCGTGTAGGAAAGCAAATTGTTGAATTTGATATGAGATTCAACACAAGATTTGATTGGGGGGATGCAAGTGTTAATTCAAGTGTAATGGATTTAGAGAATATTGCAGTTCATGAGCTTGGACACGGTGTGGGTTTGGCTGATATTTATAGCACAGCTTGCGGTTATGTTACAATGTACGGCTATTCAACAGAAGGCGAGACAAGCAAAAGAACTTTAGAACAGCCAGACATAACAGGCTTGCAGAGAATGTATGGGGCTTAATTTTTCTGTAGAAAAGTGAGGAGAACTAATCCGTTGTTAATATACGAATTATATGTGAATTTACAAAACTCCAAAATATTTTATTGATTAATTATATATGCGAGCGCTATTGATGACTTTTTGGCTATTTAAAACTCACTTAAAAATCACACTAAAATCATTTCTTCTGCAGTTTAACGCCTAATTCCTCAAGGCGCTTAAGATGCGCTTGAATTGTTGAATCAACTATCTGAATCATCTGCAATAAACCATTTCTTTCATTCACTAAAGTGCTCAAAGCTCCTTTATGATAGCCGATTTCTTCTTCTTTTGGCATATTCGCAGAGTTGTTGTTTGTTTTTTTGTCTACCATAAATTAAATAAAAAAAGAGGGTTAATAAAAGTTTGTGAAGATAAATTTGCTAAATTTTTGTTAGAAATATATATTCTATTGTAATTTATTTTATTTGTTGGTAATTTAAATAGCAAGTTATGATAGTGGTTTACAGATATTTATACTTTGAAGTAGTTTATAGCTTATAAATCTTTGATTTGATTAATCCTCTATGTATTAAATAAATAATTGCTAATAATGAATCAGTTTAATTAATAACCTTGCAAGTTAAAAATTAATCTAACTAAATTTACTTATCCTCAAACCCCCAGACATTCCCTATACTTCAGCATGCCTGTATATTTTATTAGCAATACTGCTTTATTGTATTCGCTGTAAAACCCCAAATCCCTGTTTTTATTTGCTTTTTTTAAAACTTCACACAAATTGTTATTTGTTATTTCAGAAATATACTTTGAATGCAATGTAATATAAATCTCTGGCTGTGAAGCATTTTCACCAAGCAATTGGTGCTGGCTTTGGTTATTTGTTAGCAAAAACTCATCCTGCCATATTCTCTCTCCATTAACAAAATCAAAAAATCTTAACGAAATAACCTTTCCATTTGGTATATCTTTAATAATTTCTGAAGAGCTTATTATGTCAATAATCTTTGATTTATGTTCTGCGCTTAATGCAATAATATCTGCATTTTGCTCCACAACACTTTTTCCTGTAAAGCCGAATTTAAAAAAGAACAATCCGGCAAGCATGATTAAGATTATTAAAAGTGAAATAACAATAGTTATGTTCTTATCCATTTTTTATGGAGGCTTATTGATTTTAAAAATGTTTGGAAGCCTCAGGCAGGATTTGAACCTGCGACTCCTTGCTTACGAAGCAAGCGCTCTGCCACTGAGCTACTGAGGCTTAACAAAACAAGTATTACCGGCATATATAAATAAGTTATCATGGGGTTATGCTTAGTTATATATTAGTTATGTGTTATTCTCAATCACATTAAAAATTAATAAAGAAGCTATTGGTTTTAGCCTAAAGGGAAATTCAGATTGTTACGTTATACTTATGCATGTCAATTTGTATTTTTTCCTTTAATTGATTAAGACTATTATTAGCCCCGCCCCTTAGGTTATTATGTAATTTGTGATAAAGCTTTTCAGCATGAATAATAAAGTCCTGTCCAAGATGAGTTAATGTCTCTTTACTTTGATTTAATCCTTCTCTCCCACTAGATGTTAATTCCCGTAACTTAATAGAAAATTGTTCATAAAGAGTATCAGCATGTTTTCTATACCCCTCAATACTTTCATGAGCCTGAGAATAAGTTGGTAATTGATCGTATCTAGCAATGGGGGTTGGATAAATTTCAAATTCTCCTTGACATATCTTTTCTAATGCTTCAATAGTTAATACTCCTTGTTTAGTTAATGGTTTTGGATCAAGAGCCACATGGGAACTAGTTACAGAATAATACTTTGCAGATTCTGGGTGAATAGCAAGAACTGGATGATAGGATTTTGGAGGCTCTTTTGCCCTCACTATTGGTCCTATCTTTAATGCATTTACAAATTCTTTTTGTCGTTTTTTTGTAACTTTTAAACCATTTATCCCCTTGAATTGATAATATGCTGCATATTTTGCAACCCTTAATTTATTTTCATTTCCTAAAAATTTTTCTTTTATCACTCTTCCAACAGCTCTAAATAGATTGCTATAATTATACATGTGCCCATATGCCTTATAAACATCTTTAAGTCTTTCTACTGGATTGTTATGAGAAGTCATTACAACATGATTTCCGTCGAAATGATGTTGCTCAATTTGAATATCCCCCACTTTATCAAAAACCATTCTTTCATTGTAAGGAATGTCATATACCTCGGTTCCAACCGCAGGAGTTAACAGAGTAAATTGCTGACTAACAGCACCATATTTTAAATAAAAGAAAGATTCTTCACGCAATCCAAATTTGAATTTATCTTCTTGACTAGGTGTTAAACTGTTAACAAATTTTCTAGCTAGAATATCACTCTTTTTTTCTTTTCCTTTATCCATAGCCATTTCTGATTCTCTAAACAATTTTTTTTGTTTTTGTGAAAGTGAATCTAAAAATTCCTTACTTTGATGTTGCTCTTCATTTGTATTTGATCGTATTCTATTGTAATGCATTTGATCACCATAAATATTCATGATCATTGGAGAAATTCCGGCATTAATCATTTCAGGGAGCCTCTCTCTAACTTTATCAAGAGATTGACCTTTTTTCACTAATTCTTGATTTACATCTTCATTTCCCATCCATAATCCTGAATATATTTTACCTAATTCCATTAATCCATCAGGATATTTTCTTGCAAATTTGTCAAGATCTGTTAGGGTTATTTCAGACCCACTTTCAACTTTACCTATAAGTTTTGATCCATCTTCCATAATATATTGACTTAGTCCTTTAGCATCTTTATAAAGTTGATTTATATCATTTCCTATATTATCATCTGCTCCAAAAAATCTTTTAATTCCAAATTTACTAAATATTTTTTCCATAGTTTTTCCTAAATGATCAAATCCTGAAGTTCTAAAAATACCTAACTCTCCATTTGTTAGCGGGCAATAATCGCAACCTAATCTGCATCCACCTGTGTTAATTGTAGTGGATAAATTAATTTCGTTTGCAATTTCTTTTGGGGTTGCTGGTCTATCCTTTAAGGATTCGTCATTATGTTTTTTTTCTAAAAATTTGAATGTTTTATCAATAGTTGGATATTCTGATAAATCTTCTACACCTTTATTTATATAAGTATCAACAATCCAAGTTTTTCCTTGAGGATCAATCCATCTGTAAGCTATTCCATGGATATCATCAAGTTCACGTTTCTGTGCCAAATCTTCAAATGCTTCTCTCATTGAAATAGTTCTTCCATTTGATAGTTTTTTTCTTCTGTTCAAAATTCTCTCTTTTAAAACAATTCCAGTATAAGCTTCACCAGTTATTGCAACATCAATACCTATGGTTGGATCTTCTTTTGTACCAAAAAACATATGTGGCTCATATTTTCCTGCTGGACCTCCAAGAGTAATTAATGGTCTATTTGGCATTTGATAAGCGTCTTTAATTATGTCCCATACATCATTAGAATGAATACTCATTGATGAAATTTCAACTTGGTCAATTGGTTGACCATTCAATTTAGATTTACTTAATTTTAATTTTGGATTATGTTGGCGCAATACTGCTCTTAAATTTGTAAATCCAGAATTAACTAAACAAGCTGTATAATGTAATATACCTCCGGAAATTAATCTATCTGCTAATCCAACATACGGGCCTAAGTCTGTATACCTATCAAACGGGTAAACTGTAACAGTTCTTATACCTTTTACATCATTTCTTTCTTTTAGACGCTGTTCCAAATTTTTGTACATTCCTTTAGGAATGACTCGGTCTTTTTTATCTCTAACTGGTTTGAACATATTAACCAATGAAATTTATACTATATAAAATATTTGATTTTGATAATAATCCAATATGTTTAAAGACTAATAACAAATAATTTAAACTAAGCTATTATCTACTATTATGCAATTGGAAAAAGTGCTGTTTATTGGGATGCCAGGAAGTGGCAAGGGAACTCAGGCAAAACTTCTTGCTAAATATGGTTTTGCTCATATAAGCACAGGGGATATAATCAGAAAAGCTTTTCAGGAAAAAGACAAACTAATAATGTCTTACAAAGAGCATATTAATGAAGGAGGGTTTTTACCAGATGAATTAATATTAAAACTGATTGAACAATCGATTGTCAATCTTCCAAAATCTTCAATAGGATATGTTCTTGATGGAGCTGTCAGAACAATTAAGCAAGCAGAATTTGCAGTTAGCAAAGGATTGATTAGCAATACAGTTTATTTTACACTGCCGGAAAAACAAGCAATAGAAAGGTTAACAAAAAGGAATGGGCTAGAATTGAGAATTGATGATTCACCAAAAGCCATTAGAAACAGATTTAAAGTTTACAAAAAGCAAACAGCGCCAATTCTTGTTTATTTAAAAAAGCACACAAACTTTATAGAGATAGATGCTTCTCCTTCAATTGAACAAATTCATAAGCAGGTTGTTAAAAAGTTGGGGTTGTGATTTTTTATGGACAGTGATTTAGCATATCTGTTTTTAAGCTGGTGTGATATAAAAATAAGAAGTTGCTAAATGGTAAAGGCAGTGTGTTATAATAGTTATTATTTTCTAATTTGTGCTTAATATTTGCATCTAATTTAACTTACTTCTTTTTTTGAGCATTCTTCAACAGATTATTCCACCAATTATTTATCAGCACAATCATTAACACAATATTTATTAAACAACATTCCTTAATAAAATCATGAAAGAGGTTATTGCAAAGCTTATTAAAAAAGCACTTGGTGAACTGGATATAGACGCAAAAGAGCAGGATATATTAAATGTTATTGAAACACCAAAAAATCCCGATTTTGGAGATTTTGCTTTTCCTTGCTTTGCAATTGCGAATCAGGCTAAAACAAACCCACATGATTTGGCGTTGGAGGTAAGGGGGAAAATTAGGCAACTTCCTGCAGAATTTACAGATATCCAGACCTCTGGACCTTACATAAACTTTTTTCTTAATCGCAATCAAACTTCAATAGAATTAATAAATAAAATTCTTGCTAAAAAAGAAAGATTTGGGAGCCAGGATATTGGCAAAAAACAAAAAGCTCTTATTGAGCACACAAGCATAAACCCAAACGCTTCGCCTCATGTTGGAAGAGTTAGAAACGCTATTATTGGCGATAGTATAGTAAAAATTCTTGCATTTATGAATTTCAAGCCAGAAGTTCACTATTATGTTAATGATGTTTCAAAGCAGATTGCAATGCTTGTTCTTGCCAATGCAGACAAATTAAAGTTTGATGCTATGCTGAAAAAATATGTGGAAACAGCAAAAAAAGTTGAAAAATCAAAAAAGCTTGAGCAAGAAGTTTTTTTATTATTAAACAATCTTGAAAAGAATGATAAAAAAACTGTCGCAAAATTCAAGAAAATTACAAATACTTGCGTAAAAGGGCAGGCAAAAATTTTGGCTGATATAAACATCAAATATGACTTTTTTGATTATGAATCAAAATACTTAGTCAAAACAAAAGAAATTCTTGCTGAATTGCAAAAAACAAAAAAACTGCATAAAGACAAGCAGGGGAGGCTTTATCTTGATCAGCGCGGAACTGTTGTTAAAAATAAAATGAAATCTCCTGTTTTAGTTCTTACAAGAAGTGATGGGACTGGCTTGTATCCTTTAAGGGATATTGCATACACTATTGATAAATTAAAAAAAGCGCAAAGAAATATCATTATTCTTGGAGAAGACCAGAAACTTTATTTTCTTCAATTAAAAGAGGCTCTCAAACTTTTAAAGCATGAAGCTCCAGAGGTTATTCATTATTCTTTTGTTCTTTTAAAATCAAAGGGGAAGAATAAAAAAATGGCAACGCGTAAAGGAGACGTAGTTCTTCTTGCAGATTTTTTAAATGAAGCAATAAGCAAAGCTAAGAAAGAAATTGCAAAAAGAAAAACAGGCGGAGATCCAAAAAAGATTGCTGTTGGAGCAATCAAATATTCCCTGCTAAAAAATAACCAAAATAAAGTGATAGTTTTTAGTTTAGATGATGCTCTGAATTTTGAAGGAGACACAGGCCCTTATCTCCAGTATAGTTATGCAAGGGCAAGCTCAATTATCAGGAAAGCAAAGCCAAAAAGCAATCAGATTATTTTAAAAGAGCTTCATGACAAAGAAACAGCTCTAATAAAAAAATTATCTGACTTCCAGCAGATAATCTTATCAGCATATAATAATTTAAATCCTTCTCTAATCGCAAATTATTCCTATCAATTAGCTCAAATATTTAATGAATTTTACCACGAGTGCCCTGTAATTGATTCAGAGCAAGAGGCTTTTCGACTTTCGCTTGTAAATGCTTTCAGGCAGGTTTTAAAAAATTCCCTTAATTTGCTTGGAATTGATGTTCTGGAAAAGATGTGATTATTCATCATGAAGGTAGTTGATTAATATAAAATCAGTTAATATAGAATAATCCAGTTTGTCATAAATGAATTCTTATAAATTAATAATTGTGTGGGATATATCGCTTAACAAACCATTATAATGCTTGCCCGGAATAATAATCTAATGTTAGATATAATCAATCTATCTAACTTAACAATTTTTCAACATATTCCTTATGATTTTGTTATATTAACTCCTTACAAAATCAAAACATATTTAAATCAAATTTTCTTAATAAATTCATATTCAGTAACTAAAAAAGGAGGTATAAAATGCCAAAAAAAGGAGGTCAGGTATTGCAATTTGTGGCATGGCTTACAGGTGTAATTGTATCGTTAGCAGTAGGCTTGGCTTTGATTGATGGAACTCTTGCAGTGCCTTATTTAGGTATTGTTAATTTAATTGCAGGGTACGTCGTAGTGATTACAACAGTCTTAAGCGTGATTTTAGCAATACTAAAAGTTTAGAATTAAATTTTTTTATTTTTTTTATTTTTTGTGATTTTTTAAAAAATTTTGTAAATTAAAGTTTGAAGTTCGGATAGAACGAAGGACCATAACTCCATAATCTTATTAAACAGATAATTATTTTGTTTTTTATGAGAAAAGTAGAAATATTAAGATATGCTCTTATTAATGCGTTTGTTACAGCGTTTTATATAATTCTTATCGCATCCTTTCTTTATTCTGGAGAAAGATTTTTTGGAGATGGGAAGACAGTGCTTATTCCTATTGCAATGCTTATGCTTTTGGTTTTTTCAGCAGCTTTTACAGGTTTTTTAATATTTGGCAAACCAATTATGTGGTATTTAGATAATAAAAAGAAAGAGGCTTTTTCATTACTTATTTATACATTAAGCCTGTTTTTGATTATAACGCTTATAGCACTTCTTTTTCTTACTGCATTAGTTAAGTAGGTTTTAACAATTTGAATTATACATGCACGATTATTATAATTTAACCTATAGGGAGGTATATAAAGAAGAAAAGGCAGTTACTAACATTAATTAGATAATTAACTAAATTTTCCCTAAAAAATTCCCTTCACTTCACACTCTTCATCTCTCTCCATGCCAGCTCAAACATCTGTTCTAAAGCACTAGCAAAGAACTCTGTGTTTATCCAAACTCCAATGTCATAATTTGGATGGAATTTTTCATCATCTAAAAGCATAAACATAATCTGGTTTGAGTCAATAATGATAAATCTCGCTTTCATCTTATCAAGATTTCTTACTTCTGCAACTCTCCTTAAATCACGGGCAACTTTTATATTGTTAGCATTAATAGGAGCAGCAATTCTTATTTTTACTCCTCTTTTTTTGCATTTTTCCAAGCTTGGGATTAAAGCTTCGAATTTTCTGTTCAAACCCTCAGCTGTTGTAACAATTGTGATTGTTTTTTCAGCGTCTCTAATCATCATATCTAAGTGATTATAAAGGTTCTGCCTTCCTCTTAAACTTCCGCTTAAATCAGTAGGTTCAACAAATTTCACACCTTGAGTAAAAAGCGTGTTCAATTCATCAAGAACCTCGTCACCCTTTAATGTTTCCAATCTCTTGGATTTTTCTTGGGCTTCTCTAACAAGATTTTTTTTCACTCTTTCTACAACCTCTTCTGGTTTTAAAGCAACGAATTTGATTGGTTTACCAAGTTTCATCACAACAAAGCCCTTTTTTTCCAATGACTCTAAAATATCATATGTTCTTGAACGTGGAACATCAGAAATACTGCTTAGCTCCCCAGCAGTAGAATTTCCCCTCGAGAGAAGTGCTGTCCAAACTTTTGCTTCATAAAGATTTAAATCAAAAATCTTTCTTAATCTGCTCAAAAACTCATCTTTAACAATCATCTTGTTTTTATTCAGCCTGGTTTATTTTTAAATATTGTTATGGTGAAAGAGTAACCTCACTGGATTACTTATTGGTGGTTATTTTACTCCAATCTGTCCTCTTTTATCTTTAATCTCAAAGTTTGTTTTCTTTTTAAATGTTTCCTTAAGAGTTATAACAAACTTAAGATTTTTAGTATTAGTTTTTTCAGCGATGAAGTTCTTTTTACTTTCTAAAACTTTTCTAAACTTATCGTCGCTAATAGCAATTGCAATTTCAACTTTTTGATGCTTCTGCAAGCCAATTTTTTTTCTAAATGCCTGGATTTGCCTTATCATTTCTCTAGCATAGCCTTCTGCTTCAAGCTCTGGAGTTAATTGCGTATCAAGTTTAACCTCAATTATTTTTTTCTTTGCAATTTTTATTTCTATTTTCTTAACATTTAACTGCAATTTAACAATTTCTAAAATCTCATTGTTTGGTTTTTTATCACAGCTAACAACTGCCTTTGCTAACGGCCACCTTAATCCAATTTTAGCTTTGTCTCTTTCCGCCAAGCCAGCCTCTATTATTTTTAGTGCTGTATCAAATTCCTGCTCAAGTTTCTTGTTAATCTTTCTTTTATCAAATTTAGGGAATTCGCATAAATGAATACTCTCTTCTTTTACAATTTTTTTATATTTTAAATCCTGCCATATTTTTTCTGCAATAAAAGGAACAAAAGGAGCGCAGAGTTTTAACAAAGTTAAGTAAGTTTCCTGCATAATATGCTTTGCTTCTTTGTCTTCTCTTGAAAGTCTGTCTCTAATAATCTGCACATATGCTCTGCTAAAATCATTTAACCAAAAATATTGCAATGTTCTTATAGCTAAATGCGGGTGCAGTCTTTCTAATTCGTCTGTTACAGTTTTAATTAAAAAGTTTAGCTTGCTTAATATCCACTTATCTTCAACTTCTTTTACTGCCTTTTTGTTTGCTTTAACAATTAATTTACTTAAATTATACAGTATGTTGAGGTTATTTTGTGGTTCTTTTAAAACATTATAGCCAAATCTTAACTCTTGAGAAGGCTCCTGCAAGCAATAAACTAACCTCATTGAATCTGCTCCAACTTTTTCAACAGCGTCGTCAAACCAAATTGCATTTCCTTTACTTTTGTGCATTTCTTCTCCTTTTTCATCTTTCAACGTTTCATACCCAAATAATGCCTTAAAAGGAGCTTTTCCAACTGTTACAACAGACGCCCAGAACAATGCATTAAACCATCCTCTGTATTGCCCAGGCAGATTTTCTGAGATTAAATCAGCAGGAAACCATTTTTTCCAGTAAGATTTATTTTCTAAGTAGTTTAATGTGGATAATGGAACAATTCCTGCATCAAGCCAGGCATCTCCAACATCTGGAATTCTTGAAATAATTTTACCGCACTTTGGGCATTTTATCCTAATTTCATCAATCCAAGGTTTATGCAGTTCTGGAAGCTTGTCAACCTTTTTCTTGTCAATAGCTTTTTGTTTTAATTCATCTAAGCTTCCTATAACTTCTATATGCCCGCAGGAGCACTCCCAGATTGGCAAAGGCAATCCCCAATACCTCTTTCTTGAGATTAGCCAGTCTCCCATATTGTTAAACCAATCTTCTTGCCTTTTTTTGCCATATTCAGGAAACCATTTTGTTTTTTTATTTTCAGCAATTAGCTTCTTTCTAATATCTTTGCATTTTATATACCACTCATCTACTAATCTAAAAACCAATTCTTCTCCGCATCTCCAGCAATGAGGATATCTGTGATGTATGTCTTCTAATTTATACAAAAATTTTCTCTGCTCTAAATCATCAATGACTTCTTTATTGACTTCAGAATATTTTTTTAGGCTAAACTCTCCAAATCCTTTTTTGAAAAAACCAGCTTCATTTAATGGGGATATGGCTGGAAGATTTTCTTTTTTGCCAAGTTCAAAATCTTCTGCTCCACAACCCGGAGCAATATGCACAATTCCTGTTCCTTCTTCTCCAGATGCCAATTCCCAAACAACTACCTTATGCGGAGAGTTTTTTTGCATTTCAAGATTAGCATAAGGCATTGCATATTTTATGCCCGCAAGCTTTGAACCTTTTTTCTTTTCTAAAACCTTGTAATCTCCATTTAGTTCATTAAGCCTTGATTCTGCTATCCAGTATTTTGCACCATTGTTTTTAGCTAAAACATAATCAATTTTTTCATTCACTGCAATTGCAACATTTTCCGGCACAGTCCAGGGAGTTGTTGTAAAAATTAAAAAATATTCCTTTTCCTTGCCTTTAACAGGAAATTGCATAAATAATGCTTTATGGGTTACTTCTTTGTAGCCTTCTGTTGCTATGTCATGTTTGCTACTTGCTGTTCCACATCTCCAGCACCATGGTACAGTATCATTGCCTTTGTAAAGCCAGCCTTTTTTAAAGTATAATTTTAGCAGCATCCAGTTATGCAGATTGTTATTATCAGTCATGGTATAATAACTATTATTCCAGTCCATCCAATACCCAAGCCTGATTGACTGCTCTGTTTGAACTTTAGAGAATTTTTCAATTCTTTTTCTGCACGCTTTTACAAAATTTAAAATGCCGAATTTTTCAATATCTTCTTTGCTATTTAATCCAAGGTTTTTTTCTTCTTCTCTTTCAACCCAAAGCCCCTGGCAATCAAACCCATTTTGATATCTCATTTCATAGCCTTGCATTGCCTTAAACCTGTGAAACAAATCCTTGTAGGTTCTCCCCCAGGCATGATGAACCCCCATAGGGTTATTTGCAGTAATTGGACCGTCAATAAAACTCCATTTTTTCTTGCCTTTGTTTTTTTCCCTAAGCTTTTCAAATATGTTTTTATTCTCCCAGAATTTCAATACTTCTTGTTCGTTTTTAACAAAGTCGTACATTTTAAAGTAAATCTTCCGATGTTTTTAAAAGTTTGTTGAGAGGAGGTTTAACATCAATTAATAAAATTGTCTTTTTGGTTGTTATCTAAACCCTTTCAAAACCTCTTCTTCTAAGAAATGCAATTTTTGTGCAGGAATTATAAAGCAAAAAGGGGATTTGATTTTTAATAATTTTAATCTAAGGGGGGTATTATGGTATATTTTAGCATTATTCAAACCCAAACGTTCGCATACTACCAGACTATAAAGATTAACACCTTCTTTTTTCACAGCATCTTGTAATTGTTTTAAAGCATCTTTAAATGGCAATCCAATGTCAATTAAAATTAGTGAGTGTGCATTTATTGATAGGTTTTCTTTAACAATGCTTATGAAGCTTTGAGAATTAAAATTTTCTTGGGGTTTAGCTATGCTTGTTATCTTGCCAAACTTATACAACTGCAAGCCAGTTTCAGAAACAGCATCAAGAATAGATGCTCCTTGAATTACTCTAATTGGAATTTTATTTTTCTTTGCTTCCTGAATTAATGTTATGTGGGTTGTTGCCATTAATGGACTTCCATAAACAAGCAAAGCCACATTTTGTTCTTTAGCTTCATTAACGATTTTGTTGCTCTCAACTAAACTTCTATCAGCTAAGATAACTCTTTTGTTTATCAAACCCTCAATTTCTTCTTTGTCGTAGGGAAGTTCAACTGTATAATTTTCAAGATAAATTTTTCTGCAATTTTTCACAGCTTCAAATGCTTCATATGAAAATCCTTCTGGGTTTAAGCCCAAACCTATTAGGTATAGCATAAAATTATGAGAAAAAATGAGTTTATTAAAGTTATTCTCTAAATATCAGTTAAGCCAGTGTAATACTAAAACCATCCATTTTCAATGTGATAAACCATTCTTCTTAATTTAGCAATGCCTTCAGGTTTTTGGCACATTTCATAAGGTGTTTGATTGTCAAATGCCTCATTTGGAGTTGAGAACCATTTTGGAATATAATCTAAATTAATTACATATGCTAATCTTTCTAACTCATGCCCCCCAATTAATTCTTCGATTTCTTCTATTGTATATTTTTTTGGCATGTTATATAAAATAAGAAAGAGTATTTATTTCTTGTTGTAATAGGTTATTAAGATAAATCATACTTTTTTATCTCATAAAAGCTTAAAAAGAATTAATAACATTTCATTCAACATGACAGATGAATTTGATGGTAGCGACACAATTTTTCTTGAGCATAATGAACTGAAACTTTTTAATTTTCTAAAGTCTAGAACATCTGAACAAAACAATTGGCCTTCTTTTGGTGAAATCGCAAAAAAACTTAAGACTTCAGAACCAGAAGCCAAAAAATTAATTTCTTCTGTAAGAAAAAAAGGAGTTGTTCTTGATACAGAAGTTGAGGTTAGTGGAAGACAAAAAATAAGAAAATTTGCTCTTGCTCCAGAGATGCTTGGGTGTTTGATTAGGGAAACCACAATTCCAGAAAGAAAAAAAAGCACAATCCATACAACTTTAATGTTATCAGAGCCTTGTTTTGGCACAAAAGCTTATGAGCCTCTTGCTATGAAAGGATTGATACTTGCTTTGGATGTGAATGGTATTTCACAGGAAATAGATGAAGTCACAATTCAAGGAGGTATTATTCCGCATATTCCCCCATTTAGTTCAGTGTTGTATGTTAATGACGCAAGATTTTTAGGGTATGTTGACAGAAAACCAGGTGAAGTTAAAGGGTTTGCCGAGGAATTGCTGGAAGATAAGTTAAATAATGATTTTGAATCACTTTACTATGAAAAACATGTTAATAATGAACAAAGAAGAAAAATTACAAAACTAACAGATGCTTTTGAAGCAGCTGGGAAAGAAGTAGAGGGATTAATGTCTGGTTTAAGGAATGATGCTGTTTTACGAATTCAACTAGGAGAAGAAGACTATAAAAATATGAAGCATCTGGAACAGGCTTATATACGGAAGTGGGCAGACGAAAAAAAACAGAGAATTAAGGAAGAAACAGAAGATACCTTAGGGGATATAAAATGCAAACTTACAGATTCATTGGAGTCTTTAATTAGGAAAAAGTGCATTGGAACCTCTCTTGGGTCCAAAAAATTAAAAACAAAACCAGATGAAAAAGGAGAAGAATATAAATTAAGGGTTGTTTCTGATTTATATAATATTGCGGCAGAGGCAAGAGACGAGCTAATGTTTCAAGCCCCTGGAAGGAGAGATTTAATCTTAGAAATTTTCACAGAAGACATGGGGATTGAGATGCTTACTGGTAAACAACTTGACACTAAAGAAATTTCCCCATTAATATCTGACATTTCTAAATATTTGTTCAGGCAAGATTCTTCAAAAACAAACAAAGAGGTAATAACAAAAAAGCAAAATAAAATAGCTGCTTTTAAAAAAGTATTATCAGAAACAGAAAAAGAAAGACAAGGATTAGAATCAAGGTTAAAAGATTTAGATAATGCTTTGAGCTGGACAGAACAGTTATTAAGGGGGCAAAGAGCTCCAATTTCATTTTTTACAGGGCAATACCCAATTTTTTCAGATGAATTAGAAGTAATATTTAAAAAAGTTAAAGACGATTATACTTCTCATTTTTTTGCTTGGGGCATAGACCAGCAGCCTGTTGTTCATGTATCTTCTAGAAAGAGAATTGCTTTTAAAACAGGTGTGATAAATAATATAAAAACCGGCGAAAAAGAAATAGTGCAGCTTGATTATGAAGTTCATGATAGTGGCGTAATAAAAAAATTATTAATTCATAATTTAAGACACACATTCTCAGATGCTGTAAGTCCTCGTTCAATAAAAGATGCAAAACTTTTGTTAAATCATGAAAGAATAGTCTTAAAAAAGCTTTATGAAACAGAGATTGCAGCGATACAACCAGATTTAGTTATTTTAGGCGCTCATCAAGCAGGCGGTTTTAGAGCGATGCCATGGTTTAAAGAGCCAGACTTACTTTTAAAAGAAGAACCCCAGTCCAGTTATGGCTTAAGCTGGGTAATAAATCTTCCAGTTTTTCAATCAATTCCTAAACTTGAATGGTTGGTTGCTCATAATTTTAAAAACTGGCACACAAAACGCTATCAAACAGGTCCTTTTGCTTCTGGTGCAGTCGTTCATTCAAGAGACAAAGAAGGAGTTGATAGATTCACGGTATTTGATATAGCATTATTAACAGAATTTGGAAAAATAGCAGAAGAAATTAATATATACAGAACTGCATTAAACCATGAAAAAAATGAGACAAAGAAAAAAGAATTAAGGAATTTGATAAGAGGGGCAAGAGTAAGAGTAAAAGCAAACTTTAAAAAAATTGAGGTGACAGGTGACCAGCATTTAGGAGCACCAACTGAGTTAGCTAGAATTTCAAATATTCAATATATAGAGGCAGCTCAGTCTTACCAGAGGAGGCACGGCTTGCCTGATTTAGTAACAAGTGATGAATTGCTACATGGCGTCGAAGAAAATGTTTTTAAAAGTGGTTCAAGATATTTGGCATTAAACCCAGAAGATTTTTTACAAATTAAAGTTCAACCAATTTTAGATAACAAGGAGATGAGCCAGGAGAAAAAAACAGAATTAGTTGTAAAAGAGGCAATAAGAAATCAAAGGGCAATAACAATTCATAACAGAGCAGAACAGCTTAATTTATTTGACAGAGTGTTAAAGCCATATCTTAATAATGTTTTAAGAAAAGGGGGGCAGGTGATACTCTGCAGTGGAAATCATGATGCTCATTCAAACAGAGCAGGAGATGAAGCATTGGAACTCTCAATGCATTTTGATGCAGCTTACAGAAGAGAAGGCAGAATTCTTGCTTTTGATGGGAAAGGAAATGATTTTGGAGTTGGCGTAACTCGCCTTAATGGCAAAGCAAACCAACTTCTTTTTTTAATGCATAAATTTCCTGAAAGGCAAGATGAAATTTATGGGATAATGTCTCATATGAGAAAAATGGGGCATACTGCTGATATTGCTATTGGGGGAGACAGGCATCAGCCAGGAATAGGTTATGCTGATTCTCGTCTTGTAATATTGCATCCAGGACAAGAAGGAATTAATAAGTATGTTCCTGTTATAGGAAAACCTGCTGGTGTTCATGGCTTTATGAACGTTCTCTATGACCCTGACAAAAGAGGGGTTTATGCAGTAGAGTGCATACATGACCCTACTTTAGAGAAAGTGATTAGAACAGAGAATATAATTTGATTTTTTATCATAGTGGATAAATTGTATTAGTTCTTTATCTATTGATTAATTGTAAAGAGTAGGTTCAGCATATTCCATACTAAGTTTGACATTGCTATTGATTATATCAAAGATAAATAAAGAATCTATGAGCTTTAGTCCGTAGATAAATCCAGATTGTCACTTTATGTTGTTATTTATGCAATGATATTTATTAAAAAATATTAGTTATAATACTTATCACTTCTAATGGTAAAAGCTTAATAGGTGAGAGGAATAAGTTTAGCTATCTAAACTCTAAATTAATTATGACTTTGCTTTTAGATTATTAGCGTTTATAATACCTAATCAACCTTCAAAACTTCAAAATCTTTTTTATCCAAATTAAAATTAGCTAAAACAGCTCCATTTAGTTTTTTGTTTTTTATAGCAATAACCAGGTAACTAACTCCACGATAAGCTGGTTCTCCATCATGAAAAGCCATTAGTCTATCTTCTTTACTAAAGTGCGCTTTTCCATCAGAATGAGAATGATAGATGATTTTAATTTTATGCCAGTGTTCCAGCAATCCCTCTTCTAAACTCTTTTGCCTTTTAAAATCAATCATAAATCCATTAAGATTTGTTCTTGGGTATGTCTCTGGCTCTTGTGCATGATACTCGTCCATAACATTTGTCATTCTATGGACACTGGTTAAGGCATCTTTGACTTCAATAGGCCCGCTTATAAAGCCACATGCTTCTTCTGGATAAAGTTCAATACAATGGGCATAGCATCTGTATAAAATCTCTCGCGGGATTTTCATTCTTTATCTGGTTTAATTTTTAAACTCCTGCTTGTAACAATTGCAATAAATAAAAAGCTAAACAATAGAGCATCATTTCTTGCGATTAAACTTATAACTGCTCCGATTAAACTAATAACAATTATGGGCTTGAACCATCTTTGTCCTGGTTTTAATTCTTCTTTTGTGATTTTAGCAAGATAAGAGCCAATAGGAATTCCTAACAGCAAGAAAACTATGCCTATTAATAAGTTTAATATTTCAGACATAATTTTAATAACAAAAAATAGTTTTTATAGGTTTGTGAACAAGAATCTATTTAAAACCCCTAATTATTCTCTAATTATGGCTTTATACCAAAACTTCCTAATCGTAGCATCAAAACTTGACTTAGCAGGCATAAACATCACAACGCACTTAAGCCAGCTTGGAAATTTTAATTTTTATCTCTGCGATAAAGAAGCAGTTTATACTGAAAATCTTGACATGGATAAGATAAACAAATATGATTTTATTATATTTGCTTCAAAGCATCAATCTGAAAAGCAGGAAAAAACACTTTCAATTCATGCACCTGGAAACTGGAGAGATGCTGATTTTGGCGGTGAAAAAGGTAAAGTATGCCCAACTTCTGCCTTGTTTGTGAAGCAACTTTTTGAAAAACTAAATGAAAATGCAGAAAAGCATGATTTAACAAGGCATTATAAAGTTACATTAGAAGCTACTCACCATGGGCCTTTAATTAACAAGCCATGTTTATTCATTGAAATTGGTTCTACTGAAGCAGAATGGAAAGATGCCCGAGCTGGTTTTGTTATTGCGCAAACAATCAGGGATGCAATTGAAACATTTAAAGAAAATCCCTATAATGAGATTGCAATTGCAATTGGCGGTCCGCACTATTGCCCAAATTTTAATAAAATACAGCTAAAATCAAATATTGCTATTTCTCATATAATCCCACAATACTCTTTACCATTAAATGAGGAAATGTTAAAAGAAGCTATAAACAAAACAGAAGAAGAAGTTGATTTTGCCCTTCTCGATTGGAAAGGTTTAGGAAATGCAGAACAAAGACAACAAGCATTATCAGTTTTGGACAAGCTTTATGTTAGATATGAAAAAATAGAGGAGATAAATAAGAGGGGCTGATTTTTTATTATACTTTATAAAATTGTTAAAGCTTAGCAAGAAATCTGTCTGCTTTAGCTGACAGATGAATTGCGTTACTTATTTATTTCTAATTTAGTTTGATTATGAATGGGCTGGTTTCT
>JAGVXI010000013.1:0-18591 GCA_018303855.1 Candidatus Pacearchaeota archaeon
TAGCCATTTCTGAGCTTCTTTATCTTTCTTCCATTTATCAAATTTTTTAGCTACTGCTTTTTCATTAGCAAATCCCCCCTTAGCAGTTTCGGAGCCAATACGAACTAAATCAGTCATAGAAAGTTTAGCAAAACTAACTTTTTAACCTTATCCACCAACCTCTAACGCATCAATACTTTGTTTTTTAGGGTTTAGCAGTTTATTGATTTGGGCTATAAATAACTTTTAGATAAGTTACGTTGTATCCTCTCTTTTTTTCACTCGCACTTCTTAGGGATGTATGTCGTCTTTCTCTTCCCATCATAATTTCAGTAGGATCCATGGGGTTATCATTAGCCATCTCTGATTGAGATAGATAAATATTAGAGTTAATAGGGATAATGGCATGCAAAGTTATTTCGCTACTTAACAACCTAGCTAGCTCTTCATTTTCAGTAGGCAAAAAGTCCTTAACTAAAGTTTTTACCATAAATGTGAGCAAATTATTTTCATTTATAAAGATTTAGATAATAAGATGAATTGTACCAAAGTTAATATGCAAAGAAATTAATAATTTATGCTTACCCTGTTTTATCAGTTAAGATTTAAACCTCTGTTTTGACAAGATAATTAGTTTATTTAACATATCATTTTAAGAATTAATAATCAATCTTCCCCTGCCTTTAATCTCTCAAGCCTCTGCCTGTCTTCTTCTATCTTTTTTTCCATCTCTTTTATTCTCTCGTCGTTCTTAATTCTATTAAGTTCTGCTTGGGCTTCTCTTATTTTTTCTTCTGCAGCTCTTATTCTGTCACTATCACCCATTTTAGCTTCTTCTTTTTGTTCTGCTTGAAGCTGTGTGAGCTTTTTTATTTTGAAAGATTTTTGCTCTTGAAATCCGTCTCCTTCTCCCTTTCTTGCGATTATTCTCCTAGCAGTAATAAACCCGATTATTGCAATTAAAGCAAATCCACCGACAATATAATAGATAATCCTTGAAGCATTAATATCCTTAAAGATTCCCCTTACTATTTTGCCAGTTATTTCCTGTGAGGTTTCCTGGATTTCTGTCTCATTTGCTTCCAGTGTTTCTGTCTCTTCTGTTATTTGCGCACCTGTTTCATTAGTTTCTAGAGCAACCATCTCTGTTTCATTTTTTACCTGAAAGTCAACTACAAGATTTTCTCCTGCAGGATAGCTGGTATATTTTGTGGAATTAATAATTATTCCTTTGGTATCAGTAACTCTTATAAAAATGTCTAATTCTTGGCTGTCTGAAGAGACATTTGTAACTGCCACTCCATCGGCATTTGTCATAAGATTAACATACTGGATTTTATCTTGGGTAATAGAATCATCTACCTGGATAAAAACAAATCTTTTTTCATCTGTTTTCACAGCTATTTTTGTCTCACGTGCTGTAATTAGTGGGATTATAAGCATTAGGATTATAGCCCCGATAATTATTTCTTTCCTCATTTTATATATTTTGTTGAATATTTTCGCATTTATAAATATTTTTATATCTTGGGCTACAATTCAAACCTTATTTAATGGCTTTTTTTTGGCAAATGCAATGATATTCTCAAGTGTGATGTTCAAGATTCTTTGAAGAGCTTCTTTTGAATTAAATGCATTATGAGGAGTGATAATCACATTGTCCATTTCCATGAGTATATGATTCTCCAAAAGAGTTTTTAAATTGCAGGCTCTCTCTAAATTTTCTTTTAACAGCTCTCTTTCTTCTTTTATACAATCTTCTTCCTCAATCACATCAAGTCCTGCTCCAGCAATTTTTTTGTTTTTTAATCCTTCAACAAGGGAATTTGTGTCAACCACACTTCCTCTTGATGTATTTATAATAATTACCCCATGCTTCATTTTTTTAATTGCTTTTTCATTGATTAAGTGATGAGTTTTGTTATTGTATGGAACATGCAAAGTTATGATGTCTGATTTCTTCAACAGGTTATTTATGTTTGTGTATTTGAATCCAAATCTTTTAGCAAGTTTTTTATCTGGATGCGGTTCAAAAACCAAGACATTCATTTCAAATCCAGTACCTATGCGCACGACATGCTTTCCTATATGCCCACAGCCTATTACGCCGAGTGTTTTTCCTTTAAGATCAAATCCCATTAGAGAGTGATCTGTTTCAAAGGAGTGCTGTTCATGGGTTCTTTCAATAGAAGGATAAAGTTTTCTTGAGAGCGTTAGAATGAGCGCAAATGCATGTTCTGCAACTGTATTTTCCCCATATGTTGGAACATTTGAAACTATAATGCCTTTCTTTTTACAGTAAGCAATATCAATATGGTCAAAGCCTGTCGAGCGTGTTGCAATAAATTTTAATTTTGGCAGTTTATCAATTAACCGCTGATTTATATTAGAATCAACGAACACAGAAATAATCTCAGCATCTTTTGCTTTTGCAGCATTTTTTTCATTTAAGGTTTCTTTGAAAAATTTGACTTTGTGCTTTTTTAATTCTTTTTCTAAAAATGGTTTTTCCCAAAACTCTGTTTCAAAAACATCAATGTTCATAAATATTTCACGCCCTTTTTATCTTTTTATTATCAGGGAAAAAGGATTTTTATATGTTTTGAAAGAAGGTTGAGTTAGCTTAAAGGTGATAAACACACCTATGTTAAAAGTTTATAAAATTAACATTTATATACGATAAAACTTCAAAATTTGTTCTTCTATCACCTGTTAATTTTACAGAACCTGAAAGAAAAATATATTAACTATCATTAGATTATACAATAAAAGGGTTAAAATGAACGTTTATTTATTAACACTAATTGCTTTATTGCCATTTGCTCTGCTTTTTTGGCTGATTATTTTTAGAAGATGGCCTGCACTAAAAGCAATGCCTTTGGTATGGTTTATTACTGCTTGCGCTGCATTTGTTTTCTGGCAGCTGAGTTTGGGCTGGATTGGCGCTTCTTTTATCAAGGGTTTTTTTATTGCACTCGAAATTATATTGATTATTTTTGGGGCTGTTTGGGTTATTGAAATTTTAAAGAAGAAAAAGCATATGGCAGATGTTCATGTATTGTTGTCAGGTATCTCCAAAGATGCAAGAATTCAGGTTATAATTATCGCATGGTTCTTTGGAAGTTTAATTGAAGGGGTTGCTGGTTTTGGCACACCTGCTGCTTTGGCTGCTCCGTTGCTGGTTGGATTAGGGTTTACACCATTTTTAGCAGTTGTTGTCTCTTTAGTTGCTAACTCTACTCCTGTAAGTTTTGGGGCTGCAGGCACTCCAATACTTCTTGGCTTAGGTAGCTTGGGGCTTGAACGCTCTATTTTAGAGCAAGTTGCAAGGCAAGTTGCATTCTTGCACATAATTGGGGGTTTTATTATCCCTCTTTTTTTAGTAGGTTTTGTTGTTTCTGCAAAAGGCTGGAATAAAAAAGATTTTTTTTCAGCTGTTCCATTTGCGATTTTTTCATGGATTGTTTTTGCAATTCTGTATATTTTAACTGCATGGTTTATAGGGCCAGAATTGCCTTCGATAATTGCCGGATTTTTTGGGTTGATAATTGCCGGCACAGCAGCTCATTATGGTTTTCTTACACCAAAAAAAGTGATTAGTTTTGGAAAGCAAAAAAAAGTAAAGCAGATTAATCTTAAAAGTTTCTTAAACGCAACTCTTCCTTATTTATTAATTGTAGTTTTGCTGGTTGTTTCAAGATTAATACCTTTTATTAAAGAAAAATTAATCAGTGTTTCAGTGAAGTTTGATTCTATTTTCGGATTAGAGATAAGCTACAAGTTTTTACCTTTTTTCACGCCATCTTTTTATTTTTTATTAACAGGAATAATCTGCTTATTTATATTTAGATCAGATAAAAAAGATGTTCAAATAACCTTAAGTAGAACATGGGCTAAGATTAAAAAACCCTTTGTTGCTCTAGTTTTTGCCTTAGCGCTTGTGCAATTGCTAATTTTTTCTGGCAATGGTGCTTTTGGTTTGGCAAGCATGCCTTTGTTGTTAGCTCAAGCAATTGCGGTTTTATTCAACAAGGCTTATATTTTTGTTGCGCCTTTTGTTGGAAGTTTTGGAAGTTTTATGGCTGGTAGTAATACTCTTTCAAATCTTCTATTTGGAAAATTGCAGATTGAAACAGCAAAGGTTTTAGGATTTTCTTTTATTGTAATTCTTGCATTGCAGGTTGTTGGAGGAGCCATTGGCAATATGATTGCAATTCATAATATTTTAGCAGCAAGTGCAACTGTTGGATTGCATGGGCGAGAAGGAAAAATTATAAGAAAAACTATCTGGGTGATGCTTATTTATGGTTTAATTATCGGAGTTTTAGGATTATTGATGATATTTATCTTTTAGAATAGCTTTTTAAAATTTTTTTCTGTCTTGTCAAATTCTGTTTTGTCTATAATCTTGCAGTCTTTAAGAAATTCCTTGGCTCTTTAGTTTATTATTTTCCCGTTTTCATAAACAACCATCTTTCTTTTTCTTAATTCCTTGAAAAAAGGTTCTGGCGGAATAATTGCTTCTGGTGCAAATGCACCCCTCTCTTTTATCAATCCCTTTTTTACCATTTGCGCCATAATGCTTGCCGGCATTCCTGTATCTATATTGCAACCAGCGTCTTCCCAGCCTTTTAGTGTTGGGACAACACAATTCATTTTTATTACCTTATCTTTTCCATTTTTTTTGCCATATATAGTTACCCATAAGTCTTCTTTTTCCTTGTATCCTTTTGGATATTTAAGATGTTTTAATAGTTCAGTGAGGAACTCCAATGGCACTATTTTTCTTCCCTTGATTTTAATAGATCTTTTACCCCCCAATCCAAGATCAATCATGGCCATTATTTTTTCAAATGAATGGGGCGGAAATTCTCCATAAAACCTTATTGTTTTCAAACCCTTGTTTTTAAAATAATGATAAAACGTGTAAGTTTCAGGATGTCTTACAGAAAATAATTTTTCTTCTCCGACAAATTTATCATGATGGTCTTTTAAGGTACTTAGGGGGATTATGTTGATTATTTTTCCATTTTCTATATTTGTTGCAGGTGCAGTGAATTCTGTCAGTATTGTTGGTATAGAAAAAGGCACAACAAATTTTTTTATATTGGAATTCCAAGCATAGCCAACTTCAATAGTTTCTATACTGCCAAATTTTTTTGAAGCATGGTTTAACATAACATTCCCAATGCCAGGAACAGAGCCACATCCTGTTATGTGTATAAGTCCTTTTTTCTTAAGGGTTTTATCTAATGCAAATTGTTTTTTTGTCATAGGGATTTCAGAACCAAGATCCAGTAAATGTGCACCTGCAATTAGACATGCCTTCAGTGCATTTAAATCCCAGTCCTCTTCAGCGCAATTTACAACAACATCAGCACCAGATTTCTTAATGACTTGTGCTGCATGTTTTATATTTCTTAAGTCAACATACTCAAAATCAGTTTTTTTGTATTTTTTAAGTAAATTTTGTATTCTTGATTTATCTCTCCCGCACATCAGGACAGAATAACTGTTTTTAAGCAAATCTTTAGTGACTATCTTTCCCTGTAATCCTGTTCCACCAAGAACTAAAAAGTCAAATTTCATTTTATATATGGATATGGTTAAATTTAGAATTATCTGTAGGATTTATAGTAGGGTTATATGAACCAATTTTTAATTTCCCTTTTTTATTTTTGAATACAAATTTCTGAACCCTCATATTATCAAAAACATAATCTTTGTAATTTGTATTAAATAAATCCTCTGTAAAATAAACTCCATTTTTTAATTTATTTTTGTTAAATAGAATAGTGAATAAAGCTGCAAATATCCCGATGACTACTTGAAAATAAGTGGCATTTGTTCTTATTAGTGAGGTGTTGTTTATGCTATTGAAATAATAAACCTTTTTGTTTCCGTAATTAAGAATTACCCCTATGCTATCTGCTCCTTTTAGTGGAACCTCTGTATTTTTTATTACTGTAAAATCATCTTCTGATATCTTTCCCCATTTCTTGTAAGTTTTTATCATAGAATCCATAACTTCTTCATGGATTGAATAGATAAACTTGGATGGGATATTGTATTTATACGATAATGTAAGATTTTCTTCGTGTAGCACAACAAAGCCTTTTGGATATTTATTAAGTTTTATAATAGGGCTTAAAATAGGCTTCATGTCCTGGAGCTGACTTATAGCATTTGGACGAATTGGTTTTATCTTTTTTCTTCCCAAAGCGATTCCTGAAGGGTCTCTTACATTTTCAACAAGGAATTCATGAGGGGACCATGTTATTGTAAGCTTCCCGGATTTGAAAGGCGTCTGAATCTTTGAAGTATCATATTCAAAGTGGATAATCTCTTTTGGAATTCCAAATTTCGAAATCCCATATCTCACCCACATATTTACTATTCCAGGATTCATTCCAGCACACAAGATATGTACTGCATTATTCAATTTTTCTTTTCTCGGATAGATATCAAATACCAGTTCAGCCACAGCCTTATTATCTGCATTAAGGGAGGTATTTACATAACTTGCACCGAAATTATTAGTTGCTTCAAGTAGGGGAATTGAATCAACAACAGTTAGATCAAGAACAATATCAATATTGTATTTTCTTAGTATGTCATGATACTCTTTTTCATTGTAAGGATCTATTCTCTTTTCAACATATATATAATCCAGTTTTTTGTGCTCAAGATGTTTGTTGTTTTTAATTCTGTTTTTCCCAGACAAAAGAATGAGTTTCCCAAAAAAATCCCTATGATGCACCAAATACTGGAGAAAAACCTGTGCAAGTCCACCAGAAGCCCCTAAGATTAACAAATTAGGTTTTTTCATTATCATTTTTATTTCTTTTTGTAATCCCAATTTGGTTTATATAATTTTATCATCTTGCAAAGTTCTGCAACATTTTTACCAAGCAAATCTATATCTTTTTTCATCCACCCTTTTTCGCTTTTGTTTGAGAGATTTATTTTGTAAAAAACCATCGAATAAGGAGGGAATAAAAATCCCATATGATCCAATGGGCCCGCCATATCAAGAATTGTCTGCCAGCCCCCCTCCTCTTCTTCTGTTGCAATAAATCCAGCAACCTTACCTTCGCATTTAAAGCCTTTAAGTTCAAATACAGTTAGTTTTTCAAAAAAATTTTTCATAAGCGCGCTTTCATTCATCCAGTAAACAGGAGTTGCAAAAATAACCCCATCAGCCTTCAGGATTTCACCACCAATTTTTATGAAATCTTTTTCAAGCTTTTTCTTGTAACCACTATGGTAAAAACTCTTTTCTATATCAACAAGATGAAAAATCTTTATTGATGCCCCCTCTTTTTTTGCCATTTCCAAAGCTTTTTGAAGCAGCCTCGCGCATATACCCATTCTATGTGGGCTCCCGTTTATTCCCAAAATTGTTATTTTTTCCATCTCCCCTCTTTTGATTTAATATACTTAATAGAATATAATTTAAAAATGTATCTTAAAAATAAAAATATTGTCAATAATTAAATTTTTAACAGACATTTCTCCCGTGTTTTTCCATATACTTTTGATGATACTCTTCAGCCGGAAAAAATGTTGGGGCTTTTCTTATCTCAGTTGTTATAATCTTATTTAATTTTTTTTGAAAATTGTTCCTGGATTTTATAGCAGAATTTTTTTGTTTTTCATTTGTGTAAAAAATTTCAGACCTATATTGCGTTCCAAAATCAACACCCTGTTTGTTTAACGAGGTGGAATCATGATTTTTCCAGAATATATCTAAAAGTTCAGTGTAACTAATGATACTTGAATTAAAAGTTATTTCAACTGCTTCTGTATAACCTGTTTTGTTACTGCAAACCTGTTCGTAAGACGGATTTAAAAATTGTTTTTCGTTTCCACCAATATATCCCGCCTTTGTTCCTACAACGCCAATAATTCTTGAAAAGATATGTTCTGGCTTCCAAAAACAACCCATTGCAAAGATTGCTCTTTCAAATCTTTTTTTGTTCATTTTTTATTTTTATTAATTTTTATGATAAATGTTTATACTAACGCTTTTAATACTAAATGGTTTAACATATAAACTTTTTATATGCCTAAAAAACGCCCGGACCAGGAGTCGAACCTGGCCACCCCGAAGGGTCATGCTCTCCAAGCATGTGCATTAACCGCTCTGCCATCCGGGCTTTATTGAAGGTTTCTTACTAAATTACAATAAGTATTTAATTAGTCGTGTTTAAATAATCTGGTTTATATTAAAAGAAGGTTAATAAATTACCTGCCTTAATTTAAAAACCCGTATTTTCTATTCGTAAATTCATTAATGGTGATATAACTCATGAAAAACTGCTGAATTATAAAATATTCTGCACTACATTAAAGTTTAAATACACCTAATGCCCATTTATTTTATGGGATTTGAAGAAATTACGCCAGGGGTTTGCCCAAAATGCAAAGATACTGGGATGGTTAAGGAAAAAGACGGGACAATTCATGTTTGTTATGACTGCCTGCAAAAAGGCAGATTAGATGTTCATTCAAAAAATCTGCCTGATACTAAGCTGAAGATTTAATTAATGTTTATTTAAATAATTTAATGATAATTCTAACTTGTTAAAATCTGCTTTAATAATAGATTTTTTATAATTTATTAATAGCCTATAATTATCAAGTTTAGCTATATCTTTCTTCTACTCAACTATGCTTCTTCCATTTTATCTATAATGTTTGTTAATCTTCCAAGCATTTGTTCTTTAATTTGCCCTAGTGGTAGAAGCATGTTAAATCTGTATATTTCAGGAACTTTACCCCTATACATCTTACAGCCCTTTTCGTATAAAGTTTCAAGCCAATTAGAAGCATATCTCTGATTAACTAAAACTTGGTAACTTGGATTTAATTCATGATCATCTAATTTTCTATCACCCTCTCTTTGGTTTTTTAATTCTAAATATTTTTCAGTTGTCCAATCTTCTTCTAAAGGGGCACATGCAATAAAAATGTGTGTTGGTGCATATCCAAAAGCAAATTCATGCCCTGGAAGGTTTAAATAATCGCTTAAAGAAATTCCATTTGATAATTTTTCTTTATCATATATTTGATAAGGAGCAGATTCTTCACTTCTGCTTCTTAAAAGTATTTTTCCTGCTTTTCTTAAAGGTTGTCTAAATCTAAAAAATTCCTCTATTCTATAAACACTATGTGAAACAGCGGCTGCTTGCGGATCAATGCTTGAGTCCCATTTACTTCTGTTTTGCTCTATAAATCTATTGGTTTGTCCTGCCCCTCTTTTTGGAGGTTCTTCTGATATCCAAACATCTGCTGAATTTGGGGTTATATACATACTTACATCATTCCTAACCATAGAAGAAAGTTTTGATTTTCTTGCAAGTTCTGTTAATTTGAATATTAAATTTTTTTTTCTTGTTACTTTTGTATTATTTAAAAATTCTTGAAGGTTTGTGTAATCTTTGTTGTATTTAAAAAAAACCTCTGCATGAAACAAAGCATCTATTTCTGTTCCTCTTAAATCTCTTACAATTTTTCCTTGTTCTTGAAAATAATTAATTATGTCATCTATCTGCGTTGTTGTTCCAGACATATCTGGTCCGCCTATGACTAAATCTAAGAAATTTTCAACCATTTTTTATTTTTTAATTCTTCCATAACTTACAAAAGAATATCCTTCTTTATCTTCTCTTGCAATTTCTGTCCATATCTTTTTATTTATTTCAGGAAAAAAAGCATCTCCTTCTGGGGATTGGCGAACTTCTGTTATTTCTAACCTTTTTGTTAAAGGGTGTTCAATTGTTTGAGCATATACTTGCTGGCCACCTGTAATATAAGCCAACTTATCAATTTGGCTTGCAAATGTAATAGCTTTATTTAGTGTCCCTGCAATTAAAATGCCTTTATAATTTAAACTCTGGTTTTTTGTTAAAACAATATTTATTCTATTTGGCAAAGGTTTTCCTAATAAACAAACAATTGATTCAAATGTTTTTCTGCCCATAATTACAGGATGCCCTGAAGTTAAATTCTTAAATCTCCTCATGTCCTCTTTAAAATGCCAAGGAATTTCTCCTTTGTTTCCAATTACTCCATTTTCTCCAACTGCTACTATTAAGATAAGCTCTATTGATTTCATTTTTATATTGCTATATCAAAATTTATTTTTGGATGAGAGGTATAACCAGAATAAGTTGTATGAGAATGCTCCCAATTAGATATTGATGTAAATTTTTCTGTTTCAACCTTCGGCAGGGGCAATGGTTTTCTTTTTAATTGTTCTCTTGCATTTTCAATATGGTTTTCATATATTTGAGTGTCTGCTAAAAAACCAACTAATTTTCCTTCTTTAACCTTTAACTCTTTAGCTATTAAATGAAGCAATGTTCCATAACCTGCAATATTAAAAGGCAAGCCAAGCATTGTATCAACAGACCTTTGGTTCCAAAATAAATTTAATCTTCCATTGGTAATTGTTAGCTGAAACGCATAAGGGCAAGGGGGTAATGCCATTTTATCAAAGTCAAGAGGATTCCAAGCAACAACAACCGCCCTCCTATCTGTTGGGTCGTTTTTAAGTCTTTCAATTACCCATTTTAATTGATCAAATCCTTCTCCTTCATAATTTGCATTATATCCTCTATAGCTTGCTCCAAAATGTCTCCACTGCCAGCCATAAATTGGGCCCAAATCTTTTTCTTCCCTCATTCTTTTTTTTGTTTCTTCATCATGTCCATAATGAACCATTTGGGGATTTCCCCATTCATCCCATATAGAGCAATCTCTATCTTGATACCATCTTTTATCTGTAATCCCTTTAACAAATCCCTCAAGTTCAACTCTCATAGGTTTATGAGCCATTTTTTTTGTTGTTAAAAGTGGGAAACCATTATTCATATCATGTTTAAACATTGCACCATCAATAACAAGGCAATCAACTCCTGTTCTGTTATTTTTTCTTACACCATTATCAAGAATTTCTCTCACAATTTCAAGATATTGTTCCATTTTTGCTCTTTTTTGTTTAAACTTTAATTATAAAAAATCTTCCTTAATAAATAATATGCTAATATAAAATATACTTTGACATTAAAACTCTGCAAGAAATCAGTTTGATTTAGTTTGTTAATGATTCTAATAGTTGACTATTGTTATTAATAAAATAAGAGGGTATGTCAATGTTTTAATTATCTATCTTAACTATTAACTCGTATTTAACAATCAATAAAGAATCCATAGATTTTAGCCCATTGGCAATTCACTTAATCAATCCTTCATCTCAATTTTGATTTTTACAGATTTTGGAATTTGAAGGCGCATGATGTGGTGAAGGGCTTTCTCGCTTGCAGGTAAGTCAATAAGGCGTTTGTGAATTCTCATTTCAAATCTATCAAAAGTTGCTGTTCCTTGCCCGCACGGACTTTTGCGCGTTGTTATCTTTAATCTTTTTGTTGGCAGGGGTATTGGGCCAGAAGGCATAATCCCTGATTTATTTGCTATGTCTATGATAGAAGTGCATACTTGATTAAGCGCTCCTATGTCTGTGCTGTTTAACTTAACTCTTACTTTTACCATAACTAATGGATTTAAAATTAGTTTAAAAAGGTTGTTGTTAGATAAAATTTGTTGAGCAATTCAATTTTTAAATGTTAATAACAACTAACAATCTTTAATCGGTTAAATTGTCGTTGAACTTCATAGATAGTTAGGTTCCTTAGTCAATAATCAATGTTTAATTAATTCATTAACCAACTACCTTAGCATACTATCATCTTTTACGTCTCAAAATCTGTTTTATGAAAACTTTTTATAGTATAATTCCTTAATATCTCAAATATCAAAAGAGGTAAACATGGCAGAAATATTTGTTCAGATAAGCTACTTATTGCTTGTAGTTTTAGGTGTTTCTTTTATTATGAGGCTTTTGAAACAGCCTTTGATTATTGGTTATATTTTTTCAGGCATACTTGTTGGGCCTTTGATTTTTAATCTTATTCCCCAAACAGAAGTTTTAGACGTGTTTTCAGATATTGGGATAGCCTTTCTTTTGTTTATTGTTGGTTTGCATTTAAGTCCGAAGGTTATAAAAGAAGTTGGAAAAATTTCCCTTATAACAGGTGTCGGGCAGGTTGTATTTACTTCAATTGGGGGTTATTTTATAGGAATGGCTTTGGGGTTTTCATTTATAACTTCTTTGTATGTTGCAGTTGCTTTAACTTTTTCATCAACAATTATTATTATGAAACTTCTGTCTGATAAAGATGCTTTAGAAAAACTTTATGGGAAGATTTCTATTGGTTTTTTGCTTGTTCAGGATTTAATTGCGATAATAATTTTAATTGTTGTTTCTTCTTTTTCAGGAGATACAGGTTTAAGTGCTACAAGTGTAATCTTTTCAACATTAGTTAAAGGCACATTAATTATATTAATTTTAGCTCCTTTAGGCTATTTTGTTTTTCCTAAGCTTAATAAATTCTTTTCTCACTCGCAGGAATTTTTATTTTTATTTGCTATTTCTTTTGGGCTAGGTTTATCTTCACTTTTTCATATTCTTGGCTTTTCAATTGAGGTAGGAGCATTAATTGCCGGGATAGCTCTTTCAACAACTCCTTATAGTTATGAAGTAAGCTCTAAGCTTAAGCCTCTGAGGGATTTTTTCATTATTTCATTTTTTTTAATTTTAGGCTCTCAAATGATATTCACAGAAATAAGCAGGTTTATATTTCCAATAGTCATTTTTTCTTTGTTTATTTTAATAGGGAATCCATTGATTGTTATGGTTCTTATGGGGTTAATGGGATACAGCAAAAGAGTTGGATTTATGGCTGGTTTGACTGTAGCTCAAATCAGCGAGTTCTCATTGATTTTAATTGCATTAGGGGTAAGAGTTGGGCATTTGCCAAATGAAATCTTATCGTTTGTTACAGTTGTAGGATTAGTTACAATTGCTGGTTCTACATACATGATAATGTATTCTGAAAACTTTTATTTACTTCTTGCAAAACCACTTTCTATTTTTGAGAAAAATAAAGTGAAGGATAAGCTGGCAAGAGAAAAAAACTTTGATTATTTCCTTTTGGGTTATAATAGGATAGGGTTTTCAATTTTAAGATCATTTTTAAAACTGCGTAAAAATTATGTTATTGTTGATTTTAATCCAGAAACCATAAAAGTCCTATCATCAAGAAAGATTAATTGCATTTATGGAGATGTTGATGATGCTGAATTTCTTGAAGAAATAAAATTAAACAAAGCAAAACTCCTTGTTTCAACAATCCCTGAATTGGATACAAATCTTCTTTTGCTTAAATTTATAAGAGATAATAACAGAAAAGCAGTTGTAATACTGACTGCAAGACAAATTCCTGATGCTTTAAGACTTTACAAAGAAGGTGCAGATTATGTGGTTTTGCCTCACTTTTTAGGAGGAGAATATCTCTCAAAAATTATAGAAAAGGCTTCTGTAAACAAAGAAGTTTATGATTCTGAAAAGAAAAAGCAGATAAAAGACTTAAATGAAAGGATTCAAGAAGGGCACAAGCATCCAGAGGTTGGGAAAAATTGATTCTCTTTTTTATTCTTCTACTTCTTCCTCAACACCGAATAACGAAAAAATAAAATCAAAAAACCTTAAAACAACTTCCAAGCCTATTATGAATAGAAGGTATAAAAGTATCTCATTACCAAAAATTGGTATTTTTGATATGTGTTCTATTATCCTTTCTATTGAGATGATCTCTGGGTCAAATAGCGCAATTGCCAGGAATGTAAATGGCAATAAACTAGAGAGGTTTTCTGCAAAATCTTTTCCATAATATGAAGCCATTCTTATTGATGCAACAATTGCAGCTGAGATAAACAAAAGAGAATTTATCTCAAGGCTTGAAGTCAGGAGTATCATAAAAATAACAAAAACAGAATACCAAAAGAAAATTAAAAATGGCAAGACAACAATATACTCTATGAAATAAAAAAATCCCGCAACCAATTTCATCATTGCAGGATGCTCATAGATATTGTACTGGTTAAGATTAAGCTTAATTATATTTTTCTTTGCAATGAATTTGTGAAATTTCCAGAGGAAAATAGAGAATAAAACAATAAACAGTACCAAAAGAAACAGATTGATAAACACCCCTGCAAATTGGGGAAGAGAATCTAATAATAACTTATAAAACCCAAGCACCTCTTCTGCAATTGTTTGGAATAACCCCATTTTATTTATTAAGCATATTTGTTTTTTAAATTATTGCTTTATATGGGATTAATATATTCATAAATTAATGATAACAAAAAACCAAACTGGTTTAGGTGTGGTGTGCTACTTCCATCAATCTTGTTTTAAGGTTAACTATTGTTTTTGCTAATTCTTGAATTATTAATTAAATTTAACCTCGTTAAATTTAAATATGAGTTTTCCTTGGTTATGTTATGATTGATATAAAGCTTATAAGGGAAAATCCAGAGCTAGTCAAAAATAATTGTAAAAAAAGAGTGTGTAAAATTGATGTTGATAGTGCAATTAAGGTTGATAAAGAGTGGAGGCAGATTAAGCTTAAAGACGATTCTTTGCGCGCTGAGAGAAATAAGCTATCGAAAAAAATTAATGAAGCTAAAAAACTAGGTGAAGATGCTTCAAAACTTATTCAAAACGCAAAAGAAATTCCAAAAAAGCTTTCTGAATTAGAGATAAAAGAAAAAGAGCTGAGAAATGAGCGGGAGTATCTTCTGGCGATGCTACCTAATCTTTTTGCCAAAGATGTTCCTGTTGGCGGCGAGGACAAAAACAAGGTGTTAAAAAAATTTGGCAAGATTAAAAAATTTAAATTTAAGGCAAAGCCGCACTGGGAAATAGGTGAAAACCTTGGGTTGCTGGATTTAGGAAGGGCAGCTAAGCTTGCAGGTAGCGGGTTTTGTATTTTGCGGGGGGAACTGGCGATATTGCAAAGGGCGTTGATTCAGTTTATGCTGGACTTTCATATTAAAAATGGGTTTGAAGAAATTAACTGCCCGCAAATTGTTAAATCAGAGATTGTTTTTGGCACAGGGCAATTGCCAAGATTTGAACAGGATTTATACAAAACCAGTGGGGGGATGTATCTTGTTCCAACAGCAGAGGTTTCTGTGACAAATCTTTATGCTGGTGAAATTTTAAATGAAAAAGATTTGCCTAAAAAATTTTGTTCTTTTACCCAATGTTATAGACAAGAAGCCGGCAAGCACGGTGCAGAGACAAGAGGGATATTTAGACTTCACCAGTTTGAGAAAGTTGAAATGGTTTATGTTTGTAGAGAAGAAGATTCTTGGAAATTTTTAGAGGAAATGACAAGACATGCTGAAAAAATACTTGAGAAATTAAAAATTCCTTATCAGCGGGTCATTTTAAGCACAGGGGATTCTGGTTTTGCGGCTGCTAAAACATATGACTTGAAAGTTTGGAGCCCCTATCAAAAAAAATATTTAGAGGTTTCTTCATGCTCAAACTGCACTGATTTTCAAGCAAGAAGAATGAATACAAGATACCAGAGCAAAGACGGAAAGTTGAAGCTTGTGCACACTTTAAATGGCTCTGGTTTGGCATTACCAAGGCTTTTAATCGCAATTCTTGAAAATTATCAGCAAAAAGATGGAAGCATCAAGATTCCTTCATGTCTATGGAAATACACTGGTTTTAAGGTTATAAAGGCAAAATTAAAAGCAAATTTAAAACCCAAAAACAATGGCAGAAAAAAATTTGAATAATAGATGGTCAGACGATGAATATTTTACAAAGGGATTAATAGATGCGAGAGACGATCTTATTTTCCAAGGAGAAGCTGAACTAATAAAAGGGAATTTACTAGATGCTCGTGCATGTTTTGGAACTTCTCATGCTGTAAGCATATATTTGGAAGATGCAGGATGCTTAGGGCTTTGTGCTTCTTTACTTAGAAAAACTGGAATTGATGAAGAAGAGTTCAGACAATATGCTAAAGATGCTATGGAATGCCTTTTTGATACTTTAAAGGGGATGCCTAAGTAATTTTAAAAACATTGGTAAACATGGACGAACCAGACGCAGATAAGTGCATTAGTTATAAGGGAAACGGATGTAAATTTGGAGTTTGTGATAGTTATGGAGCTAGGATGAATAATGGAACAAGCAGTTTGTGCCCGCATTATTTTCCAGACGGAGCAATATGGAGAAAAGATTTGATGCTTCCAGATTATTTTGAAAATAGGCTTGAAGATCAAAGAAAGAAGGAGTTAGCTGAAATTGTGGCAGGGCAGTTTATAATAAGATAAAAATTGAGTAAAAATGGCAAGGAAAATTTTAGAAGAGACCAAGAAATTTAAAATAGCGGTTGCAAATGCAAGGGACAAAATTTTGCAAAAAGGAATAATTGAGCTAAATTTTGGAAATTTAGAGAAGGCTGTTGCTTGTTTTGGAACTTCTCATGCAGTAAGTTTGTATTTGGAAGATGGAAAAAACATGCATTTGTGTAATTATTTACTTGAAAAAACAGGGTTGAATCAATATGAATTGAAGAGAATTATTGAAGAAGCTCGAAATTATTTATTTTATAAGATGGAAGAGATGACTAGCAGACGCAAACACGTTCAAACTAAATGAATACAGGAAGGTTAGGCGCGGTTTTATCCTATTTTCTCAAGGATTTATATGGCTAGTTGCTTCTGAAAAAATTTGTTTCAAGTCTTTTTTCATGTCAAGATTGCCAATGCAGGAAACCACAGACTTTAGTCTGTGGAGGAATGCAATCTTGAGCATCCAAAAAACTAACAAACCACGCACTTTAGTGTGTATTATTATATCTTCATCATCTCCAAATTGTTCATTATACAACCTCATTAAAGTAACTGCCTTTTGCATAGTATAGTGAAAATCCATTCTAAAATTTGATCTTGAGGGGTAATCAATTCCTTCTGCTTCACTTAGCTTTATTGACTGTTCAAGATTTCTTGATTCGTCATCTAAGTGATTAAGTGTTTCTTTTATTCTTTCCTTTAAATTTTGCTGATAATCCATCTTATTCTTTAATTATCTCGACTTTGGTACCGCCTAAAGCGTTTTGGAAATCATTTTGAAATTCATCTAAATTTTGAGAATATCCTTGTTCAAGCTCCATTATTTCTTCATCATTTGGAAATTGTTCATTGTAAAATTTTGCAAATTGCACAGTTGTTGATAGTTGTCCTAATAATTATAATGATAATCTTCTTGGAGCAGGGTAATCAATTCCTTCTGCTTCTCCAGCATTCATAGCATTTTCTAATCTGCTCGCGATCTCATCTGTTTTGTCTGCACTTTCTAATACTTTATCTCTTAAGTTTTCTTCATAATTCATGGTTGTATATATTCTTTTTTACTTATAAATATAACTGCGATTAATGAATAGTAAAGCTTGCACAAGCTTTAAAAACAAAATTCATATTAAAATAGATATGCCCTGGTAGTTAAGTGGCTATAACACGACCCTGTCATTAAATTAAAGCAAATAATTTAACAGAGCGGTCGAATCCCGGGTCCGATTCCCGGTCAGGGCGTTTTTTTGAACTGACCAAAAGAAAGCAGTAGTTGTTGCTTATCAAGAAAATAAAGGCAAAAGAGGAAGAGAGGTTGGTAGGAGATATACCCAGTTAAAAAGCATGCCTGTTTGGGATACACCTTACCAATGCATTAAATTAAGCAGAAGAGATGAATCAAGATTAAAACAAAAAACAGAAGAGTTTGTTAATTCTTTGCTTGTTAAGGCTGAATTTTTGTAACGCCAAATAAATAATATTTTTAATAACTAAAAACCAAATCACCATAATTCTTAAATATCTTTGAATTAATAAATAATTATGGAAGATGAATTGCTAAAATCATTAGAAGAATTTTTGTTTTGGGAGAATCAGTTAGACCAGGGTTTTTCTGCGATTGTTGAAGCTCCTGACAAAGAAGTAATGCATGAGGCAGAAGAGAAGTTTGTTAATTTGCTGAAGAGGGTAAAAACAGGAGGAATGGACGATTTATATCAGGAATGGCATGATGAATATATTAAGTTATTAAGTGGGGAATATGATAAGGGTTATGTTGAGGGAGAGTAAGATTTATAAGGAGATATTTGTGGTTTATATAAAATGGAAAGAAAAAATTCTTTGATAAATACAATAGATTTAAGGATACTTAATCCATCACCAGGGAATTTGGTTTTGTTAGTTGCACATAACCCTTATTTGGCAGATGTTCCAAGAATTTTAGGGGTTTATGATAAATTCTCTGATTCAAATGATGTGCCTTTGGGTTCTCATGAAAAGAGGATTTCTGTTCTCAGGCAGGCAGGTTTGCTTCCAGAATACATGGTTGATTTAAAAGACCCCATGGTAGTATATGAGGATCTTGCATTAGGAAAAAGCGCTGTTCCGCAAATACACGACTTAAACCAAATATATCTTTATGGAAACGTATATGAGTTTGTGACCCAGGCAGTATATGCAGGAATTGAAGACATTGTAAGTGTATTGGAAAGCGATGAAGGAACAAAGGCTTTTGCTTCTTTTTTAAAGGCAAAAATTCCATTAGATTATCAATATTAATACTTCTGAATACAGATATTATATCCTATAGACACCGAAATACTTAAAAAC
>JAGVXI010000013.1:18628-121687 GCA_018303855.1 Candidatus Pacearchaeota archaeon
ATGATGAATACTAAATTCACGTCAAATTTTTTATTTCTTTTTTATTTTTATTTTTGAAATTTATATTTTTAAGGATAATTTTAATAAATTCAGATGTTTAATTTATAATCAAAGCAACTGGTGATAAATCATTATAATATATAGTGTTTAATAACTGGCTATACTCATAATTTTTTATAGTCATAAATCACCTAATTAACGCCTAACAGTATAAATCTAGCTAACAATCATTTTTTTTCTAGTTAAATATTATTATGCTAAAATTATCAACACATTTATAAAATCTTTTAGCGGGTTATGTTTATGAAATTGGCGGTTTATTTTACTTTTTTGTTCGCATTATTTGCTATAGCTTTGCTTGTGGTTTACTGGTTTATACCTGTTGGAGAAATAGACTTTGGTTTTAAAGAGCCAGAAAATGTGAATTTTAGTTTGTCAAGTTCTTCAGCTCAAAAGATGCAGTTTTATCCAAATATGAGATTTTCCAGTGAAAGAATTTCATATAATTTAAAAGATTGCCAAGTTCAAAAGGAAAATGACATTGAAACAGCTTTTAGAATACTTGAAAACAAAACAATTCTTGAGTTTTATCCGACTGATTTTGATGAAGATGTTATTATTACATGTGACAGCAGGCAAAAAGTTGAAGAGGGCTTATTTATAGCTGGTGAGGGCGGGCCTACAAATATTACTCAAACAGAGCAATTTAGTATTATTCTTCACGCAAAAATTATGTTGATAAGAGAATCATCTTGCCCTGAACCAAACATAGCTTTGCATGAGGTTTTCCATGTGCTTGGATTTGACCACTCAACTAATAAATACAGCATAATGTATCCTGTTACTAACTGCAGGCAGGAAATTGGGCAGGATATGATTGATTTAATTAATGAAATTTATTCAATCCCGAGTTTTCCTGATTTGGCTTTTATAAATGTTTCTGCGAAAAGACAAGGCAAGTATCTGAACACTGAGATAAACATAAAAAACAACGGGTTAAGTGAAACATTGGATTCAAAACTACTGATTTATGCCGGCAATAAACTGATTAAAACAATTGACATTGGGTTTCTTGGAGTTGGCTATGGAAGAAGAATAACTCTCAGTAATGTTTGGATAGTTGATTCTAATTTTGAAACAATAACTTACTTTATCGAGTCTGATTTTAACGAGTTAAGCAAAGAGAATAATAAAATAGTTTTAGAGATTGAGAAGGGATAAATTATTTATATAAATATTTCTGTTATTAATTAGGAATGATGATTTTTAACAGCAACATTAGGTTTTTAACTGGGGGTTGATTGTCAGCCCATTAAGTCATTATTGTTTATTCAAGTCAAGCTTTTACTTTGTTTTAGCACAACTATTCTGTCTCAAGGATTAATAATAGCTGCATAAGCATTCTGTTTATATTTGCTAAATTTAACCAATAGAAAAGTTTTTGGCTTAGCCAAATAGCAGTTATAATTAATTATATTTTTAACAAGCATGAATAAAAAAAAGAAAGAGGAAAAATAAAAATTAATCCTCGAGTTCTAAATCATCTAGAAATTCATCTTCATCGTCATCATCTTTTGGAGTGTCTTCCTCAAATTCTTCTTCCATCCTTTTTCAACCTCATTTTTTCTTGTCTGTTAAGGGAGTTTTCGCTTTTTAAATATTTCTATTGTGTCAAGGATAGGTTTTTGTTGGCTTTATCAAAGAAGATTAAACCAAATATTTAAAGAAGATATAGAATCCAACTGCAACTGCTAAAAGCAGCAGTATAAGAAAAATTGAAATCCAGTAATTTTTATCCATTGTTTATTAAATTCATTTTTGCTTATTAAATAACTGTGCATATAAAAGATTATCGTTAAAAAAATTCAAGTATGCTTTAGCCTTTTTAAGTAAGCACTTCCAGTGGATTTTTCTCTTTGAACATAATTATACATTTCCATGAAAGAATCAGATAAAAGAGGGCATATTAAATAAATTTCTTTAAGCAATTCTCTAAATTTATTACCGTTATTTGTTGTAATCCATTTTTTTGGCAGGGGCTCTTCGATTATTTTAACCAGCAAGCCAGAAGTTTCTTCTCCAAGTTCGGTTAATCTTTTTATTTTGTTTACTGCTAGTTTCATGTTACTTTAATATTAAACTGGTTTAAATAGATTATTGCAGAAAATGGCAAATATTCTCCTGCCCTGAGTCGAATAAAAGTGTTCAATTGGAGATTGCTTTCTCTAAGTTTGGTGTTCAATTTGAAAGCAATACTTACTTGTTGAAAAAAGAACTCTTGAAAATAAAAAGGGGTAAGATTGCTAAATTCCTAACATAATTACATGCTAAATAACCTAATTCTTTTATACATGGCATACCAAATAAAATATTGTTTCAAACTGGTATTTTTGGGATTATTACTTTAAAACCTGGAAAATATTTTTTCGCAACAATTTTTGCACGCTCAATAATTTACTTAAGGGTGTTAAACCCATGAACCATATCCCCCCGTTTATAGCCATGATATCTATCGCTCTCCAACAATTCTTCTTCTGTTAATTTTCTATGTAATGTAACTGAACTAAGTACTTGGGGTATTCCGTATCCACAACAGAAATAATTAGTTCCTGCTTCTTGAAAATTAAGGCTGGGAAGAATAAGCTGTCCATAAAAATGTATTGCATTTGGAGAAATACCTTTCCATGTTGAAATTTCTAATTTTAGAGAATCTCTTGGGAATTCAGAATAATCTGATATGGATAATAAATATTTCTTTTTATCAATAAAAACTTCATGCCCTTGGTGTTTTAAAAAAAGTTCTAAAGGTAATCTCTGTTCTAATCTTTTATCGTCTATCTCTCCATCGTCTAAGAATAAGGGAAATGGAAAGGTTGGTAGTTCCTTTTGCTTTTTAGGTTTTTTTTTCATTTTTACTTTCTCAGAATTAGCAGTCTGAGGTGCTGTTCACCTTATAAAAATAGAGAAGTAAGGTTTTTTAAACCTTACTAAAAAACCTAAGTTTGAACACCTTTGTTCAATCCCCCCGCCCGGATTCGAACCGGGGATCTCTCGGGCTACAGCCAAGCGCTTTAACCACTAAGCTACAGAGGGTGGAATAAACAATCAAGGTTCATTTTTAAATATTCTGATTTGGATTGTGATGTATGTAAATTATTTTTTCCTCACTAAACCAACCTACTTTGATTCATGTGTGAATTGTGGCAGTTATTTATTTTTTAAAGGATTATAATTAATAATTATTCACTATGTTCAGCTAAGTATTAATGTTCTTTTTGTTTAATATCAATAAAGAAGTTATGGGCTTTAGTCCATAGAGAAATTCATATTGTCATCTTAAATTAGCTTAAATTTAATACAGACTCAGAACACATAAATATTTTTAAACCCATTTTTTATTACTTATTGCGCTGTAGGAGAAGATAAAATGATGAGCAAAGTGCTTGAAACTTATAATTTTGCAAAGTCTCTTGAAGCAGAAGTTCTTCATAAAAATAATGCCAAAAGCGAAAAGACTATAAGAAAAATGCATAAACTTAAAAGTCAATTAGAAAACATCCAGGTGTATGACGAGATGGATATAACAACTTATGCTAATGCAAGAGGCATATATCAAAAACTTCTTGATAGATTAAAAAGGTTAAGTTAGGGTTGTCTTTATTCTCTTACATTATTCTAACCAGTTTATATTAACATACCAATTATCTTAAGCTCTATGTTGATTATGTGGTATTATCAACTGAGTTATAATTATACATTGCTTTAATTTGTGGACAAATTGTAGCAGTTATTTATATCAGTGATTATTATAAATAATAAATGTTAGTTGTACTGGGTTAAAAATTATTATTAGTTATACTAAAAATTGATAGAGAAACCTTAGGTTTTAGCCGAAAAGTAATTAGTTATATTCTAATTTAGACAGGTGTCTATTTTTTTTGTGAATAATGCTATAAATTTCTTGAGTTAAATTCTACTGCCTGAACTAAGAAAATTTACCCTTCTTCAACATCCCTTGTTCTTTGTTCTGCAACAAAAAAAGCCCTGTTTGATTCAGACTCCTTAATTTTCCCCTCTCTTTCATAAATTGCAGTTGCTGATGGAAGCGCAAATTTTCCCAAAACTCCGATTTTGGAATAAATAATATAAGACAGTACCCTTGATTCTCCAGCCTCTAATTTTTCAAAATTCCATTCAATCCTTCTATTTTTTTCATCAAATCTTGTTGGGCTTTCTGCTCCAAATCTCCCATAGACTTTAACTAACGGCGGAAGCTTGTCAATTATGTTTACTCTTTCAATGTGGTTCTTAGCATTAGTAAGTATAGAAACCTTAAGGGCAAATTCTCCGCCTTTTGCTTTTACAAATTGAACCTTTTTTCTTAAAGTCAGGTCAGTTTCTGTATATCTCTTTGCAAGCACGACAATTATCACAATAAAAAAAATTATTAAAAGCGGATAAAACCAGTTTGTTTTTACTTTTATATTTAAAGCCTCTCCTGGGTTTAGTTCTTTGTCCCATGTATAAGTAACTAAAAATCCGCGTCGCTTGACTGTAATTGGCTCTGGGTTAAAGCTTGTAAACAGCCTTGAGATTATATCTTTTTTGATAACTACTTCAGTGCTTTCAACAGTATTGCCTTCATTTTTTTTGCTTATTGTTTTTGTGCTGATAAACAAGCCAAATTGCTTGTCCTCGCTTGTAACAATGCTTTTTTCCACAAAATTTATATTTCCCTCTATTTCTGCTGTTTGTTCTTCAATTTTAATTACAGCATTCAGAGTGTAAAAGCCTGCTTTCAATTTGTTAAAATCCTCTTTATTAAGAGTAATAGTAAAATCTTTTCTTTTATTTGGTTCAAGCGAAAATTCTTGTTCAAGTTTAAAAAAAGCAGAAGAAAATACTGCATTTATCTTATTAAAATTAAACTCCTCCTTATTGTGGATGTATATCTCAATTGAATTGGACTCTGGGTTAAATTCCTTAGCGCCAATTTCAAATGCATTATTCAAATCAATGATTTTTAACACAATGTTTCTGCTCATCTGTGAACCATCTTGGCTCCTTATATAATAATCAAATGAATAAAATCCTTTTTGCTCAAATTCTTCTGGCGGATAAACAATAATCTGAATGTCTTTTGTTTCCCCATTATTTATGTGGAAAGTCCCTGGTGGATACATGCTAAATGCCAGCAAATTGTAAAATTCAATATTATCAGCTGGGCCGAAGTTGGTAACATTTATATTAAATGTGGCAGGGCTTTTTAATCTATAAATTAGAGTTCCCTTGTCAGTATCTGGTTCAATCTTTAGGTTTATTGCTAAAACAGAAGGAAGTATAATACTAATAAACACCAAGGCTAATATTATCTTTTTCATATTATAAAATATTAATTATTTATATTTAAATATTTAGGTATTAGGCATTACGGTTAAATCTTTGTTTTTCCTACAAAATCTCTTATGGATTTATAGATTTTTGTCATGGCTTCCCAGTTTTGATTGAATATCGATATCCTATTGTCATACATTATTGCTCCAGAATCATCAAGATATCCCGATAAATCAACACTTTGCCTTAATTCAAAATAAGGGAAGTTATAAGGCTCTAATATTTTGCAGCACTTTTCTGAAGTATATAAAAATTCAAAGAGGTTACTATTTAATCTTACTAAATAAAAGTGTAAATGGAGTTCGTCGTCAATTGGCAAATACACCCCAAATAATTTTCCTTGTTTGATTAATTGTCTATTGGCAATAAGAAAACTTCCGCTATCCAGCCTTGTAAATGGTTTTGAGTCTAAGGCTATTCCTTCTAAAGTCTCTTTAACTTTGTCAGGATTTAAACAAGCCCCCCCTATAATTTCATGAAAACCTTTAAGCCACATATGCTCTGAAAGTCCTATTCTATTTTTATCTTTTCCTTTTATTGTATCAATTATATCTTGGGCATGCTTCCCGATGTAAAATGTCATTCAAGTGTTATATCAAACTGATTTTTAAAAATTTGTATGATTTAAGAGGAGAATTATTGGCGGGAATGAATATAAAGCACAAAAGTTGTTTAGAGACAATGTTAATAGTTAATAATGCCCTGATACTCAGTGTATCTATCAAATTTATGATGGTTCAACTTAAATAATCTTCCTTATCTCTTACCTTCTAAAGCAAGGAAAGCTTTTGCCTGAGCTAAAAATTCATCGCAGTCTCCAATAAGCTTTTCTTCATATTGTTCTATTCTTGCAGGAATAACCCATTTTTCATATATACTTCTTAGAAATTTTCTAAATGCCCCTTTTTCAAACTTGCCTTCATAATCCCTGAGAAGTGAGCCTGCTATTTTCATTTCAACATCGCCCTGGTTTGTTTTTATCTTTCTTCCTTCCTGGGTTAACTCAATTTCTTTGAGTTTTGTTACTCTATATTTGACTTTAATCTCATATTTGAAATAATCTGTTACTTTTCTTGTTCCTTTCCACTCAATTTTAATTTCCTTTGCATCTCCTGCTATTTTTTCCTCGTATTTTTCCTCAGCAAGGTTTAATTGAGTTTCGTCCCTTAACCATTCATAACAGAATTGATAAAACTCTTTGAAAGTAAATATGCCTGATGACTTCATTTTTGTGCTAAAAATTTCTTCTTTTTCTACCATTATAACTGCTTTTTATATCTGCCTCTCTATAAGTATATTAGAAAAAACTGATTTAAATATTTAACTAAGATGGTTAAATATTCTGGGGTTATTACATCAAATTCTTGCAGCCTTCACAAATTAAGCGCCCGTCTAATTTGAAAAGAATATCTGTATTGCCGCATTCTTCGCAAACTCCTTCATGTACAAGTTCCCTTGTTTTTGCTATTTGAATTCTTTTAAGTTTTTTGGATTCTTCCCTGATTTCCTCAAATTCTTTTAATTCAGGGTAAACTTGAGGATTAAAATTTATAATATCTCTTGTTGTTATTAAGCCGACAAGTTCCCCGTTATGGATTACCGGGAGCCTTTCAAATTTTAATTTTTTCATTTTTTTTATTGTTTCTTCAATGCTTGATTCCGGTTTTATTGTCGCTATTTTTCGTGGCGAGATATCAATTGCTTTTATTTTTGACAAATCCTGCCTTGATTTTTTAACAAGAGCCCAAAGTATGTCTTCTTCGCTTACAAAACCAACTAGTTTTTTTCCTTTAGCAAGAAGCAGGCTTCCAACTCTTTTTTTTACCATTTTTTTAGCGCAGTCAAAAAGGCTTGTTTCTGGCTCTATTATTATTGGATCTCTTGTCATTATATCTGCTACAATTATTCTGCTCATATTATGTTCAGCACCTTTTTACTTATAAATTTTGCCTAGTTCTTAGATATATAGTGGAGTTAGATAATATTTAAAAGGGGGGATTTTGGATACTATAAAATGACTGACAAGCAAATTGTTTTAACACCAGAAGATGTGCAGCGTTTGATGGGCAAAGATGCGCAGAGAACTAATATTCTTGCTGCAAAAATGGTTGCAGATATTGTTAAGACAACTTTAGGGCCAAAAGGCATGGATAAAATGCTTGTCTCTCCTTTAGGAGATATTGTTATTACAAATGATGGCGTTACAATTTTAGAAGAAATGCAGATAGAACATCCTGCTGCTAAAATGATGGTTGAGATTGCGAAAACTCAGGAAACAGAAGTTGGTGACGGAACAACAACTGCGGTTATGCTCGCAGGAAAACTTTTAGAAAATGCTGAAATCCTTCTTGATAAAAAGATCCATCCAACTGTTATTGCTAAGGGTTATAGGTTGGCAAGTGAAAAAAGCCAGGAAATTCTAAAAGAGCTGGCATTAAGAATTACGCCAGATGATGATGAAATATTAAGGCAGATTGCAATGACTGCAATGACAGGAAAAGGAGCAGAAGATGCAAAAGAAAAGTTTTCAGACATTATTGTTAAGGCGGTTAAGCAAATTCAAGACAGCAATGGTATTGATATTAATAACATCAAAATTGAAAAATCAAAAGGAGATGGTATAAAAGATACTTCTTTAATTTCTGGAATTGTGCTTGATAAAGACAGGGTTTCTATTGACATGCCCCAGGTAGTTGAAAACGCGAAAATAGCTTTAATTGATTTTCCTATTGAGGTAAAAAATCCAGAAATAGATACAAAAGTTTCTATTTCTTCGCCAGAGCAATTGCAGGGTTTTCTTGACCAGGAAGAAAGAACAATCAAAAATCTTGTGGGTAAAATTAAGGCTTCGGGGGCGAATGTTATTTTTTGCCAAAAAGGAATTGATGATTTTGCTCAGTACCTTCTTTCAAGAGAAAGAATATATGCCTGCAGGAGAGTTTCAAGAAGTGACATGGAAAAGCTGGCAAAAGCAACGAGTGGAAAAATTGTGGGCAATTTAAATGAATTAAGTGAAAGAGAGTTTGGATTTTCCCAGAGAGTTGAAGAGATTAAGCATGGAAGTGATACATTAACTTATATTACAGGATGTAAAAACCCAAAGGCTTTAACAATATTGATTCATGGTGGGACAAGCCATGTTATTGACGAAATTGAGAGAGCAATAAAAGACGGATTAGGTGATGTTATTGCTTCTTTAAAGTCTGGTTTAATTGTTCCTGGCGGAGGAGCCATCGAGATTGAGGTTGCAAAAAGATTAAGAGAATACAGCCAGGGCTTATCTGGAAGAGAACAGCTTGCAGTAGAACAATTTGCTTCTGCTTTAGAGTGTGTTCCATTGACTTTAGCTGAAAATGCCGGCTTAGACCCTATAGATACTTTAACTGAACTAAAATCAAGGCATGATTCTGGAGAAAAAAATGCAGGCTTAAATCTTTTTACAAATAAAATAGAAAATGCTATTGAATCAAAAATCATAGAACCATTGAAGATTAAAACCCAGGCAATTAATTCTGCAAGTGATGTTGCTATAATGATTTTAAGAATAGATGATGTTATCGCTTCTACTGGCGGGAAAAAAGGAATTAATCCAATGGCTAGAGGAATGCCGGGAATGGGAGAAGGGGAATATTAGGACTTTGCTGAAACCCTGCTAAAAATATAAAATTGATGTTTATAATTATTAATATCTAATAAATTTGCTATGGTTCATAGGTTAAAGGTGGTTAAAAGCTGATTATCTCTCATTAAAATTTATCAAAATATTATGAATTTACCAGAGCCAGTATTAGATTTGTTTATAACTCATAACAAAACCACATATACAACACATGCCACTATTATTACAGCAGCTAAAATATTTCTCCAATTTAATTTTTCTTTTAAGAAAATAAAAGCAAAAGCATAGACAAATACCGGTCCTAGCATTATAATTAAGGTTGTGAAGGTTATTCCGTAAATTAAATACCCATAATAAAGAATTATTCTGTAAGCAAACCAAACAGCTGCTGTTATAAACACAACGCCTGTTATTTTTTTATCTATTTTTTTAAAATTCGGCATGAAAATTATTGCAGAAATTATCAATATACTTAAGCACCTTAAAAAATAAAAGTTTTCTGGAGAGTAAAAATCAAGAATTAATTTTGAAATGACTAACTCTAAAGCGAAAAATAAGCTGGCAAAAATTGCCGCAATAAAATATTTATTGAAACTTAGATGATGTTTTTTTATATGCGAGAAAACCAGCGCTAATGAAGCTACTATCGCAGGGATAATCACATTAAGGTTTCTTTCATAAATCTCCTCGTTTATTATAAAGCTAAATAAAAGCGCTAAGAGGACTATAAATAATGATTCAAGAAGTCTTGCTGGCTCTAGGTTGCCAACTTTTTCCCATTTCATGGAATAATCATAAAATAAATTGGCGACAATTGCCAGGATAACCACAGCAGCAAAGATTAATATATTTTTTAGCGATAATGCTTCTGGAAGAAGTTTCCAATGAAAATATGCAAAAGGGAGTGAGATGATTACAATGAAAAAAAATGAGAGTATTAAATACTGCTTTATGCTGATTTTCCTTTTTTTTAGTATAATCCTGTCTAAGATTGTGCCTCCGGATAATGCTAATGCCCCAAGGAATGGAAATATCATTTTTGCCTCTTTTTATTTGGATATTAATTGTTTTGGTTTTATAAGTGTTATGTTTATATCTGCCGGCTTTAGCCAGTAGCCTTATCTTTTTTTATTGAATGATGCCAAACATTTGTTAACTTAAAATTACGTTTAAGTTATATGCTGTTTATATATTATTGTTAGCTATACCAAAAATTGACAGGGAAACTTCAGCTTTAGCTAGAGAGTAATTAGAATTAGCCATATTTTTTTCTTTGATCATTTTTTAATGAATTGTTATGTGTCAGTCATGAACAGAATAAATGTGTTCAGTTGGAGAATTATTTCACATTTTTCCGTCGGTGTTATTTTTTTAGAGAGTAATAAGCAACTCCAAAACCAATAAGGGCTAATATTACAGAAATGATATTACTTAATTTTAAAATAAATAAACTTGTTAGCAGAATAACAACGAATACGATTGTTTCAATCATTAAGCTTTCATTTGTCATTTTAATCAAACATAAGGGGATTCTCTCTAATAACCTTATATCTTCTTGTCTTTGCTTTTGTTTTTCTTTGTAGCTTTGAAAGTACCGCCTTTCCCGTTTTAATTTTTCTATATCCTATAAACCTTTTTTCCCCAGTGAATGGGTCTGTTTTGTATAATTTGTAGTCGTGTCCTTTTCCTGTTCTTACAGGGTCATAGCCCATTAATCTAGCTCTAATCATATAATCTTCTTCACCTGCTTTTCCTTTAATTCTATTACGTGTGATTGTTTCTTTCTTTAATCTCTTTTTTGAGATTTTTCTGCCGAATATATTTATTCCTGTCATTTTAATAAGATGTCTTTACATATTATATATTTTTGTATTTTATTTTTCCTTTTTTCTTGTTAGGATTAAATTAATTAAGATAGCAATTCCTATTACTAATGACCCCCCAACTAAAATGTTTATTATTAACAAAGTTATACTTTTACTTTCTAATGCTATATTGGTGAGATGATTAAATATTGATGTTATTATACCAGATATTGCTCCACCAATTACTCCTGCTCCTATTATATCACCTTTTTTCATTTTTTTTATCTCCTTAAAATGGCTAACACTGAACATTATAAATACTTATAGGGCATGGTTTAATTCTTCTTTTATTCATATCATAAGTTATGCATTTACTAATTACTTTTCAAGATTATTTAAAACACCCATAAACTAATAGCAATTTCATTGTGCTTCAGCTTTACATAAAACTTAATAAAATTAGATATATTCTGTGTATATGTCCATATTGATGGAGGGTGTTCCGTACTTCCATTTACAACTTGAAGAGAGAATTTCACATTTTATAACTCCTACACCCATTCCAACCATTGCAACCATTTCACAATATTCATCATCAAAAACCATATTATATTCAATAGTCCGAGAATCTTTTTCTTGTATAATTCCATCATCAGAAATTTGTTTATTTTCTATAATAAAATAACCATCACAATTAAACCTACTGGCTTTTTGTCCCGGTTTGGAATTATATTCACAAAACCCAGCAAGAGAGATTCCATTTTTTATAAAAGAATATTTTTTTCGAAAACTTAAAACAGAATTTCCAAGTTTATCAGGTAATAAACTATCTACAAAAATTTCAATCTCTTCAGGAACTAAATCTTCACAAGTATAATTTATTCCAGGAATTTGCGAGGTTGCTGTTTTCTTAGAAGTATCCCCATTAACATCGTCATAATTAATTATCTGACCGTTCTGATTAAAAAGTAAGATAATGACTAAAAAAGATAGGACAATCCAGATTATCCAATAAATTGTTCTTCTTGGCATAAAACAAATAAGAAATCACATAATTTAAACCTTGCTAAAAATACCTTCTTAATCGGCTTTTACCCTATTCCACCTTTTAATCTTACCACACCTTCTACAATGTTTTTCAAAGTCAATTACATTAGAGCTTCTAAAGTTATGTATAAACAAATTTGTTTTTTATTTTTGAGATATATGTTCATTATCTATGATAGGGTTCTGGACTTAACCCAACCCATTCACGAAGTTTCATACCTATACCTGCAGATATTATTAATAATCCTAGTATATAAAAATAAAATCCAAAAACTTTAACTCCTGTTATCATATTAAATATAAACCCTATTGCAAAAAACACCAATCCTATTACTAATATTCTTATAAACTTTACCATAAACTGTTTAATTCCCTCTGGTTTAAATATTCTCTATCTGAACACTTCTGTGCTATGCGTCCGCCGGCTCAGAAAATTAGAAATTTTCTGGGACTTCAACTCTTGCGAGACTGAAGTGAGTATCTCCCAGCACTCATATATGCGTCCGCCGGGAGTTGAACCCGGGTCTCCTCGTTTTTGCCTCCTCTCCATTTTTAAGGAGGGTTAGCGTGAGGGGAACTTTTGTGCCCCTCGTTGGCAACGAGAAATTCTAACCGCTAAACTACGAACGCTTTTGTAGTTAAAAATAAATCTGAAAGTATTTAAAATTAGCGGAAGATTGTCTGGGAATTAATCTAAAAAACTGCTCGGTGTGGATTAATATACCAAAAAGCCTCCAAATAAAAATAGCAATTTTGTTATAGAAAGTTATATAAATCAAGTGCCTCTTATTATAATAATTAAGTCCATGGGGTTTTTACAAACCCCATGCTATCCCAATGGAATATTCTAAAAAGAAAAAGATTGTGATTTACATTGATGGAAGTAATTTTTATTTTCTCAGAATAAGCTTCTGAAGTGCTAACACCTCTAAAAAACATATATTATCAGTTTTTAAAGATTTATACAAAGTAGAACGTGGCCCTGAAGAGAATCGAACTCCTGACTGCTCGGTGTAAACGAGCCGTTTTGCCACTAGACTACAGGGCCTTTTAAATAAACTAATCTCAGACTATTAAAAATCTTTGTTTTTATTATTTTATTAATTTGTCTATAACAAATGATGCTTTTGTTTATATGTCAAGAATTGTTTTTTATGCAAACTCCCTACTTTAGTTCGCGAGAGAATAAAAACAATTCTTGAGCACTTCAAGATTCTTTTATAGAATCTTGATAGTCGTCAAAAACAATGTTTTTGAGATGCTCAAGAACCAGACACGCCATTGTAGTTAATATTTATCAGTTCAAATTAATTACTTTTCAGTAACCTTTATAAGGCATTTGTTTTTAGATTTATCATGGCAGATGAGGAGCAAGGAATTCCTGAATTGAATGTGAAATACTCAAATGACAAAAAACCGCCTGTAGTTGAAACCGATGAAAAAATAAAGAAAGAGTTTGAAAAAACAAAGGCAAAGCTTGAAAAATTAAAAGGCTATATTGTTAAAAAATATCCTTATGTCCAGGCAATTGGAATATTGCCCCCGCAGACAATTCCTATTTTTATTGAAGAAGAAGAGGCGCCTAAAGAAACAGAAAAATTGACTCATTTGTTTGTTATAATTCCTGAGGAAAAATTAAAAGAAACTCCAAAGATAAAACAGGATATTGTAAAGGAAATTGAAAAAACTAAAGAAAAAATTTGGGTTTATATTAAAACTCCTGTTGATGTTTGGGAATACTGCCTTGACAGCAAGTTTGATTTGGTTGGTGCAGTATCTATGTGTTTTCCGTTGTATGATAAAGGAATTCTTGGCGCATTAAGAGTTGCGCAAATACACAAGAATCTTGTTTTGAGGAAATTTGATAAGTATGTTGTTTCTTATGTTATTGGCGGAAGTTTGGTAAGAGGGGAAGCAATAAAAACTTCTGACATTGATATTTTTGTTATTATCAATGACACTGATGTTAAAAGAATGCCAAGGCTGGAATTAAAAGAGAGGCTTCGAAATATGATTTATCAGTATGTTGCTGATGCAGAAGCGCTTGCAGGTGTTAAAAACAAGCTTTCTCCGCAGATTTATCTTTTAACTGATTTTTGGGAATCTGTAAAAGATGCTCATCCTGTTATTTTTACTTTTATTCGAGATGGCATTCCAATTTATGATAAAGGAACATTTATGCCATGGAAAGTTTTATTGAAAATGGGCAAGCTTAAACCTTCTCCTGAATCAATTGATATGTTTATGTCAATGGGGGACAAAACAGGAGCAAGAGTAAAAAGAGCATTGCTTGATTTAATGGGCGATATTTTCTGGAGCATTGCAACTCCAAGCCAGGCATTATTAATGCTTTATGGCCTGCCTCCGCCAAATGTTAAAGAAACTGTAAAGCAGATGAAAGATGTTTTTTATACAAAAGAAAAAATGCTGGAGAAAAAGTATATTGATATATTAGAGAAAATTGCTATTAATTACTGGAAAGGTTATGAGCACGGAAAAGTTAAAGAGGTTTCTGGAAAAGAAATAGACCAATTATTAAAAGACACAGAGGATTACTTGAAAAGACTTAAAGAGTTAAGAAAGCAGATTGAAAAAACATCCCAGGAAAGAACTATTGAGCAGATTTACGAAGATACTTTTAAGATGTTGGGTGCTCTTTTTGGCAAAAAACCCCAAGGTGCTTTAATAGATGAATTTGAAGCAAAACTAATCAAAACTGGCAAGTTTCCTCAAAATTATTCAAGAATTATAAAAAACATTGTTGCTGCAAGAACAGAATTTAAAAAAGGAAAATCAGACAGCCATAAAATTGAGCAGGCACGAAGAGATGCAATGATTTTAATTAATGGGTTGATTGAATACAACCAGAGATGCGAGCTTGTGCCTTTGGAAAAAGGAAGGATGAGATTAAAGTACAAAGAAAATGACAAAGAGCATATAGCTGATTTGATGATTTGTGGGGGGCAGGCATTTTTAATCCAGGGTAGTACAATTAATAAGATAACAGACAAAGTTGAAAATTCAAGTGTTCAAGAGCTTACACAGGCAACGCTTCAGCAAAAAGGCAAAAAGTTTGTTGAAATTCAACCGAGAATTTTTGAACTTTTAAGAAAAGAATTAGGGGATTATGAGATTGTTATTTAATCTGTTAGTTAATACGCAGATTGATTAATCTTGGTATTAGTTTTTAACTTTTGGGATAATAATCTTCTGTTTATGTCTACTGACTTTAGTAAGTGCTTCAGCTTTTATTTCTTGAATTATGATGATGGGCTTTAGACAATATAAAGATTAAGATTAGTTATGTTTAAGCATTTTATCTTTAATTAAGTTTAATTTGGATATTGTCTAAACAAAAATATAAAACACAAATCAAAAACCTTTAAAAAGCAATTTTTTCTTTCATAATTGTTGTTATTAATTGAACTTAGAATAAGTTAATGATGTAAATAACTTAAGTTAATTAAGTTATGGATAAATGGCAAAGAATATAAACTGTTGTTGGGGATTAATAATACTGATAAAATTTAATCAGATTAACATAAAAAATGATAAAAGGAAAAGTTATCCAATTCAGGCGAGGACGCCACACTGTTAAAGAAAGGCATTTTTTAATAGAAATTGAAGGGAGCAAAAACAGAAAAGATGCTGAGAAGTTTGTCGGCAAAGAAGTTGTTTGGACATCACCAGCAGGAAAAAAAATAAATGGGAAAATTGCTGGAGCTCATGGAGGCAAGGGAGTTGCGAGGGCAATATTTGATATTGGCTTGCCTGGGCAGGCAATAAATACAAGTGTGGAGATAAAATAAAATGGATGTTGATGTAGATTATCTTATAGAGAAAGCTCGCAAATATAAAATGACTGAGGAAGAGCAGGAAGAACAGCGCAAAAGTTTTGCTTATGGCAATGCTGTTATAGAAAATCATAATATCACAAGGGAGTTAATAAATAAAGTTGCAGATGGGATATTAGGAAAATAAAATGGATGCCAAAAAGCATTATCAAGATGGAGATAATGATTTAATTGAGATTATAAATAATTTCAGGGAAATAAAAGACTTTAAAGATTATGCTTTAGATGGGATTGAGCAAATTCCGAGAATACTTAATAGAGCAAAAACTTTAGATGATTTTCAAAGATTGTATGATGAAGCAATTAAATGGATAAAATATGTCAGGATGCAGGTAGAGGAAAAATGCATTCCTGCTGAAGAATTTGGAGCAAAATTGAACAATTTGGAGGAGAATATTGAAACTCAAAAAGCAACCAAGGAATTAATTGAATTGTGTAAAGGGGCAATTTAAAATGGTAGGATTAAGAAAAGCAAGTGCATATTCAAAGAGAACAGTTGTTCCTTATACTCGCAGGAGCAAGAGAAAAGGCAGTAATTTCATAAAAGCAGTTCCAGCTCAAAGCATTGTTAAGTTTACAATGGGGCAGGAAGCTCTTTTTAACAAAGGCAATTTTCCTTTTAGTTTAACTCTTGTTGCAGACGAAAAAGCTCAAATCAGAGCAAATGCTTTGGAAGCATGCAGGCAGTATATAAACAAAAAACTTGATACCATGATGCTTGGGCAGTATGTTTTTAAGGTATTGCCTTATCCACACCATGTTCAGAGGGAAAATAAGATGCTTACAGGTGCAGGAGCAGACAGAATGCAGACTGGGATGAGCTTGTCTTTTGGAAAAGCAGTTGGGCGGGCAGCTATTGTCAATCACGGAACCCGGATATTTTTTATGGCTGTTGCAAACAAAAAAGCAGAGGATATTGCACGGCATCTTTTGCATGAGATTAAATCAAAGTTGCCATGCAGAACAAAGATTGTTTCTGGGGGAGTGAATGTAATTAAACAGGCTTAAATTAATGTTGGTAGTGGTTTGATTTTAATCTAATTTTTGCGTTCATTATACAATCTGTCAATATCCCTCTTTATACTAAATTAGTTCCAACTTATTTAACTCTTAAGTGGTAACATAATAGAAAGGTTTATAAATGGGGTTTTGTATGGAAAGTTAAGATAAATTGCTTAAACACAATAAATAAAAAATGGCATTTGGAAGAAATAAAAGGGAGTTAACTCCTGAACAAGAAGAAAGAATGGTTGCAGCATCTATAGTCATGGGTCCGCATGTTAAAGATAAAAATGGAAATGTGCATAGAGTGCCTGGCGGTTCTCGAGCTCTTTATGTTGCTAGTAGAGGTAAAGATTATGGAGACAAAGCCCAGCAAGCAACTACTCTTTTTCAATACGGTAGTGCATTGCAAGGTCAAACATCAGAAGTTGCAAGCATTATTAATTCTAGCCTTGGGATTTCACCAGAAGAGGCGGAAAGATTGTTAGAGGGGGGCATGGATTTAGGAAGTTTTTATTCTCAATCACTTTCAAGAGCAGATGTGCAGGCTAAAGGCGCAAAAATATACGAGGAATATTTAGATAAAGTAGAAGTTGGTGTTGTTTTATCTGAGCTTGGTGTTGGCGGGAAAAATTTCCCTAAACTTGCAAAATACTCAAACATGACTATGAAACAACTTAAAGAAGATGATAGTGCAGTTTACAAAGAACTAAAATCACTTTACTTGGACTATGTTGCAGAAACAGGAATTGGGCAATCAATAAATCAAGTAGGGCATATGAGAGCAAGCCAAAGAGTTTCTGGGTTGGAGAAAAAACTTTGAGAAAATGAAACAATTTAAGGATAAAGAAGGAAATGTTGTGGGATATGCTGGTAAAATAGTCGGACCTGTTATAGTTACTTTGCCTGAAAATTATCACCCAGGAAAAAATGGGCAACCTACAATTCAAGAATTTGGTAAAGCATTAAGAAGGGAATTATCAGATTTTCTAGATCCTTCTCATGAAATAATTTTTCTGTAAAATTCCTAAAATGAACATAGAAAATTTGATGTTGAAGAGGGAGCATTTTTTCCAAGACCCAAATAAGCCAATACAATGGTTTACAATGGCTCCAGTTCATCCAATATTAGCTAAACAAGGTTCATTTGATGTGAATTTAGCTTTTAAATGTCTTGATGACGCGCTTAGATTAACAATCGAAGATGCAAAAGAACTTCCCAAAGGAGCAATAAAGTTTGTAAAAAGAAGGGTTGTTGATGGAAAAGTTAGAAGTGTGCCTTTTACAGAAATTTCAGACTCACAAATAGCTTATGACTGGATAAACGATAAAATGGAAGATAAAGAGGGAGTTACAAGATTTAGCAATGATGCAATTCTTATTGAAGGATTTCCTATAACCTCTGGCAAATTAGAAATAACATCGGACCAGTTAGAGTTGGGTGTGGCTGAGACTATTAGTCTAGATGGTAGAGATTGTATAGAATATTTTGGTTTAAACCTACCAAAATAAATATCAGAGGAATATGGGCTTAAAGAAGAAAGTTCTTTGGGTGAACAAGTTTATGTTATGAAACATGGAACGTACTGGAGACCACACAACCTAAGTGATATGAGTATGAGGCTTTTTTGCAGAAATTTTGGAATTGTTCTTGGTAACGAAATTGTCAAAGCAAAATATGGCGTGAAGTCAGAAAAGTAAAAAATGGAAATTGAATGGACAGATGACCAACCAGGATTAAGGCATATTAAAGAGCATATGTTAGAAAGCAAGTTAGTTGATGATTTATTTTTATTAATGCAAAAGCATGAGCTTAAAGAAGTCGAAGCTGATAAAGTTATAACAAGTTACGGGTGCACTAATACCTATAACTGTTTTATAAGTGCTGGTGTTAACAGGGAGGCTTATCTTATTATTATCCAGCAAAATGGTGAAAAAGGTGCACCAAATATAACTGGAGCTGTTGGCAAAATACAGCTTTAGAGCTTTTTCATATGTCTTTCTTCTTTTTTCCTTTATAATCCTTAAAGCATTTAGTTAAAGTTTCTTTTCTAATAATAAAAAAGTTCGTGCTATTCCTTAGTTCATTAGAGTACCCAAATGGAACAAATGCACTTAAAACCTCTTTTCCTGCTTTTTTTATTAATTTTACTGCAGGAACAAAATCAGTATCTCCAGATATTAAAATACAAACATCACATTCTTTATCAACAACTGACTTTTTTACCATATCAATGGCTATCCATACATCAATCCCCTTTTCCTTTCTAATAATATCTGAAAGGTCTAAGAAGCTAGCTTCAATTAATGGTTTACAGTTCTTGCATAAATCTAAAGAGTCAATTGTTTCTCTTTTTCTTTTTAATATTTCCTTACTTGATAATCTTTGCAGTTTTCTTGTTATAACTTTAATTCCTTCCTTTTCAAGTTCTGAAAGAAAACGCATATGGTCATAATAAGTTTTTTCTCCATCTGCAATATCTGGAATAGAAGCATACCACCTTATTTCCTGAAGAGATAATTTTAAGTTATTGCATATAAGCTTAGCAATTTTGTTTATAGATATCTCGCTTGGTTTAAAGAATTTCTTTACATTATGGTACCAATTGTTAGCATCAACAAAGACAATTGCCTTTTTCATATAGAATAACTGATTCAGTTTATTATAAACTTTATGAGGAGAATAGGAAGCCCGGCATTACTCCGAAGAGCCATACCGGGGACTTGAATATTAATAATAAATCTAAGAGATATTTAAATATATCGTTTTACGGTTGCGTTAAGTTGTTCTTTTCCTGTTAAATTACTTACCCCTCAATCAGCTCCTTAACAAGCTGAGCCATTGTTCTCATGAAGTCTTCTGTTTTAACTTGCCACTCGTCAATCTCTACGCCTTTTAAATCAGTAACTTCGCCGTGTGCAATTTTTTTGTGCAGATAATGCAAATCCCTATAATCAATAACATATTTCATTTTTAACTTTTTATTATCAACAAATGTTTCTTTTAAGTTGATTGGAATGTGCTCAGGCGAAGGCGGTGAGACATTTGCTGCAATTAAAGCTGCGTGAGCAGAATCAACCATCGCCCAGTATAATCCCTCTACTGCATTTAATTCAGCAACTTTGCTTCTAGAAATATGCAATGGAGCTCTTTGAAGGGCATTATAAACAGCTTCTGGCGTTGATTTTATTTTGCCTTTTACCAGTAGATATTTTAGAGGCTCAAAAAATCCTCCAAAATCTATAATAGACTCGCCGTACCTTATGATATTTATAACAACTGGATCGCCTTTTAGCAAATCTTCCCACCATGTGCTAAGCTTTATTGTGTTAACATGAATCTCCCTATTATAAGGATTGCTTTTCAGGGTTTTTTCAAGTTCTTCTCTGTACCATGCTATAAGTTCCTGGTCCCAGTTTATGGAAACATCGTCGATGATAATGACAATATCAATATCAGAGCCTGCAACATTGCTTTGCTTGATTGTAGAACCAAAGAGAACCACAGATTTAACCATTTTATCAAATTTTTGGTAAACTTTTGTTGCAAAATCAAGGGCAATTTCTGTTTCTCTTTTTAACTGCAGTGTTGGAAGTTTTTTTGAATCAGGTTTTGAGTTTTTATTTTTATCTTTTTCAGCTTTCTCTTTTTTGTCAGCAAGCAGTTTTTTTACAACTTTGGCTTCTTGTTTTTCTTCTTCTTTTTTTAATGGTGTTTTATACTGCTCTTTTTTTTCAGCCTGTTTTTTTGCATCTCTTTTTTTCTTTTTCATTTCTACCCCTATTCAATAATAAAGATTATGCATTAATAAACAATTGCTTGTTTTTAAATGTTTTTTATGTGAAAAACATCTAATATGCTATTTGATGGTTGATAACTACTAAATTTAACCTAGTAAGGAATTGTTAACTTTGAAACAACCTTTACACTACTTTATTAATTGCAATTTATACTCTCAAGAGTGTTTGATAACCTTTTACCATTAAAACTTTTATTTTGATATTGATACTTTTTATTCCATCGGTCTTCCTGTAACTCTGCTTGAACCTCCGGTTATCTGTCCGCCAAGTTCCATTGGCAATCCGGAAAATCCTGCTCCAAAAGTTTGAAAATGAACTTGTGGTAGTGTTTCTCCATAGCCTGCAAAATAACTCTGCCTTAAACCTAAAGCCTGGTTCCAATAAGGTGTTTTAATTGAATAAATAGGAGATCCCATTGCTTCTAGTGATGTTGCAAAAGGGGAAGTTTTAAAGTGCTGCCACCAGTTTCCAGCTTCAATAAGTTTTTTAGCCTCAAATCCTTCTTTTCCAAGCTTTTTCATTATCTCTTTAAATGGAACATTTCCCATGCCCATTGGAAGTTCTGTGTGCTCAAAACCAAAATTATCACTTAAGTGAATGTGTTTAAGATAAGGCTTGATTTTTTCTGATTCTTTAACAATATCTTTTTTTTCAAATCCGTATTTTCTCAGCATGTTAATATGTCCGACATCCCAGGTTACTCCAATAAGTTTTTCAGCTGCTTTTTTTGCTTCTCCTTTTGACATGCCTTCGTTAACTGCTTTTTCCACAAATGTTTCTCTTGCTTTTTCAACGATTTTTTTTAAGTCTTCTCCACGGGCAAAAGCTGTTCCTGCAGGAGGATTTTCAATAGAAACAATCGGAGCATTATTTCCAAATTTGTCATAAGCATTAAACGCAACTTTCCCAAATGTTTCAGCTGCTTTGTCCATTGCAAACTCGTTTAATGGTTTGTGGACTTCTGGTGCATCAAATTCACTGAGCCTATTTATCATCTGCTGATATGCCATAGACTGCATTTTTGGGTCTCTTGTTGTCTGAGTTATCTGCCCAATTTTATCAGCCATATCTTTAAGTGCTTTTTTTTCTTCTGGTGTTCCAAATTTATATGCCTTATTAAAAGTAGCATTTAAATTTAATCTTATGTGATCAAGATACCTTTGCGCATTTAATATTTTATTATATGCCTCTGCTGAAGTTGGAGTAAGAAGTTGTTCTGGATTTTTGGAGCTTAAAAGTTTTGGCATAATTTCTTGAAGCAATGGATAATTTTCATCTATTAACCTGTCTGCTCTTTCTTTGTAAAAAACAACCTGAGATATATCATTATCCCATTCTGTGTCATTTATGGCTTTAACTTCTGCTTCTGCTGTAAATGGAATTCCTTTAGATATATCATAACCTGTTTTTTGCATAATTTTTTTACCTTCTGATGTTCTCCCACTAATTTCTTCTGGAATTGGATAATGCTTTGTTTCTCTTTTTACCCCTCTTATTTGCCCTGTTTCTTGATTAATAACCAGCATGCTTTCTGTTATTTCTTCTTTTTCTTTCATTCCAGGCTCTTTTATTTTATAAACTTCTGGAGCTGGTAAAACAGCTGAAGAGTGAAATGTAACATTTATATTTCCTTTTGAATCAAGTTCATGGCTTCTTTCAACAGCAAGAGCCATCTGCCTTTCTGCAGTCTGCCTGCCCGCTTCTGTATACCCCTCTTTTGTAATTCCAGAAGGTTCAATTAATGGGCCGTGCACTGTTAAGTCTACTCCTGTTAATTTTGCAAGTCTTTTAACTTCTTTTAAATGCTGTTGGGGAACAGATTCAAAAAGTTCATTAGAAATCAGTGTTACATCAACTACTTTTGCTCCAGAGGGAATTCTTGCTGCAACTGCTGAGATAATGTCTGCTGTTCGCGGGTCTGTTGGAAGTCCCAAACTGCCAGCAGCAACTCTATAGCCTGTAAAAAGGCTTCCATACTCAGAGTCAAATGTGGAGTATCCTCCTTGATAAATATCACTTACTTTAAAATAATTGTCTGCCATTTTTTTATTGTGATTAAATGTTATCTGAGTTAATTAATATTTAACTTTAACAGTTTTAACATGCTGATATAATAATATGCTTCTTATTTTTTTATTATTAGCACTTTTATTGATTATCCCTTTTTTATCCTATATCCAATAATTATTTTATGTTTAAATACCTTGTTGATCTTGTTGAAAGATATTTGATTTTATGATTATATTGTAAGATTAAGACTTTTTAATCTATTCTAGTTTAAGAAATTCTATTTGTTTATATATTATATTTAACTTTTAAGTAGTTACATAATAGAAAGATTTATAAAATGAGTTGTCCCATATTTTTTATGGTACAAACTATACACCCGGAAGTTGTAGTCAGGGCTTATGATTTAGGTGGTTTTGGCGATATTGCAGGAGCTATGAGAGTTGCGAGCCATTTTCAAAGAACAGGAACAAAAACCTTAATTAAAGGAACATCTCATAGTGCTGTAGAAAAACTTGAAATCTTGAGCCCAGATGTAAATTTTAAAGAAAGCCAAGTTGGTTCTGATAATCATGTTATAAAAGTAGACATTGCAGGGCATTACAAAGATGGAAGAAATAATGGAAACAATGATGTCCCCCATCATTTTACAGAAGACATGGATAACCCTTCTAATAGAAGAAAAGAAGTGCCGATTTATTTAAAAAGTGGATTACATTCACACCAACACCCCTCGCAAATCCCATTTTATACTCACATAAACGGACACACGCCTATGTTTTACCGTCCATTTAGAGAATGGGATTTACCAAAACCAGGACAAAGAGATGCAAGAAGACAAATTTTAGAAGCTTTAGAAACAAAAAAAAGATTCGCTCTTTTTAAAAAACCTACTTCTAATCTTCAAAAATTATTAGAAGGTCAAAATAAAATAGGATTTGCCCACATATCCCCTCAAATGCAAGCATGGCCCCCAGAAAAAATTTTTGAACACCCTTATTTTCATGCTATTTATACTGCACACATATCAAAAGATAGTGATAAATTTACAATTGGTTTATTCTTAAATGGAGAACTTGAAAAAAGATTAACATCTGTTGCTGAATCAAAATATTGGAATGTTGTTGGAAGAGATGGGCAATCCACAAAATTTAACAGGGATTTGCCAACTTTATTATTTTTAGGTTCACAACCACAAACAACAGTTACTGGGTTATTTTTATCTTCAGATATACCCAACCTAGTTACAGGAGACTTATCTTTATCTGATGCCTTATATGGATTAATAGCAATGGATGGACCTGCTTTTTTTTATGAAACTCCAACTTGGAAAATTCCTACCCTTACAGAATTGGGTTCAATACTCATGAAAACAGATCCTCATTTAGCTGGAGAATTTATGGTTGGAAGCAATTCTTGTAAGATACTAAAGATAAATCAAAAAAATTCGCAAACTGGAAAAGAGATAGCTAATACCTTTTTTGAAAGAGTAGTAAATGTTTTCAGCGATAAAAAATATGCTTCTCGATATACAGAAGGTATGAGAACAGCAATCAGAAGAGAAATTCAAAGAAGATTTGGTAATGTTCAAGTAGAAAGTAATATGAAAAGAGATTTTTATATTGTACTAGGAGCTCCTTATCTTATACAAGATGCAACTGTACAAGTTGTAGATACATTAAGAGCAAACCCAGAAGCATTAGCAGAAACAGAGAAAGTTAGAAGAATGCTTAAAGATGGTGTGCCAGTAAGTGTCAATGTTCACACCGGTGTTTTAGAGCCAGAAGTTACACCCTCTTTTAATTTCAAATATGGAGAACTTTCTGATTTATTATCAATTAATCCTTATCTTTATGGTTATAATAAAGATTCTAAATCTTTAATAAAGCCAGATTATGAAGGAATAGATTATTTTTTTAACTTTAAGTATGCTCCAAAAAAACTAGAAGATTACTTATATTTTACCTTCTGTAAAATCAATTATTAAACTTTACTAACCAGACTTAGCCAATTCTTCATCAATTATTTGTTTAAAAGAAGAGAATGGTTGTGCTCCTTCTAAAATCTGCCCATTTACAAAGAAAGCAGGTGTTCCTGTAACTTCTGCAGCCTGACAATCGCTAAAGTCTGTTTGAACCTCGCTTCTGAATTTTCCTGAATCTAAGCAACTTCCTATATCATAACCTAACTCTTTAGCCCACTTTTCTTATTTATTTTTAATATCAAAAAGTCCTTGTGTTTTACCACACCTTAAAAGGTGTGGTTTGTTTGGACTTTTGGATGCTCAAGATACCACCACACACTAAAGTGTGTGGTTTTCTTCAAGTATCTTGACATCAAGAAATCCATGTGTGTTTGGTTGGATTTATCAAGAACAATAGTTCTTGAGTGTGCTCAAGATTCTTTGAATCTTGGCATTTAGAGACAGAAATGCTAATATTTCTGTGTAAATAACAACAATACTTAGCCGAGCATATCTAATAATCATTAATTATAATTTGTCAAAGACTAAATAATCTTTACAATTCATTTACAAACTAAAGTAGATGGATTTTTTGCAGAGAAATTAAAAACTTTAAATCCTCACAACCCTTTTGTACTTTTCTTTTGGGTTTTCAAATGGAAGTTTTTTATTTTCCTGCTCTATCTCTCCATGAAGTCTTTCTGGTTCCATGCTTCCTTGAACAATTCCTCTTCCTTTAAATGGATTCATTAAATCTCTTCTTACATGAGCTTCCTGGGTTGCTCTCTCGTTTCTTACAAGAGTTGGGGGCTCAACATAAGTTGCAGTATATTTTTCCATTTCTTTTTCTGCTACTGTTAAAGTTTCATAACCTGCATTTGCACGGTTGTTATATTTTATTATTTGTTCTTGCTTTTCATCTCTTTTTACTTGGGCATTTGCAGTTCCTTGTTCAAGATTCTGAGTTGTTTGATTCTGAACCTGGATTCTCCTCAATACAGAAGCTGTTGCTGATGAAGAAACTGCAGGCAGGAACTGCTGGAATTGGATATTTTCTACCATATCTTCTGCTTCACTTAAAGCTCGTTCCAAGTTTGCCTCATCTATCTTAAGCTTTATCTTAGGAGATTTATTTTTATTTTTCAACATAATCTTCTGCTCAGCTTTTTGTTTTTCTTTATCTTCCTTCATCCTGCTTTTTTTCTTTTTTGGCATAAAAACAAGAATTATTGATAATTATTAAAACTATCGTATAGGCTTAGCTGAGTTATGTTATTAGATTGAATAATGTAAATAATTTGTAAATAAATACATTAGTTTAATTTTGTCAATTATCTAAATATTTTTATAATCAAACCTTTTTTAGCTCTAATTAATTTTTATTCTGCTTACCTCTGTTTTGAGTTTTGGCAAATCACTTTCTATTATTTTCCATACTCTGTCCATACTTACACCAAAATAAACATGGCTTAATACATCTCTAAATCCTGCTATATCTTTCCAAGCTATCTTGGGGTACTTTTCTCTAAATGAATTAGGGATATTTTTAACTGCTTCTCCAATTATCTCCAACTGCCTTATTATTGCACTTTGTCTTAATTTATCCTTAGAAAATTTCTCGCTGTTTAACCCCCTTGAAAAATTTTCTATATCATTTATGCTTTCTTTAATGTCTTCTATAAACAAGCCTACATTTCTTTTCATATTATTTTTATTTCCTCTTTTAAAATATTTTCCTTTATTAAGGGTTTAATAACAGAATATTCTACTAAATCTACTTTTCTCCCAAGAATGTCCTCTAATTTTAATTTTAACCTAATAAAACCAAGTAAACTCATGCCTTTATCATTAATTTCAACAGCTATATCAACATCACTATTCTTCTTTTGCTTGCCTCTTGAATAACTTCCAAAAATTCCGGCTTTGGTGACTTTATTTTTCATTAAGATTTTGATTATTTTAGACTTAATTTTTTCTATTTCTTTGTTTGGCTTTGTTTTTTTAGACAATAATTCTTTATCAGCCATTTTCTCTTTTTTTAATAGTTCTGAATTTGGTAATTCAGTTCCAAGATATAACCTTCTTTTTGAGATTTTATTACCATTTCTTACAGAGATAACTCTATAATAATACTTTCTTCCATTAATGTTTCTAACTTCTGTAAATGTCATAATCTGCTTATGTCTACAATATTTATAAATCCTTCTGTGTGGACACAATAAAGATTTAGCAGTTTGCTGGGTGTAAAAAGATATTACCTAAAAGGGTATGCTTTGTTCCAAAAACCCAATTCAAGTATAACTCGGCATACCATGAGCTTTCTTAAATGTATCAAACAACTGAAAAGCAGTTCCTGCTCCTTTTTCTGTTGAAAGCCTTCTTAAGTGGTTTTTTTCTATCCAGTCGTCTTTTCTTATTGGGTTCGCACTTTTTTTCGTGCTTTTTGCTTCTGTTTTTTTCGGCGCTTCTTTTTTATTATAAAATCCAATAAGCGCCAGAAATGGATTTGACTCATCTTTTTGCGCTTCTTTTGCTTTTTGCTCAGGTGTTTTATCCTCTAAAAACTCATCGATATCATTTTGCAATTGTTCAAGGCTTTCTGTTGTTGCTCCTTCAATTAAAGTTAAAACATCCCCTATATCTGATTTATCAAGCTCATAATCTAATTTATCAAGCTCCTCTTGGTTTAAAGCATACCCCTTAAATATTACCTCTAGTCTTCCTGAAAATCTCCCTCCTTGCTGGGGAATAGCTGTGAATATAACTTCTATTAAAGAACAGGCAAAATAATCTCTTTTTATTTTTAGATTTTTAAAATCTCTTGGTAGTTCTCCTGTAAGAGCTGCAACTTTTGGGTCTACCTTTTCTTTTCCAAATAAAACAAGCTCCATTCTAACTGTATTAAAAAGATTAACCACTCTTGGATCTCTGTTAATTTCTTTCATCTCTAATTTTTGGGCTGCTCTTAAATAAGGCTTTGCCCACCTTGAATAAAGTTTCAATGAATTTACCTGCTGTTTTAAATATATTTTTTCCATTTCATATCTTTTTCTTAATTCTTTTTCTGATTGTTCTACCCAAATATTGAACTCCTGGACTCTTGCTTTTACAATCCTTTTAATTTGATCGTTTAAATCAAGCTTATTAGTATCTTCTGGGGTTTTAACAATTAAAAAAGCATCAATAAGCGTCTGGAACCCCATTTGCCCGAGCGCCATTGCTTTAATGCTTGAGTTTCCTCGTGCAGGATAGTCAACTTTGTCCATCCAGATTTGTTTTAAAGACAAAATAGATGCTTCTTTTATGTTCCTGTCTTTGGATTTAGTATCAGCATAATACTGCAATCTTATTTTGAATTCTTTTAAGTCATAGATAATATTTAAAATGCCTTTTAGAACAATGCCGGCGTTTGCCAATAACTTAGACGCTTCATCCTGGACTCTGCTTGCTTTTAAACCTGTTTCTGCAAAATGGCTGCTTCCTGGCGTTGAGGTAAAATTATCTATTAGTTTTTGCGGAGATAATCCTCTGTCATTCATTAAATCTATAATAAAAAAATAAAGCGGTTCTAATGATTCGCCTCCCGAATTATAAACTAGCCTGTGGGAAGCTTCAGCGCCGTTTTTATCTATTCTTCCTTTTTCATCTACAACTAAAGCAATTGGTTTAACTTCCTCTGCCTGTATGTTTTCAGCAGAGCCATATTTTGCTAACAGTTCTTTGCCGTTTTCTGCATAAAGTTCTGGATTGATTTTCCCAATAATCTGCGGAATTGTTGCCACCATTTTTTTAATTTATTGTCTTATGATGTTGAAGTTTAATTATACTGCCTATTTATTATAGGTTAACCTACTTTTAATCTCTTATATATCATTTATTTGGTATTATTATAAATTATCGCTTGTTTGCATTCTCCTATTTATTATTTAAAGAAGGCTGTGTTTAAAAAATGTTTGTACAAACATTTTTTTGAGTTGATTAAAGTAAATAACTGCCAAGACGTGTGGGTTATGCAGATTTGTTGAGGTGTTATTAAGTATATAAAATCCAGCAATTACTTAATGCAAGGTGAATTACTTTAACCTATAATATTAAGTTTAATCTGTTATTAACCTTTAGTTTCATCATGTTATTTTTAAACTTCTCTTTATCCAACTTTCTTTTTATTTTCCATATCAATCAGCCAACCATAATTTTAAAAACAAATGCTACTTATGTGTTTTATGGGGTTTTTAGGTTTTGGAAAAAAGAGAGATATCGTTGACTTGACAGAGCATTATAAAAGACAGCAGGAAAAACTTGCTCGGCAACAAGGACAGACTGCCAACTCAATTACTCAAACTGGAAGCGGAGAAGGATTTAGTGTTTTTGATAATTTAGATAATCAAGCCCCATCATCAGCAACTTCTGAAGATGTGGATTTTGGCGCAGGAGAAGGAAGTATTGAAGAAAGAAGAAAAAGGCTTGCTAAGAGGTTGATGGAAATGACGACTAAGATTGAAGAATTAAGCAATCAGATTTATCATCTTCAGCAGAGGGTTGAGTTATTAGAAAAGAAGACAAGTATTAGGTAAGGTTGATAACAGTATTCTAATGGCATTAAATAAATTTATTAACACACTTTTGTTCTATGTTTTATAAAAAATATAAATAGGTTATTCAGTGTCGTCTGATTTTTCAGATTTATCAGCCTCGTCAGTTTCATCAGATTCAGCATCAGATTTAAGAATATGTCCAATTAGCGCATCCCTGTGTTTCATGCTAAAATACAAGGAATCACTTATATTTAAGTTTAATTATATATAAAATGGCTTGGAAAAAAGAAAAAATAGACTTTAAGTATAATTTCAAAGTGTATTGGGAAATTTTAAAAGAGCATAAATCCATGTTTTTTGCACTGCTTTTTGTTACCTTAACAGTTGAGGCTTTGCTTATAGTAGACAAGTTTTTATTTAAAAAAATCATTGACGATGGTACAGAATTTATTGCTGGGACAATTGCCCAAGCAGTTTTTGTGAAAACCTTATTTGTCCTGGCATCTGTTTTTATTGGGATTTCTTTGATTAGAACTATAGGAAAATGGTTTAATATCCATCTTTTAAATGTGCTAGACGCACAACTTATCTGGGAATTAAAAAGAAAGTATTTCAATCATATTCTTGGTTTAAGTCATAGTTTTCATACAACTCATAGAACAGGTTCTTTAATATCAAGATTAAATTGAGGGGCAGGTGCAATTGAGGCAATGACTGACATTGTTGTATTTAACTTTGCTCCTATGTTTTTCCAGTTAATTGTTGTTGGTTTGTCTATTGCTTATTTTAGTATTTTGCCAGCAGTAGTTATTTTTGGAGTTTCTATTTTATTTATTTCTTACAGCTATTTTATACAACACATACAGCAGAAATCAAAATTATTATTTAATAATTTAGAAGATAGGGAAAAAGGATTTATTAGCGATATTCTCACAAATATTGATTCTATAAAATACTTCGGCAAAGAAAGCGTAATAAAAGCAAAATTTAAGGTAATAACTGAGAAAACAAAAAAAGCTGGTTTAAGATACTGGAGATATTACAGATGGTTTGATTCTATACAAATTTTAATACTTTCAATAGGCACTTTACTTTTGGTTTATTTTCCTTTAATGGATTTTTTAGCAGGGAAAATAACACTTGGAACTTTGGTTTTTATTTACACTGTTTATGGAAATGTTGTTGGTCCAATGTTTGGTTTTGTCTGGGGGTTAAAAGGATTTTACAGAGCAATGGCTGATTTTCAGTATTTATTTGAATACGGAAAAATTAAAAATGACATAAAAGACAGGAAAGATGCGAAAGAACTGCCGATTAGAAAAGGTGAAGTTAATTTTGAAAACATAAGTTTTGACTATGGGAAAAGGAAAATCTTCAGAAATTTTAATTTAAAGATAAAACCAAATGAAAAAATTGCTTTGGTTGGGCATAGTGGGTGTGGCAAGACAACTTTGATTAAGCTTCTTTACAGATTTTATGATGTTAAAGCAGGGGCGATTTACATTGATGGTTATGATATCGAGGAGTTTAAGCAGGAATTTCTGAGAGGTGGATTAAGCATTGTTCCGCAAGAGTGTATTTTATTTGATGATAATGTTTATAATAATATTCTATTCAGTAATCCACAAGCTTCTCACAAAGAAGTTTTTGATGCGATAAAACTTTCACAGCTTGATAAAGTTATAAAAAGCTTTCCTAAAAAAGAGGATACAATTGTTGGAGAAAGAGGAATTAAGCTGAGTGGTGGCGAAAAGCAGAGAGTTTCAATTGCAAGAGCAATTCTCGCCAATAAAAGAATTCTTGTTTTAGATGAAGCAACTTCCTCTCTTGATTCTGAAACAGAGCACGAAATTCAGAGTGCGCTTGCAAATCTTTTGAAAGGAAGAACTTCAATAATTATAGCGCACCGCCTTTCCACAATTATGAATGCGGACAGGGTTGTTGTAATGAGGCAGGGTGAGATTGTTCAGATGGGAAGACACAATCAATTGATTAACCAGCCAGGAGAATACAAAAGGTTGTGGAACCTTCAGAAGGGAGGGTATATAAAATAATCTTTCGTTTAAAAAATAATAAAATGAACCCAAAAAATATTAAAAAAAAGGCGAGGGCATATGCGCTGAAAAATGCGCTTGCATATGGAGGAAAAGCTCAGGTTGGAGCTGTTCTCTCTGGCTTGTTTCACGAGGGCTTGAAAAAAGAGGATGTTAAAAGGGCGATTAAAGAGATAAATGAGATAGTTAAAGAAATTAACAGCTTAACATTAAATGAGCAAGCTAATCGGTTTCAAGCATTAAAAGAAACTGTAAGCCAAAGGCATGTAAGAGAAGGCTTATCTGAGCTGCCAAATGCAAAAAGAGGAAAAGTTGTCATGAGAATTTCTCCTGCCCCAAGCGGGCCAATGCATATTGGAAATGCCTTAGTTGCAGCATTAAATTTTCTTTATGCTCAGAAATACAGTGGGAAATTTTGTGTTAGAATAGAAGACACAAATCCTGAAAATATATACAAGCCTGCTTATGCATTGATTAAACAAGATGCAAAGTGGCTTTTTGGAAATAAAACAAAGATTGTTATTCAATCCAAAAGAATGACCTTTTATTACAAATATGCTGAAAAACTTCTTAAAAAAGGAACTGTTTATGTCTGCACTTGTGCTTCTGAGGATTTTAAAGAAGAATATGTTAATAAAATGAAGCCATGTCCTTGCAGGGGTTTAAGTGTTCAAAAGCATTTAGCAAGATGGAAAAAAATGCTTTCTAAAAAAGAAGATAATTACAAAGAAGGAGTGGCTGTTTTAAGATTCAAATCTTCAATGACTGACAAAAATCCTGCAATGCGTGATTTTCCTTTGGCAAGAATAAATGAAGCAGAGCATCCTTTGCAGAAACACAAATATAGGGTTTGGCCTTTGATGAATTTGGCTGTTGCTGTTGATGATATAGATATGAGGATGACTCATATTATTCGCGGGAAAGATCATATGGACAACGCAAAAAGACAGTGCATGATTTTTAATGCACTTGGCAAAAAATGTCCTTGGACAGCATTTTTAGGCAGATTCAAATTTAAGGATTTTAAGTTATCAAAGACAAAAATAAGGCAGGGAATTGAACAGGGAAAATACAAAGGATGGGATGATCCTGCACTGCCGACAATTTCAAGCTTAAGAAAACAGGGATATAAAAAGCAGGCTTTTTTGAAATTTGCAGAGCATATTGGACTAAGTGAGAATGATAAAGTAATGGGAAAAGAGGATTATCTTGAACTTTTGGATACATTTAATAAATAATTCTATTATTAATCGAAAAGTTTTTAATTATGAAGCCATGCAAAATTATTTGATTAATGCTATAACATTTGGTTATTAAACGCTGTGATATTTATTGTGAAAAATAAATAACTCAAAACCTAATTGTGAGGCACCGGTTAATTGCGAACATTTGAGTATAAGGTAAAATCATCATGTTGTTTTACATAGTGATGTTCTATGCGTATAGTTATAGTATTCTCAACCTAATTTTAGTAATAACTCTTAATCAACTGCTATCTCTTAATCTACACAAGTAATTAATAAATCTCATTAAACCTCTATTATAACAACTCCTTTTTTTATTTTGCATTGACACGCAAGCCTATATCCCTGTTCTTTATTTTCTATACCCATATTTTTTTCCTGCTCTGTTATATCTGTAAGATTTTTCATTCCCTCCTTAATTTTTATGAGGCAAGTTCCGCATAATCCATCTTCACAAGAAAAAGGAACCTCTAACTTTTTACATGCTTGTTTTATTGGCATGCCATCTTCTATTGCTATTTCTTTTTCATCAGAAATAATTTTTGCCATTATAATCTTCAATTGCAAGAATTTTTAAACCTTTTGATGAGAAAACAAAAATTTAATTCAATAAAATTTTAACAGCATGTTTAATTATTTCTATATTGCAACTATTAGTTTTCCCACACCATTTTTAACAACTTTATGTCAATTTTCTTCCTTCACATATTCTTTATCTTCCTGGGGCAAAACATATTCTCCTTTATTTATATACTCATAAGCATGATATGCTGCAGCAACACCTTCTCCAACTCCTGTAATGGCTTGTTTAAATTCTGTATCTGTTACATCTCCTGCTGCATAAAACCCCTCAATATTTGTTTCTGCATTTCTATTTATTATTATTTCTTCTTTTTTATTTATTTTAACACCTATTTTTTTAGCCATATTACTAAGAGGTATATGCCCTATATCAACAAATAGCCCATCTATCTTGAATTCCTTATTTCCTTTATGTGGTTTATCAAGGATAATGCTTGTTATAATCTGGCCTCCCTTTATCTCTATGACGTTGGTATTATTGATAACCTCAACTTTTTTTTGTTTTATTTTTTCTTCAAGTCTTTGCATGTTTATTGGTTCTGGATGAACTTTTTTCCCTCTATAAAAAACATAAACTTTCTTTGCAAATTCTGTTAAAAGTAATGTTTCTTTCACAGCACTATCACTACCCCCAACAACCCCAACGGTCTTCCCCCTGAATAAAGGACCGTCGCATAAAGCACAGTAACTTACTCCTTTATTTTCAAACTCTTTTTCTCCTGGGACTTCTAATTTTTTCCATTTACTTCCAGTAGCATAAATTATTGTTTTTCCAGAAAATGTTTTCTTTTTTGTTTGAACTTCAAAAAATATTCTGTTTTTACGTTCATTTTTTTTAATGATTTCAATTTTTTCATTTATGATATTAATATCATAATCTTTTGTATGATTTTCAATTAATTTAGCAAGCCCCTGCCCAGTTATAGAAACAAAACCTGGGTAATTTTCAACAACATGTGTTAAAGTAATTGTTCCTCCAAGCATTTCTCCAATAAGAAGAGTTTTCATTCCGAGTCTTCCAGCATACATCGCTGCCGCTAAACCAGAAACCCCTGCACCAATGATGATTACATCATAAAAAATATTTTCATTTGGGGTAAAATTATTCTTTTGCCTTGGATTATAAACAATCTTATAGTCTTTTTCTACACTCATTTTATTTAAATGGGTAAAATATTAATCTTATTTAAACCTTGCTAAATTTTATAGTTTTAATACTTCTTCGACGTTTATCCAGGATTTTTCAGTGTTTAAAGCATCTTCCAATGCAAGTCTTGGACAAGCAGTATTCACCCATGATTTAACGAAAGGGAAGTTCTCCATTTCCCTTATGTCAACACCATCTGCAACAAATGTAAAAAACTTTTTTTCTGGAAATTTTATCTTTAATTTTTCAACATAGTGAAAATGTTCCTGCCCGGGTTTTGTTGTAACAATAACCCCTACTTTATCTGCCATTAAAAATATCTTTAAATTTTTTTCTTTTAATTTTAAAATATTTTCAATCTCTCGTTTATCGTATTCTTTAAGCTTGTTTGTTTTAGGATTAAAAACATAGATAACCTTATTTGAATTAGAATCAGCTTCGCTAAATAATAAAGCTCTTGGATGAAACATTCCATCCCCCACATAAAGATAAACATCAACTTTCGCAGGCAATTTTAAATTACCATGGTAAATATCACACCCAAGAATTTGCATTTTTGATTTTGTTCTTTCTGGCTGTGAGCTTGCAATTTTGATCCCTTGCTCTTCAAGCTGTTTGATAATTTTATCTATTCCATGCAAAAATTGGGTTGTTGTGTAGATAGCAAGTGTTTTATGCTTTTTTAGCTCATCTATAGCTGATTTAGCTAATTCAATTTTCCCGGTGTATTTGACATTAATAAATTCAACTTTCATGGTTCTAAGTTCTCCATCCTTTTGGATTTTTTATAAACAAGTTATGCCCAAATTGTATAATTAAATCTACTCTTTTTATCATGGTTATAGGGATATCACAACCCCCAAAACACTGTCCTAACCAAACCATCACCTTTGCATCTGTATTCTCTTCAATAGCATTAATGACTTCTTCTGCTCTTTGCTTTAAACCATCTGGCAATTGTAAAAGGACTGATTTTGCCTCGTGTTTTTTAACAAGTTCAACAACTTTCTTTGTTTCTAAATCATATTCCATAAAATTACTTAACTTGATTATTTTTAAATCTTGTTGATTAATGCTAAGAACCAGATTAAAATTAGTTGGCTAAGAACTCTTTTAACTAAGAACCTTCTGGCTAAGAATGTAAGTGTAGCTGTAATGCTTCAAGTAATTAATGCTTCAACTAATTTATTGTTAATTCTCTTACCTTGATTGTCAAATGATTTTTCCCTGCACTTTTTCTTAAACTTATCAAAGCATTTTTTAGAACAGCATCCATTCATGTTCTTTTCACACTCAACACAGCATACAAAAAGTTTGTCGCATTCAAAATCCCTGCAATTCCTGCACAAATCACATTCTTTATCACAGATTTCGCATTTTGTTAGATTATTCCGCTCTTCCCTAATAGAAGTTATGAGCCTTTTGTCAAACACAAAACATTTTCCCTCCCAAAAGCTATTTCTGAATTGCTCTCCAAAATTCAAAATGCCTCCATCAAGCTGATTTACATCCTTAAATCCTTTTTCTCTAAGATAAGCAGAAGCTTTTTCACATCTAACTCCTCCTGTGCAATACATAACTATCTTATTGTTTTCCATACCATTAAGTTTTTTTATAGCATTTGGAAACTGCCTAAATGTTTTTATGTTTAGGTGAATTGCGTTTTTGAATCTGCCAAATCTGTATTCATAATCATTTCTTGCATCTAAGATTATAAAATCCTTTCCAGCTTCTCCCTTTTTATACAATTCTAAAAATTCTTTTGGGGATATTCGTTTTCCAGCATTATTTAAATTAACCTTCTTTTTAAATGCAACAATCTCCTTCTTTACTTTAACAGCTATTTTTGTAAAAGGATGAGTTTTGCAAATTTCCTCTTTAAATACAATGCCATGAAATCTTTTATCAGTGCTTAAAATTTTTTTATATTTATCTGTTTGTTCCTTCGTCCCACAAACAGAACCATTTATTCCCTCTTCCGCAACTAAAATTCGTCCAAGAACCCCTAATTTTCTACACTCTTTTAAATGCTTTAAGACAAATTCTTCTGGATTTTTAATAGTTATATACCTATAAAATAATAAAACATGAATTGGTTTTGTCATCAAGAAATAAAATCTGACATGTTTATAAAATTTAGCTTATGTTAGGTTTATTTGTCGAACAATTTTTCATTAAGAACATTTATAAAATCCTATCAATGTATTAATTTATGAAGTATAAAGGTGATAGGCATGGAAATTTAATTGAGGTCTTACCAAAAGGCGTTGAAAAAAGAGTTAGGCTTGGTTGGACTCCGAGTCCAGGGTTATCTCCATTTAAATCTGATGGGGTAGTTTTTGACTATGATAAAAATGGAATGTTGCTTCCACCATGTCATGAGGACAGAAGCCAAATTCAAGTTCATTACTCGCCTAAGGTCTTTCAAGATAATTTTTTCTTTTAGCTAAATTTAAGATAATTTTTTCTTTTAGCTAAATTTAAGATAATTTTTTCTTTTAGCTAAATTTAAGATAATTTTATATACATTCTACAATTAATAAGTTCATAAAAAATGGTGCAAACTAAAATTTATACTGCTAGCGACCATGTAGGTTTCAAGTTAAAGGAAAAGCTGAAAAAATATCTTGATAATGAAGGTTATGAAATAAAAGATTTTGGTTCACATAAATATAACAAGCTAGATGATTATCCTGATTTTGTAATTCCATTAGCAAAAGCTCTTTCTAAAGATAAAACGTTTAAGGGAGTTATCTTCGGTAAATCGGGACAAGGAGAAGCAATTACTGCAAATAAAGTTAAAGGCATAAGGGCAGTTGTTTATTATGGTGGAAACCTAAATATAATAAAACTTTCACGACAGCATAATGATTCAAATGTTCTTTCTCTTGGAGCTGGTTTTTTATCTTATCAAGAAGCAGTTAAAGCAGTTGATTTGTGGCTAAAAACTCCTTTTAGCAATGCCCTAAGGCATAAAAGAAGATTGGGGAAGATTGAAGGGAATTAAATACATATAATAATGCAAACATTTAAATAATATACATATGTATACAATTGTATATGGAGACAACAATAAGAGTAAATCCAAGAACTAAAGAAGAACTTGATGCTTTTAGGCAATACAAAAGCGAGAGCTATGATGAATTAGTGAGAAAACTTATTTATTTAGCTAAATTGGCTGAAAAAGAACCCAAACTTAGCCAAAAGACTATTCTTGAAATAAGGGAAGCAAGAGAAAGAATTAAGAAAGGAGAATTCTATACAGAAGATGAAGCTAAGAAGATTCTTGGCTTGTAAAAGATGTACGAACTTAAGTTTGATAAGAAAGCCACTGAACTCTTCGGAAACCCACCCGCCACATAACATTTACAAATTTATAAATTTTATACCACAATCATGGAAAGATTTATAAACATGTGGAAGTATATATTTCCATATGGAAATAAAAATAACCATTTTAAAATCTTTTTTCGAAGAACCAAATAGAAAATTTAGCATCAGACAACTTTCTAGAATCTTGAAGATTAATCATACTACTATAAGGCAACATCTTAACAAACTTGTTAAAGAAGGTTTTTTATCATTAAAAAAAGAAGAGATATATTCTTTTTATCAGTTGGTTTTATCTAAAAAAACCTTAAACTTGAAGTTATATTATAACCTAGAAAAAATCAGAATTTCTAATCTCGTAGAATATTTAGAAAAAGAGTATGATCTGCCTACTATTATACTATTTGGGAGTTATGCCTCGGCAATGGACGACATAACTAGTGACGTAGACATCTGCATAATTTCAAACATAAATAAAGAGTTTGTGGCACAAAAATACGAGAAAACACTAGGTAGAAAAGTAAGTATTCACAAGTTTACTAAAATTTCCTGGGAAAAAGCAAAAAAAACAAATCCTAACTTAATAAACAATATCTGCAACGGTTTGGTTTTATCTGGGGAATTGGAGGCATTATGAATTTTGAATACAATTTAAAAGAAGGAAAAGTAAAAATGGTTCTGCCCAATAAATTAAGAGCCATGAGTTTTTTTAAATCTTCTGCCCAAGCTATTGAGATTGTTAAAAGTATCCCCCTAAATTCTACTTCAGCTAAAACCGTTTTCAGAGAGCTTTATGAAGGATTAAGAGAATATTGCGGAGCAATTGGTTATTTAAACGGATATAAGTTTATTGACCATGAATCTATAGGTTTTTTCTTAAGAGATGTCCTTAATGAACCCCAACTTTACAAAAAATTTGATAGGTACAGAAAATTAAGAAATGGAATAAATTATTATGGGGAGAACATAGACATTGAAACTGTAAAGGAAGCGCTTTTGGAAGTTCCAGTATTAATTAAAGAATTGGGAAAGTATAAAATATGAAACCCCAAATTATCCCCTCAATCATAGCAAAAAATCAAGCAGAACTTAACAAGCGTTTATCTAAAGTAATAAATCTCTCGTCGATTATTCAGTTAGATATAATGGATGGAAAATTTGTGAAAAACAAGTCTTTATGGTTTGATTTTAAGCTTCCACACAAACCCAGAAAAACTTACGAAGCTCATTTAATGGTTAAAGAGCCTTTAATTTGGGTTAATGATAAAAAGAATATAAAACAAGTTAACACAGTTATTTTTCATATAGAATCTATTGGTTATCCTGACGAAATAATCAGCTTAATCAAATCAAAACATAAAAAAGTCGGAATAGCATTAAACCCTTCTACACCTGTTAATAAGGTTAAACCTTATTTGTCAAAGATTAGTCAAATAACTACCTTAGCGGTTAATCCTGGTAAGTATGGCTCAAGGTTTTTACCTTCAGTTTTAAACAAGGTCAAACAACTACGAAAACTTAAACCAAATCTGAATATAGAAGTTGACGGCGGTTTAGGAGATAAGCATTTGAAAGAGGCAAAAAAAGCAGGCGCCAACATGTTTATTTCAGGAGGATATTTGCAGAATACGAAGAATTCAAGGGAAGCTTATGGGAAATTGAAGAGGTTGATTGTTTAAGTAAATTGTTAACATTTAAAGCAGTAATATCTGCAAAATAGGGATTATGACCAAAAGCTGAGGTCTTAACTTATTATAACTAACAATCTACAAAAATTTATAAGTCCAGCTAACTATTTTCTATTATTAAAAGAGGTTCAAATGACCAATTACTTATCTATCTCACACCTTCAAGACATTGCAAATATCATGCGAAGAGATGTCTTAAAAATGACTACGCAAGCTGAAAGCGGGCATCCCACTTCTTGTTTAAGCGCAGCAGAAATTATGTCTGTGCTGTTTTTTCATGAAATGTCTTATGATACTAAAAACGCACTTAATCCAGATAATGATGAATTTATCCTAAGCAAGGGACACGCAGCCCCAATTCTTTATTCTGCTTTGTATAATACAGGTTGTATAAATGATAACCTGCTTGACTTGCGAAAATTAAACAGTTTTCTTGAAGGGCATCCAATTCCTTCTTCAAAACTAAAATGGATAAAAGTAGCTACAGGAAGTTTAGGGCAAGGGTTAAGTGTTGGTGTTGGTATGGCTTTAGCGGCTAAACTTCAAAATAGGAAATTTAGAACTTATGTTCTTCTTGGGGATAGTGAAATAGCAGAAGGAGAGATTTATGAAGCACTGCAGTTAGGAGCTTATTACAAGCTTAACAATATAATCGCAATTGTTGATATTAATCGCCTTGGGCAAAGGGGCGAGACAATGATTGGACATAATATTGCTTTATATAAAAAAAGATTTAAGGGCTTTGGCTGGAATATTCTTGTATGTGATGGGCATAACATTAAAAAGTTGTTAAAAGTTTTTTCTAAAGTAAAAAACAGCAAAAAACCCTCTATTATTTTGGCTAAAACAATAAAAGGAAAAGGAGTTGGTTTTCTTGAAGACAGGGACAGATGGCATGGTACAGCGCTGACAAAAGAGCAACTGCAAAAAGCATTAACTGAAATTCCAAATCCTAAAATGCCTAAGATTATTATTAATAAACCGAAAGTTGTTAATGTTAAAACAATTGATAAAACTGCTAAATCACCTGCTTCAAAATCAAGCCTAATTAACAAAACAAATTACCAGAAATATCAAGAGATCTCAACACGTGAAGCTTATGGAAATGCTCTTGCAAATTTAGCTCTTAAAGACAAAACTATTTTGGCAATTGATGCAGAAGTAAGCAATTCTACAAAATCTGAGAAAGTTAAGTATGTAAAACCACGCCAGTTTGTTGAAGCATTTATAGCAGAGCAAAACATGGCTTCAATGGCTTTAGGTTTGAGTGTTAAAGGATTTAATGTTTTTGCTTCTTCATTTGCCGCTTTCCTTACAAGGGCTCACGACCAAATAAGAATGGCTGCGATTTCAAAAGCAGATATAACTTTTTGTGGAAGCCATTCTGGGGTTAGCATAGGAAAAGACGGTGCAAGCCAAATGGGTTTAGAAGACTTGCCAATGTTTAGAGATTTGCCAAATAGCATTGTGCTATACCCCAGCGACGCTGTTTCCTGCAATAAATTAACAAAACTTTGTGCTGGCTTAAATAATATTAAGTATCTTAGAACAACAAGAGCAGCAACACCTGTTATTTACAAAAATACTGAACAATTTAAGATTGGGGATTTTAAAATTTTAAAGCAAAGCAAAGATGATAAACTTGTTTTAATTGGTGCAGGAATAACTTTATATGAAGCTCTAAGAGCTTATTCAGCTTTAAAAAACCAGCATATTAACTCAGCTGTTGTAGATTTATACTGCATAAAGCCTTTTAATGCCAAAAAACTTATTAATTTTGTTAAAAAGCATGGCAATAAAATTGTCATTGCAGAAGACCATTATAAAGAAGGAGGAATTGGAGAAATGATTGCTGAAGAAATTGAAAATGCTAAAAGTGATATAATGCTTAGTCATTTGGCTGTCCAAGAACTGCCTCATTCAGGCACAAAAGACGAGTTGCTTGATAAATACGGAATAGACTGGCAGGGTTATGTTGTAGTTGCAAAGGAGATGGTGAGAAGATGAAAGAGAAAATAAGGTTAGCTACTAAAAAGGATATGCCAAAAATATTAAATCTTTTTAATAGTGATTCTTCTTTAACAGGAGATAATAATATTCAGTATGAAAAATATCATCTAAATGAATATCTGCATAATCCTCTTAACAAACTTATAGTTTTTGAAACTGATGGTAAAATTGTGGGAGCTCATTTATTTGAAATTTGGAAAAGAGCAAAATATGCTTATTTAAATATAGTAATAGTAGATAAAAGGCATAGGGGAAAAGGTATTGGCACTAAATTAATGAAATATGCTGAGAAGTTAGCAAAGAAGAATAATTTAAATCTTATTTTCTTTTTTACAGAAGTTGTAGATAAACCAATGCATAAGCTTGCTACAAAATTAAATTATAAAAAAGGAAAAAAGTTTTACTTTTTCTCAAAGAAACTAAAATGATCCCATCAAAATTAAAAAAATTAAAAATTGAAAAAGAGCATTTTCGCGTTGCGATTTTTGGCTCTGCGCGAGTTGGCAAAAAAGATGAAAATTATCGCTTGGTTTTTCAACTTGCAAAACTTTTAGGAAGTGAAGGTATAGACATTGTAACAGGTGGAGGTCCAGGCACAATGGAAGCTGCTAATGCAGGTCATAAAGTAGGAGATAAATTAAATATCTCTCATTCTTATGGATTGCTTATTAAACTTCCAAAAGAACAAAGAGCAAACGCACATTTAGATGTAAAGAAAGAGTTTACAAAATTCTCAGAAAGGCTTCATGAGTTTATGAAACTCTCAAATGCAGTAGTTGTTGCTCCAGGAGGCATAGGCACAACTTTAGAGTTTTTTTATACTCTTCAGCTTGTTCAGGTTAGGCATGTAAAAGACATTCCAATAATTTTAATTGGCTGGCAATGGAAAAAATTAATTGAATGGTTGAAAGAAAATCCAGTCAAGCAAGGCTATATCTCCTTGAACGAACTTGATTCTATTTATTATGTAAAAACAGTTGATGATGCTTTTTTGCTTATTAAAAAAGCAAGGGAATTAATAGAGAATAAAGAAAAAAACATTTTCCCAAGATTAAGGAAATATTGCGGAGAAAGATGCAATTTGAGTTGATAATTAAACCTTTTAGCCTTTTTTAAGTGTAATAATGAAAGATGAAAAAAGCAAAGAAAGAATCGCCATTTTTATTGATGGAAGCAACCTTTATCATAGCTTAAAAAATTTAAATGTTAATGAAATAAATTTTGATAAATTAGTAAAAAAATTAAAAGGCGATAGACAAATTGTTTCTATATTCTATTATAATGCTCCTTTAGACATTAAATATGACCAAAAGAAATACTGGGAACAGCAGAAATTTTTTGATAAGTTGAGAAAATTACCTTTCTTCAAAGTTGTTTTATGTAAAATGAGAAAAATAAGAAAAGATGTAAAAATTGTTGGTTATGAAGTTAAAGGTGACGATGTTCATTTAGCTGTTGATTTGTTAAGTGGGGCCTATGAAAATCTTTACGATGTTGCAATCATTGTTTCAGGAGACGAAGATTTTGTTCCTGTTCTAAAAAGGGTCCAAAAATTGGGTAAGAAGGTAGAAAATGCCTATTTTACATCTAGCTCTTCAAATGCATTAAAGAATTCATCAAATACTTCAGTTTGCATTAACCATTTTATTAAAGAAATAATATAAACTGCCCGGTATTGCCCGAAGACCATACCGGGGAATATATTGTTATCACCCATTCACACTTTAAAAATTCTTCGGTTGCTATGGGTTGTGCAATATTCTGCATTAATGTTGCCAACTTAATTTATACAACAACATTTAAAACTCTTTCAAGCTTATTTTTAACATAAAAAGAGGTATACAGAATGGAACTAATTATAACAAAAAATTCGCAAGAAATGGCACGCAAAGCCACGCGAATTATTGCTAATCTTGTAAAAAATAAGCCAAAAGCTGTTTTAGGTTTAGCAACAGGAAGAACAATGATTCCTGTTTATAAAGAGCTTGTAAAAATAGCAAGAAAAGAAAAAATTGATTTTTCAAAAATCACAACTTTTAATGTTGACGATTATCTTGGCTTAAGTGCAAAAAACCCTGCAAGTCATGCTTATTATATGAATAAGCATTTTTTCAGCAAAGCTAATATAAACAAAAAAAACACACATTTGCCAGATAAAAACATAAAAAGCTATGGAAAATTAATAAAAAAAGCAGGAGGCATTGATTTACAGCTTCTCGGTATTGGAAGAAACGGGCATATAGGTTATAATGAACCAGGGCAAGGTTCGACGCTAAACAGCAAAGACAGAAAAATTAAGCTAACTGAAAATACAAGAAAAGCGAATTCAGGTGCTTTTCCTTCTTTAAGTAAAGTTCCAAAATATGCAGTTACACTTGGAATTTCAACAATTTTAAAAGCAAGAGAAATTCTTCTTTTGGCAAATGGAAAACATAAGGCAGATGCAATTGCCAAAGCTGTAAAAGGCAAGATTTCAAGCAAAAATCCTGCAAGTTTCTTAAGAAAACACAAAAACTGCTTGTTTATTGTTGATAGGGAAGCTGGTGGAAAACTATAACCAATTCCAACAAATCTTACATCTTGGAAAAATCTCCGTGTGTTGAACCTTCCTCTTTGAAAATTATTTTCATTTCATTGGTTGGAATTTTTACAGAATTTGTTCTTACACCAATATTAAATGCACTCTCTTTATTATCATAAATCTCATTATCTATTAAGGTTTTTATCTTATTTTTATGTCCAAAAGGAGGGACAGCTCCTACTTCACACCCTGTTTTTTTCATAACTTCTTCTGGATTTGCCATTCGTATTTTGCCTCTTGGCCATCCAATTTCATCTGCTACTTTTTTCATATCTACTTTCTTATTTGCAGGAATATCAACAACTACCCAATCATTATTGCCATTAGTCATTACAATTGCTTTTATCCCTTGTTTTAATTCAAAACCTCTTGTTCTTGCCGCATCTTTACTTGCGATAACTGGCTCATGCTCAATGTAAACAGGATGTAAATCTAACTTAGAGAATGTTTCTTTTATTCTTTCTAATTCTTCAAAGCCCATACACACATTTAAAGAATTTAGTTTAAATATTTTTTTATAAGTTATCTTAATCATTTTAAAAGAGATATCCTTAAATAATTCTATTCCTATTTTATCTCATGGCTAATAAAATAACAGCTCTTGTTATTGCTGCCCACCCGGACGATGAAACAATTTGGATGGGTGGAACAATCTTAAAACGCAAAGATTGGAATTGGACAATAATATCTCTATGTCGTGCAAGTGATAAAGACAGAGAACCAAAATTCAGGAAAGTTTGTAAGTATTATAATGCTAAATCTATTATTCTTGATTTAGAAGACGACAAGTTAGAACCAATTGATATAAAAGAGATTGTTAATCTATTAAAATCTAATTTAAAAGTGTTTGATTATAATTATATATTCACCCATGGAGAAAATGGAGAATACAGGCACATAAGGCATAAAGAAGTTCATCAAGCCGTTAAGCAGATGATTATAGACAGGGTTTTGTTATGCAAAAAATTATATTTCTTTAATTATGAAAAAGGGTTAAATGTTCCTTATCCAAATTTAATTGCTCCAAAACCAATATTAAACTCGGACTTTGTTGTTAATCTTACTGAAGAACAACTTAATTTAAAAAAGATGATTGTTAGAGATATTTATGGTTATCCTAATGAAAAAGGATTTGAGTTAATGAGCTGTAATAAAATTGAGACGTTTAATGTAGATAAATTTTGAAAATGAAAGAAGCGGATTTAACACCATGATTAATTTATATAACTCCTAACCCATTAAAATTGATTGTCTATTCACAAAAAGACTTTCCGAAAGTTATTTAAAGATGTGGCTGGTACTATGTTCATATGCTCCCCGGTATTGCTTCGGCAAGACCGGGTTTTATACTATGAAACGAGTTGTTCTATTTATTGATGGAAGTAATTTTTATTATGGGCTTAAATCAATTTACGGAGAAGATAAAGAGCTTCATAATTTTAATTTTTTAAAACTTGGAGAAAAGCTTGCAGACAAGAGAGATTTGGTGAGAGTATATTATTATAATGCCCCATTAGATTATAAAAATAATCCTGAAAAATATGCCAAACAGCAGAAGTTTTTTGACAAAGTTAAAGCAACAGACAAAGTAAAGCTTATTTTAAGTAGACTCCAAAAAAGAAAAATAAAAGGAACTGACAGATACTACTACGCCATAAAAGGAGACGATATTCACTTGGCTTCTGATATGATTAAAGGAGCATATGAAGGCATGTACGATGTTGCTGTTCTCGTTTCTGGAGATGGTGATTTTATTCCAGCAGTTAATATTATTCAAGAAAAGGGCAAGCTCGTAGAAAATGCTTATTTCAAACAAAGTTTATCTTGGCATTTAAAACAGGAATGTGACAAATCAATAAAATTAACCAAAGAAATTCTTGACTATTGTTTCGATTTAAAATGAAAATCCTGGTTTTGTATCCATACCCATTAGAACCAGATGGACAGAGTTTGCAAGGGCATTATCTTGTTAAAGGGTTAAATGAGCTGGGAATAGAGGCAATGTCTTGCGACAGAGAAGACAACCTACAGAAATTATATGCTTACAAGTCTTTTCAGCCAGATTTCGTCATAGGTATTGGCTACTGGGGTAATACGCCAGAGCTTGTTCAAAGTCCAATAAATCATAATTTAAATTCTGTTCCTTGGTTTAATGCAGATGGCTGGGTTGCAAATTACCACAATGTTTTGGAATCACTGCCCTTGCTTGTTGTAACAAGCAACTGGGTTAAACAAACTTACATAAGAGATGGCTTGTCTGGAAAGAATATCCATGTTTGCCCAATTGGTTTTGACCCTGAAGTTTTTCATCCAGTTGAAAAAAACAACGAGCAAATAAAAAAACTCAGGGAAATGCTCGGTGTTTTAGAGCATGAAAAAATGATTTTTACTGCAGGCGGAGATGTTACAAGCAAAGGCGCGCAAGAGATGTTTAAAGCCTTGGCAAAAATAGACAAAGAATTTCCAGACTGGAAATATGTGCTTAAAACTTATGATAGTTTTTCAGCAGAAGACCATGGAAAAGAAGAAGAAAAACTTATAGAAGAACTTGGAATTGACAAGGAAAAAATTATTTACCTAACAGGCAAGTACTCTCCCGAATTCATGGCTTCTTTGCTTCAAGCATGTGATATTTATGCTGCTCCTTCACGATTAGAAGGTTTTGGTATGATTCAAGTAGAGGCAATGGCATGTGGCAAGCCAGTAATATCAATAAATGTTGGGGGGCCAAAAGATACTATAATCCATGCTAAAACCGGTTTTTTAGTAGATGTTGAATCTGAAATAAAATTAGACAGAGAATGGGCATATGATTGGATGGGATTTGAGGAAAAACACCAAATTAAATTTGACAAGCCAAAAACTTTTGCTTACAAGGCAGATATTAATCAACTCGCACATTATACGTTAAAACTTATGACAGATGATAATTTAAGAGAACAAATGGGAAAACAAGCATCAGAACATGCTTTGCAAAACTTTCATTATAAAATCACAGCAAAGAGGATGCTGGAATTGGTTGAGAAGTATGGTGTGAAGAGGTAAAAAAATAGAGAAAGCGTGAAGAGGGGGAAGGAAAGAATTAAAATAAGTAATTTTTGTGCGACTTAAAGCAAGGATTATTATTTGTTTGTCATAGCTAATTAATTTATTGCAATCATTCTTTCAATTGCCTTTAGTGCTTTTTGTCGTGTATTTTCTGGAATATTAATCTCATATACATCGTTTTCTAAACTGTTAAGTACCTTTTCTAATGTTATTCTCCTCATATGCGGACAAAAAACGCTGCAAGCTCTTACGAATTCTACTTGTGGGAACTCAGATGACAAATTAGCAGCCATTTCGCATTCTGTGGCTAAATATATTCTTCTTAGTTCTTGATGGTTTTGTATATATTTGGCCATTTGAGAAGTGCTTCCATAAAAATCTGCTTCTCTCAAAACATCTGGTTTACACTCCCAATGAGCTAGAACGGCAGTTTCTTTTTTACCTTTAGGCATATTAAATTGTTTTCTTATATCTTTAAGCATATCTAAAGTAAATTGTTCATGAACTACACATATCCCAAGATTTGAATCATTTTTACCTGGATAAATTAGGTCTATATTTGTTCCTTCGGCAGCTAGATCTTCTTGCATATTCATTCCCATAAAAGAATCTGGTAAAAATATTACTTGTTCAGTCTTAAATTCATTTGCGGCATATTTAACAACTTCAAGTGCATTAGCTGAAGTGCAACAGAAGTCAGATTCTGCTTTTACAGTAGCATAGCTGTTTATGTATGTAACAACTGGTGATTTGGGATATTTTTCTTTATAGGCAAAAACATCTTGTGCCTTAAATGGGTCTGCCAAACTGCAACCTGCTTCTAAATCAGCAATCAATACTTTCTTTTTTGGGTTAAGAATTTTTGCAGTTTCCGCCATGAATACTACTCCGTTAAATAAAATAATAGGGTTTTCCGCTTTAGCAGCATATCTGCTCAAAGCTAAAGAATCTCCTCTCTATTCTCTTCCAGATAGCTGATATACTATCGGTATCATATAATTATGTCCCAAAATCAAAACATTCTTCTCTTCTTGTAATTGTAAAATCCTTTCTATTTCATCTTGATTAACCAAAAATTCTAGATATTGATCACCACTATCTTTCATAATCCTTCTTATTCTCTCTAAATTTTCTTTATATTTTGCCATCTTTTAGTGTTTTGGTTTTGTTATTACACAGGTATATTCTACGTCGGAAGCGAATTCTTTCATTCCATCGTTTTTTAATTTTATAGGATCTTTATAATCTCCATTATCTATAATATAAGAGACATTTAAATTATCTAATATTCCACGCAACTCTTCTACTGTAAGCATTTGAGCCATTGCTCCTATATAATCTTTAACTAATGATTCACTATTCCATCTTTCATCCCCTATTCTAGAAAGTAATGTTTTCCAATCAGCATCTCTCTTAAGATCTCTGATGTACAACCTTCCACCATTATTTAAAGTAGAATACATTGTTTTTATAGCTAAGGTTGGATCTTTAAATCTGTGTAAAGCATTTCTGCATACTATATAATTAACATCTTTTATATCAGGCATAATACTTTGTAAATCATATACACTACCTTCTCTAAATTCTAATCCATTACTTTTGAATATTTTTTTAACAACACCTGAATCATTAATCCTATAACTTTCTGGCATTCTTTGTTGAAATGATTTTACTTCCTCTATCTTTTGTTGCATTCTTCCTTTTAAATTATCATAAGCCAATCTTATCATATCCTTAGATAAATCAATACCCACCAAATTCCCATTTGTTTCCTCAAATAGTGCTAAACTCAGTAATCCAGAACCGCAACCTACATCTAATATGGTGCCTACATTAGAAGCAGGATGGTTAACAGAATAACACCTTGTTCTATTCCTGAAATCCTGCGCTATTCTTTTATAAGTTTTTTGTCTTGCTAGTAATCCAATTTTATTATATTCTTCGGCTAATCTTCCAGTCATAGCCTCTTGCGTAAATAAACACTCTCTACCCTTCACGTGTATTCCAAACATCTCATTTACTGCCTTGTCTAAAGACGAACATCTTTCAATTTTGGTTCTTTCTATATTATTTACCATAATATAGTAGTAACGTATAATCTATTTAAAAGAGTGTAGTAGTGGGGGTTACAACATAATAGAAAGAATTATAAATCTGAAATCCCAACAACTAATATGAAATATGAATTATTAGAAAAGGCAGGATTAAGCCCAAATGAAGCTAAGTGCTATTTCTCCTTACTAGGAATTGGATCAGCTTCTGCTAATGAAATATCAAGAATATCTGGCGTTCATAGGGTTTCTGTTTATGATGCCCTAAGAGGACTACGAGAAAAAGGTTTAATTAGTCAAATTACAAAGGCAAATAAACTATTATTTGAAGCTGGAAATCCAAATAAAATTTTGGAGATTATAAAAGAAAAAGAGACTATATTAGAGGAGGCTAAGTTAGTAGTACCAGATTTATTGAACTTATTTAATTCTAAAACGGAAAGACAAGATATCCACAGCTTTAAAGGACTTGCGGGAATAAAAACGGTTCTAAATGAAATGCTTAATTCAAAGACCGAAATTTTAGATTTTGGAGCGGAACATAAGATAAAGGAATTCCTGCCTTATGATTATAAGAGATGGGATAATCAAAGGGTAAAAAATAAAACAAAAATGAGAATTGTTGCCAATATTAATATAAAACCAACCAAATTAAGACTGACGGATATTAAATACATCCCATCTCAATTTAATTCGTCTGTTTCAACCTATATCTTTGATGGAAAAGTTGCTTTAATTATGTGGGTAGAAAATCCTTTAGCCGTCATTATTGAACATAAAGCAGTTTATCAATCATATAAAAATTATTTTGAGTATCTTTGGAAAACAACAAAGAAGTAATCATCACCCTTTTTTTTCACTTCCCCTTAAACTTAACTTTTTCTAAATGATTTAAAATGTCCTTTAGGGCAACTTTTTTTACTGTTACAACTTCGTCAGCTCCTCCAGAATAAATTAAAATATCTTTTTCATTCTCATCCATTATTGCACCTGTTGTAAAAATAACATTGCTTACAAAACCTTCTTTTTCATATTTTTTTGTTGGGATTATAATTGGATGAGGAGATTTTGCTATTAGTTTTGATGGATTTTTCAAATCAAACAAAGCAGCACCAATTGAATAAATTGAATAAACATTATCTTCTTCAAACATTTTACTTAAAAAATTTGGCAGAATGTTTAATTGGCTATGGTGCTTTTTGTCTGTAACCCCATGATAAAGCAAAAGCCATCCGTCTTTTGTTTTTATTGGAGGTGCACCAGCTCCAACTCTTGAATAGTCCCATTTTCCTCTTTCAGAAAGTTTTATGGGCTTGGAATTCCCCCAATATTTCAGGTCTTTTGAAAAAGAAATCCATATATGTGGGGGTGAAAACTGAAAGCTTCCTTCTGGCCTGTTAAAAGCAACATATTCATTATTAATTTTCTCTGGAAAAATCACAACATCTTTATTTTGTTCTCTAAAAATCAAACCTTTTCTTTTCCAGTTTAAAGCATCTTTTGATACAGCACAGCTTGTTGTTATGTTGCCATCAATTGACAAGCTAACATAAGCCATTATATACTCTTTTCCAAGTTTTGTGATTCTTGGGTCTTCAACCCCCAATTCGCCGTCATTGAATAGCCCCTCAAAAGTTGGGTGTTTATCTATTGATTTAACTTTAAATCCTGATTTATCAAGTATAACTTTTCTTAAATGAGATATAAATGTCAGCCTTTTTGTTCCTTCTTTGAAAACCAAAGCAACATCCCTGTCCAATCCCATGTCTTTTTTTGGAAATTTATCTATTTTAACCATGCATTTATTTTTTCCAGAACATCTCGGTGCATAATAATATCTTTTGTCCTCTATTTTTTTTAGCTTTTCAGCAACCCTAACATAAAGAGCAATATCGCCATTTGGCATTCTTGTAGCTCCTGGATTAAAAGTGCCAATAACTTCAAATTTACTTGATGAGGATTTTACATCTTCAGGAGTTACAAGTACAGCCTCTTTTTTTATTGGAATCATGATTTATATTGGATAAAAGGATATAAAAAGGTTTCATAGGGGAAGGAGTGAGAGGGGAGGTTTAAACACTACCATCCAAAAAGTTCTGCTAAGATCCAAAGGACAAAATATATTGCCCCCATTATTACGACAATCCAAGAAATAAATCCTAGAAACCCAAAACTTATTTTGCCGAAATGTTGAATTGCAACAATAGCCACAGCCACTAAAAAAATAATTCCTAAAAAAGGAATTACTATCTTATTTTCATTATGTACAAGGTTTGCCATTTTACTTATTTTTTAGCTGTAACTAGCTTAAACTGATTAATATACAATTATATATAAACTTATCGATTGCTTGGTACTAAGCACTCAGTAGTGACGATAAACACTTATAAATGCTAAATCACTCTTTTTTCTATGAAAAAAGAGGGGTCTAATGGTTCTCCATTTATTCGTGAAAGCGAAACCCATGAAAAAATTCATTCTCATTTAAAAGCTCATCCTCGTGGATTAACTACGCAAGAAATTGAAGAGCAGACAGCAATTTCTAGAAAAGCTGTAGAAAAACATTTGCAAATACTTTTATTTTCTAACGATATTTATATGAAACAAGTTGGAAGTGCTAGAATTTATTATCCAAACCATAGGTTTCATCATTTGGACTTTCAATATTTTGACTTTGGAAAAAAAAGATTTTATATAGATTTAATAGAAAATGATTATGGGAAATCATTGTTAATTCAGCAAAAAATAAAAGAAGGAGATAAATGGGTGATGAAAGGAAGTGTGTTTATCCCCTTAGATGCATCACACGAATTCTTAAAAAGATTAAAAGAAGTATTAAATTCAAAGAGATTAAAAGGAGAGATGAAAAATGGAAAAAATAGGTAATTTGGATTTAAACAAAACCCATTTAGGAGATTGCATGGAATTATCCAAAGAATTGCCAGATGATTCTGTTGATTTAGTTGTAACTTCTCCACCTTATGCAGATACAGTTTCATACGGACATGAAGTAGAAGTTTTTAATCCTGAAAATTATGTAGACTGGTTTTTACAATTATTTCATGAGGCATATAGATTTTTAAAACCAGCAGGAAGTTTCATTTTGAATATTAATGATAGAGCAACTAATGGAGAAAGAAGCACTTATGTTTTTGAATTAGTTTATAGAATTGCAAAAGAAACAAGATTAAAATTATTTGATAGATATATTTGGTTTAAAAAATCTGCTCTTCCTATGCCCGGGGATAAGAGGCTAAATGACAGAATAGAGTACATTTTCCATTTTGTTAAAGATACGAAAAAATTTAAAACAAATACAGATAGAGTAAGAGAACCATATAAAGAAATTTCTTTGAGAAGATTCAAAAACAAAGTCCATGGAAACGACATTATCAATTCTGATGGAACTACAGAATTATCCCAAAGAGGAAGTAGTAAACCTCATCCACTTGGAAAAAAACCTATAACTGTTTTCAGATTTGATACTGGGAGTGCTTTAAGAGGATTAAAACATCCAGCACCATTTCACCCCCAACTTCCAGAATTTTTCATTAAATGGCTAACTGATGAAAAAGACATAGTCTTAGATCCTTTTATGGGGGGAGGAACGACAGGCGTTGTTGCATTAAAACTTAATAGAAAATATTTAGGTTTTGATATTAATCCAGAATACATTAAGATGACTGAAGAAAGGATAAAGGGGGAATTTCCGGATAAAGGATTAAATGATTTTTTAAAGAGATAGGCTTTGAGTGATATTCCTCTTTTTGCGAATAATCCTGCACCATTTTTTCTTATATTCTAATTTACCTATAACTGTAATTCCCTTTCTTTTTTTGGCTATATCTATAGGAATCTTTAAAGTGGTAAAACTACTGTGTTCTGTGGGCTTTCCGCTCCATATAGCTTCCATATCATCCCAAACAAAAACTGCTAATTCCGTTATAAACTTTTTATTCTCTTTGAAATTTAGTTTTAAGTTTCGGTTTATAGCATAATTTATCAAAATATAATTATTGCATTTTGAGGCAGAGTGGGTTGCACCCGTAAAAGAATCATCTGCTTGAGAGGTTTTTATCTCCCACTTCATTTTTGTTTTATCTGGAAAGATAATGTTTAAGTCTCCTATAGCATCATGCGAAGGTTCAACTATCACATTAAGTTTTTTAAGGTGTTGATTTAAAATATCTATAACCGCACTTTCCCATAAATCAAACATTCTTACCGTTATTAAAACCGTTTTTTGTCCTTTTTGATCACCAAATGTTAAATCTGGTTGCCATTCATTAATAGACCAATTTTTTTCACAAGCAACACCAAAAACATAGGGAAGACGTCTTTCTACATAATTTATAACCTCCCGCGTATAAACCTCTGGTTTTCTCATTTCTACCAAAACTTTTTGTTTTAAAGTGGTTTTCATTACTTTCTCAAAATCCCCCCAGCTTTTAATGTTTTCTGTGATATATTAACCCCTTATTCCCCCCCAACCCCCCGCAAAGTTTATATACTATAGCAAATTATATAGTTAATATGGATACAACTATTCAGGTAAGCAAGGAACTGCTGGAAAAACTTGCAGTAATGAAAATGCACGAAAAAGAAAGTTATGAAAGTATTATATGGGACTTGATAGAGGACAGAATGGAATTTTCAGAAGAAACAAAAAAGAACATCGCAAAATCTGAAGAAGAAATAAAAGCAAGAAAAACAATCTCTCTTGAACAAATTAAAAAAACTGCAAGAAGCAAGTAAATGTACTCTGTAGAATTATCACGCACAGCAGAAAAGCAATTTTTCAAACTTTCGGAGAGCATTAGGGAAAGAGTAATTAATGTTTTGGAAAGAATCAGAGCAAGGCCATATCATTTTGTAAAAAGAAAAGAAGGAACGCCTTATTTTATAGCCAGAATTGGAGATTATAGGGCAATTTTAAGTATTAACAACGAACAGCTTAAGATTTATGTTATAGAAGTCGGGCATAGAAAGAATATCTATGGTTAATTTGGTTAATGAATTGTGAAAATTATTTATTCTTTGGAGAATTATAATTAATTATCATTAGCTATGCTCGGTTAAGTATTATTGCCATTTATGTCAAGATTGCCAATGCAGAAAACCATGCTCTTTAGAGCATGGATGAATGCAATCTTGAGCATCCAAAAGTCCAAAACAAACCACACATGTCAAGAATTTTCAATTCTTGAGCACTCTCAGGAATTCACATTCCTGAAGCTTTAGTGTGTGGTAAAACGCAAGGACTTTTTGATGTTAAAGATCAATAAATAAGTTATGGGCTTTAGCCCATAGAGAAATTCAGGTTGTCACAAAATATAATGCCCTGCACTAAAAAATCCCCTCACACCAGACACTTCTTAGCCTTCACGCTTTCATAAGCAGCAATGTACATGCCAGCATTCCAGCCCTGGTTTCCTTCTTTGCTTCCACTTGCAGAAACTCCTGGTTTGCCTGTTTTTCCATTTAACCATTCTGAAAAAAACGGCTTTTGCATATTTGCTTTTGCAAGTAACTCTAATTGTTTTTCAGCTTCTTTAAACTTCTTTAGTTTAACAAGCGCAAGAACATAAAATCCTCCAATGTAAGTCCATATTCCTGCATTTAGATAATGATAGGGTGTGCGTGCATCGCAATCATTAAAATAATCTTCCCAATACTTACTTCCTCTTTTTATTGCAGGATAAATTGCCTTAACAGGAAATGGCTTGTCCACCCTTTTATTTTTAATGTAATTAATTATTTTTTCTGCTTGCTCCTTATTTGCTAAGTCATAAATTATTGCAAGTAAATTTCCTAAGCTGTCAAACCACTCGCCAAATTCCTTATATTTTCCATGATTTTTCCATCTCCAAGGCAGATAAAACTCGCCTTGCCACAACTTGTCATCTTTATCTTCATTTACAATTATCTTAAGTTTTTCTGCTAGAGATTTCTTACCGATTAAATTCAGAATCTTATAGTATAATGCCTGTGTATTAATTGTATGCCCGTATTTGTGAGGAAAAGCATCTTGCCAGTCTGTTGTTGGCAGTTGTTCTAAAGTTATGTCTTCTCCAAAATCCCTGTATTCAAGCCAGGTAATTGCTTTTTTTATTGCGTTTTTATGCTTCTTGAAAAGCGAGGCTTCCTTATATCTTTGCTTATAAATATAACTACCAATAATAAACCACAAGCTTGAGTCAACTGATTTAAAGTCAACATGATGCTTTCTTCCTTTAATAAATCTGTCAACTGCATTTGGAATTTGCCCTTTCTTGCTTTGGTTTTTCGCTAAAGTAATTAATGAGTTTTTAAAAGTCTCTTTAAGTTTTTTATCTTTAAGCAAACTTGCTCCTAAAGAAATTATCATGCTGTCTCTTCCAAAAACCATGTCATAGCCAGGGTATGCTGCATAAAACCCGTTTTTAGTTGAGCATTTTTTTAAAACCTCAATTGCTTTTTTGTATGCTATTTCTGTTATGCCCTCTTTTTTTATTGGAATCATTATTTATTATAGAAAGGAGAATATAAAAATGTTTCATAATTTTGCTATTCTTGCCTCTTCATGAAAAAATCAGCTTAAAACAATTGCTGATTTTAGAGCATCTAAGGGGAGATTTTTGCTTGCATTAAGAATTTCTATTCCCAATGTTCTTCCGTCTTTATCAAGGTCAATATTAACAGAATCATTTAAGGATATGGTTTCAGCTACCTCTCCTTTGCTTATTTCCTTAAAATAAATGTATGCTGCATCAGCTTCTTTATCAAATGTTATTTTCATTTCCATACAAGAGTTATTATCTTTATAAATTTATTCTCTTTCGCATAAACAACTTTTAAGGTTTTATCTCCAAATTTTTTATAAGCTTCAACTTTCCCATTTTTAGTTACAGTGTAATCAGGCATTTCTATTGCAGAAGTAATATCATCTACTTTTATATCCCTCTCAATCATTCTTTGTTTAGCATGTTCTGTAAATATCACTTTCATTTCAGTTTTTAGCCTCTTTTGTTTGCATTTAATTTAAAGAATTAATAAGTATTAAAATGTTACTTGTTGTTAAATAATAACTCGTTATGGAAGTTAAGCTAGTAAATTTAGCTTAATCTTTTTCCCTAACCATCACAACGCCTTATCTTTTTTAAATTTTTCTAACAAAAGCCTTGCTGAAAGATATGCCAAAGTAGATTCAGCTCCCTGATTAAGATTAACTGAAAATCTACCCAACCCATCATAACATCCTCCAGTTGATTCATTATACATCATCTGCTTAAGATAATTTTTACCTAAAAACCAGTTAAATGAAATCACGGCATTCTCATAATATTTCTTATTGCCAGTAACAGAATATGCAGTTAAATAGGTGCTTACCATTGAAGAAGCATCAACTGGTTGCTGGTCAAAAAAAGCTCTTTTGCCGTCTTTATTATACCATCCATTTTGTCCAATAAGGGATAATTCTCCACCAACTATTAAAAGGCTTGTTAAAAAATCAAGAGTTTCTTTGGCAATATCAAGGTATTTTTTATCTTTTGTTGCAAGATAAGAATAAAAAAGTGCTTCAGGAATCTTTGAATTAGAATATGTAAGGTATTTTTCAAACCATTGCCATTGCTCTGAAGATTCTTTGTTGTATGATTCAACTAAGCTGTCTGATAACCTCTTTATTAATGCAAGATTTCTCTTGTGCGAAAATTTTTTGTTGTAGTAATACAGAGCCATGATTGAAAATGCTTTTGCCCTAGGCGACCTTAATTTTTCAAACCAAGAATAAGCCCTGTTAAATATTGTTTCTGCTTTTTTTGTCACTTCTCCATTATTTTCATTGTTTTCGTTATTTAATTCACTTATAGCATAGCTTAAAGATAACATAGCTCTTCCGTATGAATCCTCGCTATAATTCTTGTTTAATTTATTTCTTTGCTGAGAAATATGATTTATAAACTTCCCAGATTCTTCCTGGCTAAACCCTAAAAAATTAAGATGGGTTTTTATCAGTTCCATAGAAAAGTCCTGATTGTATAATTGATAATGCCGTGTAGCTACAATTAATGCTCTTGCATTGTCATCAACAGTATAGCCGGAATTTTTATCTGGATGAAAATGCTCTGCAAATTGTATTATTCCAAAATCATCTGTCAATCTCTTGAGATGATTTAATTTTATTATAGGGTATTTTTCTGTAACTTCTTTCTTAACTTCAACTATCTGATTGAATATTCTTAAATAAGAAGCAGCGACATTTGACCAAGTCATTTGTCTTGTGTTAGCATAAGCATTTTGTTCCAACCTTTCTTTAAATTCAGGGTCAGATAAAATATCATTAACTGCTTTAACATAAGACTCAGGCTCTTTAAACTCAACTAAAACTCCCCTGTCTGCAGTTAAAAGTTCTTCTGCATATACACTTGGAGTTGAAACTACAGCTTTACCGCAGCCAGTAGCATAAGCCAAAGTTCCAGAAACTATCTGATTCTTGTCAAGGTTAGTGCATACATAAACATCACTCGCTAAAAGATATTCAATTAATTCCTGTAAGGTTAAATACCTGTTATAAAATTTAACATGTTCCTCTAATTTTAATTCTTTAACAATGTTCATTAAGTGATTTCTGTATTCTTCACCTTCCTCTCCTCTAACTACTGGATGTGTCTCTCCAATAATAAGGTAATTAGCTTCAGGATGGTTTTTTATTATTTCAGGCATAGCTTTAATCATGTATTCTATGCCCTTACCCCTGCTTAACATTCCAAAAGTGGAGATTATCTTTTTCCCATCTAACCCAAGCTTTTTTTTGTACTTCTCAGCTGATTGCAAAGATACATTTGGAATTCCATGGGGTACAACATGAATTTTTTTAATATTAATTTTGTAATGATTATCTAAAATTTCTTTGGCTTTTTTTGCCATAACAATTACTGCCGCACTTTTTTCAATAATCGCTTCAACAACTCTTTTTCTTTCTTGATCTGGAAAAGGCAAGATACTATGAAAAGTTGTAACAACTGGTTTTTCTAATGTTTCAATAAAAGGTATGATATAATTTCCATACTCGCCGCCAAAAATTCCAAATTCATGCTGTATACACACGATTTTTATTAATTGGGATTTGTTTATTTTCCTCGCGAGGTTTATGTAATCTGAGATATTGCTGCCGTCTATCTGCATCACAACTCTACTGTCATAATTTCTTAATGTTGTATCATTTTCATTTATCGCAACAACCCTTGATTTTAAGCTTGGGTTAAATCTTTTATTCATTGCGGTAGCAAGATCTCTGGTAAATGTAGCTATCCCACATTCTCGGGGAGGAAATGTTCCAAGAAAGCATATTTTAGAATTGTCTGTTTCCCGATGAGCTTTTTGTTTATGCATTTCAATGTCCTCTTTTGCTGTAATTCACTGAACTTTCAGGCATTCAAAAGTTTTAAATGTTTCTCTGCTGGAGAATAAATCTTTCAGTAGCGTATTTTTAGAGCAATTAATAGAAACATAATCTTATTCTCTTTAAGTATTTTTTATTGCCTTATTCAGTTCCTTTATCACTTCCTCTTCTGATATTGAACTACTTTTTCTCCATTGCTCTTTGTAATCTTTCAAGATAATTATAGTTGGTATAGAAAGAATCTTGTATCGTTTTATTAAGTCATCATTTTCATCAACATCAACCTTAACAAATTTCACCTTATTTTTATACTTTGGGATTACATTGGATGCTAATGCCTTGTCTAAGATAATGCATGATGAACACCATTTTCCTGTAAAATCCAACACCTTTAGTTCCATTTTACCTATTCAACAAAGCCTCCTCAATTATCTTAACCCCAAGATATCTATTGTTTTTGAATTTACTTGCAACATAGATTACAATTGGCCTTTCTATTTCTCCAAGACTTTTTTCAAACAATTTGTCTATTTTTCCATTTTCTTTAATTGCTTTCCATAAGTTAATTGGTTCTTGCCCATTTTCACTTTTAATTATTGAGGCAATTTTCGGGATTATTACCTCAAGAGCTTTTTGTATTTTTTCTTTTAGATGCTCCTCGTCATACTTACTGCCCTTGTATTCCTTTACAAATTCAATAGATAGATTCTGAATTCCTTGCATTTTCTTACTTTGAACTGTCAACAATTTCTTTGATGTCCATTTCAACCCACTCAGCTTCTTCTTTGCTTACCTCTGGAAAGAATTGGGAGATTATTGTAGGTTTCATTCCAACAATTTTTACTCTCCCGCCTTCTTCTAAAACGTTTATTTTACATGGCATACAAAGAGATATCAACCTGTTTTTATTAAGAAAATTATTTGCATGTTTTCCAGAGCAAATCTCAATTATCTTTAATGGTTTCTGCTCAAAACCTTTTGCTGCTAATCTTTCTTTAACATCATAAATCTGAAACAAACTCCAGCCTTTTTGTTCAACAGCTTTTAAAATAGACACAACAGCTTCATCAAAATTTTTGTCTGTTTCAACAACATATGCAAAATCTTCTGTTTTCATCTTTTTCTTATGTCAGAATTTTGTATTTGCTTAATTAGCCATACTATAAATAAGATTAAAGCAATAAAAACAAGGGTCATAAATAACCATCCAAATAACCACATTCCTCCAAAGCCCACCATCCCCATGCTTCCAAAACCAAATCTCCAAAAACCTAAAAATAATAAAAGAACAGATACTATGATTACAATTATTAAATTATCGTCTTTCATTTTCCTTTTTGATTAGCCATCAAAGATTTAACAAGCCAGACAATAACTGCCACTATTAAAACAAGTAATAAGGTGTTTACTAATACAATTGTAACATTAAAAGAATTTTTATAAGAGTCATAATAACCTGGATAATTATTCATCATTCCTCCTCCAGAACCCCCCATATTCATCATCATTTGCATCATGCCACTCGATTCACCACAATAAATTCCTTTAGCCATGTTTATATGAACCTGTCTTAAACTTTCACTTCCTTCTCCACCCATCTTCTCCAGGATGCATTTGTTCCATGTAATAATCCCCAATAGCCTCGAGTTGTTCATCTGTGAGTTTATCACAACTAATTCCCGAATCTACAAGCTTTTTTGTTTCAGTAAGGTTATGCTCATGGGCAAGCACAAATGCACTAAATAGCATAATCAATAACACTATAGGCAGAGCTATTTTTTTCATTTTTCTCCTGTGTCTTTTGTTAAGACAATCCCATAATGATACGGTTTTAAATCATATTTCATTGGATGATTAAACCCGGAATTTACAGCTAATTCAATGCTTTGTTCTGGCTTAAGCCTAAGTTCCATTGGAGGTCCTCTGGGAGTTGTAGGGTCATAATTCCAATGAATAATCCCAACCCTCCTTTCTGGTTTTAAAATTCGATAAGCTTCTTCAAGTAGTTTATTTGGCCTGTCTTTAATAAGAATATTAAAAAGAATAACATAATCAACACTTTCGTCTTCAAGTCCAGTGCCATCTGACATAAAATCACGAAGAATTGCTTTAACATTCTTTAATTTGTGCTCCCTTGCTTTTCTTTGTGTCTCTTTAATCATCTTTGGCTCTATATCAAGAGCATAAACTTTTCCCTTTACAATTTTTGCAGCAGGTATGGTAAATATGCCGTAACCACAACCAAAATCAACCAAATTCTCAATTTTCTTGTCAATTCCCATTACCTTAAAGATTCTTTCCACATCAAAGAATTTTCTCCACATTTTTTCTTGTGGCATTCCACTTTCCCTAACTTTCATTTTTGCTCCTTATTTTTTTGATTAACTTCTCATTTTTTTTAAGCTGTTTAAATAAAATGTCCCTCATAATGTCGCAGGCTTTAATCATCTCTGGATAAGCTAAGCTATAGTAAATATTCTTGCCGTTTCTTTTTGTTAAAACAAGATTTTTCTGCCTTAAGATAGTAAGGTGCTGTGAGATAGTTGACTGGGAAATTTTAGTAAGATTCACTAACTCGCCTACATTTCTTTTCTTATTTCTTAATAGATTTATGATCTCCAATCTTACAGGATTTGAAAGCGTTTTACATATTTCAGCATGAATTTCATATAATTCTTTGTTCATATCATATTAGGATATTCTAATATTTAAATATCTTTCGCTTATTTGTTGTATATAATACAGCGCATGTTTAATGACTTTCCAATAAGATAAAAAGAGACATCTGTTAATAAAAATAAGTTTATCATAAAAAATAAGCAGTATTATAGTAGTAATTAGTTAAAAGTATTGTTATTAAAAAGCATTAATCTCCCCCCCAACTTCCAAAATCCTTCGCATGAGCCTTTCAGCTGGCAGATGCTTTGTACTGAGAGGAACAAAAAAATTCCCCTTTACTCTTTTTTTGTCAGCACTCACAGAAATCCCAGCAGAATTAATCAGCTCCTTATCATTGTAATTATCTCCAATTGCAAGAACATTCTTCTTTTTTAGTTTTAAAAGTTTAATTAACTTCTTTAACCCAACTGATTTTGTTTGTTTGCCTTTCAATCCAATATCATAAGCTTCGCTGTTCCATATAAAATACAGCTCTTTATGTTTAGAAATAATTTTTTCTATTGCTTTAACTCTCTTTTTGCAATGAATTGTTATTGTAAACTCCTTTGGCTCAAATCCTTTTATGCTTTTGCTTTTAATCTGCCTTAACTTTTCAAAAACTTCTTTTAGTCGTGAAAAGCTGTTAACATGTTGATAAACCTTGCCGTTAAACCATGTTGCACTTCCATTTTCATATGTTAAGCTCATATAAAGCAAAACATCTGCAAACATTTTTTCAAGCATATATAAGCCTCTTCCAGAATTAATGTTAATGTAAAAGCCTTTATTGTGAAGCTGTTTAATCAGTTCAATCTCGCTTTTAGGAATTTTTTTAATTTTAATGTTAAGATATTGCCCATGCTGGCTTATTTCAGTTCCTCTTGGTACAAGAATGCCGTCAACATCAAATACAATTAACTTAATGTTTTTTATGTCCTCTTTTTTTAGCTCACTTAGGGGGTTCATTATTATAAATAAACCACGTATAATTATTTTATAAAGTTAAGCATGAGGTTAATTATTTAAACATAGTTTGCTATGTTAATGCTATAGTAAATTAAAAGAGGAAAAATGATAAAACCAAAATGCAATATATGCAAAAAAGAGCTTAATGATTTTGGAGCTTTGCTTTTTTCACCTCCAGACAACAAAAACAAAGTTGATAAAAAGCATATTTGCAAAGAATGCTATAACAAATTAAAGGAAGAGTTTGGGTTGTAAGATGAAAAAGAAAGATGGGGATCGGCTACAAATATACCTCATAAGACATGGTGAAAAAGACAAAGAAGGAAAGCATCTATCTCAAAACGGAATTAAACAATCTAAACTATTAGCAAAAGAATTAAGTAAAATAAAATTTAATAAGATTTATTCAAGTGATTTAGAAAGATGCATAGAAACGACTAATCTTCTAAATAAAAAATTTAAGATAAAGGTGCTTTACAAGTCTGGGTTAAGGGAGGTTAAGGGAAAAGTTAAGGAATTTCCTAAAAAACATAAAAAAGAAATAAGCAATATAAAAACAGTTTATAACAAATTAATAAAAGAAAAGGGAAAAATTCTTGTTATTAGTAGCGGAATTGTGAATAGGATATTGTTGAGCATGTTCCTAAAAATAGAGCCAAGCAAGGCAAATTTTATTCAAAATCCAACAGGGGTTAATTTAATTGATAAAAATATAGAAAAGAACAGATTTAGAATTTTATACATGAATAGCACTTCCCATCTTCCAGATAAATTAAAAATAAGACAGATAGAATAATTGTTACAAATAAAATGAAACACATCTCACTTTCAAAGATCACAACTCGCGGAAAAGCTCTTTATTTAGCTTATGACCAAGGAATAGAACATGGTCCCTCAACTGACTTTAATGATAAAAATGTCAATCCTCTTTATATTTTAGACATTGCAAAAAAAGGAAAATTCAATGGGATTGTTTTTCAAAAAGGCATTGCTGAAAAATACAACAAGGAGATAAGAAAAAGCAAAGTTCCTTTGATTTTAAAGTTAAATGGAAAAACAAAGTTGTTTAAAGGCGAGCCATTGTCAGCTCAGATTTGCAGTGTTGATGAAGCTATTAATCTTGGAGCAAAAGCAGTTGGTTTCACAATTTATGTTGGAAGCCAGCACGAAGAACAAATGCTTGAAGAATTTGCAAAGATTGAATCCCAAGCTCATAAAAAGGGCTTGCCTGTTATTGCCTGGATTTATCCTCGCGGAAGTTCAGTAAAAAAATACTATTCTAAAGAGCTTATGGCATATGCTTCCAGAGTTGGTTTGGAAATTGGAGCAGATATTGCAAAAATAAACTACAATGGCAATCCAAAAGATTTGCAATGGGCTGTTAAATCAGCTGGCAGATGCAAAGTAGTAATTGCCGGCGGTGTTAAGTTAAGGGAAAAAGAATTTTTGAAGCAAGCCAAAGATATAATGCAAGCTAGTTGCATGGGCTTAGCAGTAGGAAGAAATGTCTGGCAGGCTAAAAAGCCTTTGGAAGTTGCGAGGAAATTAAAGAGGATTGTTTTTGGATGAAAGTAATTTTATTTTCGACTTTTAGCAATCGCAACATTTAAATAGTAATATCAGTTGATATTATCATAACTTTGTATAAAATTTAGGTAAAATTTGTTAGAAAATGGCAGCACAAATAAAACAAAAAAAACCATATGCTGATATAAATAATATAGCGAGAAGTCCAACGCTCCAAACAGTTTTAATGGTTGAGAAATTTATTGATAATAATAGCGGGGAGTATAAAAAAACAGATTTATTCAAAAATCTACCAAGGAAAGTAATGTGGCAAACTTTTCAAGTAATAATGGAATACCTTGAAAGCATATATAAAATAGTGTATGATAGAGATGGTTATGTTGTATATATCTGGAACCCAGAGTTTGCTGCAAGGTATAAAAATAGAGATGATTTAGAATGGAAGGAATAATTATATTCTCTGGTGGAGAGTTAAAAAAAGCTTTTGAGGATCTTAAAGAAAAAGACCCTAAATTACACAGGCATATTGAAAAAGCTCTTTCTGAAATTCGAAGCAATGTTTTTTGTGGTAGAAATGTAAAGAAAAATTTAATCCCCAAGATATTAATTCAAAAGTATAATATAAACAATCTTTGGATTTATAATCTTCCAGAAGGCTGGAGACTGTTATATGCCCTTACATCACCAGATAAAATTAAAGTTTTAGCAATTATCCTTGATTGGATGAGCCATAAAGATTATGAGAGGTTATTTAAATTTTAAAATGCTCCTCATTGCCAACTTCAAAAACTACAAAAAAGGAAAAAATGCACTTAAACTAGCCAAGCTAATACAAAAGTATAACAAGCAAGCCCTAGTTGGTGTTCAATTTCAAGACATTAAATTAGTTTCCAGCAATACAAACCTAAAAGTTTATTCTCAACAGCTTACCAAAGAATTTAATGCTAAGAAAGTTAAGTTTTTAGGAGCACATGGAACTTTTCTAAATCATAGCGCTTATAAGTTAGGGCTTAATGATATAAAAAAATTAAATAATAAGTCTAAACAGGCTGGCTTGAAAGTTATTGTTTTTGCAGCAAACCTTAACGAAGTTAAGCAAATTAAGAAATTGAAACCAAATTACATAGCTTATGAAGACCCAAAACTTATTGGAACAGGAAAAAGCATAACAAAGTACAAGGGAAAAAATGTTGAAAAGTTTGTAAGATTGCTCAAAGGCACAAAGATTATTCCTGTTTGCGGTGCTGGAATTAGCTCTATTGATGATGTGAAACAAGCTAAAAAGCTTGGATGCAAAGGAGTTGCTATTGCAAGTGCGATTGCTAATGTTAAAGAAAAAGAAGCAGAGGAATTTTTAAAAGAAATAAAAAGTTTTAATGAATAAGAGTTTAAAAATAAAAAAATTTATAAGTACAATATGGTTTAATACAGCATAAAATGCCAGTAACAATTTATTCAACATCAACTTGTCCTTTCTGCAAGGCAGCAAAGTCTTTTTTTAAAGAGCATAAAATAAAGTTCAAAGACATTGATGTTTCTAAAAATAAAAAAGCAGCTGAAGAAGCTTATAAAAAATCAGGGGTAAATGCTGTTCCGGTTATTGATATAAATGGGATAATAATTATTGGATTTGATCAAAATAAAATAGAAAAAGCACTTAAATTATAAAAGAAATAAAATCAAATCCTCTTTCTTCTTAATAAATTAGCATTTGTAACAACAGTTATACTTGATAAAGCCATTGCAATCTCTGCAATAATAGGATGAAGCAAACCCGCAACTGCAACAGGAATGGCAATTGTGTTATATGCAAAAGCCCAGAATAAATTCTGCTTTATTTTTGAGAAAGTTGCCTTGCTTAAGTTTATTGATTGAACAACTCCATTTAATGAACCTTTAACAAGAACAATATCGCCTGCTTCTATTGCAATATCTGTCCCTGTTCCCATTGCAATTCCAACATTGCTTTCTTTAAGTGCAGGGGCGTCATTTATTCCATCTCCAATAAACGCAACCATTGCTTGTTTTTTCAATTCATTGATTTTTTTTGCCTTGTCTTCTGGCAACACATTTGCTATAACTTCTTTAATTCCAACTTGTTTTGCAATTGCTTGGGCTGTTTTTTCATTATCCCCAGTTATCATAATTGTTTTATAATCTTCCATATTTAATTTATTAATGGCTTCAATTGAATCTTCTTTAACAGCATCTGCAATTCCAATAATTCCTATTGCCTTTCCGTTATCAGAAACAATAATTGTAGTAAACCCTTTGCTTTCAAATTCATTTATTTTATTATTAAATTCTTTAAGATTTATCCCTCTCTCTTTCATTAGGGTTGAATTTCCTATAACTATGCTTTTTTTGCCTATTTCTCCCTCAACTCCTCTTCCTCTTAAAATCTTAAATGCTTTTACTTCCCTGTATTTTTTTAAATTAGCTTTTTCAACAACAGCTTTTGATAATGGATGCTCACTTAGCTTTTCCAAGCTTGCTGCAACTTCCATTAAATATCCTTCCCCAATTTCTGCATAAACTGCCCTAACTTCTGGCTTTCCTTTTGTTATTGTTCCTGTCTTGTCAAACACAATTATTTTAATCTCTTTCATTGTTTGGATTGCTTCGCCCTTTCTTATGAGAATGCCTCTTTTTGCACCCATACCACTTCCAACCATTAAAGCAGTAGGTGTTGCCAAACCCAAAGCACAAGGACATGCGATAACTAAAACAGAAACAGCAACACCTATGGCCCTGCTTAAATCCTTATTAAAATAAAACCAGGCAATAAAAGTTAAAATTGTTATAACTAAAACAACAGGCACAAAAACACTTGTTATTTTGTCAGCAAGTGCTTGTATAGGAATTTTTGTTCCCTGGGCTTGCTCAACAAGTTTTATAATATTGGATAAAAAAGTATCTTTTCCTATTTTAGTTGCTTTAATATACAAAACCCCGTCTTGATTAAGTGTTGCACCAATTACTTTGTCTCCTTTGGCTTTATCAATAGGCAAGCTTTCACCAGTAACCATGCTTTCATCAACAGCACTTTCTCCTTTAACTATGACTCCGTCTGTTGGAATTTTTTCTCCTGGCTTCACTATTATAACATCATTAATTTTAACTTCCGAAATAGAAATCTCAAATTCTTTGTTATTTCTTAAAACAAGGGCATTTTTCGCGCCTAATTCAAGAAGTTTTTTTATTTCTTGGCTCGCTTTACCTCTTGCCTTCACTTCAACATACTTTCCTGTTAGGAAAAAGGCCATAATCATTGCACTTATGCCAGAATAATCTTGAACATTTATGAAGAAACTTAAAACTCCAGTTAAATAAGCAACAACAGTCCCAAGTGCAATCAAAGAATCCATATTAAAATAAAAACTAGTAAATCCCTTTAATCCGCCCTTGAGGGTTTGAAAACCTAAAACAAATATAATCGGAAAAGAGATAATAAGCAAAACAAATGTCATTTGTTCCGGTGTATTAAACACCTTTAAGCCAAATAATCTTTCAGAAAACATAATAATAGCTATTGGAATAGTTATCAACCAAGCCCAAATAGTCTTTTTAAACCAAGATTTAATTTCCTTTTCCTCAACACTTCCATGCACATGTTCATTCATCTCTTCGTGGTGTGGATGCTCTTCTTTTTTATGTTCAGAATGTTTTAAATGTTCAATCTGCCTATTATCCTGTCTATCATCAGTAGGCTCTTTATATTCAATTGACTTATCTTTATTATCCTGCTTATCTTCTTCAAACTCAATTTTTTTAGCGGCATAACCTCCAACTCTTGAAACAGCTTTTTTCAAATCACTTTCACTAATATCCCCCTCAATTTCAACAAAGCCCTTCTTGGCCATTAAATTAACACTTGCACTTTTTACGCCTTTAACTTTCTTTAAGCTTTTTTCTATATTAGATGCACAACTAGCACAATGCATTCCTTCAATTTGTATTGTTGCTTTTTTCATTTTTTATTATTGTTATATCCTAACTTTATATATTCAATTCTTTATTAATCATTGCCAGCATTATTTACCATTTTAACTTTTAATCTCTTTATTATACCTACTTAATATTGTTATAAACTACTGTAAAAAGCCAGCCAATTATCAGGCTAAGCACAATAATCTCAATTAATCCAGCAATTGTGCTTGATATTGGAACTGTGTCTCTTGCAATTTTGCTTATATCAATTCCGTGAAACAATGCTCCAAATGTGCTTACAGTCCATGTTGGGACTATAGCAACAAAAATTGCGCACACTATATAAACAACTCCTGCAACTATTGCCAGTGAATAAGCAATTCCCTTTGGGCTTAATTTTTCAACCATGTTTTATTTTACCCCCTTTTATTTTTCTGATTCTTCTTCAATAATATTTTTAATCAGCTCTTTGTTTGCCCCAAAAACCTTTCTTCCGTTTATGAAAAAAGTTGGGGTTCCCTGAACATCTAGCATCTTTCCGTCATTTAAATCTCTTTCCACTTCGTATTTATACTTTTCAGAATCTAAACATGAATTAAATTGTTCCTTATTCAACTCGATTTGTATCGCATAGAGCTTTAAACTTTCTTTATCCAGCTTATTTTGATTTTCAAATAAAATGTCATGATACTGCCAGAATTTTCCCTGTTCATTGGCACATTCAGCTGCTTCTGCCGCAATAAAAGAATTCTCATGTATTGTTAGGGGAAAATTCCTGTAATAAAATACAACATTCTGTTCATTTAAGATTTCATTTATTATAGGTAATGAAGCTTTGCAGGCAGGACACTGAAAATCTGAAAATTCTATGATGATAGTGCTTGAATCTGAATTTCCTTTTGCAGGGTTTATTCCATTGCCAACATTTTTATAAATCTCTATTGCAGATTTCGGAAGACTAATGTAAATTAGAACCCCAGTTAATAATATTATAACTAACCCAATAATTACTACTCCTTTATTATCTCCATTCATTTTTTATTTTCAACAGCATATTTAGTTATTTCAAGATTACAGGATTTATGTTTCCTGCACCAAGCTTCACATTTTTTTGCAAAAGCTTTTGAATTGTATAACATTCCACATGCCCCACATTTAAAATATCCCATCTTTCTTATTATGACTTCTTTAATCATTATCTATTTTAAAATCATTTCTCTTTTGGTTTTTTCTTTCCGTCACAGCAACTCATTTTGTTTTTTCTCATTGCATTTAATAAAAAATTATGCATTTTTCTTAATTTTTCAAGAATTTTTACCATTTTTATGATGGAAAGTGTTCTACACAATATCCCTTTATCTCATTGTCTTTAATCATGTCACAATATTCCCCATTTAACGTCTGATGCGCAAGATCATGCCAGCAATTATCATCTCCAGGACTGCATTGTTCTGTAGATACTGAATTGCCTGAGATTGTTTTGTATAATGTAAGAATAAGAGTAGATGTAATTATAAAAATCACGATTAATGCTATTAAATCTATCTTTTTCATTTTATTTAAAATAATCCAAGCAGTATAAAGTATTTTGATGATGACTTAAATGCTCTTTCCAGTCATTAATGCTCTCCTCATATTCTGGTAACTTGCATTCTGCCGGAATAGGATCTAAGCGATATTTGTCTAGTTCTTGGTTATTTTGTTTATTAATATTTTGAACAACCTTCCCTGTTGCATTTACTTTAATGAACACAGCTACTGTTAATGACAGAATAACAAAAACCAGCCCAATATATATTAGATCTTTATTTATCGTTATCATTTTTCTTTTCTTTGTTTACTTGGTGATATATAACCCCAATTCCAATAATGTTTGAAGCAACACCGATAAGAAGAAATTGTAATGTGTATTTGGATAATACTGATAATCCAGAAATTCCAATAACTGCTCCAAGAAACGGGAGTATATTAAGAATATAATGGCTGCAGCATAAAATCATGCTAATTGCAGAAATCCCCCCAGATGCAACACTTGTTGAACAGCTTATTGCGTTAAGAGAATTATAGTATGTGAATAAACCGATTTGCAAACCAAATCCCCCAATAAGCAGAATAATGAGAATGTAATATCTTCTTATAATCTCTGTTGCCATTAAAGGGAAACCTAAGATGTAAAGCACAATTAAATTTATAGTTAAAACTATCAAAATTGCACCAATTCCATAAATCCATGCTTTTGTTTTTATGTCCATAGTTTTTTTATTAGTTAGATATCCGAATTTGTTTAATCAACCAAACAATTAATAATACTAATACAACAATAATTAATAGCATAAAAATCCATCCAAAAAACCACATGCTTCCGAAGCCATAATTAAACATACCCATTACCCCCCACATATCTCCAAAACCTCCGAACAGGAATAATGCTAAAATTATTGCTATAACCACAACCAGCGTGTTATCGTTTTTCATTTTCTCTCACCTCCTTTTAATTTCCTCAAAATATGAATGCAATGTTCAGCCATGTGTTTGTCAATTAAACCCATAAGAGGCTTTATTGTCTGCTCATTTAACCTATAATATCTGTATTTTCCTTCAATTTCAACATCCACAAACCCACAATCTTTTAATCTTGATAAGTCATGTGAGACAGCTGTTTGATCTATTTTCAGCTCTTTAATAATTTCAGACACATTTTTACTGCCTTTCCTTAATAAGTTTATTATCTTTAATCTTGACTCGCTTATAAGAGTTCCAAAAAATATTTTATATGCTCCGTAAATTTCCTCTTTATAAAACCCCTCCTTATGGAATGATTTTAATATGGCTTTATTTATCATATGAAAACTAAGTACATACAGCTATTTAAGGTTTTCTATCCTCATTTTTTAATGTCTTATCTTGCTTTATCCACAATTTCTTTAATATCTTTTTCTACTTCTTCAGTTTTTTTTCGACTAACCTCAGGAAAGAATTGGGAAATTATTGTAGGTTTCATTCCAGCAATCTTTATCTTTCCATTTTCTTCAAGGACATTTATTTTACACGGCATACAAAGAGATATTAACCTGTTTTTATTAAGAAAAATATTTGCGTGTTTTCCAGAGCAAATCTCAACTATCTTTAATGGTTTCTGCTTAAATCCCTTTGCAGCCAATCGTTCTTGGATATCATAAATCTGAAACAAACTCCAACCTTTTTGTTCAACTGCTTTCAGCACTGAAATAACAGCCTCATCAAAACTTTTATTGGTTTCAACAATATATGCAAAATCTTCTGTTTTCATTTTTTTCTACGCCCTATACCTCTTCCAGAACTCTTTATCTGTTTAATCAACCAAACTATCAGTAGAACTAAAATAATAATCACAAGAATAATAAATAACCAACTAAACACATTGTAACCACTATAGTAGCTTCCATTTATTCCTTGCATCATGCTACCCTGTATATTTTGTCCTCCCATCATACCTCCAGAACCGCCCATTATTCCACCAGAACCCATCATGTTGCCCCCCATCATCATTTGCATCATGCCACTCGATTCACCACAATAAATTCCTTTAGCCATGTTTATATGAACCTGTCTTAAACTTTCACTTCCTTCTCCACCCATGCATTTGTTCCATGTAATAATCCCCAATAGCCTCAAACTGTGCATCAGTAAAATTGTTGCAGCTAATATTAGAATTAATAAGCTGTTTTGTTTCAGCAAAACTCTGTTCATGAGCTGATACTAAGAATGCAATTAGTAGTAATATTCCAAAGGCGAATATTGTTAGTGTTATTTTTTTCATTTTGATACCTCCATTACATTTATTATTACTATATCTGGAATAAGTATCTTGCCACTTAAACCGTTTTAAACCATTATTATCATCTTTGCAAATATACATTGTAAGTTTTTCCTGTCCTTTTTCTTTGAATTAAATTTCTCTTATCTAAATTAGTTAAAATTGTTGAAATCTTGGCTTTACTCCAGTCTAATCTAAACCTTAATGAATCTTGGGTAATTTCCCCAGCTTTTTTTATCTCATCTAAAATATCTTTTTCATCTTTTGACAAAGCTTTTCTTAAGATACTATATTCTTTTTCTTTATTTTCATGCTTAAATAAATAAAAGGAAACAAAAAAAACCACAAGAAGTGCAATAATTAATGATATCAAGGTTATAACCGTAGATTTATTATTAGAACTCCTTATCTGATCCATCATATCTGCCATCGAAGTTGGCTCCTTAACAAAAATTTGGCTTAATATCAAAAGCATAATAAGATATAATATAACTCCCACTAACAGAATAAACAATACCTTTGACACATTGTTTATATTTTGTAAATTATTCATTTTTCCCCCAGGTTATTTTATTCCACGCGCGTTCGTGATAATAATAGATAATGATCTTTAAAGTTATTTCAAAAAAACCTACACCAAAGGAGATAATAAAGCTTTTTGTAAAAATAAATACTAAAATTATCGTTGTAAGTGTTGCAATTATTCTCCAACTAATGCTTTTAACAATACTTCTCTTATGTGTGTCTATTATTTTTTTGTGTTTATCTTTTTTCATTTTTATCTTTAGCTTACTTTCTTAAAACAATCCCATAATGATAAGGTTTAAGATTATACATTTTGGGATTGTTAAATCCAAATAAAACAGCTAATTCAATGCTTTGTTTTGGCTTAAGTCTAAGTTCCATTGGAGGTCCTCTGGGGGTTGTTGTATCATAATTCCAATGAATAATCCCAACTCTCCCTTCTGGTTTTAAAATCCGATAAGCTTCTTCAAGTAGTCTGTTTGGTTTATCTTTAGTAAGAATATTAAACAGCAGGACATAATCTACACTTTTATCACCAAGTCCGGAACCTTTGGACATAAAATCACGAAGCATAGTTTTTATATTATTCAATTTATATTCTCTTGCGCCTTTTTGTGTTTCTTCAATCATCTTTGGTTCTATATCAATAGCATAAACCTCTCCTTTCACTATCTTCGCAGCAGGAACAGTAAAGGTCCCATAACCGCATCCAAAATCTGCTACATCTTTAACCTCTTGATTTAGCCCCAAAGTTCTTAATATTCTGTCAGGTACGAAAAAATTTTCCCACATTTTTTCTTCTGGCATGCCACTTTCTTTAATTTTCATTTTCCCCTCCTGATTTTTTGGACTAACTTTTCATTTTTCTTAAGCTGTTTAAATAAGATATTTCTCATAATATCACAAGCTTTGATCATTTCAGGATAAGCCAGGCTATAGTAAATATTTTTCCCTTTTCTTTTTGTCAAAACAAGGTTCTTTTGCCTTAAAATAGTAAGATGCTGGGATATAGTTGACTGGGATATTTTAGTAAGATTCACTAACTCGCCGACACTTCTTTTTTTGTTTCTTAATAGATTTATAACCTCTAATCTTACAGGATTTGATAGTGTCTTGCATATTTCAGAGTGGATTTTATACACTTTTTTGTTCATAATCATATTAGAATATCCGAATATTTAAATATTTTGGTTTTTATTCGTCAATTAACTTAACTTGCATGATTTATCTATTGATTTTGCTATAAAATGCACTGAAAAAGCCAAGATAATAATTCCTGCAATCCTAAGCTCTGCTCCTTGAAATGGAAAGTACATGAGGGCAAGAGGCGCTCCAAATAACCCCAAAAGTAAGGCACCGCACGTAGGACATCCAACTCCTAAAGCCCCTATAAAGCCTCCACCTATTCCAAAAAGCCCTTTTCTTCCTACAAACGCAAATGAAAATTTATATACTATGAGTGACAAATAAATACCAAACAATCCTGAAAGCAGGATAATTGAGGCAATTGTTCCATAAATATAACTCGCCCCGCTCATATCAACAGCAATTCTTAAGCTCATATCAGCAACAGTTGCTAGCATGAAATAATACAATACTGCAAAGGCAACAACAGAGGTTATTATTGTAATGCCAAAATACTTGCTGTTTGAAAGAATATCTTTAATTGTTACTAGCGTTGTTAACAGCTCTTTTTTAATTGACATTTTTTCCAATAGCCTCTTTTATATTTTTATAACCGTCTTTTTCAAGGAGTTTAACTATATCTTTGTTTATCATGCTAATAACTGCCGGCCCTCCATAAATCATCCCAGTAATTAACTGCACCAAGCTTGCGCCATTTTTTATCTTTTCATAAGCGGCATTTCCATTAAAAATTCCTCCAGAACCAATAATCACAAATTTTCCTTTTGTTTTTTTATACACTTTTTTTATCAGGTTGTCTGATTTTTCTCTTATTGGCTCACCGCTTATACTTCCAGAATATTTTAAGTTTGCATCATTTTGCAGTTTCTCTCTTTTTTTTGATAAATTGCTTATCACAAAACCATTTATTTTGTATTTCCGGCTGAGTTTTATTATTTGGTTAAGGTTTTTATTGCTAATATCGGGAGAAAGTTTAAGAAAAATAACCTCGCTTTTTCTAATCACTTTAATCTTTTTTAACAACTTTTCAAGAAGCTTTGAATCTTCAAAACTTCTTCCATCCCCTGTATTTGGACAACTTATGTTTATCACAATAAAATCACCAATATTTCTCATAATCTTAAGGGTTTTAAAATAATCTTCAGCACTTGCATCGCCTTTTATATCGCAGTCATTTGTTTTTGCGATACTTATTGCCAAAGGTATTCTGAATTTTTTTCCCTTAAGCTTTTTGTAGATATGTTCTGCTCCTTTATTTGCCAAACCATAATTGACAATTATAGCTTTATCTTTTACAAGCCTGTGCACTCTTGGTTTTGGATTGCCAAAACATTGCTCTGCAGTTATACTTCCTATCTCCATAAATCCAAACCCAACATCAGGAAGGATATCAGTCAATTGAGCATTTTTATCAAATCCAGCAGACAAGCCAACAGGATTCTCAAATTTAATACCAAAGAGTTTGTTTTCTAGTTTTTTATTTTTATAAACCCACTTTGCCCTCATTAATCTCGATAATCTTGTTTTGCCCAAAAAACTGCCTAAAAAAATAGCCAGATTATGAACTTTTTCGGCATCAATTTTAAATAAAATAGGCCTTATTATTTCTTTATACATTTTATTCTACAATTTAATCTCCCTTCATCCCTGTTCCTTTTCGCTTCATAGCTGTATAATAATATCTGGATACCAATGTTTTTAAATTATTCATATTCATCTTTATGCCACAAAGTTATGTAACAATCTAAATTTCTCTATGGGCTAAAACCCACAGCTTCTTTATTGATTTTTAATACGGATTAATAGCCAAGGTAAATAATTATAATACTGGTGGTAGCTAACCGTATTATCAATAACATCATACCACTATTACAATTCATCCTTCTTTTATTCCTTACAGCAATCCAAAAGCTTTTTTATTGAAGAAAAAATCTTGCTTTCTCCTTTTTTATCAGCAACTGCTTCTATTACCTCTTTTCCAGGAGAATTTAATGCCCAAAACAATGCATAAAGCTCTGCTGAATCCTTGTAAAGTGACTTTGCTTCTTTTTCTTTTCCTTCTTGCAATAATCTGTTCCCAACTTCATATAACCTCATGCTTGAAGCTAAAAAATGCTTGCTCATGCACCACTTTTCGCTTTCATCATTGTCTTTAACTATTAAAGCAAGAAGCTTTTTCCTCAATTCTCTTACAGTTTTTAATATATCAAGAAATTTATCATCCTGGGTTTTTACATAACTAAAAAAACAATGCTCTTCCAATGATACAAGGTTCATTAAAGCTATGCTCAAATCCTCCCACGCACTTATATCTAATCTATCTTTAGATTTTATCTTTTCGATGCTGTTAATAAAATTTTTAACCTCCATTTTAAAGAGCAAATTGAATTATTAAAGCTGCAACAACTAGCAAGAAGAAAGTTAATAAAATCCCTTGAAATGGGATATTTCTTCCATACATTTTTTGCTTAATTTTTTTATTTAATCCAGGCGAAACAAATACAATAATTGCCCCAAGTAAACTGCTTGTTAAAGAATAATTGACAGCATAGGTTACTCCATACTCTCCAATAAATGGAAGGTATAGTGGTCCTATTGCTTTAAATATAGGCAATAATGGCAACAAAGTTGTTAAAAAAACAATTGTTATAATCGCTGTTTTTTGAAATGGAATATACCTCTTTTTTGGGATCCTTGCAAACCACATACCCATTGACATTGCAAAAGCTCCTATAAACAAAGCAATAATTACCTTGCTAATTCCAAGCCAAACAGCTCCTGCAGCAGCTGCCCCTGCTCCAATTGTGCATAAAGGGCAATGTGCAGAGATAAATTCCAGGGAACTTATTAGCATAAAAGGCAATATTGTTGATAGTAAAACCCCCTTATTATCTTTGTTCTTTAATTTAAACATGACAGTTAACGTACTTTTAATGCTTAATGTCCAATTAAAACTTTTTTTTAACATTTTATATCCTCATGAATTCTTCATAACTTCCATCATTATTCACAGCATAAACAACAAAATCTCCGGTTTTTTTACCAAGCATTCCTGGCGCGCCAGAAGGCATCCCAGGCATTGCAATTCCCTTAATATCTGGTTTTTCTTGTAAAAGTTTTTCAATAGCCTCTAAAGGAACATGCCCTTCCACAAAATAATTTCCAATAATAACTGTATGACAACTTTCCATTTCAGATGGAATTCCATACTGCTTCTTAATTGAATCTAAAGATTCTAGATTTACAACCTGGGTATTTGGATTTCCCTTGCTTTTAAAATAAGTAATATAAACATCGCAACACCCGCAGCTCATGGATTTATAAACTTTCATTTCACCATTAAAACTGCCAATGGTTTCAAAACTGCTCACACTATTGCGTGTAAAAATAAAAGCCAATGCTATTAGTATTACTATGCTTCCAATTACCCAAACTAGTGTTTTCTTTTTCATCTTCTTTAATTTATCCTAATTGTAAGAATAAAAAAATAAAAATTGTTTAGTTTAGTTAGCAGCCGCCAACCATTCCGCCATAACTGCTTTTCGCAACTTGTCCTGCTGATTGTCCTGCAGAGATAACCCCTCCAGTTGGGGAGCTTCTGAAAAACACAACATAGATAACCGCTAAAACAAGTATAGCAATTACAATCCATAAGATTAACTTTTTATCCATTATATTGTTTTTAAAATTTATTTCCTCCTTTCATCTTTTCTTTACTGAATGTGAAAAAACAACAATCTGCCATTTTAACATCCCCCAACCATTGTTGGTGCGCCATTTAGATTACTGCTTTGCTGAACTCTTGCAGGAATGGTTCCATGCATTTCATAATTCATTACTTCGTTGGCTGTCCAACCAGTTGTATCAATTTTTCCAGCTCCTCCTCTGAATAGAATTACATAAATAACTGCAATTACAAGTATAGCAATTACCATCCATAAAACCACATTTTTTGTATCCATGTTTTTTCTCCTATTTTCTTTGATTGATTAAGAATAGTTAATTTTTAACATGCTAAAGGGAAAAATAAAAAATAAAAGCCCCGTTTAGCAACCACCAACCATCCCTCCAGATGCCTGGCCCTTTTCAATTCCTCTGTATTTATTGCTTGCCAAGTTAATGTAGTTGATTTCAATTCCCTGACTTTTTAATACCTGAGCTTTACCTTCATGAATTCCTGGGAAAAACAAAACTTTCCATTTCCCTACTTCTTCAAGTATCTCTTCATCTGTGAATTCATCTCCATGGTAAAGAATCAAGTACTTTGCCACTCCACGCATAGCATAACTGTGAGCACATCCACATGCTGGTTCTCCATTCTCAAATATAACAGCTCTTGCTCCACAGCAAAATTCGCATGAGATTCCATTCTCTAACTTATAAAGAATGTTAACATATCTCTCAAAGTTAGCGCCTGTAAGTGTTTCACTCATATCAATCTTTCCCAAAGTATTTATTGTTTTATCGGCAAGTTGAGGGTTATTTGGGGAAATATCATCATACTTGATTTTCAATTCTTCTCCATACACCCTTGGTATCCCTGTTGGAATTATCTCAGAAGCCGGAATAGTTTCAATAACCTGTCCTGTAAACGAACTATCTCCGCCAGGCGATTTGCCAAAACTAAACATTAGTAAGCCAGCAAGGACAATCACTGCAGCAATCTGCATGTAAAATCCAGTATTTGACTTGGTTTTTTCCTTTTCGTTTTCTTCTGTTTCTGCCATTTTTTTTATATTTATTTAATTAATAAACTCAGGAAAAAAATGTTTATATACCTTTAGGAGAAACTAGTTTCAGTAATAATTTAATGAGTTTTCAAGAAACCCAATTAATTTAGTTGTTGATAGATTATGTTTAACAAATTTTTGAAATTTATATATTATGATGGATAGAATTATCTTCTTACAGATTTATTTAACCAACAATAAATTTCACCTAATAAAATCCTCAATTCTTTCCTTATCATATTCTTCAAGCACTTCAATTTCCCCAAGTTTTGTTAAAGCTATCTTTGCGTCCATGTTTTTAAATGGCGCAACATAAACATAATCATACGTGTTTGTGAATGCCTCGAGGTTTTCAATTAATCCTTCCTCGCACATGAAATCCTCACAATTATAATTAATTACTGCTCCTGGTCTGCCAACTCCATCGGCATGTTCAAGCATATGTTTTTGAATAAGGAGATTCATTGGTTCTTTCATAATATGTGAAGGAGGATTTTCTTCTATGTGCCCCTGCATATCTGTTGGGGGAAGGATTTTTAGATTAGAGATAACAAAATAAATCCCAAAAACGATCACAGCAAGAATAATTAAAAATATCACCAAATTTTTAGTTTTTTTAACAGGAAAGGGTTTTTTTAATTTTTGAGATTGTTCCGGATGTTTGGCAAAATTATGGCTTTCTAAACCTTCTTTGCTCCCAAATGTTTTATTACAGAGAGCACATATTATTAATTCTTCCATTTTATTTTTCACTATTATATTATTTAGCCTGTATTTAATTACTTATCTCATGATTCCATTTTTCTTACCGCTTTATCTTCCACAATAATAAGATGATTAAGATGTAGTAAGCATAACTAATTAACTCTAACAATGAAGGGTCTCCATTATACCCAAACAGTTCTTTAAATAATCCTCCAATGCCTCCTTTTTCATGAAGCAAAGGATAACTGCCATCAGGATTTACTTCTGGATTAATATCCCAAACATGTTCTACGATAGCTGGGAGTATGCCAGCCTCTTGAAATTCATGAATACTCTGGGCAACAAGTCCTGCTGAAAATAAAATAAGGAGTATGCTTGTTATAGTGAAAAAATATTTTATGTTAATTTTCATTGAACCTACAAAAAGCAGGTAACCTAAGAATATTGCAGCTATTACCCCTAAAAATGCCCACATAAAATTAAATCCAGCTGACGCAAAACTTGCTGCACCTAAAAAAATGACTGTTTCAATTCCTTCTCTTAAAACAGCAATAAAAACCAATAAAAATAATCCCACTTTGCTTGCTTCTTCAATATTTTTTAAGACTCTTTGTTTTATATCTTCTGCAATGTGCTTCTGCCTTATCATCCATAGAATCATTGTTGTTAACAAAACAGCTCCAACAAGCATTGTTATTCCTTCAAATATCTCTTCTTCTTTTCCTCCAAATCCGCCATAAATCTCAATAAAGATTAGCGCTCCAATAATGCTTGTAACTATCCCAAAACCAATTCCAACATAAACTACATTGTTATACTTTGTTTGCTTTGTCCTTGCAAGATAACTTAGAACAATCCCAACTACTAAAGCCACTTCTAAAGTTTCTCTAAATGTTATAATAAATTCTGATATCATTTTTTAAAAAATTGCAGGAATGAGGTTATTTTTATTGATGCTGTTAATTTAATCTGCCTAAAACTCTGCAAACACTAACTTTTGCCATTCTAATTCTTTAGTACAACAATGTTATTCATGCCTCTGCGCTTTCTTTCTATAAGTTGTTTAGCCTCTAATTTATCTAATAGCCTTGTGACTTTTACTTTTCCGATTCCCATTTTTTCCATTAAAGAAGCTTGAAATATTGCCCCATTTTCCTCTTGAAGCAAACTTATCACCTTCTTTTCCTCTTTATCCAAATTTTTTAAGTCGAGCTTCTTTTTCTTTTCTTTTTCTTTAATTTTCTGCACAACTATTTTTTCAGGCTGTTTAGTAAACATTAAGAATAATCCAATGATAAAAACCAACCCAGCAATTGATAAACTAATCCATGTTTGAACACCAATAGTATCAAACATTGAGCATGTAGGGCCATGGGTGCATGTTTGCCCAACAATGCTTTTTAATGCAGAATTAAAAATTAGCACAATCGCCACTATAACCACTGCAATCCCAATAACAAGATAACCCACATTTTTATTCTCCATTTTTTATGTATTCAAAACCCTATCCTTCAACAATTATTTTTCCTTTCATATAAGGATGCGGTTTACAATGGTATGCATAAGTCCCTGGATTATTAAATGTTTTTGCATAAGTTTCTCCATTTTTTAATAAAGGAGAATCTATTTCATTGCCAGTATCTGAAGTAACTGTATGCCCTACACTATCCATATTTGTCCAAACAACTGAAGTTCCAGCTTTTATCTTTAATTCTTTTGGTGAATAATCAAAACCTTTAATAACCACACTCTCGGTTTTAGCATATTCTGCACTACCAGCATCTATATCCCCAGCATCAATATTATCCACACTAATCTCATTGGTGTTTTCGTTTCCAGTATTATCTATGTTTGTATCAGCTGTTCCACCATTATCTTTCATCGTATTTGTTGTATTATTAGGAGTTATTAGAAAATAACCTGCTACAGCAACAATTAAAACCACAGCTATTATGCCTACTATTAGACTTGTTTTCATTTTATTTTTCACCTTCTTTTTCAGACTCTCTTGCAAAACCAGCATACTTTTCTATCTCATTTTTATTTTTTTCATTTATCTTTGTGAATGCTTTTTGAATGTTTTCAAATGTTTTTTTTGATAATGCCTGCTCTGACATAGGATAAAGAACATTATCTTCCTTAAAAATGTGTCCCCTAATCAACCCAGCATAACCCAGCGCATTTTTGGTAATTTTTTCTTTATTACTCTCTTTAACTCCTTCTTCCAATGCTTTTACATAACTCCTGCCAACATCATGCTCATAAAGCATTTGTTCAATAGGATTGCAATGCACTCTTCCTTGTTCTGCCTGCTTTAAAAATTCCTTAAATAAAATGTCTTCTTCTTTTGCGTGGTGCAGTTTATCTGCATAATTTCTTATAAAATCAATTACTTTTGTGAAAAAATCTTCATTAACTGTTTTCCCAGAGCTAATTTGTTCGCATTCCCTTTCAATAGCCTCAGTTACTCTTAAAATATTCTTATGTTCCTCAACAAGCATTTCTATTGCTTTAACCATTTTATGCTACACCTTCCAAAGTATTTTTTATTGTAATAATGTAAGTTCCATCTTGCTTGTTCGCACTTAAAATTTCATACCCGCTTTCTTCAATGCCTCCCATTATATCTTTATAAAATCTCTCATCAACTATCGCCTCTAAAACATCTCCTCTCGGCATTTCATCTAATTTAACCCTAATCCTTACAAGATTAATTGGACAGACAACTCCTTTTAAATTCAATTTTTCCATATCATTTTTCAACTATTTATTGATTATTGCATTTATTTAAATTTGTATCCTACTGACAACAAGAGCACTTGCAATTGGATTTGCATATGCATGGACCGCAGCCACAGGATTCACAAACCTTTTTCTTTTTTTTCTTTGTCGTTTTATTTGCCATTTTAAACCTCCTCCCGATTATTTAACCATCTTGCTATTTAATTGAATTTATTTTTCTTAATTTTTCAACAGCTCTAGTAATTTCTTTAATAACAATTCCAACTTCTTCTTCCGTATTAAATTTGCTTAAACTTAATCTTATTGAACTATTTGCTTCCAAGCGCCCTAATCCTAAAGCTCTCAAAACATGGCTCGGTTTTAATGAATTTGATGAACATGCACTGCCAGTTGAAGTAAAAATCCCACGTACATTCAACAGGTTTCCAAGAGATTCACCTTCAATGTTCTTAAAAGATATATTAACATTATTACAAAGCCTTTTTTCTCCTTTTGCGCCATTAAACTTTGCATTTGGAATTCTTAATATGCCCTCAATTAATCTATCTCTAAGTTTCGTAATCTTCTTCATACTCTTGCTGTTTGATATTCTAACTGCCTGCGCAAAACCAATAATTCCAGGAACATTTTCAGTTGAACTTCTTAAACCAAATTCATGCCCTCCTCCATGAAGCAAGGGCGTAATTTTTATTCCTTGTTTAATATAAAAGGCTCCAATTCCTTTTGGCCCATGGATTTTATGGGCATTAATTGCTACAAAATCTATTTTTTGCTTGATAACATCTATCAAAACTTTTGTAAAGCTCTGGCAGGCATCTGTGTGAAACAAAGTGCTTTTTCTTTTGCAGATATCTCCAATAGCTTTTAAATCCTGGATTGTCCCTACCTCATTATTTCCGTGAATAACTGAAACAACAATTGTCTTATCTGTTATTGCTTGCTCAAGCTGTTGCAAGTCAACAAATCCTTCAGCATCAACATTCAGGTAAGTTATTTTAGCCCCAAAGGTTTCAAGCCATTTACATGTGCTTAAGATGCAATCATGCTCTATTTTTGTTGTGATTATGTGATTTTTAGCAGGGTAATTATGCCAAAATAATCCTTTTAGAATGGTATTATTTGCCTCTGTTCCAGATGATGTAAAGATTATCTCTCTATACTTTGCATTCAAGGCTTTTGCAATATATTTTCTTGCACTTTCCAGTTCTCTCTTTGCTTCTTCTCCAAGCAGATGGAGCGATGATGCATTCCCATATTTCAGGTTAAAATATGGCAACATGGATTTAATAACTTTTTTATCAACGCTGGTTGTTGCAGCATTATCAAGATATATAGACTTCATTTTGAAATTTGTATGCTAGAAAATTGCTTGCAATTTTCGTTGTGCATTCTAATCATATTTTATCACAATACTGAGTTGCATTTTTATCAATTAATTTTTATATTGGCGGTATAAATTTTTGCTTTGTTCTGCTTTCACACTTTTTGTAATTTCAACTACATTTATCTCTCTTTTCTTTAAACATGTAATGATTATAAGCTTTAATGTATTTTGTAAGTTGGTAAAAATAATATGGAGTTTTTTTCTTTCATTTCATTTTCCAACTCGCTTAGGCTCTAATTTATACCGAGTGTACTTTTGGTTAATCAGGTGTTTTACAGCCTCAATAAAATTAGATTCAACCTGCTGCCAGTTTATAACATAAAAAAATGCATCAACATAATCAGCTCTTCTATTCTGATACTTTAAGTAATATGCATGTTCCCACAAATCTATTGCTAAAAGCGGAATTTTACCGGTTGATAACGGATTATCTTGGTTTGAAGTGGTAATTATCTCAAGATCTCCATTTACATACACCAACCAAGCCCATCCGCTCCCAAAATGGTTCATAGATGCAGACTTAAAACTTTCTTTAAATTTATCCAAGCTTCCGAATTTTTTTATAATGGCTTCTAAAATTTTTCCTTTTATCTTCACATCTTTCTTTAAAATCTGCCAAAAAAAACTATGATTTAAATGCCCCCCTCCATTATTCCTGACAGTCTGCCTTATTTCTTCTGAAACTTTGTCTAGCTCAATTATTAACTCTATAAGGGGTTTATCCAATAATTCTTTATGCCCCTCAAGTGCAACATTTAACTTATCGACATATGCTTGATGATGCTTGCTGTAATGAATTTCCATTGTTTTAGCATCTATAAATGGTTCTAAAGAATCATATCCGTAATTTAAATCAGGAAGTTTATGCTTCATTTTTATACTGCGTAATATAAATTTTTATTCATATTCGTTTATAAACTTTACGATGCAGAAAAATATGTTTATGGCAGTGTTGCTATTATTATTTGTTTTCTTAATCTTGCCTATTCTGCAATGCAAGCACCGTTACTGCAAATAGTGTTAGACGGGCATATTACGTCTCTGGTTTGTCCATAGCCTTTTTCACAATTATATTCTCTGACTGTTCTAAAATTTACACAAACATCTACAGGTTCTTCAAAATCTCCAATAGCTTTGTTAAAATACCTGACTCTTCCCTGCTTTGTTACATCCCATCCATCATCTTCTGACAAATAAACACACTCTACTTTATTGATAGTCTCTTTTGGTATTGGGCCGTAACTCGCCCCTTTTGTAAAAGTTGCTTTGCCTGTAGGTTGCGTAATAAAATTAACGCCAGCTATCAAAATAATTGCAATTACAATAGCAATTGCTGTTACTTTTACATCTCTTTTCATGGAGAATATAAGATTTTAGGGTATAAAAAGATTTTGAATATGGAGAGTGTTAACTTAAAAGGTGATAAATCTCTTTGAAATAATGGCTAACCAACGATAGTTATTGATTATTAGCTAATATGAAAAGCCATTTAATAAAATTGAAATTATTTAATGTTTATATACGATAAAACTTCAAAATTTGTTCTTCTATCACCCGTTAACTTTACATAACCTTAATATGGGCCCGGAGGGAGTTTAACCCTCGTCCTCCGGGCTGGAGCCGGAGATAATGGACGTTATACGACGGACCCGTTATAGTGCAATTCTCTATACCTACAAGATTAATGGCAAAAAGAGATTTAATAATTTTTCTACTCCTTCATTTAACCTTTTTATACGCTTTCTTATCTGTATTTTATCATTGTTTTCCACTCTATTGCATGTTTAAGAAATCCCGGGAAAATGCCTGTGAATACAAAATTTTTATAATTAAGGATGCCATTATACCTCCCCAGACTTATAACCATAATTCTCGGTTTTTGTTTATAATGTATAAGAGATTTATTTTTTTCTAGATTAACAATATTCTTAACAATAATCCTGGCATGGTTTTCAGCATTTTGAGCTAACTTTTCTTCATTAAGCCCGGCTATATCACCAGCCGCAAATATATTTTTATAACCAATTAACTGCAAATAATCATTAACTTTTAAATAATTTTTTTTATTTAATTTTGAATAAAAATTCTTTTGCATAAACTTAAAATTTGGAGTAATCCCTGTGCATAAAAAAGATATATCTGGTTTAATTTTAACCCCCTTGTCTGTAATAAAAATATCTTTCTTAATCTGCACTAATTTTTCTCTAAACAAGATCTTAACTCCTTTATTCGTTAGAAATTGCCGTGCATATTCCCTGGCCTTTTTTGGGGTTCTTTCTATTAACTCTTTATTAGATTCTATAATAGTAATATCTTTATCTTTATACTTCCCAATAATTTCTGCAGCTAATTCAACACCAACAACTCCGCCCCCAATAATTAAAACTTTCTTTGACTTGAAAAGATTTGCGTAGCAATTTTTTAAAGAATTAGCCCTTGTTGCAAGGATAAGGTTTTGCTCCTTGAACGGATACTGATACTTTGTGCCAGATGCGATAACTAAATAATCAAAAACGATTTTCATAATTCTATCTTTGCACTTGGTTATAACCTCTTTTTTTGTCACTTGTTTAACCTCCCCAATTAAAATTTTTGCTTTGTTCAAATAAGCAGAATGCAGGGCGTGAATTCTTTTAATATGGCTTGGTTCTACAATTACCTTTAATACTGAAGGAGTGAATTCAAAATAATTTTTTGCATCAATTAAAGTAACAGAAAAATAATTTTCAAGTTTTTTTGCTATATAAGCGCCGGCAAATCCCCCCCCAATAACAACAACTCTCTTCATTTTTTTTGATTACCTCATCTTTTCTATTTCAAATATTTCTTCATCAGATATGGCACATCCTTTAAATTTAACAGCATAAAGCAATGCATTTAAAACATTTCCGTTTTTTAAGTTAACAAGTTTTTTCTTATAAGCAACATAAACAAGTTCAGCAGACCTTATAAATTTAAATTCTTGAAAAAATTTATAATTTTCTTTTTTTGAGCTTATTAAAGTGTGAAGTTTTTTCTGCAACAGTTTTCTTAAATTTTCCGGCCCCTCCCCAAGCATTCTTGTAGTCCTTTCATCAATAGCAATAACATTTTGGATTTTCTTTTCATTTAAAATTTTGCTTAAAGCAAGACAGGAAGCTTCTCCACTTTGAATTATTCCTATCCCCTTTTTTCTGTAAAAGAATGTGTTGTTTGCAATTTCCAGTATTTTTCTCGCATCAAAAGATACCTGTTCATTATCTATATTTATAGCATCTGAAACCTCAAGAACTTTTTCGTCTAAAAGTTCTTTTATTCTTAAAGCATCAAGTTCAAATCTATTAACATTTATGGGGTTATCAACAACTTCTTCCTTTACTTTTTGTGTAATGATAAATTTTCCATTAAATATTTTTTTTAATTTTTTAAGCTCATCTAACAAGCCAGCCATTGTAAAGCTTATTAGAGCGCCTGCATCAAAGATAATAATTTTTGGGGGCTGTGCTGTCATTTTTATTATTCAAACATTTCCATAGCAAGTTTAATTCGTGATTTAACATCTTTTGTTTTATTCAACCCAGCATCTACTATCTGCCTTTGTCCTGCATATCCTGCTAATTCAAATAATGTTAAACCTAAAAGTTCTGCGGTTTGCTCCATTGAAATTCCATGCTCGTAAATCTTTGAAGCTTTGTTAATTTGCGCCTTTCTAAAAACATCTTGAACATAATCTTTTAAATCTCCAGAAAGATTCTTTATCGAGCTGGTTATTGCCTCAATATTATTTTTTAGTTCTTCTTCATTATCATTTTTTAAGGCAGCAATTGCTCTCTCTATTGACAAGCCTGCTTTTTTACAAAATTCATTGCATTGTTTGGAGTTTTTATCATCTCTTCGTTCTATTATTTTGCTTAAAGCATAAATAACTACTGCTATTGTAATGCAATCTGTATCTTTGTAAATAGATGCAGAGTGGATTGTCATATTACTTAACTCTTTTAATCCAATCACGTCCTGTCTTTTCAAAGCCTCTTTTGTTTTACCCAAAACTTCCAAAATGTGTTCTTTTTCCTGCATTTTTAAAAAAAGAGAATTAGGTTAATAAATGTTATTGAGGATATCTAATAATTTAAGAGGTTTAGTATTAAACGTTAAATTTTATAACCTCCTTTTACTAATAAGAATCATGAGACAAGCTTTACTTGATACCTCATTTATCATGACATGCATAAAACAAAAAATAGATTTCTTTACATACTTGGAAGAAGAAGGTTTTCAAGTGTTAATTCCAACGCAAGTTATAACAGAGCTTGAGGGTTTGGCGAATTCTCAGTCTAGTGCAAAATCTGCACTAAAAATACTATTAGAAAAAAGTTTTATAAAAATTGATTTAAAAAGCAACAATGTCGACAATGGAATAATTACTTATGCTAATAAAAACTCAAAAACAATTATTGCCACGCTCGATAGAGAAATTAAGCACTCTGTGAGAAATAAAAAACTGATAATTAAGGATAAAAAAATGTTAGAGATTTTATGACAATCTTAATTATTTGTACATCACGCTTTCAAATAGAGGTTTGACCTCTTCTAAAAATGAATCGACTTTTGTTTTATCAATTTCTTGCTGTTCTAAAGGTATAAAATCATTTGCCAAAGCAGTGTAATAAGCTGTCAAGAAATCATTAGGGATATAAAATCTCCCTCCATCTTTCCCAATATTTTCATTTAATCTATGCTGATTCCTTGTGAACTCATTTTCTCGTATGCCTCTCCTATAAACTGGCAAGGGCATTTTATTTCTTGGTTTGAGCCCGCTTTTATAAAATTCAGGAAATCTATTAATCTCAATATCTTCATCTTCAAAAAAAGAATTCAAGATTTCTGAGTTATTTCTATCCAGAGGGAAGCTTTTGAAGTATTCAAGCGAAACAGCCAGATTAAATCTATCTTGAAAACTCCAGGCATTTTTTGGCTTTGCCCCAAGATATAAAAAAGCAAATAATGAATTGAAAAGTTCTCTTTTCTCTATCCAGTATTTATCAGATAACTCTTTAAAATAATTCCCGCCACCTCTTTCTCTTTCAATATCTGCTAGTATAAAATAATTAAAGAACATTCTTTTATCTCCAGAAGTGGAACTAAAAGAGAAATTTGCAATATTTGGAGTTATGTCCTCAATTGCCTGTATCTTACCACTCTCTTTTAATCCATTAATTTCATTATTTATCCTCTGTAAACTATCTTTAAACTTAACATCTTCATTATTCTGTCCTTCAATAATATGCTTGGCTATTTCAAGGATTGTTACTCTCGACAAAAAAGAATTTTTTGCAAACCCAAAATATTCTTCTCCTGTAATACCTGCGTACGTGGCATTATTGCCATCAAGTCTTTTTACTGTAAATCCAACATCAAGAAGATAATTAATGTGCCTATCTGTAAGCTCAATTACTTTTTCTTTAACTTCTTTATCTTCAAAAAATTTATTAAGAAAATACAACGCATGAAAATGCTGGGGCATAGTATTTCCATGGGCATCGTCCATAAAATAAATAAAATCTTCGCTATTTTTCCCGCCTTTTCCATAAAGATAATATTTATGAAAGCCATCTTCAAATTCATTAAGCTTGTATTTAGAAAAAAAAACTGCTTTTGGCAACTGCCCTTTTCTACCAAAATTATCGTCTGCCAAAAGAAAAGCATCAAGGCATTTTGAAACTTCTTTTCTAACTCCCTCATCTAATGTCGCCTTATACTTAAAAGACAGCATCAAAAGTTCTTCGCTTAAAAAACTAAATGAACCAGATAATTTACTTCTGCCTCTTAAGTCTCCTTCTCTTATGCTGGTAAATGGCTCGCCAAGCTTAAAAAAATCCCTTTCTTGTTCAAAAATAGCTGCTTTTTCTGCTAAAGTATAATCATAAGCCTGTTTTTTTCTTTTTTCGATTAATTCTTTAGAAGATTCAAGTCTTTGCTCTAAAGGTTTATCAGAACCAAGCCTAACTAAAAAATTATGTGGGGTTAGAGGAGCAATGCAGGATGTTAAAAAAGATAATGATAAAAATGAAATTAAACTGACTAAATCTCTTTTTATCCTCCTTCCACCTCTTAACATATGAAAAACACTCAATTATCCTATAAAAGCATTTTTACATTATATAACAACCTTTAAAAACCAATTTTTACTCATTTTTTATAGAGTATCATTATTAATAAAATGTTTTATTTAGTGGATATCAAAGACCATGTAAGAGTAGAGCCAAAAAGATTTGGGCTTCCAACAGAAGAAGCTGTTGCACAACAATTGCAAGAAACTTATGCAGATTATTATAATAAAGAACTTGGAAGAGTTATTAGCGTAGTGGATATTTCCAGTGTTGGAGAGGGGGTTATAATTCCTGGCGATGGTGCAGCATATTATGATTCAGAGTTCAAGCTTCTTGTATGGAAACCAGAATTACAGGAGCTGGTTTTCGGCATTATTGATGAAATTACAAACTTTGGAGCATTCATAAATCTTGGTGTAATGAAAGGAATGATTCACGTTAGTCAAACAATGGAAGATTATGTTTCATTCAACAAGGCAAATTCTCTTATTGGAAAGTCAAGTAAAAAAAGCATTAAAAAAGGCGATCAATGCTTGGCGCGGATAGTTGCAATAAGCCATAAAGGAGCAGATGTTAAAATCGGGTTAACTATGAGGCAGCCTGGATTAGGAAAATTAGAGTGGATTAAAGAAGAAGAAAAGAAAAGAGAAAAAGAAGAGAAAAAAATAATAAAAGAAGAATATGGAGCAGTAAAAGGGAAGGGCAAGGGAGGAAAGAGAAAATGAGCAAGAAAGAACTCTTAACAATGTTAGAAAACAGGGCAAGAGAATATAGAACAAAATGTCTCCCCTCAATTTTAAGAAATAATCACATGAATGAAGTAGCACCAGATATAAAGATACCAAGTCAAAAAGGAGTTGACGCAATACTAGTGGATTTTGTTAATTATGTAGGCACTTATCAAGGTTTAGATTACGGGTTGTACACTAAACGTTTAAGAAGAAAAAATAAAATGCAAATAAAAATAAGTGAGGGTACTACTTTTACAGGCAAAACAGATAATGGACTTTCTGTTATACTAAACGAAGAAGACTTTACTAATTATGTAAGGTTAAATAAGTTAGTAACTTTTTACCCAATTAAACTACTTTCTACATCAACTATATAATATTAAAAAAGATAAAAAATGACAAAGCAAAAAGCATGCAAGATTTGCAACAGAATATATGAAGGAGAAAAATGCCCTAATTGCGATTCAAAACAATCAACTGAAACAATAAAAGGAAGGGTAATAGTTTTGAATCCTGAGAAATCTGAAATGGCTCAAAAGTTAAAAATAAAAGGCAAAGGCGAATTTGCAATTAAAACAAGGTAAATTTTTAAAATGAGCCCAGAAATTTCATTGATTAAGAAGGTTGGAGGCATGGAATATGTTGTGCAATATGCGCCAGTTAAATGGGCAAAAATTGAAATGCCAAGTAAATTTTGTCCTGTTATTAATATTCCTCATTTAATTCCAACAGAATATGCAGAAGTTTACAGATTTAATAAATGGAAAACGCCTCCAAAAAATTAAAATGACAAATGTAAAAATACTCCAAGAAATAGAAAATCCGTTGTTTAAAAGAAAAGAGATTAAAATCATAATTGATTCTGTTTCAACTCCAACAATAGAAGACTCAAAAAAACTGGTGTCTGAAAAATTTTCAAAGCCAATAGAAGCAATTGCAATTAAATCAGTTAAAGGCAAATTTGGAAGAAAAACTTTTAAGATAGAAGCAAATGTTTATAATTCAGCAAAAGACAAGGACAAAACAGAGCCTAAACAAAAAGTAAAAAATGAGAAAGTACAAACCCAATAAATAATTTTTAAGATGGCAAAAAAAACAGCGAAAACAGGAAAAAAACAGCGAAAAAATAAACCTACGAGCAAGAAGTATAAATTTTACAAAATTGAAGGCAATCAAGCAGTTAAGCAAAGAAGATCGTGCCCAAAATGCGGATTAGGGGTGTTTCTTTCAAAATCAGAAAATAGGCTGTATTGCGGTAAATGCCATTATACCGAGTTCATTACTAATAGCAGTAAATAATATTAGTAAACTAGTAATGAACGAGCAGAGTTTATTACTAATACTAAAAAAGAATAACAATAGGTAAATCAAATTAAGAGAGCAGTTTTGTTATCAAAATATTATATAAAGTAAACAGCTTAGTTTATATTAATTAAGCCTATAAGGTTTTTGCAAACCCTATGCTCTCCTAATGAAAAAATCCAGCTTTCAAAAATAAGCTGTTTATGTGTAACATAATCTAGACCTTAAGGTAAGAATGAACCCTGGAAGAGGATCCAAGCCGATTCAATTAGAGTAGCTTGAAGCCTCTTCTGGGGAAAAAGAGGTGATAAAAAATACAATATGCCCTAGTATTTAAACCTTTCGTTTCTGTTACTATTAAAAAATGACAGCCGTTAGTCAACCAAAAGTAGTGATTATTATTCCTATATACTTTAACTATATATTTTGCAGGTTATTATTCTAAGAGTCATAACACTCATAAAATGTAAGTATTGATATTACTTTATTATTGGTACATAACCTAAATTGGTTTACCTTTCTATTATAACCTATACCCATTCTTAGTAATCATCAAGCCTCGAATCATCAGTCATATTTATAAAACAGCGCTCATTTAATAATTAATGATAAAAGAGGAAACCCCAAAACAAGATAAGTTGAGTGTCAAGCAAGAGCAAATCCATGATTTGCTGTTTAGCCGTGAAATTGGCTGGCAAGAGATTATTTATGATCTTATAAACACTGAACAATTAGACCCGTGGGATATTAATATTACGATTCTTGTAGACGGGTTTTTGACAAAAGTCCAGCAGATTGAAGAAGCTGATTTTTTTGTTTCTGGAAAGGTTTTGCTTGCAGCAGCATTGCTTTTAAGAATAAAGGTAGAGATTATATTAAATAAGTACATAAAGAGCATAGATGAAATATTATTTGGCGCAAAAGAAAACAAAAAATATAGCATGGAAAGAATTACACTGGATGAAGATATTCCAGAATTAGTTCCAAAAAGCCCTATGCCAAGATTCAAAAAAGTAACCCTGCAAGAGCTAATGGAATCACTAAATAAAGCAATTGTAACAGAAAACAGGAGAATCACAAAAGAGATAATTGATAAAAATGCTTTAAGAGAAATTGCAATTTCACTTCCAAAAAGAAAATTCAGCATTAAAGATAAGATAAAAGAGGTTTATTCAAAACTTTTTGGGCATTTTTCACAAAACAAAGAACAAAAAAAAATTTCTTATTCAGAATTTGTAAAAGGCAATAAAGAAGAAAGATTAATTTCATTTTCCCCTCTTTTGCACTTAGATAATCAAAAACGAGTCTGGCTGGAACAGAACAACCATTTTGAGGAGATTTATATATGGTTGCACAAAGTTTACCTCCAGCATAACCCAGACCCAAATGAACAATTAAAACAAGAGCTTGAAGCTGAAATAATAAAATTAGACGCTGGAAAGAAAAAAAGACTTGGCAAAATTAACAAAGAGTTTGAAAACCCCCTGGCAGATTTCTTTGAAAAGATTGTTTAATGAAATTAAACGATTATAATTAAAATACCACAATTCTTAAAAATGGTTAATTCTACATAAAAATATGATTAACCCATATCTTTTGAATAAAGCTATTAGAAGAGTTAGTGTAAAAGGTTCTGAAACCCCGATATTTAATTTTGAAGAAGGAAGAATTAGAAGCAAAGAGAAAAAGATATTGCATGAAATTGGTGAAAATGAACCTCCTCATTTTTGTTTTAAACGAGTAAATCTTAATGGGAATGGATCTCGCCCACAGATAAGAGTTTGTGACCAATATAATGGGGATGTCCATGGATTATATAATGAGTTTATGGAAGGTGTGCCTTCGCATCCTAGACATATTGAGTATACTCAAAGCATTATAAATGCATTTGCAGATACTATTGCCCCAAAACCAAACAAAGGAATAATGAAATGTTTAGACCAGTATGCCATTTCCCCAGATTCTAAAACAACTTCTCTTTATGATGCAATAGATAACAAAAAATGGAATAATTTTGTTAAGGACACCATGCAACTAAAAAAAGTTTACAATATTATAAGCCAAGACACTTTCTTTAATATTCATGATGTAAAATTTTTAGCTGAACATTGTACAACTGGTAGTAAACTATCTATGGGTTTAGCAAAGTTAGTTATGTCAAAACCAGGAACAAATGCAGAAAGGTATGAAATAGAAATGCTTAATTTAACTTCAAAATTGTTTTATGTTGCATTCCATCAAGATAGAAAAACTTTTAAGTTACTTGATGAATTGCCTGAAAACAAAGGGGTTAAGATACCGTATGAAAAAGAAGTTGTATATGAAAAAAAAGAATTTTTTTATGAATTAATAAGTAAAATAAGAAACAGTAAAATAGGCAAATATTTCTCTCGTAAAAGCACGCTTTCTAATGAAACATTTAAGGAACTAGAAGGTTGGCATCCTGCTAATGGTTCAAAAAAGAACTGAAAAATATAAAAACTATTTTTAATAAATTTTAATTGTAAAAGACAGCATTTTAAGCTTGATCATATTGAAAGTTTAATATTCTATTACTAACTAAGGGATTTTAACCGGAGTATAACTTACAAATATCTATTCTCATCATTAACTGATGTTAATCAAGAGTATAACCATTTACTACATCAATCCATAATAATTATTAACCATAAACATTTATATAACAAATTATTTAACCATAATCATGAAACTCGGCGCGTTATTTTCAGGCGGAAAAGATTCGACTTATGCTGCCTGGCTTACAAAACAACAAGGGCATGAATTAGTTTGTTTAATTTCAATTTTTAGCTCTAATAATGAGAGTTACATGTTTCACACTTCCAAAATTGAATTAACAAAAGAACAAGCTAAGCTAATGAATCTTCCAATAATAATTCAAAAAACCAAAGGTGTTAAGGAAGATGAATTAAATGACTTAGAAAAAGCTATTAAATCAGCTATAAAAAAATATAAAATCCAGGGCATAACAACAGGTGCATTACATTCACAATACCAAGCTTCCCGCATTCAAGCAATCTGCGATAAGCTAAAAATAAAATGTATTAATCCATTATGGCACAAAGATGAAATTGAATACTTAAGTGATTTAATAAAAAATAAATTTAAAGTTATAATAACTCATGTTGCAGCAGAGGGTTTAGATGACAGCTGGATCGGGCGCGAGATAGATAAACAATTTATTCACGATATAAATATCTTAAAACAAAAATACAAAATCCACCCAGCAGGTGAAGGTGGTGAGTTCGAGAGTCTTGTTCTTGACTGCCCTTTATTTAAAAAGCCATTAAAGATTATTGATAAAAAAAACCAGCGGAGAAAAAAATAGCTGGAAAATGGATGTTGAAGTTGAATAATGTTAAGTTAACTATCAAACCAACAATTAGCCTTACATCTAATCTCACCATTGTTTAACTAATAGAAACAAATTTTTCAATAATAAAATTATTAATAATATAAAAATTAAACAAAAAATAAAAATAGAGAACTTATTTATCTCCTTTTTTTATAAGAATAGTTTCTCACAAGTTTGCCAATTCCAACCACTAAAACACCTATTGCAATAAGCCATGCAAGAGTTCCTTCGCTTATTGTTCCAAGTTGATCAACTCCAAGTAAAGGCAATACTAAAAGTACACCAAGTATTGTTACCAACCAAGCAGTTAATTTTGCCATATTACACCTCCTTTTTATCCTCTTTTTATAATAATAAATTAACGATATAGTCATTTAAATAGCTTACTTATTCCGGTTATGTTAAGCTAATAGATGATGGAATAACAAATTTTATAGTTTTATTTTATATGAAAATTAGGTAATTGCAATTTTATTAAATGACTTCCATATTAACTAATAATTAATAACTATAGCTGGTTAACTCTTATTTTAAAGAGATTCACCAAATTTTAAGTTAACAAAGCATCATATAATTGGCGATGAGGTTTCCTCTTTTATTAATAGAACTAAAAAATTAAAACCATCTTGTGATTGAAATATATAAAAATTAAATTTGAAGATAAAACAAATAATTTCACCAAATTTTCTAAGATTATTTTAACTATTTAACCTGAGGATATTTTTCCCTGAGTGCTTTACCATTAGCTTCCTCGTCTTTTAAAAGCTGAGAAGTATCTTCATCATTAAGACTTAGTATGCCACCAGTTAACTTATATGGGGCAATATTAAGAGTTTTAGTGGTTTCTGAACTTTCAACTTTATCATTTGCAAGCATTTCATAAACATATTCATCCGTAAGAGCATTAGTTATTGTTCGTGTTGAATCCCTGCCAACTAACCTTGGTTCAACAAATTCAACACCCTCTCTTATTTCGTCTTGTAAAAGTCTGTAAGCATCTTCATCTGTGAAAGTGTATTCTGGAGTGCTTGTTGAAGGTTTGTCTTTTATTAATACTGGCTCAATTAATTTAATGCCTTCATCTACCTTCTGAATTAAAGATTCATAAAGCACCTCGTCATTTATTTTTTGAACGGGCTTGTCTTCAGCATAAGAGTTTGAATTAAAAAATACTAAACCTGCTAATCCCAATCCAGCAACTAAACCTCTTATTAAGCTTCTTTTTGGCATAATAATATACTTGTTTGAAATTTATAAAGATTTATATAATTCTTGGCAACAAGATTGAAAATGGAATTTTAGAAAAAATAGTGGGGTAAAGGTGAATTTCTGGCCACATTAATATAAAAAGATTGCAAGTTAACAAGCGTTTATTGGCAACCACCCAAAATTATTTCAATTCATTTATCCAATTTTTTGTGCAGTAAAATTGCGCATCAGCACTTTCTTCACGAACTTTTTTCAGGTGCTCCATTTCAGGATGTTCTTTTAAAATTTTTTCAGCTTCTTTTTTATCTAACTTATCATCTTCTCTATGCTTTTTAAAAGCATAATTAAATGCTTCACCAATATCCACTTTCCTGTTCATATTTGCATCAGCTTCTCTTGCTCCTTCACCATTTCTTAAAACTCTCCAAAAAGGCACTATAAAACTCTTGCAGTATGTTACATGCTCAGCATCAGTGCTTGAAATTGACAAAACATTTCCTTCCAAGTCAGATAACTCTTTAGCTATTGCTCCAGAATAACATGTATCTGTAACAAAAATATAATCTTGCGCTTTAATTTTTTCTACAATTTTTTTAAAGTCAGCAGAGTCTATAGGCTCAAAAGCTAATTGCAATCTCGCTCTATCACCATTTAATTCTGCATGTCCTGTTGCATAAATAACAAATAAATCATTTTTATCTACTGTTCTTTCAAGATAATTAAACACTTCTCTTAAATTTGTCTGGTACGCCATGCCAGTAACTGATTCTTTACCTATATCTTCAGGCAAAAAACGTGATAAAATAAAAAGGTTTTTATCTTCAAAACCCGAATGGTTTAAAGTTTTATAAGCTTCTTCAACATTATCACCATGCCCCAATAAATCACCATTTAAAATAACAGCATATCTTCTTCTTTGTTGATGTTCTGATTTTGTTAGGGGGGTTTTATCGTTTAATTTGTCCTTAACTGATTGATAGTGTTCAGAACCACTTAGTGATTTTTCAAGATATTCTAAAAATTCCTGATTCTCTGCTATTTCTGTTTTTGTTTTTTGTGCGTCTTGAGCATAAACTGCCTGTGAATTTCCAAATAAAATACTTGCTGTTAAACCTAAACTTACTCCTAAACTTCTTAATAAACTTTTTTTTGCCATGATTTTTAATTGACTTTCCTATTTATAAATGTTTCTAATTTGTTACTACCAAGAAGTTATTAATAAATAAAAAGGACTTATATTAATCTTTCCATGGGCTAAAACCCATAGCATCTTATTTATTAATGATAAGAGATTTGTAATGATAAGGGCGTGTTACACTAATATACTTTATAAGCTTTCACACCCATTATCTGCAAATTCATACTCAAGTTCTTCTTGGAGAGTTGTGCGGATAATTGTCCCGCAAATCCCCGAGCATCTGCAGTTTTTTGTATGAAGCCCGAGATTTGTATTTGGCTTATAACTTCCATCCTTTGTTTTATCCTCAATAAAAACAGGTTTATGTCCCTCTTTTTTGCCATCTGATTTTAAAACACTTTCTTCAAAACTTAATCCTTTTGATGAAATAAAACCGGGTTTTAACTCAGTAAGCCCAATAGTATCTGTATTAGAATTATAAACAATTAAATTCCCTTCTTTGTCTGCATTCACTAACAAAACAGCATGCCCACTCTGATAATACGGAAAAGGAATATAAGAAAAAACATCTGGTCTTCCTATTGCAAGTGAATTGAGCAGTTTAACATAAAAACTATGGGGGGTTAAAAGGTCTGTTATACCTGCCTCTTTAAGTTCATACATGTTCATCCCAATGATTAAATCTAAATTTGAACGTGCTTGATTATTTTGAAGGTAAGTAATTCTTTTTTTAACATCATCTGATGGGACTCCTGCTATATCTCTTAATGCTGGAGCTTTTACTCTTAAGCCAGTTTCAGGTGCATAAACAAAAATATCTGTAAGTTGTTCTCTGGATAAATAGGTCTTTGATGTTGCATCACTATTTTTCCAAAAAGCATCTACCATTTGAGTCATCCCTTCGCATATCCCCCCTAAATCAAAAATTCCCGGGGTAATTGTACAATACTCATCCATTTGGTGCATAACATGCACTGGTTTATTATCAAATCCCAAACTATTCTTATTTGGGTCAAATGGTTTAAACCCATAATATTCTTTTGCTAAAAAGTAAGCCCCTTCATGAGCAGTTAAAAAGTAATACTTTGAAATATAAAATTTCTCTAACTCTGATAAAGTTTTTCCTATTTTAAATGATTGAGAAGGATCATTTGCTCTTGCTCTTAACCCATTTATTTTGGCAGAAGTTGGAACTCTAACGGTTTCATCTGGTGTTGGCTCTGGCCAATCAATAGTATAAGGCGTATCGTCCCAAACATATCCACCAGAAACAAGGGATGAAAGGTTTCCTACCATCTCTTTTGTTACTTCAGCTATCTTTTTTTGTTGCGAGTTAATTAATAGCTTGCCACATAATTCTTGATTAGGCACAGGTTCAGATTTACAAAGATATGCAACCCCTCCTGTTTCTCCACATGCAGTGTTTGGAGGGGGCAATGGAGTTGTTGCTGAAATGGTATTTAAATCAATCATCGCCTGAACATATGGAATTTTTGGACCTTGGTAAATTTCAGGTTTAACACCGCAGTCTGTAAGTTGATTGATTAAACTACCGCAATAACTGATGGCTTCAGGAGAAGTACCTAAAGTTAGGCGAATATCTCTATAAGCTTGAACAGATATTGTTCTGTCACCACAATCAAAATCTTCTGTAACAGATTTATAGCATGTATTAATGTATCCGCTTAAAAGTTGCATATTTCCTTCCATTGTGCAGTCCATCTGCTGGGCATCAATATCTCCTCCTGCAAATCCTGTAATTGCTTTTCCAGTAACTGATGAACTTGTTTGGCTTATGCTTCCATCCTCAATAAAAACTTCAGCAGAAATACTCCCTAAATAATTAGAGCAACTTCTTTGCACTTCATCAAAAACTATCCTGCTTAAATCGCACATTTCTGGATTATCTCCATCTCTATCGCAAAGTTGGATATTCTCTCCGGTTCCAATGAAATCAATTGAAAGAGGATAAAAACCTAAATCAGCACGATTAATTCCAGAGCCATCTATAATCTCAAAATTCCCCAAATCCTTAAAATATTGCGCATCAATTCCATGGCTCTCCAAAATAGAAAAGTAATCCCCGCAAGAATAAGCCTCTATTTTATAATTTCCGTCATCCAAACTAAGCACATATCTATCTGAAATTGAAGCATCTAAAGCAATATCGTCTATTAAAACATCTTCTTTAAATATCTTAAAGCGATAAAACCCCAAACTACTAAATTGATTAGAAAAAGTTACAACAGATTTTGCAAAATGAGATGTTATGGCACTTAACTGATTGTATTTATAACTTCCACTTGCCAAAAGTTTTTCACTAAAACTTCCATCATCAAGAATTTGTGATAAAACAACTGGTTTATTGAAGCTACTTCTAATAAAAATATTTGAGTTTGCACCAGCACTTTCAACCCCGACTTTTCTTAAAGTCACTTCATCCCACCCAAAATAATGTGTTTTGCCAAAACCTTTAAATAAAATTTTAACTTGCTGTCCGCTAACCAAACTCACTGGTTCTGTGCAATAGCTAAACCACTGATATTTACTCCACTGATAATTTTCTTGTCTAGGATTTGCTGTCCTGCAAGTATTTCCTAAACACATTATTCCTTGAGAATCTCCTCCAAGATTAATGCCTTGAGCGCATAGCTTATAATCCCCTCCTTGACCAGTTAAAATGTTAATTGTCTGCTCAAAATAAGGAGCTTGCTTAGCATTGGATTGATAAGGAAGAGCAACAAAATTGCTCCCACTTTTTGGATAAGCAGATATATACTTAGTAATTCTATATTTTGGAGTTACATAAGGGCCGGTATTAGTATAGGTGTCTTTAACAACATTCCATCCTGTTAAGCTGTCTAAACCAGAATTTATTATTCTTACTGGTTCAAGTGAGTTTGTTTCATAATAATAAGGTCCTTGAGTTAGCCAAACATCATGGTACCATATATCTTTAAGATGTATAAGGTATTCTACCTTGCCTTTTTCTCCATATGGAAAATAAAAAACGCAATTGTCATTTTGTGTTGAACTCGTGTAAGTATCATGGGTTTGTGAGAATATATTATTTTTGAAACAATCTCCAAAAGTGTACCAATTTGTTTCGCCATCAGGCATTTTTTGAACATAGAGCTCATAAAAATCCACAAAATAATTGTCGTCAGTATTAGGATCAAGATAAACCAAACCCGGACTATCATTAAAAACAGCATCAATATAATAACCTCTACCACCTTTTAGACTATATTTAGAATTAGCAAATAGATTATAATCACCTAATGGAACTTCTGTTCCTGAAGAATCAACAATTCTAAAAGATTGTATAAACGGGGGCGCAGTATCTTCAACCTTCTGCCACTTATAAACATCAAAAGTATCTCCTTGTACAGCCCCAAAGCCAAATGAAGTGGAAAATAAACGATCCCCATCATTACTATTCAAGGTTACTTCAATAGGGAATGATACTCCTTTCGATCTTCCGCTTGTAAATTTAATCATATATACTTTTAAAGTCAGTAAAGGATCTCCTACCCTTCCTTCTGGGATAATCTCTGGAACAATGTCTGTTTCAGTAGTAATTATCCCACCTGATTCATCAAATTCAATAGAAGTGAATTTAGCTCCTTCATATACTCTAACATGTGCCTCAAATTTGCTATTGTAAGGATATGAAGCGGGTTGTATTGGCGTTGGTTCTTCCACTTGCTGTAATTCATAAACATCAAATTTGTCATCTCCGCTTATGTAATAATCTCCAAAAACAGAAGCATCTCCAGCAACAGTCAAAGAATCATAATCAAAGCCATTAACAATTGCTTCATCAGCTCTGTCAATTATATACTCTTTATTATAAAGCCCAGGATCACTTGTCTGCGTGAATTTTATTTTGTATTTATTTGTTGCACATGCGCCGCTATCTCCGCATGAAATTAAGCCGGGAACTATGTCAGTAATTAACAGCACCTGCGGTTCTGGATGATAATAAGATGAATCATCTCCGGCTATAATTCTTCCATAACCAATATTAACATATTCTGTAGCTGTTTCCCCTCCTGCTCTTCCTGTTATTGTCTTTGTTATATCAAAAATCAAAACAGCAGAAAGAACAACAATAGTTAAAATCAAAACTCCAATTAGAATGCTCTCTAATCTTTCCTCTTTTTTATTCATGAATAAATTAAGATTTTCAGGTTTATAATTGTTTTTGTGGTTTATAATATGTTAGACAAATAGGGATTTCCCTATGTTAAAACCGAAACATTTATAAATAGATGTCACTAAGAAGTAGTATGAAAAATATAGTATCAAAATTGAAGGGCTGGAAACTTGCAGTAGTTGTAGCTGGAGGCTTGAGCTTGGCAGCAATTGCCGGAGGTTTTGGTTTAACATATCTTCCTGAAGTTCTTCCTGGCGAAAAACGCAAGATTGAAGCAACTATAAATAGTGCAGATGCTTATTTAAAAGCAAATCCAGATTTTTTGGAAAAGTATAAAACAGGAGAGACAAAAAAAGGCTATATTGAATTGCCAGATAGTTATATGGATACAGGACTTTTAGTATTAAGAGCAGAAGGAAAACTTACAAATAAAAACTTACGAACAGATGAATTTCCATACGCGCAAATTAGAGAAGCAAGAAAGTTTTTTGAAGGTTTAAAATTTTGGAAGTAATTATATCTAACAAACTATTCAAAATTAAGTGACAATCTGAATTTCTCTATAAGCCAAAGCCAATAGTTTTTTATTAATTTTAACATAGCTAAAAATGATGTTTAACTTAACCTGAAATATTATAATCTCGCACCTTATAACCAATTTATAGATAAAAGATAATTTGCTGGCAGTTTGATAATTATCATACAAAGAATTTTTTAATTATAAGCTTGCTATCTCTTGCTCTAAATAAAAAATAATCAAACACTAAAATTTCCCATAGGTTGGGACATTGCAAGGCAATGCACCACTTTTAATGTAACTACTATCAAAATTGCAGTATTTATCATAACGTCTAGTTTGAACATAACCACAGTCATATGGCACCTTCCCTTCTGGGAGTAAAAATGTTCCATCCTTTCCCCCTACCTCAAAATCTGTAATAAGCTCTGCCCTTTCTGTTAATATATTAGGAATAACCACGCCTTCTTCTATATTTTGTGAGTCTTGACTGTCTTTAGCTGGGTTACACATACGAATAATTGTTGGAAAAACCATCCCATAATCAAGAAAATCATCTGATATCAACTCATTACCATCGTATCCTGACTCTGTACGTATAACTTCCCTGTCAAAATACGTACGCTTAGATGGCATGCAACTATCCCCAATATCTACTTGTTCGTTTACTCCTACAATAGCCTTTTCTGGAAGACGTATATAATCAAGAGTTTCCAAATATACTATATATTTGTCGTTTTCATAGTCTCTTTGATACCAACAATTATCAATGCAATTTGGTTTCTTAATAAACTCGCTTTTTAAATCATGGTTTTTAAATCCATCAAAATAAACAGCTTGCATGCATGCTGGTTCAAACCAAGGCAACCACACTATCTTCTTAGTTCTTTTTACACTCATTTCATTAAAGTCATCATAAAAATCAAGGGTAATAATTCTGCCTCCTTCAATAGACGCAGATGTACCCTTACCAAACAATTTGTCTATAGCCAATTCAATAAAATTGCCTTCAGGTGGTAATTCACTACCAAAGATTAAAGCAGCAAGCTCATATGAAGGATTAAGTTTAGCTTCAAACCCTGGAAAATCTACCTTATTTTTTGTGTCTTTCTGATAGGAGGTATAAGCTGTTCCTGGAACATTTGCATTACACTCATCTATTCTTTCTGTTTCTTCATAACCGAGATAAACACAAGTTTGCTTAAAATTAACAACAGTAGTAGGAAGAATATCCAACTTTTCCCATTTATGGTCTGTATAACGAGAGGTATATTCGTGGGGTTTTTCTCCCCCGCAATCAAGTTGACTCTTTTTTATTTTAGGCCCTGTTTCTTCAGATTGAATAATTTGACAGCTGTATAAAGCCAAAATAGTTCCTATTGGATGTGCTAAATCACCACCAGCCATACCAGTTATTGTTTTTCCTGTAATACTCGTTTCCCCTTGTTTTGCAACTGAAAATTCATGCTCATAAAATTCTACATCTTCAAAAGCTCTTGCAAAAATAAGTTCACCTTTATTATTAAAAGAATGCCATCCATCTTCCAAGGGAAGAAATCCTGCTTCTGGAATTAAACCGCGAAAGAAATCATTTGCAGTAAATAGAATATCTATATTTTCAGAATCCCTAATCTCTATCTCAACTCCATTTTCTCCGTCATTAATTGGTTTTCCATCGAAATAAACTTGTATATCTTCATCAAAGTTTTGCCCGTGAATTGTAAAAGGAAATTGGCTATTTCGTGGGATAAACCCAATCTTACTTGGCGAGACAGCTAAAGTTTTTCCTTCAGGAACAATAAGCTGTGGTGTTCCATCTCCGACAACTATTTTTCTTGAGTAAAACAAATCTATAACCTGGATATCATTTTTTTCAATTACAACATTTTTAGCTTTTTGATTAATATAGTTAGTGTCAATTATTCCTCCTTCTTTTCCTACAGAAATGCTGTAAGTTCCTTCAGGTAAAGTAAAAGACGTTGTTCCGGTATTCAAATCTGTTAAAGCTTCGTAGCTAAAAGATGTTCCATCTGTCTTTATTCCTCTAACAAAAACCATATCGCTTAAAGCCACTAAACTTCCATCTGCCTCTTTTCCTTTTATAAAGACTATAAGCTCTCCATTTGGAGGCGGAGTTAAAGTTAAATCATCCCAGCCAAAATAATGTGTTTTGCCATATCCTTCAAATCTTATTTTAACTTGCTGCCCTGCAATTAAATCAGCTTCAACACAATACTGCTGCTCCCATTTTCCTACTGCTCCTCCAACCCCAGCAGAAGCAGTGCAAG